>OZ242174.1:0-812500 GCA_965205685.1 Gammaproteobacteria bacterium | reverse complement strand
CAACAAATTTCGGCGCACAACGATGTCACACCCGTCATTCGTGCATTGAAGTCCGCCATTGTCATTGCGTACCTTTGCGCCGAAGGAGCGGAATTTCTGGTCCAGAACCCTCTTCCTTAGTGCCTGACCATGGTTGATCTCGCCGAGATCGACCTCGGTTACCACACCGAGATCTCGGCCATCGACTACCAGCCGGCCATCGATCGAGTGCCGCCAAAACCGGTAAGAGCCACGGTAAAACGAACTGCTCCGCAGGTCGTCGTTGTCTTCGCTCAAATCACGCGTGAACTTGACGGACACGGTCCCGAACTTGGTGGCCACCGAATAGTCACCGCGATGATCTCTCGGCATCGCAGCAACCTTCACCAATACGCTCGGATCAACGCGTTCAAACGCCGCCTTCCACTCATCTGCTGACGCCGGCACCAGTCCGTTCACGATCCGAGCTGCGTGTATCCGGTCCGCCCGGGCGGTCAGTTCCGCCTCCACGGCAGCCAGCAGCGCCGTCGAGTTGGTCACGACCAAGGGGTAATACTGCAACCTGCACAGCTTGGAGTTTTGATACGTCTTGCCGCCCACGGTGACTGCATGGTCGAGCTGAAATATCGTTCTCAGGTACTTTCCACCGTATTCGCCGTCACACCAGACGTCGCAGTGGCTGAAGCGCGAACTGTAGAGCCGCAGCACCGTATCGTCTCCGAGCCGCCATTGCCCGGAGCGCCGTGTAGCGATGAACTCCATGCCGTCGCCTACCGTGGCCAACACACTGAAGTCACCCCTCTTGGCGCCTTGTGCAAGATAGGTCCTGCCGTCGGTGGCTGACCTCGGATAAAGAAAAAAGGCGAAGTCCCCGCCGACATTGATCTGCACCGGGATGCCCTGGACATCGGTTTCACCCCGGATGTCGTGGAACAGTGAATAGTTGTCCTTGGCGCCAACACCGCTGCGACCTTGCACGAATCTCCAGTAATACCGATTGGGAACTATGGAATCCAGCTCGCGCTTCTCGGTCTTGATGCCCACAAAGACGTCTTCGATGATCCTGTAGTAGGGGTACTCGTCAACGTGCTGGAACACGTAGCGAAAGCGATTGCTATCAAACGACTCGCTCGAATGGCCGTAGTCGACTGAGGCAAGCTCCTGGAAGCAGTCTTCGTCAGTCAGTGCCGCTGCTGCGGCATTGCCGCCGAGGAGTGGGGCAACCCAGACGATGAGCCACATCCACCGGCGGCAGAGGCCACGCCACGAAGGGCGATAAGCATAATGCGCCGTCATCGGGCTAGCTCAGGCTTATTTTCAAGAACTTGCGCTTGCCGACCTGGAAGATGCCCGAAGTTCCGGCGCTCAGAGACAGGTCCGTATCCTCCACCTTGCTGCCGTCGATTCGAACGGCCCCCTGGCGAATCATGCGCATGGCTTCCGACGTGCTGCTGACCAGCCCGGCTTCTTTGAGGAGATTGCGGATCGGGATCTCTTTGCCCCCACAGTCGATGCTTTTCTCCTGGATCTCCTCGGGGATGGCGCTTTTCTGGAAGCGCTGGATAAAATCCTCCTTGGCGGCCTTCGCGGACTTTTGGTCATGGAAGCGCTCGGTGATCTCAAGCGCCAGCTCGAACTTGACGTCTCTCGGGTTCTTGCCCTGCCCTACGGCCTTGCGAAGGGACTCGATCTCTGTCATCGGGCGAAAGCTCAGCAACTCGAAGTAGCGCCACATCTTCTCATCGTCGATGCTCATGAGCTTGCCGAAAATTTCATTGGGCGCCTCGGTGATGCCGATGTAGTTGTCGAGAGACTTCGACATCTTCTCCGGGCCCTGGGTCACGCCCTCCAGGATCGGCAAGGTCATGACCACCTGGGGCGGCTGGCCGTGTTCCTTTTGCAACTCACGCCCCACCAGCAGGTTGAATTTCTGGTCGGTGCCGCCAAGCTCCAGGTCCGCTTCCAGGACCACCGAGTCATAGCCCTGCACCAGCGGGTACAGCAGTTCGTGGATGGCAATGCCCTGTCCGGACTCGTAGCGCTGCTGGAAATCATTGCGCTCCAGCATGCGCGCCACCGTGTACTTGGACGCCAGCTTGACGAGATCGGTCGCGCTCTGGGTATCCATCCAGGTGGAGTTGAACTCGATCCGCGTGGTCTCGGGATCGAGAATCCTGAACACCTGCTCGCGGTAGGTCTCGGCATTTTCCTGCACCTGCTCACGCGTCATCGGTTTCCGCATGGTGTTCCTGCCGGTCGGGTCCCCGATCATGCCGGTAAAGTCACCGATCAGGAAAATGATTTCATGGCCGGCCTGCTGGAACTGGCGCAGCTTGTTGATGAGCACGGTGTGCCCGAGGTGCAGGTCCGGTGCCGTGGGATCAAAGCCCGCTTTCACACGCAAGGGCTTGCCGGTGGCCAGCCGGGCCTCCAGGTCCTCGGCCACGATCACTTCCTCGGCCCCGCGGACCAGTTCCTCCATGGAAATCCTGTCAGTCATCCGGTCTTTCCGCACGGGCCCCTGGTCGGACGGCCGCCCTCGCTTTTAATGACCCGCCGATTTTGCTAAATTCTGCCAAGCTCTGAGAGAACAGGGACGTCACCATATGCAGGAATCCAAGATTATTCTTTTGAACAGTGTGTCCATGGTTGAAGGTCCATCTTAAAGTATGGGAACTTCCCGCAAAAGGCCGGCACGCAGCTTTCCCCTGATTCCCCTGGCAACGGTACTGGTGGCTGGCCTGCTGGTCGCAGCAGCCATCCTGATCACCCCACCCGGGCAGTCTACACCAGGCGGTACGAATCTAGCCAATGCCGCCATGCAGGTGACCGACCTGCCGTTGAAGCAGCTTTCCCCCCAGGCGTTTGCGGATGTTGAACGTGACCTGGATGCGGCCGAAACACCGGAACCAACCACACCCGTTCAGGCGGGCAAGCCGACAACCGTGGTGGTGAAACGAGGGGACTCGCTCTCGGCAATCTTCATGCGCCTTGGAATCTATTCCAACCTGGCCCAACTCCTGAAACCGGGCGAGGATCACCGGGCGCTTGAGCGGATCTACCCGGGACAGAAGCTGGTCTTCACGCTCAGCGGAGAGCGGCTGGACCGTCTGGAACTGGTACAGACCCCGTACCGTTCCCTCGTGTATTCCCGGAACAATGATTCCTTCGTGGCCGAAACCCTGCACCGGCAACTGGACACGATCCTGCAATATACCGGCGGCCACATCGATTCCTCGCTGTATCTTGCAGGGAAAAGGGCCGGGATGTCCGATACCCTGATCCAGGACCTGGTGCACATCTTTCGCTGGGACATCGATTTTGCGCTTGACCTGCGGGTCGGTGACAGCTTCTCCATCCTGTACGAAAAACTTCTCCTGGACGGGGAGGAGGTCGAGGACGGTGAAATTGCCGCGGCCGAGTTTGTAAACAGGGGCACCACCTACAGGGCCTATCGCTACACCGATGAAAGCGGCCATACCGACTACTACACGCTTGAGGGCAATAGCCTGCACAAGGCCTTCCTGCGAACCCCGGTGCAGCTGGCGCGGATCAGTTCCTACTTCAACCCGAGAAGGCGCCATCCCATCCTGAACGTCATCCGTGCGCACAAGGGCATCGACTATGCGGCGCCGACCGGCACACCCATCAAGGCCACGGGTGCTGGCCGGGTCATCTACCGTGGCACCAAGGGCCAGTACGGAAAGGTGATCGTGCTCCGGCATGGCAACATCTACACCACCCTGTATGCGCACATGTCCAGGTACGCCCGTGGCACCGGCGTCGGGCACAAGGTCAAGCAAGGCCAGACCATCGGCTACGTGGGCAGCACGGGCCTATCGACTGGCCCGCACCTGCATTACGAGTTCCGTGTCAACGGGGTCCACCGCAACCCGCTGAAGGTCAAGTTGCCGCAAACCAAATCCCTGCCCAAGGCCGAGATGGACCGTTTTCAGACCACGATCCAGGCCCCCGCCAAGCAACTCGACGCCTACGCACTGAACCGCCTGGCCCTGCAGAGCCTGTAGGCCCGCACTTTCCAGAATTGCCTCACATGTAGCACACTGTACCCCACGACGAGGAACAGGGTGCACAGAACATGGCCAGACTTTTCATCGGACTGATGTCCGGCACCAGCGTGGACGCCATCGATGCCGTGCTGATGGATTTTTCCGACTCGGACTGCCGCCTGCTTGCACACTTCAGCCAGCGGATCGATGCGGACCTGAAATGCGAAATCAACCGCGTCATTGATGCCGGGGCCTGGCCCCAGGAGACCGAAACACTTGATCACCAGTTCGTGGAGGCCTCTGTACAGGCTATTCACCGCCTGCTGGAGGAGGCCGCGGTCGGTGCAGACCAGGTGGAAGCCGTGGGCAGCCACGGGCAAACGGTGTTTCATGACCCGCAGGGCACACCGCCGGTCTCGATCCAGCTCGGCAACGCAGAAGAGATCGCGCGCAGTGCGGGAATCCCGACCGTTGGCAATTTCCGCAAGGCTGATATTGATGCAGGAGGCCAGGGGGCGCCGCTTGCCTGCGCCTACCATGCCCGGCTGTTTCGCAGCGAACACGAAGACCGGGCCATCCTGAACCTGGGGGGCATCGCCAACCTCACCTTCCTGCCGTCAGACCCGTCCCTGCAAGTCACAGGTTTTGATACAGGGCCCGCGAATACGTTATCGGATGCCTGGATCCAGCACTGCCGGGGCCTTGATTTCGACCGGGATGGCGAGTGGGCGAAAAGCGGAACCGTGCACCAGGATTTGCTTGATCGGATGCTGGAAGATCCCTATTTCCAGCGCCCGCCACCCAAATCCACCGGCCGCGAGACGTTCAACCTCGACTGGCTGCAGGCCATGCTTGCCCGGCATGAAGAGCCCCTGTCCGAAGCGGACGTGCAGGCGACCCTGATGGAGCTCACGGCGATATCCGTTGCCCAGGCCACGCATGCCCACCCGCTGCCGGTGACACGCGTTCTGCTCTGCGGTGGGGGAAGCAACAATGCCCATCTGGTCTCGCGCCTGGAGCACGCGATGGAAGGCCTGTCCGTGGAATGCACCGATGCGCACAAAGTCCCCTCGAAGTGGCTTGAGGCCATGACATTCGCCTGGCTCGCCAAACAGGCTGTGGACGGCACGCCTGCCAACCTGCCCAGCGTCACCGGGGCCTGCCGGGACGTGGTCCTCGGTGAGGTCCACCGGCCGAAGTGAGGGTTTGGGCTGGCCACAAAAAAAGGCGCCCTGTGGGCGCCTTTTCTGGATAGGATCAGGCTGGCTTCTTAGCCTGGAGAAAATGAGGAACCACAGCCGCAGGTCGTCTGCGCATTGGGGTTTCGAATGACGAACTGGGCCCCTTCCAGGCCTTCCGTGTAATCGATTTCGGCTCCCATCAGGTACTGGAAGCTCATCGGGTCGACCAGCAGGGTGATGCCGCCGTTTTCGACCGAGGTGTCCCCGTCCTGGAAGTTCTCGTCAAAGGTGAATCCGTACTGGAACCCGGAGCATCCGCCGCCGCTCACGAATACGCGAAGCTTGAGGTCCTGGTTGTCCTCTTCCTCGATGAGCTGCTTGACCTTGTTGGCAGCAGCATCCGTGAATACCAACGATGGGGGTGGTGCGGTTGCGGTTTCAGTTGCGGACATGACTGTACTCCGTGCCAAAAACTGTAATCTACAGCGTATAAGTACTAGACCTCAATTCCCTAGTCAATATCCCGAAAGTAGCTGCCTACAGGGTATCCGGAGGATTGCTAGAGGGATTGCTGGAGGGCTGGCAGACCAGCTTTCCGTTGACCTCGGCGCCCACGGTCATGCCCAGCGAGGTGTAGTAAATGTCGCCGTTGATCTTGGCACCGGCTTTCAGCTCGATGCCTTCGCTGGCATAGATGTCGCCGTGCACGGTGCCGTCGATGATGATGGAGGTGCCACGAATTTCACCCTCGACCACCCCCATCTCGTTGATGACTAGCACACTCTTGTCCTCGCTCTTTGCCATGACATTGCCCTCAACCGTGCCTTCGATCTGCAGCCCGCCGCCGTAATAGACATCGCCGACCACCTTGGACATCGGGCCGACCAGGGTATCGATCTGGACCGCCTTGATTTTTTTCCTAAATGCCATATTCATTCCTCCGATCGCACCGTGTGAAGCTCATTCCGCTCGTAGACCTCGTCCCAACTGTAACTTGCGACAACCGGCTTGCTCTTTCTGCCGTCCCGAAGCAACTCCACCTGCACTTCGCTCGGTGCGAAGTCCTCAGGCAACGACAGGCTGCCTGATATCTCCTGAAAATACCTGAAAGAAAATCTCGGCGCATCCTTCTTGCGTGCCCCGCGAGTGGCTTCAACCACGAGTTCTTTCGCCACTCCCTGCTGTTCGCCAGCCACACTGAGGCCAATCACCCCAGAAACCTTTTCCCTTTTCCTGGCCACGCCGGTCAGGATCAGACGGTAGTCAAACTCACCCGCAGTGTCG
This sequence comes from Gammaproteobacteria bacterium, assembly GCA_965205685.1. Taxonomy (GTDB): domain Bacteria; phylum Pseudomonadota; class Gammaproteobacteria; order UBA4575; family UBA4575; genus WTFY01. Next base: position 806,046 of record OZ242174.1, on the reverse strand, counting down.
CCTGCCTGCATCTGCAAGGCCCTCACCTGCACTGCGGTGTTGTCCGCATCAGGCGAGTAGAGTGTACGATAAAAATGAAGCTCCTGGGTCAGCTGCAGCAACTCGGCATCCTTCTCGCGCATCATGGATTTCAATTCCTTTAGCGCTACCGACTCGGCTTCTGCATTTCGCTTGGCAAGCGCCACCTCGTTCTTGAGCCGGTCGTTCGACTTCTCCAGCGACCGGATCACCTTGTTCTTGTCCGAGACCTCGGACGCCACCAGGTCTTCCAGGAAGGGCAGATTCCTGCTCATTGTGCCAAGCCCAAAGGCGATGGCCATTGCGACCAGAAAAATCAGGACGATTTGGATGCGCGACACCGGGCGTGCAAAAGGTTCTCGGATGCGAATATTCCGTGCCATCGTCCTGACAAGACCGAAACCCAGCGAAGGCCTACGGGAAAAGGCCCGCGGCCTGGAGCCCTGAGGTTTCATCGAGGCCGAACATGAGGTTCATGTTCTGCACGGCCTGCCCTGCCGCCCCCTTGACCAGATTGTCGATCACCGACAACACGACCACCATGTCGCCACCGTTGGGCCGCTGCACGGAGATGCGGCAGGAGTTGGAGCCGCGCACGTGCTTGGTCTCCGGCAGCGCATCGCCCTGCAGGACCTCGACAAAGGGTTCCTGAGTAAACCGCTGCCTGTAGATGGAGTCCAGATCCACCGAAGACTCCACGCCCTGCACGTAGACGGTGGCAAATATGCCTCGCACCATGGGCACAAGATGTGGAGTAAACGTAAGGTTCACCGGGGCCTCGCTGATGCCTTGCAGCTCCTGCGTGATCTCCGGCCAGTGCCGATGGGCAGCCACGTTGTACGCCTTGAAATTTTCCCCGGCCTCGCTGAACAGGGTCGGTACATTAGCACCCCGCCCGGCACCGCTTACCCCGGACTTGGCATCCGCGATCAGGGGGGCCTGCCCGGCCAGTCCCTGCTCAAGCAGGGGCAGGACGGCCAGGATGATGGCCGTGGGGTAGCAGCCCGGATTGGCGACCAGGCGCGCGCTTCGGATGTCCTCGCGATGCACCTCGGGAAGCCCGTAGACGGCCTCCTGCAGTAATTCCGGGCAGGCATGCGCCTGCTTGTACCAATGCTCCCAGGTGGCTGCATCCTTGATCCTGAAATCCGCTGCCAGATCAATGACCCGGACCCCGGCTTCAACCAGTTCCGGCACCATGTGCATGGCGGTGCCGTTGGGTGCGGCAAAAAAGACGCAATCGCACTGCTTGAGTTCGGACGGATCAGGCGCCACGAATTCCAGCTCGCCCAGGCCGGAGAGGTGGGGGTACAGTCCAGCGAGCGCATTGCCGGCCTCGCTTCGCGAGGTCACGGCCTGCACGCGGGCCCCGGGGTGGGTGGCGAGCAGGCGCAGCAGTTCCGCACCGGTGTATCCGGTTCCTCCGACTATTCCGACAGAAATCATCTTGGCTGGTCCATGTTGGGGTCCCGTGCATCATACAAGATTCGCGCAGGCAGCCAAAAGCCGGACCCTGCCCCGGATTACCTCTGGCATAATCCCTGCTATGAAAAAGCTGCCGCGCTTCAGAAGCTTCATTCATACTGCGCTCGAGGACCTGCGGTTTCGCACCTCAAGGCCGGACGCGCTGGCCCTGCTTGCGGTCCTGAGCGTGATTGCCGGGCTGGCAACGGGGCTTGTGATCGTATCCTTCCGGCTGCTGATCGAATATGCCCAGCTGCTTTTCCTGCCAGACAATGCGCCCGGAAACTTTGAAGGGCTGCCGCTCGCCTTTCGCATTGCACTGCCCGTGGCCGGGGCGCTTCTGATTGCGCTGGTATTCAGGCTCTGGGCCAAGGGGCAGAACACCGTGGGCGTGCTGCACGTCATGGAACGGCTTTCCTACAACCGGGGATACCTGGGTCTGCGGGGCCTGGTACTGCAGTACGTGGGCGCGGCACTTGCCATCATTTCGGGACAGTCCATGGGGCGCGAAGGCCCTTCCGTGCACCTGGGGGCGGCCACCGGCAGTCTCCTGGGACAGCGCCTGACGCTCCCGGACAATGCGATCCGCACGCTGATCGCCTGCGGGGCAGCGGCCGGCATCAGCGCCTCGTTCAACACCCCGCTGGCCGGTGTGATCTTTGCCCTGGAAGTGGTGATGATGGAATACACGCTGGCCGGGTTCCTGCCGGTCATCCTGGCGGCCGTCAGCGCCACGGCGATTTCCCGGGCCGTGTTCGGGGCAGAACCCGTATTCTCCGTGCCCAACTTCGAGTTCATCACCCTGCTTGAGCTTCCCTACATTGTCCTGCTTGGAATGGTTACCGGGTTTGCCGCATTTCTCTTTATTTTCCTGACCCGGTTTACGGCACGCACCGGGCGCGAACTGCCGCTCTGGAAACGATTCCTGATCGCAGGCGCCATCACGGGCGTCTTGGCCGTGTTCGTCCCGCAAATCATGGGGCTGGGCTACGACACGGCAAGCAGCATCCTGCAAAACGAGATCGGGCTGGTCCTGCTGCTCATGATATTTGCAGCCAAGGTGGTGGCCACTGCCTGCAGTGTAGGCCTCGGGCTGCCGGCCGGGCTGATTGGCCCGACCTTCTTCATCGGCGCATGCCTCGGCGGCATGATGGGCATTCTCGGGCAATGGGCGATCCCTGGACCCACCTCCTCCCCGGGTCTGTATGCCCTGATCGGCATGGGTGCGATGATGGGCGCGGTCCTGCAGGCTCCGCTTGCGGCACTGACCGCGGTCTTTGAGCTGACCCGCAACTCGAACGTGATCCTGCCCGGGATGCTGGCGATCGTCACGGCGGGGCTGACGGCCAGCGTGCTGTTTGGCCAGCACTCCATTTACCGCACGCTGATGCGAGAACGCGGCATGGATTATCGCCACAACCCCCTGGGCCAGGCCTTCGGTCGGGTGGGCGTGGTCAATATCATGAACCGCAACATCAAGAACAGCCCCCGGGCGGTCACACCCGGACAGGCCAAGGAACTGGTCAAGGGCGGGACGGAGTGGATCGTGATCCTGGAAGACTCCGGTACGTCGGTACTGGCGGCTAAGGATCTGACCAACTTCCTGATGGAAAACGAGGGGCTTGGCGAGACTGACATCGACCTCATGAAAATTCCTGCCAAGCGCTTGCGGGCTGGATTTACCGATCTGAAGGCCACCGTCAGCTCCGCGCGCGAGCAGTTCTTGAGGGAAAACGTGGAAGCGCTGTGCATTCGCAGTTTCTCAGTCGAAGGTGCGGCCAAGATCTACGGCGTGCTCACCTTCGCCAACCTGAAAAGTTCATACTTCACCTAGCGGCAACTACCCGGATCACCGATATGCTCTGGATCAAGGCGTTTCACATTGTTTTCGTCATCACCTGGTTCGCAGGACTGTTCTACCTGCCGCGCCTGTTCGTATACCATGCGATGTCGACCGACCAGGCCAGCCAGGAACGCTTCAAGATCATGGAGCGCAAACTTTTCCGGGGAATCATGACACCGAGTGCGGTACTGGCGCTGCTGTCCGGCATTGCCATCCTCCATTACGTACCGGGCTTCCTGCATACCGGCTGGATGGCCCTCAAGCTCGCACTGGTCGGGTTGCTGATTTTCTACCACGTCTGGTGCGGCGTGATCCTGAAGGCATTCCGGGAAGACAGGAACACCCGCTCCCACGTATGGTACCGCTGGTTCAACGAGGCGCCCGTACTGGCCCTGGTGGCCATCGTCGTGCTGGTCGTCGTCAAACCCTTCTGAGCGACACCCATTCTTGTGCACAAGGGCTTAAAATACCGGATTCCCCTGCACCGTTGAGTGAACCCTGCTGCCATGGCCATTGTTTTCCTTGATCTCGATGAAACCCTGCTGGACGGGGACAGTGACTATGAATGGGGCCGCTATCTCGCCACTACCGGCAAGGTGGACCGCGCCACGTACGAAAAGGAAAACGAGCGCTTTTACCGGGAGTACCTCGCCGGCACGTTCGACATCCTGGAATTCCTCGACTTCGCCCTCAAGCCGCTGGCTGAAAATTCCTACGCCGAGCTGTGCCGATGGCGGAGCCGGTTTGTCGAGACCCGCATCCGGCCGATGATCAAGGCCAAGGCCCATGAACTCATCCGCCAACACCGCGAGGCCGGCGACGAGCTGGTGATCATCACCTCGACCAACCGCTTCATCGTCGAGCCGATCTGCGAACTGCTGGGAATCGAAAACCTGATCGCCACCGAACCGGCGCAGGAGAACGGGGAGTTCACGGGTGCGGTTGAAGGCATTCCCTGCTTCGGGCCGGGCAAGGTCACGCGTGCTGACCAATGGGCCGACTCCTGCTCCAAGAGCCTGCAGGACAGCTACTTCTACACCGATTCCTTTAATGATTTGCCACTGCTTGAGCATGTCGGCTTCCCGGTCGCGGTTGATGCCGACGAGAAGCTTGCGGCCCATGCGAGCAAGCTCGGCTGGAAGCAGATCAGCCTGAAATCATAGTCGCGCAGCGCAAACGTCAGAATGCGTGACCGAACTCCTGCTCGTAACGCTCCCTGAACTCGTCCGGGGTAATGCTGTGGTTCTGGGTGCCGGGGTGCGCCACCTTGATGGCACTGATCAGCGAGGCGATGCGGCCGCTGACTTCCCAGTCCAGGCCGTTCATCAGGCCAAACAGCAACCCGCCGCGATAGGCGTCCCCGCAGCCGGTCGGGTCCTGAACCGAGCCGGCCCACACCGCCGGGATCTCGATACGGCTGCCATCGGTATGAATGGCGGAACCCTTGCTGCCGTAGGTCACGATCATGGCCTCCACCTGTTCGGCGATCTTCTGGATCCCGAGGCCAGTGCGCTCCTGCAGCAATTCCGACTCGTAATCGTTCACGCAGATGTAGCTGGCCTGCTCGATGAACGACAGCAGTTCATCGCCGTTGAACATGGGCATGCCCTGGCCCGGGTCGAAGATGAACGGAATCCCGGCTTCATGGCACTGCTGGGCATGCTGCAGCATGCCTTCCTTGCCGTCCGGCGAGATGATCGCAATGCTGATGTCCCCGTCGGAGGGCACATCGTTTTCATGCGAGTTGTTCATGGCACCCGAGTGGAATGCGGTGATCTGGTTGTCGTCCAGGTCCGTGGTGACGAACGCCTGCGCGGTGTATTCATGCCCGATTTTCTTGATGTAGCGCTGGCTCAGGCCGCACTGCTCGATCCATTCGGCGTAGGGCTCAAAATCCTGCCCCGCCGTGGCCATGATCTGGCCTTCACCGCCCAGCAGGTGCAGGTTATAGGCAATATTGCCGGCACATCCCCCGAACTCGCGGCGAATCTGCGGCACCATGAAGGAGACATTCAGGATGTGCACTTTTTCCGGCAGGATGTGCTCCTTGAATCGACCCGGAAATACCATGATGGTATCGTAAGCGAGAGAACCGCAGATCAGGGCTGACATCGGTATGTCCTCTTACACGTTCCGAAAGTGGCTGGCATTCATGTATCTCAAGATACCCGTCCTGGCATTGGCTGAATAACGCGTCCGACAATAAAACAAATCAACTTTCGAATCCATGTGCACGAAAGAAAAACTGGTGGCCTGCTATTCCTGGCTGCGCCAGTACGGCTACAACGACTCACACAGCGGCAATGCCTCGTTCCGTGAAGGCGACACCGTCTGGATCACCCCTTCGGGATCCTGTGCAGACACCCTGGCGCCCGAGGACCTGGTGGCCTGCAGCATGCAGGGCGATGCGGGTGAGAATGCTTCGTTTGACATAAAACTGCATCTCGAAGTGTACCGGCAAAACCCAAAAGCGCGTGTCCTGCTGCACAGCCACGGGCCGTACAGCATTGCGGTCACCCTGGACGGGGAGGATTTCATACCTGTGGATTTCGAGGGACAGCTGTATTTCCCGAGAGTGCCCGTACACCGCATCCCCTTTGATCAATACGCCGAGCAGTCGCCGCAAGTGGTCGCGCGCGCCCTGAGCGAACACCGCATTACCGTAACCTGCGGGCACGGGGTCTACACCTGCGCCGAATCGCTGGACCTGGCATACAAATGGACGTGCTCGCTTGAGCAGTCCGCAAAAATCTCGCACCTGGCAAGACAGATCGGGCGCTAGACCTCGATCATCTGGAAGTCGTCTTTCATCGCCCCGCATTCGGGGCAGCACCAGTTCAAGGGAATGTCCTCCCAGCGCGTGCCGGGAGCGATGCCCTCATCCGGAGCCCCGCGGGCTTCGTCGTAGATCCACCCGCAAATCACGCACATATATGTTTTATACTGCATTGATCCTGTTCTTGCGCACCTGCAATGAATGAAAGTACTGCATCGGTTCCTGTAGTAATGGCGATGTCTGGCTCGGACCCGACAGGCGGGGCGGGCATACAGGCCGACATTGAAACGCTGGCCAGCTTGGGCTGCCATACGGCGCCCGTGATCACGTCAATCACGGTTCAAAATACTACGAACGTGCAGAAAACTCTACAAGTTGATGAGCACATGATCATCGAGCAGGCCCGCGTGGTTCTGGAGGACATGGATGTCGCGGCCATCAAGATCGGCCTGGTCGGGAGCGTGGAAACTGCAGGCGCCATCCACTCACTGCTGATGGACTATCCCCGGCTGCTGGTGGTGCTGGACCCGGTCATCTGCGCAGGCGGGGGCAAGGTGCTGGCAGACGACGGTGTGGTACAGGCCATCAACGCGCTGCTCACGCCGCTGGTCAATGTCATCACGCCCAACCGCCACGAAGTGAAAATGCTGGCACCGGAGGGCGATACGCTGGAGGCCTGTGCCATGGCCATCCTTGAGCGCGGGGCACATTACGTGCTGGTCACGGACAGCCAGGAGGATGCAAACGAAGTTCACAATGCCCTGTACGGCAATCACCGCAAGCTCAACTCGCACGCCTGGCCGCGCATGCCGGGACAGTACCACGGCACGGGCTGCACGCTGGCGGCGGCCATCGCCGGGCTGCTGGCCCATGGACAGGAGGTGCTGTCCGCCGTCTACCAGGCGCAGGATTTTGCCTGGAAATGCCTGCAGTCGGCCCACCAGCTCGGCATGGGCCAGAAAATTCCCAACCGCTTTTACTGGGCCAAGTAACACGCCGGCCGGGGACCACCCGCCGTTCTGACAAGTCACCGGGTAATGCCGACCCTCAGCGCAATCGCTTGCGGTCCATGGCAATCAGCAAGGTCGGAAGAAGCAGGAAATCCGCTATCAGGGCAAACACGATCGTGATGGCGACCAGCATGCCGAGCGCCCAGCTCGGCTCGAATCCCGACGAGGAGAACACCAGGAAGCCTGCCGCGAGGACCGCGGTCGTGGTCCAAAGTGCCTGACCCACCGTGTTGAAGGAGAAGCGAACCGCATCGGGTGCGAGGAATCCCTCGCGCCGGGCTTTCAGGTACTTGCTCAGGAAATGAATCGTGTCGTCCACGACGATGCCGAGGACGATGGCTACCACGATCGATGCGGGCAGGCCGACGTAGCCGACGAGATAGCCCCACAGGCCGAAACTCATGGCCGCCGGAATGAAATTGGGCACCAGGCTGACGAGACCCAGGCGCACGCTCCTGAAGGCCAGCACCAGGATCATCGAGATGAGAATCATGGCGATCACCGTGCCTTGCAGCATGCTGTAGATGTTGCGTTCGGTGATGTAGGCAAAGATCATGCTGATCCCCGAGGCCTGCGAAGTCACACCGGGCAGGTTGGCCGCCAGCCAGGCCTGGGCACGGTCTTCGAGCTGGCGCAGTTCGCGGGTGGACATGTCCCGGGCCATCACGGTCATGCGGGTGGCCGACTTGGCCATGTTGATGCGGTCGTTGAGATCCATGCCCTCGGGGAGCGAGAGCTCGTACAGCAGCAGGTATTGTGCAGCAAGTTCCTGGGTGTCGGGCAGCCGGTGGAACGCGGGGTCGTCTGCGTGCATGTTGCGGTTCAGGCGCTTCATGATGTCCGTGAAGGCCTGTACATTGGTGACTTCCGGCTGTTCGCGGTACCACTCGGCAAAGGCCTCCACGGCACGCAGGTAGTCCGGGTCGGTGATGCCGTCGGCACGGCCTGCATCCAGCGAATACTCGAGCAGGTCCAGGCCGCTCAGGTTGTCGATGACAAAATCCGTGGAACGGCGCAGCTCGTACCGCTCATCAAAATACTCCGTCCAGTTGTCGGTCAGCTCATTGCGCGGGATGCCCGAGATCAGGGCCACTGCGACCAGCCCCAGAAACCAGAACAGGAACGTTCGCCGGGCAATGACAAAGTCCGCCAGGCGATCGAAAAAACCGCGCCGCGCCGTTTGCACTTCCCGCACGTGCAGGGGAAAGACGGAAAGCAGCGCCGGCAGGAGCGTCATGGAATATACGAATGCCCAGAAAATGCCGAATGCCACGAAATTGCCCAGGCTGCGAAATGGCGGCGAATCCGCAAAATTCAGGCTGAGAAATCCGATGGTCGTGGTCAGCGAGGTCAAGAACACGGGGTAGGCATTGATGCGTATGGACTCGACGATGGCCGCATTCTTGTCAAGCCCGCGCCGCATGGCAGACATGTACCCGGTGACCACATGGATCGAATGGGCGACCGTGACGGTCATGACGATGATGGGCACCCCGGCATTGCCGGGACTCAGGATCGTGCCAAGCCAGCCCGCAAAGCCCATGGTGGTACCGACCACGAACAGGGTCATGGTCATGATCGCGACTGTGCACCAGAGTGATCGCAAAAGGAACACCGCCACGAGCACGATGACAAAGAACACAATTGGTGTCAGGGTCAGCACGTCATCGCGGGTGGCATCGGCGAAGGCCCGGTTCATGACGATGCTGCCGGTCATGTAGAAGTCAACGCCCGGATAGCGGGCACGGGCCTCGTCCAGCAATACATTGAGATAGTCGGTAATCTCGACGATTGCCTGGTCGGGCTTATCAGGCAAGACAAAATTGATCAGCAGGCCACCGACACGCCCATCATGGGAAATGATGCGCCCGGTCAACTCGTCTGCACCGAGCGCGGTGGCCCGGGCCCGTGCAAGCTCGGCATCATTTAACACACGTGCATCCTCGACCAGCGGGGCGACGACCAGGTCATCGCCAAATGCCTCGCTGTGCAGGTAGTTGGTCAGCGAGTCCACCCGGCTGGAATACGGGGTTCGCCATGCCGCTTCGGTCAGTTCTTCAAAGGCACCCAGCACTTCACGCGTGAAGGTCTCGCCGTCGCGGGGGGCCACTGCAATCAGCAGTCGATCCGAGGTGGAGTACGTATCCCGCAGCGTATCCAGGGCAGCCAGTTGCGGGTTGCCCTCGTCGAACAGGATGCGGTAGTCATTGGTGATGCCGAGAAAGACCGCGCCCACGGCCGTGACCAGCGTCAGCAGCATGGCAGCGCCTAAGACCCACCCGCGATGGCCCAGGACCCAGGTCACCATGCGTTCCAGCAACTGGTGGTTCTTGTCGAAAAGTGCCTTCATAAACCTCCTACACTGGCTAACGGGGCAACGAACCGGACCCAAACGGGAATGCGCGGACAAGTGGCATGGGATACACCTCCCAGTGGTGCGGCACCCTGAGAAGACTGAAAATCTGGCACTCTTTTGAGTTCACACTTCAGGATATAGTTTTACAAAGTATAGTGCGCTGAACCTTACCGACATAATCTCTGTGTTACATCTCACCTGACAGGAAAACATTGCTGTCATCTCTGTCTTCCAGGGCACTATGCCTGTTGCCGCCCGCCGGTGCACACCTGTCTCGGTCCACCCTGCCATGCACCCGGGCCATCACCCTCGCGAGCCGTCCCTCCAAGAAGTGTTCCTGACATCGTTGACTGTATTATTACAGTCAAGTAGACTGTATTAAAGCACTGTAAATATACAGTGCAGGAGGTAATCATGACTGCCCAAGCTGAACAACTGCTACAACGTGGTCCCAGTGTCACCCGTTCACTGCTGCCGGCCATTTTTGCCATTTTCAGTCAGTGGAAGCTCACGGGTGCCCAGCAGATGACCTTGCTGGGGCTTGGCAACGAGAAGACCCTCTACAACTGGAAGAGCCACCCGGAAAAAGCCAAGCTGACACGGGATATGCTGGAGCGGGCCAGCTATATCCTGGGGATCTACAAATCCCTGCAAATCCTGTTCCCTGACCGGACTCTAGCCGATCGGTGGCTGGCTACGCCCAATGACAACCTGCTGTTCAACGGCATGGCACCGCTAGAACGGTTGCTGGTTGGGCAGGTGGTGGACTTGGCCGTGGTCAGGAATTTCCTTGATGCGGAGCGAAGTGGCTGGTGATCGACGTCGATGCCCTGCCCCTGAGCGAGATAGATGGGCCCGTCTATCGGGTCGTTCTGTCCCGCTATCCGCAGGTCAGCCTGTTCGAGCGTGTCTCCAGCCCCCAGGATTGGGACATACTCTATGCCGTCGAGTCCCTTACCAACCCCAGACTGCGCGATGAAGTGGGCGACATTCGCGTGGTGCGACCGCAAGACCGGGTGTACGGCGAGGGTGCTTCCTGGATCATGGCGGCTTTTACCCGCCCGCCGGTCGACGGTCGGGGCGGACGATTCAACCGGGATTTTGGTGTCTATTACTGTGCGCCTGATGAGGCTGTCACCATTGCCGAGTCTTCGTTTCACCGGGCGCGATTCCTCCGTGAATCCAGGGTAGAAAAAACTACCCAGGAAATGCGCGTGATACGTGCGCAACTGGGACCCGCCACTTTGCATGACGTGCGACAACTGACTGGGCATGCCATTTACCATCCAGATGATTACAGCGAAGCACAGCAACTCGGATACGCATTGCGGGATGCTGGTAGCTTTGGCATTCGCTACCAAAGTTTGAGAGCGGATGGGGAGTGTTTTGGCGTATTGCGTCCCAGAGTGCTCTCGGACGCCATTCACTGGCGATACCTGCGGTACCACTATGAGCAGGGATCGGCCATTGGGGTGGAATCCCTCGATGGTAATGGCTGGAGGCGACAGCAATAGACTTGGGGTCACGGTGGTGAGGAATCAAGAAATAGTCGCATCGACCGGTCTGCTAGGAACACCCCATGAAGTGTGCTTGAATATGTCTCGACAACGCCTTGCAGATTCTTGACATGCATGCAAGGACCCATCCACTCGATGAAGACGTAATATGCACATGCTACAGGGGCTCTATGCAATTGCCGATGTGCAGGACATCCGAACACCCGATTTTCTCAAGCGGGTACAGGCCGTGCTGGTTGCAGGCGTCCCGCTCATCCAGTACCGGGACAAGGTCAATGACCGCGATGTGCGAACGCGCACTGCAGAGCGGCTGCGCAAGATGACCCACAAGCACCGCAGCCTGCTGATCATCAACGATGACGTCGAACTGGCCCGAGCCGTGGATGCCGATGGAGTCCACCTGGGCAGGGAGGATTGCAGGATAGATGAAGCACGTGCCCGCCTGGGCGCTGAGATAATCATCGGGGCTTCCTGTTACGATGACTACGGCAATGCGGTGGAAGCGGTCGCGAACGGTGCCAGCTACATCGCGTTTGGAAGCTTTTTTGCTTCGCCGACCAAACCCTCGGCACCGCGCGCCGACCTCGACCTGATCGTTCGTGCCAAGCAGGAGCTGGACGTTCCGGTCTGTGCCATCGGCGGCATCACCCAAGAGAACGTGATGCCGTTGCTCAATGCAGGGGCCGACATGATCGCCGTGATCAGCAGTCTTTTTGACGCACCCTCGCCGGCCCGCTCGGTGCAGGAATACCAGGCCCTGCTGCAGCCGTTTTGTGCAGCTTCATGATTTTGAACAACCCTGGACCACCGTACGACGCACACCATGACCCGATCCGAACAGGCATTTGAGGAGGCCCTTCGCTACATCCCCGGCGGAGTCAACTCCCCGGTGCGCGCATTCAAGGCCGTCGGCGGCACCCCGGTCTTTTTCAAGCGCGGTCACGGTGCGTACATGTACGACATCCATGACAAGAAGTACATCGATTACGTCGGCTCCTGGGGCCCGATGATCCTGGGCCATGCCCACCCGAAAGTGATCGAAGCCGTCCACCAGGCGGTAGAGAACGGCCTCAGCTTTGGTACGCCGACGGAACTGGAAACGGAACTGGCAAGAAAAGTCTGCGAGCTGATCGAGTCCGTGGATCTGGTGCGCATGGTCAATTCCGGCACGGAAGCCACCATGAGCGCGATCCGCCTGGCCCGCGGTCACACGGGCCGCGACAAGATCATCAAGTTCGAAGGCTGCTACCACGGTCACGGGGATGCGCTGCTGGTGAAGGCCGGCTCCGGTGCGCTGACACTGGGTGTGCCCAGCTCACCCGGGGTCATCCCGGCACTCGCCGAACACACCATCACGCTGACCTACAACGATCTGGACGGGGTGCGCACGACATTTAAAAACATGGGCGAGGAAATCGCCTGCGTGATCGTAGAGCCCGTGGCGGGCAACATGAACTGCATCCCCCCCACCCAGGGGTTCCTGCAGGGCTTGCGCAAGCTCTGTTCGGAATACAAGGCGATCCTGATCTTTGACGAGGTCATGACCGGGTTTCGTGTCGCCAGGGGCGGGGCACAGCAGCTCTACAAGGTGGTCCCGGACCTGACCACCCTGGGGAAAGTCCTGGGCGGCGGAATGCCGGTTGGTGCCCTGGGGGGCGAGCGCAAGATCATGGAATCGCTGGCCCCGGAAGGCCCGGTCTACCAGGCCGGCACTCTGTCCGGCAATCCCGTGTCCATGGCAGCGGGCCTGGCGACCCTGGAGCTGCTTTCAGAACGGGGCTTTCACGACCAGTTGCACCGCAAGACCACGCAGCTGGCAGAAGGCATTCGCGATGCCGCAAAAGACCACCATGTTCCGCTAGCCGTAAACCACGTCTGCGGCATGTTCGGATTCTTCTTCACGAAAGAAAAGGAAGTAACCAATTTTGCCCAGGCCTCCTCGTGCAACCAGCAGCAGTTCACCGCCTTCTTCCACGCCATGCTGGACCAGGGCGTGTATTTCGCACCCTCACCGTTTGAAGCAGGATTTGTCTCAAGTGCCCACAGCAGTGAAGACATCGAGACGAGCCTGGAGCTCATCAGCGGTGCATTCGAGGGCATCTGAGCACGCCCAAGACCTGCTACACCCGCTGCGTCAGTGGTGTTTTCTCAGAAAGTCCAGAACCTCTGCCTGGACCCTTTCGTCTTCAAGCAATGCGTGCCGCTGCCTGAGATCCGCTTCGGTATAAACCACGGATTTGCTGCCGTTGCCCGGGTGCAGAAAGCCGGTGCACTCCCCGCGGGTCGTCGGGCCTTGAAACCAGGGGTCCTCCGAGGCCAGCAATGTCAGCACCGGTTCGTCAGCAGGCGCATTGATTCCACGGTACTCGTCCCAGGCCGCATGGCAGGTCCAGGCCTCGACCACCCGGGCCCTGAGCGAGGCCTTGCCGGATTGTGATTCAAATGTCGCCGCGGCGATGCCCCCTTCGCTGAGCCCCACCAGGTAAACACGGTCGGGATCCACCCAGGCAAGCGCCTTGGTTTTCTCGATAGCGTAGCCCGCATCGTACTGGCGCATCTTGAGGGTGTCGCGGTACAGGCCGCCACGAAGATTTTCCCGGTCACAGGACTGCGGGTATTTTTTCCGGGCCATGCTCGGTGGCGCGACCACCAGGTAGCCGTTGGCGGCCAGGAAATTGATCCTCGTATGGGTGCCCTTGCCGATCCCCCCACAGCCATGCAGGAAAACAACCGCCGGAAATTTTTCACCCGGGTCAAGCTGGAGCGTGTGCAAATCCCCTGCGGTGGTCTCGATATGGCCGTTGCCGGGGCTCGGAATCCGCACCAGTGCCGCCTGCCACACCCGCTCCATCTCAAGCGGATCGTTCCAGTCCTCACTTCGCATCTCCTCAGCAGGGGTAAAGGTCCTCGTACTGTTGTTCAGGCCTGAACCCGCGGTCGCGCCAGCACACAGGATCAGGCAGAGCAGAACTGCCCAGGATGCCTTTTGATGCCTAGGCAGCAGTTGATTCACGGGGTCTGGAACGGACTTATTGACACTGGCTGGCCCATGATTCGCGGCCTGCCTGTATGGTGTCATCCAGTCTTAGATTTCTGCTTCTCGAGTTCTGCGCGCACCATGTCCATGTCCAGGGTCTTGGTCTTTTCGATGACGTCTTCGAGCTGTGAGGGAGACAGGGCACCCGGCTGCGCAAAGATCAGGATTTTCTCGCGGAATATCATGAGCATCGGGATCGAGCGTATGTTGTAGGCCTGCGCCAGCTCCTGCTGCTCTTCGGTGTTGACCTTGCCAAATACGATATCCTCATGGTTCTCCGAGGCAGTCTCGAACGTCGGTGCAAAGGATTTGCACGGCCCGCACCAGGCGGCCCAGAAATCGATGATCAGCGTGTCGCTGTTCTCTACGGTTTCGTCGAAGTTTTCTTTTGTCAGGGCAATCGTGGTCACGACACTCTCCTTCTCGATAGTAAAATCCCGGATTCCCACCTGATTTCTCAAGTGGATGCGGGCAAAGCTGCAGCCATCCGCCTTTCGCAGTGTACCGTAGCCGAAGTACGAATCATACAGCTTCGCCGGGCGAGCAATGCCTGTGCCCAATGCATGCGGGTTCCGTAGCTGATCCCGTTGCGGCAAACTGGTTTACGAGCCTTCGATAAAGTATGATCCGGGCTGTACATCAGTTGACCTACAGGTAACCGCGAAGGTATCAACTTGCGCTGCACAATGCTGCGCTACACGAAAGCGCGGGAAACCAGCATCTTTACTTTTAACCCTGTGTGGAGATCCCTATGAAAGCAGTATTCAGGCACTTTGTTCTGTTTGTGTTTTCAGCAATTCTTATGACTACATCCAACGTACAAGCAGACACCGCCACGGTGAAAATGGAAACCAGCAAGGGCACCATCGTCCTCGAACTGGATGCCGCAAATGCACCGCTCACCGTCGAAAACTTCCTCACCTATGCCAGGGAAGGATTTTTTGACGGCACCATCTTTCACCGGGTCATCTCGAACTTCATGATCCAGGGGGGCGGGTTCACCTCTGAAATGGCCCAGAAACCCACGCACGACCCCATCAGAAACGAAGCCAACAACGGCCTGGGGAATGACACCGGCACCATTGCCATGGCGCGAACCAATGATCCGCATTCAGCCACGGCGCAGTTTTTCATCAATGTTCGGGACAACCAGTTCCTGAATTTCTCGGGTGAGAACCCACAGGGATGGGGCTATGCCGTATTCGGCAAGGTCACCGAAGGCATGGAGGTCGTGAACGCCATCCGAACTACCACCCGGGGGCCGTTTCAGGATGTGCCCGTCGAGACGGTGACGAAAAGGTGAACGCCATCCGCGACGTGGTTATCCACGTGGCCACTACCACCCGGGGGCCGTTTCAGGATGTGCCCGTCGAGACGGTGACCATCGAAAAGGTATCCATCGTCGAGTAATCAGTGAGGTATGTCGCAGACCCTGTTTGTCGATAAAAGACACTGCCCCTGTTTGTCTCTGACCTGCACCTGGACCATACACGACCGCACATCGCGGCCGCCTTCTGCAGGTTTTTACGCGATATAAAAGACACGGATGCCCTGTACATCCTGGGCGATCCTGTATGAGCCTTCGAGTACTGGATCGGCGATGATGATCCCGCTGTCGGCTTGCAGGATGTGATCGACTCGATCCGCGAGTTGAGTCTCGGCGGTGTCCCGGTTTTTTTCGTGCATGGCAACCGCGACTTCCTTGTCGGCAAGGCATTCGAGGAATTCACCCACTGCAAGATCCTGCAGGAAGAAACCGTAGTGGACCTGTACGGGACACCCACCCTGGTCATGCATGGTGACACGCTGTGCACGGCACATCGCTTACCACAATACGAGACATCGCTCTGAACCAGACATACCGGGCCAAGGTGCGCAACCGATGGGTGCAGCGACTTCCTTGTCGGCAAGGCCCCACTGTATTGCCTGTACGGGACACCCACCCTGGTCATGCATGGTGACACGCTGTGCACGGACGACATCGCTTACCAGAAATACCGGGCCAAGGTGCGCAACCGGTGGGTGCAGCGGGCCGTATTGCTGCTCAGCGGACAGCGCCAGAAGATGGCACAGCGGCTACGCGATAAAAGCATCTCCGCAACACAGGACAAGCCGCCCGAAATCATGGACGTCAACCAGGATACCGTCGCACAAACGATGCTCAAACACGGGGTACGGCACCTGATTCACGGACACACCCACCGACCCGGCATTCACGACTTCACCATCGACGGAAATGCCTGCAAGCGTATCGTTCTGGGCGACTGGTACGAGCAGGGCAGCGTGCTGAGGTGCGCGCCCGGGACCATGGACCTGGAAACGGTCCAGGCCTAACCTTTTTCCAGGGCCGCCAGTTCGGACTCTGAAAACCCCGCCTTGCGCCGTGCTTCCAGATGAAGCGGCTTTTGCACGCGCCCCGTGTAGTACTGGGCCAGCAACCTTTGAAACGTCGGCTCCGGTTCCAGTTCCTGCGCTTCGCAGGCATGCCTGAACCAGCGCGAGCCGATCGCCACATGGCCGATTTCCTGCTCAAGAATGATCTCCAGGATCTCCGCGGTTTTCCCATCCCCGTGGGCCCGCAGCTTTCGGATCATGCCCGGGGTGACATCCAGGCCGCGCGCCTCCAGCACCCGGGGGACCAGCGCCATGCGGGCCACCAGGCTGTCGCGCGTTTTCACGGCCATGTCCCACAAGCCATTGTGGGCATCGAATGCGCCGTAATGGGAACCGACTTGATGCAACCGCTCCTGCAGCATCAGGAAATGCTGGGCTTCCTCCTGGGCCACACGACTCCAGTCCAGGTAATAGTCCCGGGGCAGGCCCTGGAAGCGGTACAGGGCATCGAGGGCAAGGTTGATCGCATTGAACTCGATATGCGTGATGGCATGAATGAGGGCGGCCCGTCCCTGCTCTGTCGCCAGGCTTCGCCGGGCGAGATCCCTGGGTGCGACCAGTGTCGGGCGCACGGGCCGACCCGGGTGCTCGATAGGTTCGATGTCAAGTGTGGGTGCAATCTCGAGCGTCCCCTCGCGTATTTGCCGGGCAAGCCCGAACACGGCCTCGCATTTTTGAGATGGATCGCAACACAGCAGGCCGTCGTAGGCGGCCTGGGAGACCGATGCTGCGGGGGTCGGGACAGGAATTGCCGGGCTATTCACTGATGATGACCAGCGAAGAGACTTCCAAGTGATCGAACAGGTCCATGACATCCCGGTTTTTCATGCGCACACAACCTACGGAGGCCGGCTGACCAATCAGGCCTTCCTCATGGGTGCCATGGATGTAGATGTAACGCGCAAAGCTGTCCACACTTCCACCCTGGTTGATCCCCTCTTCCAGGCCGGACAGCCAGAGAATCCTGGTGGTGACGTGCTCATTGTCCGTGCGGGTTTCACCGGGTTCGATTTCGACGATCTGGTGTGTGCGTTTTCTTGACCGGAAGATCTCGGCAAACCCGGCATCCTCACCGATTTTCTCGGCCACGCAGTGGACCCCGAGAGGGGTCTTGTAGGAATCCTGCTCTTCTCCTGTACCGTAGCGGGAGGTGGACACCGGGTAGGTGTCCAGGCACGACTCCCCTTTGAGGACATAAAGCCTCTGCTCGCTTATCTTGACGAGGGCGGCAGGATGGTTCGCATGCTGTGGATACCGCTCGCATGCATCGGCATACTGGGCCAGCACCTCTTGGCTTGGCTTGACGGCTTGCATGCGTCAGGCGTTTTTCTCAGACGCTGTTGTGCAGGTCGATGCTCGCGTATTCCTTCTCGCGTTCCTGCTGGGTCTTGTCGTTGCGCACGGTTTCCAGGTTTTCAAAATAGCCCTCTTCCACGCCGGTGATGTAGTTGCCATCAAACATCGATGTGTCAAACGTATCCAGTTTCAGATTCCCCTGGCGCACTGCCGCAACCAGATCACCCAGCCCCTGGTAGAACAGGCGATCGGTCCTGATCTCCCCGGCGATCGAATCCACGTCCTTGTCGAAGGCTATCAGCTCATTGCGTGCCGGCATGTCGATCCCGTAGATGTTCTGGTACCGGATCGGAGGCGAGGCGGATGCGAAATACACCTTGCGGGCACCGGCGTCTCGGGCCATTTGCACGATCTCGCGCGAGGTCGTGCCGCGCACGATCGAATCGTCGATCAGCAGGACATTCTTGCCCTTGAATTCGAGCCCGATGGGATTGAGCTTCTGGCGCACCGACTTCTTGCGCAGCGTACTGCCGGGCATGATGAAGGTCCGCCCGATGTAGCGGTTCTTGATGAATCCCTCCCGGTACTTGACGCGCAAAAGGTAGGCGATATCGATCGCAGCAGTGCGGCTCGTATCCGGGATCGGCATGACGACGTCGATGTCGTGGTCCGGCCACTCGCGGAGGATTTTCTTGGCAAGCCTCTGGCCCATGCGCATGCGTGCCTTTTGCACGAAAATGTCATCGATGACCGAATCCGGGCGGGCAAAGTAGACATGCTCGAATATGCAGGGAGACTGCTGGGCTGGAGGCGCACACTGCCTGGTGTGGATCTTCCCCTGCACATCGATGAAAACGGCCTCACCGGGGTCAATGTCGCGCACGAGACTGTAGTCGAGCGCATCCAGTGCCGCACTTTCCGAGGCCACCATGTACTCCATGCCATGGCGGGATTCCCGGACCCCGTACACCAGGGGCCGGATGCCGTGGGAGTCACGAAAGGCGATGATGCCGCAGCCGGTGATCATGGCCACCACGGCATACGCGCCCTTGCAGCGGCGGTGCACGCCTTCCACCGCGGCAAAGATGTCTTCCGGCTTCAATCGCAGGGTCTGCTGGTTAGCCAGCTCGTGGGCCAGGACGTTGAGCAGGATTTCCGAGTCCGAATCGGTGTTCAGGTGACGGCGATCCTCGCGGAACAACTCCTTTTTGAGATGCTCGGTATTGATCAGGTTGCCGTTGTGTCCAAGCGAGATGCCAAAAGGCGAATTCACGTAAAGGGGCTGGGCTTCGGCGGAGGAGGATGAGCCTGCCGTGGGATAGCGCACATGTGCAATGCCCATGGTGCCTTTCAGGCGCTCCATGTGCCGGCTGTGGAACACGTCTCGCACGAGACCATTGGCCTTGCGCTGGTAAAGCCGGCCGTCGCTGTAGGTGACGATACCCGCAGCATCCTGGCCGCGGTGCTGCAGCACCAGCAGCGCATTGTACAGCGCCTGGTTGACGTCCTGGTGGGATACGATTCCGGCAATACCGCACATGATCAGTGGACTCCTGACTGCATCAGAGAAGGTACAGGGAGGCCTGTGTGCCTGCCCCGTCAAACAAAAAGTACTTCGCGTATTCCGGTGGGATGTACCGGACCACTTCCTGGGCCGCGGCCTCGAACCAGGGCAGTATCCGCGAAGTCTCCCAGATTTCGGTTCGCGGAAAGCTGGTCATGGCGGCCACCAGAATCACCAGAACCACGATGGCCCCACCGCGCACCAAGCCGAATAAGGCCCCCAGGAGCCGGTCGATGCCACGCAGCAGGGGCAGCCGGGTCACCTTGCCCAGCACATGGTTCAGCAAGGCCCCTGCAACCAGTACACCGACTCCGATTACCGCAAAGGCAATGCTCGCACGCAGCTTGCTTAACACGATTTCCGCACCCCCGAGACTCAACGTGGTCTCGTCAATGTCAGCAGGCAAGTACATTGCCAACTGTTCGAAATAATTCATGGCCAGCCAAGCTGCAAGGATCAGGCTGGTCAACGAGACCGCTTCTTTCACGAATCCCCGGAACATCGCAACCACCACAGACACCAGCAGGATGATCATGATCCCGATATCAATCCATGAAAATTCCATATGTGGCGCTCTCCGCGCTCTGTGAGCGTTTCATCCCAGGCCCGGGGCATGGTGAGCCATCCCGGTCTAGGGATGCGGGGCTACAAAGGCTCCCTTGATGCCTTGGTCTTTCTCGATCTTTGCACGCAACTGATCGGCATTTTCACGTTTGAGCTCGGGCCCGACCCTGACCCGGTAAAGCACCTTGCCCCTTTTCTCGAACTTTTCGGTAAATGCTGGAAAATCGCTCGCCACCAGTTTTTTCTCCAGAGCAAGGGCCTTGCCCTTTTCCTCGAACGCAGCCACCTGGACTGCCCAGGCACTCAATGAGGGGCTCGGCGTAATCTTGTTGGCTGCAGCTTCAGGCACCTCGGGTTCGGGAGACGGTGTTGCCTCCTGTGGGGCCGCTTGCTCTGCAGGCTCGGGTTTCTCTACCGGTACGGCGACGACCTTCGGTTCGCTCGGTTTTTCAGCAGCCGGCAACGAGTCCAACTGCTCGGGGTCCGGCAACTTGCTCTCAAAATTGAACTTGGGAGGTGCCAGCGACAGTTCTGCCTCAACCACGGCAGATTCCTTGCGACCCGACCCGTCCAGTAACATCGGCACGAAGATCACCGCAAGGGCAATAAGCACCACCGCGCCGATCAGACGCTGCTTCATGAGTGTTTCCATTTCTTCCCCGGCATCCGGTCTATTTCGACCCATCCTGCCATTGTGAAAAACGCACGATTATACTTCCAAGCTTAATACTTCTGCCACCGTCAGGAAAGAACCAAACACCACGATCCTGGAAGTCTCGCAGGCCTCCGCTTTGACAGCCTGCCAAGCTTGCTCCACGGAAGGACACGTGTGCACGATGGCATCCGGATTCAGGTGCACAATGCGGTCTTGCAAATCTGCACATTCAAGGGAGCGCTCGGAATCCAGTTCCGAGATATACCATTCGTCAATCTGCTCGCTCACCGAGCCGATGATGCCCTCCACATCCTTGTCTTCCAGCACAGAGAACACGGCATAGGTACGCGAAGCCGGCCCCAGTTCCTGAAGGTTCTTGCCGAGGACCTTCGCACTGTCCAGGTTGTGCGCCACATCGAAAATCATCTCGCATTTGCCGACGACGCGCTGGAAACGTCCTGAAAGGCAGATATCCTGCAGCCCGCGCTCCACGCTTTCGCGCAGCACGGGCAATACCTCATCGAGGCACTGGATGCTCATCAGTGCCGCGGCCGCATTGCCGACCTGCACATCGCCGTACAGGTTCGGTGCCGGCAGATCGTCCCAGTCAAGCTTCTCGGTCCGGAAGGCCCAGCGCCCATCGCTTCCCTGCCGATAGGAAAAATCCTCACCCACCAGGTACAGCAGTGAATCGATGTCCCGGGCATACTTGAGCAGGGTCTCTGGGGGATCGCTGTCCCCGCACACGGCAGGCTTGCCGGTGCGGAAAATTCCGGCTTTCTCAAGGCCGATGGCTTCACGCGTGGAGCCCAGCCACTGCACATGGTCCAGGCCGACGCTCGAGACAATCGCCGCATCGGCGTCATAAATGTTGACGGCATCCAGGCGCCCGCCAAGACCCACCTCGAAAACGGCCACATCCAGTGGCAGGGTGCTGAAGATCTGCATGGCCGCCAGCGTACCGAACTCGAAATAACTCAGGCTGAGATCTCCCCGCGCCTGATCCACCAAGTCAAAGGCGGCGCACAGCGGGGCATCCTCGACGTTCTCTTTCCCTATGCGGATGCGCTCGTTGTAGTGCAGCAGGTGGGGCGATGTGTATGCAGCCACACGGTACCCGGCCTCATGGTAGATGGATTCCAGGATCGCGGTGATCGAACCCTTGCCGTTGGTACCGGACACCATGACCACCCGGAAGTCGGGCCGCATGAGGTCGAGCTCACGGGCCACCCGGGCCACACGCTCCAGTCCGAGCTTGATCTTCTCGGAATGCAGGGTCTGCTGCCAGTCCAGCCAGTCTTGGAGGTGTTCGAATCGCAAAACTTGAAAATCAGAAGGATACTGCGGTGGATGCAGGGGCTAGGGGGAAGTTATGCGGCCGGTCAGTGGCTTTTACCACCGGCCGGGTCCCGGTGCGTCTCATCATCAGCGGTTTATTTGTGCAACAGTATGCACAATATCCGGTGGACCACATCACGCAGGTCCTTGCGCTCGACAATCATGTCCAGAGCACCGTGCTCAAGCAGGAACTCGCTGCGCTGGAAACCTTCGGGCAGGGTCTCGCGCACGGTTTGCTCGATCACCCTGGGCCCGGCAAAGCCGATCAGCGCCTTGGGCTCGGCAATGTTGACGTCCCCCAGCATGGCCAGGCTGGCGGATACGCCCCCCGTGGTTGGGTCGGTCAGCACCGATACAAAGGGAATGTGCTGTTCGCGCATACGCTCCAGCACGGCACTGGTTTTAGCCATCTGGAACAGGGACATGAGCGCTTCTTGCATGCGCGCGCCGCCGCTCGTGGAAAAACAGACCAGCGGAATGGAGTCCTGCAGGGCCCGCTGGGCGCCCCGCAGGAAGCGCTCGCCGACGACCGAACCCATGGAGCCGCCGATGAATCTGAACTCGAACGCGGCAGCCACCACCGGGAGCTCTTTCAGGCAGCCTTTCATCACCAGCAGTGCCTCGCTCTCCTTGGTGGATTTCTGTGCCGTGGACAGGCGGTCCTTGTACTTTTTGCTGTCCCTGAATTTCAGGAAATCCTTGGGCTCGATGTCCTGCCCGATTTCCTCGATGGGACTCTCATCCAGAAAAGCCTCCAGTCTCGTGCGTGCCCCGATGCGCATGTGATGGTTGCATTTGGTGCACACCTGCAGGTTACGCTCCAGGTCCGAACGGTACAGGACGGCACCGCAACTCGTGCACTTGTCCCACAGTCCTTCCGGAACCTTGCCCTTGCCCGAACCCTCGGTGCGGATCCGCGAAGGCATCAATTTTTCCAGCCAGCTCATGTGTACATACAATCAGGAGTTTGTTGCGGACAGGACCGCCTCGGGAATGTCGCGATCCAGCGCCTCGCGCATGTCCCTGAGCAGGGCGGCTACTTTTTTCTTCATGGTGTCGGGATCTGACAGGTGGGCCTCGATCTGGCGGATCAGGGCACTGCCTACGATGACGGCATCGGCAATGGAAGCAATGTCCCTGGCACTGTCGGCATCCTGGACACCAAAGCCGACCCCTACGGGCAGGCTCGAATGCTGCTTGATTTCGCGGACCTTGTTCTTGACTTCCGAGATGTCCATGTGACCTGCGCCGGTGACCCCTTTCAGGGAGACATAATATATAAGTCCGGAAGAGGCCTCACAGATTTTTTTGATACGGGCTTCGCTGGTGGTCGGGGCAATCAGGAAAACCGTGTCCAGGCCATGTTCCCGGTAGGTCTCAAGGGCCTGAGCCGCCTGTTCGACCGGAAGGTCCACGGTCAGTACGCCATCGGCTTCGCTTTGCCGTGCCAGGCGGGCAAACTCCCGGGTGCCGAGGGTCTCCACCGGATTCTGGTAACCCATCAGGATGACCGGCGTGTCCTCATCACGCTGGCGGAAACTGCGCACCATGCCCAGGGTGTCCTTCAGGCTGGTGTTGTGAGCCAGTGCACGCTCACAGGCCGCCTGGATCACGGGCCCGTCGGCCATCGGATCGGAAAAGGGCACGCCCAACTCGATCATGTCCGCACCGGCTTCCACCAGGGTGTGCATCAACGCCACCGTCTGCTCAGGATGGGGATCGCCTGCGGTGATGTAGGGCACCAGTGCCTTGCGGCCCTGCCCCGCCAAGGCATCGAAGCGTTCCTGGATCCGGCTCACAGCTCGATACCTTCGATGTCAGCCACCGTGTTGATGTCCTTGTCCCCTCGCCCGGAGAGATTGACGACGATCGTCTGCTCAGGGGTCATCTTCGCGGCCAGCTGAAGGGCCCAGGCCAGGGCATGGCTGCTTTCAAGCGCCGGAATGATGCCCTCAACCCGGGTGAGCTCGTGGAATGCCGCGAGCGCCTGCTCGTCGGTGACGGATTCGTACTGCACCCGCCCGATATCCTTCAGCCAGGCATGTTCCGGGCCCACACCCGGGTAGTCCAGGCCGGCAGAGATCGAGTGGGTTTCGATGATCTGGCCATTCTCATCTTCCATCAGGTAAGTGCGATTGCCGTGCAGCACCCCGGGCTTTCCAGTGTTCAGCGGAGCCGAGTGCCGCTGCGTTTCCAGTCCCAGGCCGGCGGCCTCGATGCCGTACATCCGCACCCCGGCATCGTCCAGGAACGGATAGAACAGGCCGATGGCATTGGAGCCGCCGCCGACACAGGCCACCAGCGCATCCGGCAGGGAACCGGTCATCGCCTTAAGCTGGGTCTTCGCCTCTCGGCCGATGACGGTCTGGAAGTCGCGCACCAGCACCGGGTAGGGATGCGGGCCTGCCACCGTGCCGATGATGTAAAACGTGGTGTCGACATGCGTCACCCAGTCACGCAATGCCTCATTGAGCGCATCCTTGAGGGTTTTTGAGCCAGAGCGCACGGGTACCACCTTCGCCCCGAGAAGCCGCATGCGGTAGACGTTGGGTGCCTGGCGGTGGATGTCTTCCTCGCCCATGTAGACGACGCATTCGAGCCCCAGGCGTGCTGCGACCGTGGCGCTCGCCACCCCGTGCTGGCCGGCCCCCGTCTCCGCGATGATGCGGGTCTTGTTCATGCGCTTGGCCAGCAGGGCCTGGCCAACCGTGTTGTTGATCTTGTGAGCGCCGGTGTGATTGAGGTCCTCGCGCTTCAGGTAAATTTGTGCACCGCCGTATTTCTCGCTCAGCCGCTGTGCAAGGTACAGGGGGCTCGGACGCCCCACGTAGTGGCTGAGATCCGCCTCGAATTCGGCCACGAACCCGGGATCATCCCTGAACTTGAAATAGGCGGCCTCAAGCTGTGCGAGCGGCTCGATCAGGGTTTCAGCCACATAACGGCCACCATATTCACCAAACATGCCCGCGCGGTCCGGAACCTGCCCACTGGCCAGGGCTTCAGGGCGTTCCGTGGACTTACTGGCCATGCCCGGCCTCCGCGACGAACTGTTTCATTTTCCCTGCATCCTTTTCGCCCGGAGCAGACTCGATGCCACTGCTGACATCCACCGCATAGGGCTGCACCTCGCGCACCGCCTCGGCCACGTTTTCCGGAGTGAGTCCACCGGCCAGCACCACCTGGTGCCTGAGCGATCCCGGAATCCTGTGCCACGCAAAGGTTTCTCCCGTACCGCCCATCTCTCCACTCGAATGGCTGTCGAACACAAATCCCGAGGCCGACGCGAACCCGTTGCAAAACTCTGTTATGGAATCCGTACTGCCCATCGGCACCGCTTTCAGGTAGGGGACCCCGAACTGGCGGCAAAATTCCTCATCCTCTCGGCCATGAAACTGCAGCAGGTTGAGCCCCGCACAGTGAAGGGCTTCCTCGATTTCCCCGGCCCCGGCATCCATGAACAGGCCCACGGACATGACAAATGGCGGCACCAGCCGGATCAGCCGCGCGGCCTGCTCGGGGGTGAGGCTGCGCGGACTCTCCTTGACGAACACGAAACCCAGGGCATGTACCCCCAGTTCGAGCGCACACTGCACATCCTCTGCACGGGTCATTCCACAAAATTTGATCCGGGTTGGCATGCCTATTGTTCCTCGTTCCCTCGTGCTCCATCGGTTCCGATCGCAGGCCATTGTACTGCAGGGTCCAGTCCGTACTTGCCATCATACTGCACTTTCACCAGGTACAAGCCGGCGGCCGGGGCGGTCACGCCCCCCAGGGTGCGGTCGCGGCGCTCCAGCACAGTTTTTGCCCAGTCGGCTTCCTGCTCTGCCTTGCCGATCGCAATCAGCACGCCCGCAATGTTGCGCACCATATGGTGCAGGAATCCGTCCGCACGGATATCCAAAAATACAAACTCGTCGATGCGTCGCACAGTGAGTTCGTGCACGGTGCGAACCGGGCTTTTTGCCTGGCAGGCCAGTGCCCGGTACGAGGTGAAATCATGGGTGCCGTGCAGGCACGATGCCGCCTCTTGCATGCGGGAACAGTCCAATGGCTGATGCACCCAAGTGACGCGTCCCCGAAGGATAGCCGGACGCACCGGGCGATTGTCGATCACATAGCGGTACTGTCGTGAAATCGCCGAATAGCGAGCATGAAAATCATCATCCACGGGCTTCGCCCACAGCACCGAGACCGAGTCGGGAAGGTAGCTGTTGACACCCAGCACCCAGGCATGGTTCTCCCGCTGCGCGTCGCAATCGAAATGAACCACCTGTTCGGTGGCATGCACGCCCGTATCGGTGCGGCCTGCGGCACTGAGGTGCACCGGGGCATCCGCCACCCTGGAGACCGCGTCCTCCAGGGCCTGCTGTACCGTATCGGTGCCCTTCTGTCGCTGCCAGCCGCAAAACGGGCTGCCATCGTATTCGATGCCAAGTGCAATACGCATGGTAAAAACTATTCAAAAGACCTGTGGCCGGAAAAAGGAGGGGCAATGATACAGGATGCGCAAATCCACGCGCCATGGCGCGTGGGGGTGCAGATTCTCCGTCTAGCTGGCCTGAACCCTCTGGCGGAGCCTTTCCACGCGCCTGCGGTTGACCCCGAGGTCATAGAAGCCGTACCTGGATGAGGAGCCCACATGGATCACGCCGTCTTTCGCACACAGAAGACACTTCAGGTCATCGGGAAACCGGAAAATGAGTGAGCGGCATAGCGCATGAAGGTACTCATCGGTTTCCTCAAGGATCACCGTGCGGGGCATCTTCAAAAGCACAGTCCTGACCCGGGCAAAGGTGAGCTGCGGGGATTCTCCGCAAGGCAGCGGATCGATGGAATGGAAACGCGAAGTACCGTCCTGGCTGCAGACGTAGTTGGGCCGGATCGTGTGTGTCACAAGTGAGGTGGTATGGATCATGGCCTCTTTTTTGTTTGGGTTGCTCTACAGTCACCTCGCGCCCTGCTTCATACCCATCGCCTGAGATTTTATGTTATGTTGCGGGCCAAGTCACAAGACGACCAGCCCCCGTGAGATTGGACTCACTCAATGGTAGTGGCCAGTTCACCAATCCTCCCAAAAGGCTTTTTGCCGCGAAACTGCCCGATCATAATCCTGCATGCACGACAATACCGTCTTCGGTGTGGAAAATAGTTGTATCAGCGTCGAAAATGGTTGTATTAGCGTGGAAAATGACTGCAAATGCGTCCAACGTCCCCGCAGGACACCAGTACTTACCATAATAGCCCCAATAACCCTGGCGGTCCATCAACTCGCGGTAACCCTTTGAAGTCCAGTTCCAGCAACCCGCAGACCTCCGAGATGGTGCACATAGAAAGTGCGCGGTCCCTCGCGCCTGTTTTTGCGAGTATTTTCCTGCTGTCCCTGCTGGCTGCCATGGGGCAGTTCGCCTCCAACGTTTACACGCCGTCCCTTCCCTTTGTTGCAGCATCGCTAGGAGTCGATATCGACGCCGCGCAGCTGACGCTGGTCACCTTCCTGCTTGCCTTCGGTATCGGGCAACTGGTCTATGGCCCG
This sequence comes from Gammaproteobacteria bacterium, assembly GCA_965205685.1. GTDB lineage: Bacteria > Pseudomonadota > Gammaproteobacteria > UBA4575 > UBA4575 > WTFY01. Next base: position 778,678 of record OZ242174.1, on the reverse strand, counting down.
CTTGCAGACCGGTTTGGAAGGCGCCCCGTCTTGTTTGGTGGGCTCGTGCTGTTCCTTGCCGGCACACTTTGCTGTGCACTTTCTACGAGTCTGCCGGCCCTGCTGTGGGCTCGTGCCCTGCAGGCATTCGGCGTGGCCAGCACGAACGTGGTCGCCCGTGCCGCCGCACGCGACAGTTTCAGCGGCAGCGAGTTGCTTCGCGCAAGTGCAATGATTGCAATTGTTTTTACACTTGTGCCCGGGACTGCACCTTTTGTTGGTGGATTTGTCCAGGCACTTGCCGGCTGGCGTGCTAACTTCTGGCTGACTCTGCTTCTTGGCCTGCTGATCAGCCTTTACATGCTGGTCAAATTACCAGAGACCGGGCATACCCGTCTGAACCGAATCGATGCGCGTGCAGTGATCCGGGGTTACCTGGACGTCATCTCGGTTCGCCGTGCAATTTTCTGCTCACTCACCGGCGGACTTGTCTTTGCCACGGCATCCACCTTTTATGCAGCTTCCCCGGCGCTTTACATGGAGCACCTGGAGATCGGGCCTGTCGAGTACGGACTTTATCCTCTCCTGTCCATTGCCGGATTTATCGCAGGCAGCCTCTTGGTCCGGCACCTGGCCGATGAGGTCACCGAGGATTGGATCCTTGTCCGGGGACTGGCCATCATGCTCCCAGCCCTGGTACTCATGCTGTTTTTCCCGCTCGTTGATGTGGTGCACAAACATCTGTTCAATGTCTGCATCGTCATACATAGCGTAGGACTCGGCATGTTCACACCCACAGCGAGTGCACTCGTGCTGTCACATTTCCCACGCCGGGCCGGATTTGCTGCGGCCACGCACGGCTTTATCGTGTTGACCAGCAGTGCAGTCGGCGTGCTCATTGTCAGTGAGTTACAGCGGTTCCTGCCGATTCTGGCATTGCCCCTGGTAATGCTTTCCTTTGTCGGTTTTGCAATCATTCTGTCCCGGAAGTTCATACGAACCGGAAAACGTGGGTCATGAAAGGATGAAAATCTGAATCCCGGACAGGCATGACCAGCGTTTCGGATCTGCGGATTTACCGGCTCTTGCGGAACTTATTTGGACACAGGCCGGTTTTCCATGCGCGAAATTGCGTGCAGGATGTGATCCAGTTGCCGCGCCGTGAGTATCCGCTTCAGATAGCCCAGCAGGTACGTCGGCACGGTCACGTAGTAGTGGGCCCTGGGTCGCCTAGCTTCCAGGGCATGGATGACCTTTTTCACCACGGCATCCGCGGGCAGCGTGAACGGCGTGGTGTCGTCCTCTGCCGCCAAGCGTTCCTCAACGACAGTATAGATATCCCGGTGGGCGCTCCTGGACGGGTCGATGTTGGCCTTGAATGCCGCGTACGCGTTTTCCCGAAAGCGACTGGTGACCGGCCCGGGTTCGATCAGCGACACATAGACGCCTGAACCGGCCAGCTCCAGCCTCAGGGTATCGGTCAGGCCCTCGATGGCATACTTGCTGGCCACATACGCGCCCCGGTAATGCAGTGCCACGAGACCGAGCAATGAACTGTTCTGGATGATGCGCCCGGTGCCGTTGGCACGCATGGAGGGCAAAAGCCGGCAGGTCAGGTCATGCCAGCCCAGAACGTTGGTCTGCAGTTGAGCCAGCAGTACGTCGCGCGTCAGGTCTTCGACCGCACCCGGCTGCCCGTAAGCTCCGTTGTTGAACAGCCCATAGACCCTTCCGTGGGTTCGCGCAAGCACCTCTTTTGCGAACCCCGACACACTCGCCGGATCCCCCAGATCCAGGGCCAGAGCTTCAAAACCGTCTTTCTCGAGTTGCTCCAGGTCTTCTGTCTTGCGCGCGGTCGCAAGTACGCGGTAGCCGCGCTCGGACAGCATCTCGGCCGCCCTTCGCCCGATGCCGCTTGAGCAGCCGGTGATGACTATGTTTCGCTTGATCACAGATCCCTCACGACTCGTCTGGTGCACTCATCATGACACTCCAGCAAGAATCCGTGCAGTGCAAGGCAGAGGGGCGCGGCGTCGACGGCGATCCTTGCGCCCTCAGATATACTCCTGAACCAGAATTTCCGCGATCTGGATACTGTTCAGAGCTGCTCCCTTTCTCAGGTTGTCGCTGACGACCCACATGTTGAGCCCGCGTGGGTGCGAGATGTCTTCACGAATGCGCCCCACGTACACGGCGTCTGTTCCATCCCCTTCGGTGACCGCAGTCGGATAACCGCCATCCTCTCGATCATCCACCACCTGGACCCCCGGTGCCTCGGCCAGCAGCTGCTTGGCCTGCTCCGCGGACAGGGGCGCTTTCAATTCAAGGTGAACAGCCTCGGAATGACCATTGACCACCGGGATGCGCACCGTCGTGGGATTAACCTGAATCGAATCATCGCCGAGGATCTTGCGGGTCTCCCACACCATCTTCATCTCTTCCTTGGTGTAGCCGTTGTCCATGAACGCATCGATATGCGGCAGGGCATTGAAGGCGATCTGCTTCGGGTACACCTGGCAATCCACCGACGCGCCCTCCATGATCCCCCGGGTCTGCTGGTCGAGTTCCTCGATGGCCTCCCTGCCGGTTCCAGACACGGCCTGGTAGGTCGCCACGTTGACACGCTCGATGCCGACCGCATCATGAATGGGCTTGAGGGCCACCACCATCTGGATGGTCGAACAGTTCGGGTTGGCGATGATCCCGTTGTTGGTGTAATTCGCGATCTGCTCGGCGTTCACTTCCGGAACCACCAAGGGGATGCTGTCCACGTACCGAAACTGCGAAGTATTGTCGACCACGACGCAGCCCTGCGCAGCAGCCTTCGGCGCATATTCCTTCGAGATGCTGGCCCCCGGTGAGAAAAGCCCGATTTGCGTATCGGAAAAATCAAACTCGGCCAGGTCACCCACCTCGATTTCCTGACTCCCGAAGCGGACTTTTTTGCCCGCGGAACGGGTACTTGCCAGAGCATGCACCCGGTCTGCAGGAAACTCTCTTTGTGCCAGGATGGACAGCAGCTGTTCGCCCACCGCCCCGGTGGCACCCACTACGGCAACATTGTGTTTTTTCATGGTCTGTATCAGTCTTTCTGTGTTTAATCCGACAGCGCACGGACCACGGCATCGCCCATTTCCCGGGTTCCGATGTGCTGCCGCGCGGAATATACAATATCCTGCGTTCGAAGTCCCTCGGCAATGACCCGGCGCACCCCCTGCTCGATCCGCTCCGCCATGGCGGGCTCATCCAGGCTGTAGCGCAGCATCATCGCGACCGAGAGGATGGCCGCCAGCGGATTGGCCTCGTCCTTCCCGGCAATGTCGGGGGCCGAGCCATGCACGGGCTCGTACAGGCCCTGGTCCGCGTCGTTCAGCGAGGCGGACGGCAACATGCCGATCGATCCGGTCAGCATGGCTGCAATGTCGGAGAGGATATCGCCGAACATGTTCTCGGTCAGCACGACATCGAACTGTTTCGGATCTCGAACCAGCTGCATGGCGGCATTATCGACATACATGTGGCTCAGGGACACCTCGGGATACTGCTGGTGCACCCGGTTCACGACGTCCCGCCACAGCTCCGAAACCTCCAGCACATTGGCCTTGTCCACGGAACAAAGACGCTGGCTCCTGCGCTGTGCGATCTGGAATGCGGCCTGCGCGATGCGTTCGATCTCGGTTTCATCGTAGGCCAGCGTGTTGAACCCCTGGCGAAGCTCTCCCTCGAGCGTGCGGATTCCCCGCGGCTCGCCAAAGTAGAGCCCTCCGGTAAGTTCACGAACGATCATGATATCGAGGCCGGCCACCAACTCCGGTTTCAGCGAAGAGGCATCGGCGAGGTCCGCAAACAGGATCGCCGGGCGCAGGTTCGCAAACAGGCCGAGTTCTGCACGCAGGCGCAGCAGTCCCTTCTCCGGGCGCAACTCGCGCTCCACGTCATCGAACCGGGGTCCGCCGACCGCACCCAGCACCACCGCATCTGCGGCCCGGGCAAGCTCCAGAGTCTGCGCTGGCAGCGGATTGCCACCGTCTTCGTAGGCACAGCCACCGACCAGTGCTTCCTCGAGTTCGAGGGCAAGACCGTGTTCGTCGACGAGAAAGGTCAGCACCTTGCGAGCCTCGGCGATGACCTCAGGGCCGATGCCGTCTCCCGGCAATAACAGTACCTTGTGCATGGGGTCAGTAAAAATCCAGTTGTCAAAAATATCAGGGAAAAAGCCAGGGACAGGCCTGTTTCATCCGGTCCTCGTAGGCCCTGATCTTGTCTTCGTGCTGCAGCGTGATATCGATCTCATCATAACCGTTCAGCAGGCAATGCTTGTGAAACGCACTGATTTCAAAAGAAAAAGTCCTGTCGTTCCGATCCTGCACGACCTGCGTCTGAAGGTCCACGGTACAGACGTACGCGGGGTCTTGTTCGACCTGATTGAACAGATCATCCACCTCTGCTGCCTGCAGGGTAATCGGCAGCAGGCCGTTTTTATAGCTGTTGCTGCAAAAAATATCGGCAAAGCTCGAGGCGATCACCACCCGGAAACCATAGTCGAGCAGGGACCACACGGCATGTTCGCGCGAGGACCCGCAACCGAAGTTATCGCGCACCAGCAACACCTCCGCCCCTGCGTACGTGCCCTGGTTGAGCACGAAGTCCGGATCGGTGCGGCGTTGTGCGGGGTCCGTGTCGAGGGTGCCCGGGTCCAGATAGCGCCAGTTGTCGAACAGGTACTTTCCGAAACCCGTGCGCTTGACCGATTTCAGGTACTGCTGCGGAATGATGGCGTCCGTATCCACGTTGCTGCGATCCAGCGGCATCAGGGTAGTCTCAAGGCGGGTGAAGGGTCTCATGACATCCACTTCCTGACATCGACGAAATGACCGTGCAGGGCCGCGCCCACGGCCATCACCGGGCTTACCAGGTGGGTCCGGCCGCCCTTGCCCTGGCGCCCCTCGAAATTACGGTTGGAGGTGGATGCACAACGCTCTCCCGGCTCAAGCTGGTCCGCATTCATGCCCAGGCACATCGAGCAGCCCGGCTCGCGCCACTCGAACCCGGCCGACTTGAAAATCCGGTCCAGGCCCTCCTCTTCGGCCTGGCGCTTCACCAGCCCCGAACCCGGCACCACCATGGCCAGCTTGACATTGTCTGCCACGCTGCGGTCCTGGATCAGCCCGGCCGCCTCGCGCAGGTCCTCGATCCGCGAATTGGTGCATGAACCGATGAACACCTTGTCGATCTCGATCGCCTCGATCGGGGTTCCGGGCTGCAGGCCCATGTACTGCAGCGCATGGCGGTGATCCGCGCTGTCGTCCTGCGGGACCACGCCATCGACGGCGGTTACCATCTCCGGGGAGGTCCCCCAGGTGACCTGCGGCTTGAGGTCACTGGCATCGAGTTCCACCACGGCATCAAACTTTGCCCCGTCATCGCTCCTCAGGGTTTGCCAGTAGGCCTGCGCCTGGTCCCACATGGCCCCCTGGGGCGCGAACGGTCGACCGGCCACGTACTCCAGGGTGGTATCGTCGACGGCGATCATGCCGGCACGCGCGCCCGCTTCGATGGACATGTTGCACATCGTCATGCGCCCTTCCACGGAAAGCGCGCGGATCGCATCCCCCGCGTACTCGGCCGTGTAGCCGGTGGCCCCGGCCGTGCCCAACTGTCCGATGACGGCAAGGATGATGTCCTTGGAGGTCACCCCGGGAGGCAGCCTGCCGTCCACCCGGATCTGCATGTTCTTCGATTTTTTCAGCAGCAGGCATTGGGTCGCAAGCACGTGCTCCACCTCGGAGGTCCCGATGCCAAACGCGAGCGCACCGAGCGCGCCGTGGGTGGAGGTGTGCGAATCCCCGCAAACGATGGTCATGCCCGGCAGCGAGGCACCCTGCTCGGGGCCGATCACGTGCACGATCCCCTGGCGTACGTCCAGCATCGGGAACTGCGTGATCGAGAAATGCCTGCAATTTTCATCGAGCGTTTCGACCTGCCGCCTTGAGATGGGGTCCTCGATCCCCTGGCTTCGATCCGTGGTCGGCACATTGTGGTCCGCGGTGGCGAGGATGGAATCCCTGCGCCAGGGGTCCCGGGCGGCGATTCGCAGGCCCTCGAATGCCTGCGGGGACGTCACCTCGTGTACCAGGTGCCGGTCGATGTACAGCAACGTCATGCCGTCATCGCGCTCATGCACGCTGTGACTTCTCCAGACTTTGTCATACAAGGTGTCGTTTTCCATCATCGTGATCCTGCGGACCTGCGTCGCTCTTGTCTTGCCCCACCGCGCTCACCCAGCCACAGATACTGAAGCAGCGCGAAGGCGGCCAGGCCGGCCGCCAGCAGGTAGACCCCGGAGGCGCCGACGGCGCTCCAAGTATACCCGCTCACAAGGCTGCCTAGCGAAATTCCAAGACCAAAGCTGACACTGGAATAAAGCGCCATGCCACGGCTTTGCAGCGGTCCGGGGAAGTATTCATCGATCATGCAGATGGCCGCCGCATGGAACATCCCGTAGGAGGCCGCGTGCAACAACTGGGCCAGCAACAACACGGGCAGGTTGTCTGCATACATGGCGATCAGGCACCAGCGAAGTGCGGTCAGCAGCATGGCCATACCCAGCAGGCGCCCTGCACCAAATTTCGACAGCAGCCGGTACACCATGAGAAACAGCCCAATCTCGGCAACCACCCCCAGCATCCACAGTTGACCCACCGCGGTTCGCGAATATCCCAGATCCTCCAGGTAGATACTGAAAAACGTGTAATAGGCACCGTGGCTCATCTGTATGAGAAACGCGGCCAGCAGCAAGGCGATGACCGGTGCCTGCCAGCAGGCACCCAGAAATGAAGCGTTCCGGGTTGCGTGGCCAATGGAGGGTGTGTCCTGTACACGCAGCATGCTCAGCCAGATACAGGACAGGATCACCAGGATCGACCACGGCAGAAACCGGATCCCTTCATCGCGCACCACCAGCGCCAGCACCAGCACGGAAACCAGGAACCCGATCGAGCCCCAGAGCCGTACGCGCCCGTACTGATACCGGTCCTTTCCCAGAAAATTCATGGTGGTGGCCTCGAACTGGGGCAAGGCCGCATTCCAGAAAAATCCAAACCCCGCCAGCACCAGCAGCATGGTCCAGTACTCGCGTACAGGAAGCACCAGTGCAAACACGCATATGCCCGCAAACACGGCGTAGCGTGTGACCCGCATGCGCTGGCCTGCGTGGTCAGCGATGTACGCCCATATCGTTGGCGCGATGATCTTGGTAGCCAAAAGCACGGCGGAAAGCTCGCCGATCTGGCGGGCATTGAAATCGAGATGCTTCAGGTACAGGCTCCAGTACGGAAGCAGCGCACCAAGCGTCGCGTAGTAGAAGAAATAGACCGTGGCGTGCCTTCCACGCCTTGCAGACTGTTGCTGTCCGGACAGCATGATTGTTCCAGATCAAGCCGTTACAGGTTCAGCTGCCAGCCGGGCTGTCAGGGCACCGAAGACGGGATATCCGGTGTGGCACAGTCCACATCGAGGTTTTGTGCACGGTGGCGAAGAACATGATCCATGACTACCAGGGCAAGCATCGCCTCGGCGATCGGCACACCACGGATGCCCACACAGGGGTCATGGCGTCCGGTCGTGACGATTTCCGTGGGTTCGCCCCGGACGTCCACGGTTTTTCCGGGAATGCGGATGCTTGAGGTCGGCTTGAACGCCACGCTGACCCGAAGATCCTGTCCGGTGGAAATGCCACCCAGCACCCCGCCCGCGTTATTGGAAAGAAATCCCTCCGGGCTCATCTCATCGCGGCACTGGCTGCCCATCTGCCCCACGCATCCGAATCCGGCTCCGATCTCCACGCCCTTGACCGCGTTGATGCTCATCATGGCATGGGCGATGTCGGCATCCAGACGGTCAAACACGGGCTCACCCAGTCCCGTGGTCATACCGCTGGCGACCACCGTGACCCGGGCCCCGGTCGAATCCCCCTGCTTGCGAAGCCCGTCCATGAAGTTCTCGAGCTCGGCAACCTTGTCCGCATCCGGGCAGAAGAAGGGGTTGGCTTCCACGGCTTCCCAGTCCCTGTGCTCGATTTCAATCGGGCCCAGTTGCGAAAGGTAGCCTCGAATCTCGATTCCGGAACCCTGCTTCAGGCATTTTTTTGCAATCGCTCCCGCGGCCACTCGCATGGCGGTTTCACGCGCCGAAGAACGACCGCCGCCGCGATAGTCACGCCGACCGTACTTTTTCAGGTAGGTGTAGTCCGCATGGCCCGGGCGAAACTTCTCCTTGATTTCGTTGTAATCCTTGGAGCGCGCATCCTGGTTGTAGATGATCAGGCCGATGGGCGTGCCGGTGGTCCGGCCTTCGAAGGTGCCGGACAGGATCTCCACCTGGTCCGGTTCGCGCCGCTGCGAGGTATGACGCGTTTTACCAGGGCGCCGCCTGTCGAGATCAACCTGCAGGTCCGAGGCCTCCAGTTCCAGACCGGGGGGGCAGCCATCGACGATGCAGCCGATCGCGCTTCCATGACTTTCGCCAAAGGAAGTAACCGTAAATAATTTTCCATACGAGTTGCCGGGCATCCGCCAATCATAGCATCTCCGGTAAAAAAACTGTCCGGGCCACCTGCCATGGCAGTGCCCCGTTTGGATTTCGCTTTTCGCAGTCACCACGATTTCTAGCAGGTCTGACTTTGGTGATACCCTTGTTTCAAACAAGGGTAAATTTTTCAGCATTTATGATAATTCTAGAATCTGAACTGACTTGTCCCGCTTGTGGTGCAGAAGAGGTCGAAAGCATGCCGGATCGCGCCTGCTTATGGTTCTACGAATGTAAACATTGTCACAAAATGCTAAAGCCAAAATCAGGCGACTGCTGCGTGTTTTGCTCATATGGCTCTGTCCCTTGTCCACCTGTGCAGCGCGGTCAAAAAAATTGTGACTGCTAGAACTTTCAAACCCGGACACTGCCTCCTCCATGTCCGGTTTGAAAAGGTTATACAATGTTGCGGCAATGAGCCCTGTTCCAGAGCACCCCGTGACCCGCAAAAATATCCGCCGCGACATCTACATGCTGCTTGCAATCGCGGGCTTCACCGTCGCCATGGCACTTTTTTACTGGTTGTACCCGGGAGCGAATCCCGATCCAAAGCCGCCTGAAAACACCAGCACGGGTGCAGGGCCGGAATCCTTGACCCCGCCCCTCTCTGTGGTGTATTCCGTGTCTGCGAAAACGGATGATTCCAGGACACTGAAGGCTAACTACACTCCACAGGGACGCGAATGAATGCCGTATGGAAGCATTGCAAGGGGTGGTTGTTCCGCCTGTTTCCCCATCATCTGGTGTCGCGGGCTACCTTCTGGATCACGCGCCTGCAAACGCCACTGAAAAATCCTGCCATCCGCATGTTCGTACGCGCGTTCGATGTGGACATGCAGGAAGCCCGCCACGCCCATCCAGAAGACTATGCAAGTTTCGATGACTTTTTCACGCGCCAGCTGATCCCCGGTGCCCGGCCGATCGCCCCCGGGGCCGATGTCATCGTCAGTCCGGCCGACGGGCGCATCAGCCAGATCGCGGACTACGCCAGCCACCGGGCGATCCAGGCCAAGGGGCGCTGGTTTTCCATGCGGGCGCTGCTGGGAGGTGCCTGCGAGTACGGCCGTTTATGCGAGCGTGGAAAGTTTGCAACGATCTACCTCTCGCCGCGAAACTACCACCGCGTGCACATGCCCATGGACGGGGTGTTGAAGGAGATGGTGTATGTGCCCGGGAGGCTCTTCAGCGTGGCCCCTTACTCGGCTGAAGTCGTGGAAAACCTGTATACCCGCAATGAACGCGTGATCTCGATCTTTGAAACCGAGCTGGGATGGATGGCGGTCGTCATGGTGGGTGCGGTGAACGTTGCCGCGATCGAACTGGCCTGGGAAGGAATGGTCACGCCCGCGAAAAACCGGACCCTTCAGAGGAAAAAAGTATTCAGGCCTGAAGCTGAACAAGGGCGATGAGCTGGGAATCTTCCACATGGGCTCCACGGCGATTGTCGCCTTCGAATCGCTCGCAGTTGAATGGGACCCCGATCTTCGCAAACAGCAGCCCGTGAAGATGGGGCAACTTCTGGGCCACTCCGGCATCACCCGTCCACCGGCGCCCGAAGTGTACTGATGTCGTCCACACCCGTGGCCAGCATCAGCAGGCGATCCATGCCCAAGGCCACCCCTGCGCAGTCCGGCAATCCCTGCCTGAGGGCGGCGATCAGCGCCGCGTCCGGTTCCAGCAACTCCTTGCCCAGTGCCTTGCGCCTGTGGTTGTCGGCTTCGAACCGCCGGCACTGCTCATCTGCATCGACCAACTCCTGGTAGCCGTTGGCAAGTTCCAGCCCGCCGGCATAGAGCTCGAAACGCTCGGCCCTTTGCTCATCATTGATTCTCGCCAGGCTGGCCTGCGTCGGCGGAAAATCGTAAACGAAGATCAGGCAATCCCTGGGCAGGCAGGTGGCGATCACGTGATCCAGCAACAGGGCCTGGTAGGCATCGATCGACCATTGCGCAGGCAGCGACAGGCCGGCCTGCCGACAGGCCTCCCGGTAGTCCTGGCGCCCGGCAGACCAGGGATCCAGACCGCAGTAGCGCCGGAAAACCTCCTGGAAATCCACAAACCTGGATGCCTTCAGGGAGAGGCTGTCCTCCAGCAGGTGCCTGACCAGGAAATCCACTTCCTTCATCAGGTCCAGGTAGCTCCAGTGCATGCGGTACCACTCCAGCATTGTGAATTCCGCATGGTGGAAGCGCCCGGATTCCCCGTCCCGGAATACCTTGCACAGCTGGTAGATGTCGCACCCCAGACTGGCCAGCAATCCTTTCATGGCGTACTCGGGCGAGGTGTGCAGAAACTGCGGTTGCCCGTTGCAGGTGACCTTGACGCTGTCAATGTGCGGATCGGTCACCGTGGTGCGATGGATGGCCGGAGTTTCCACTTCCAGCACGTCCCGGTCCTTGAAATATTCACGAACCCGGGCGTACAGGCGCGCACGCGCCTGCTGGATCTGTACAAATTCGGGTGAGCGGTGCGTCCTGCGGTCAGGCCCCTCGGGAGCCGTATCGGCTGCGATCGCCGTATCCTGCGTCATTCCTTAACGCGCGAGACGTACTCTGCGGTACGCGTATCAATCCGCAGCACTTCCCCTTCCTCGATGAACAGGGGCACCTTGACAACAGCACCGGTCTCCAGGGTGGCCGGCTTGACCCCGCCTGTGGCCGTATCCCCGCGCACGCCGGGGTCGGTCTCCGTGATCTGCAGCTCGACAAAGTTGGGCGGTGTCACGGCCAGGGGTTCCCCGTCCAGCAGGGTTATACAGCAGGTCTCCTGGCCCTTGAGCCAGAGTGCGGCCTCACCCACCACCGCCTGGGGTGCGGCATACTGCTCGTAGGACACGGGATCCATGAAATGCCAGTGTCCGCCATCGTTGTACAGGTACTGCATGTCCGTATCCACTACATCGGCACCCTCGACGGACTCGCCGGATTTGAAGGTTCGGTCGATGACCCGCCCGGTTTTCAGGTTGCGCAATTTGACGCGGTTGAATGCCTGCCCCTTGCCGGGCTTGACGAACTCGTTCTCAACGATGGCATAGGGATCACCGTCGAGGATCAGCTTAAGGCCGGCACGGAATTCATTGGTATTATATGAAGCCATAGGTTCTACGCCTTTCGAATCATGCAGTCAAAGCGCCCAAGTCTAGCACGTGTCCATCTCGCTTCAGAAACCACCTGGCAGCAGCAGTACAGGGACTCCATCACGAGGATGGATACGCTTTGCAACGCCCTGGAGCTGAACGCCGACCAGCTTTTGGTCAGCCACACGGCTAACCAGCAATTCCCGCTGCGGGTGCCCTGGAGCTATGTCGGGCGCATGCAGAGATCGAACCCGCACGATCCGCTGCTGCTACAGGTCCTGCCGCACGCCCTCGAGGAACAGGAAGCCGCCGGTTACGGCCCCGACCCGGTCGGCGACCTGGCCAGCGTCAAAAGCCCGGGCCTGCTGAAAAAGTACCATGGACGTGCACTTTTGCTGGCAACCAGCCGTTGCGCGGTCCACTGCCGTTTCTGCTTTCGCCGCCACTTCCCCTATGCCTTGCAAAACCCCAGGGGGGATGCCTGGCATTCGGCCCTCGACGAGATTGCAGCCGACTCCAGTATCGAGGAGATCATTCTCAGTGGCGGGGATCCGCTGGTCCTCGCCGACCACGAGCTCGCACAACTGGTTGGGCAACTGCAGGCCATCCCGCACCTCAGGCGATTGCGTGTGCACACGCGCCTGCCGGTGGTGATCCCTGCCCGTATCAACAGCGAACTGCTGGACTGGATCAATGGCAGCGAGCTGGACGTCGTGGTCGTGCTGCACGTCAATCATCCGCGCGAAATCGATCACGAACTCCAGGAGAGACTTCGAACATTGTCCGCTGCACGGTGTCGCGTGCTGAACCAGAGCGTGCTGCTGCGTGGCGTCAACGACGACCCGGACATCCTGGTTGCCCTCTCCAAGCGCCTGTTCGATGCAAGTGTGCTGCCCTACTACCTGCACCTGCTGGACAAGGTGCAGGGTGCCATGCACTTCGATGTCGATGAGCCTAGCGCCTGCGCGATCATGAAAGAGGTAGCCGCCAAGCTGCCAGGCTATCTGGTCCCGCGGCTGGTCAGGGAACAGGCCGGCGAGCCCGGGAAAACGCAGGTGCGGTTCTAAACCGGGTTGTAGTCTTACCCGCCCTGGTGCAGGGCTGCGATCCGCTCGGTGAGTGGCGGATGGGACATGAGCAGTTTTTGCAAGCCGCTCTTGACACCGCCCGAGATGCCGAAGGCAGCCAGTTGGCCCGGCAGGTCCTCGGGCTCGTACTGTTTCTGCAGGCGTTGCAGGGCCGCGATCATCTTCTCCCGGCCAGCCAGGCTGGCACCGCCGGCATCGGCGCGAAATTCCCGGCGCCTTGAAAACCAGCTTGCGATGATTGCTGCCAGTATCCCGAGGATGATCTCGGCGATGATGCTTGCGATGAAATAACCCGGACCGATGCCGCGCTGTACCTTGAACACGGCCTTGTCAACGATCAGGCCGACGATGCGCGATATGAAGATCACGAAGGTATTCAGCACTCCCTGCAACAACCCCATGGTGATCATGTCCCCGTTGGCCACGTGGCTGACCTCGTGAGCGAGCACGGCCTCGACCTCATCGCGGTTCATGGCCTCCAGCAACCCCGTGCTCACGGCGACCAGCGCATCGTTGCGCTTCATGCCGGTCGCGAAGGCATTCAACTGGGGTGAGTCGAAAATCCCGACTTCGGGCATGCTGATCCCGGCCTGTTCGGACTGTCTGCGGACCGTCTCAAGCAACCACTTCTCCGTGGCATTGCCCGGTGCTTCGATGACCTGTACACCCATGCTGCGCTTGGCCATCCACTTGGAAATGGCCAGGGAAATGAAGGCGCCACCAAAGCCGAATGCCAGTGACATCAGCAGCAGGCCATTCAGCTGTCCAGCCATGCCCTGCTGTGCGAGCCAGTGATCAAGCCCGAGCACACGGGCACTGATACTCAGAACAAGAACCACCGAGAAGTTGGTGAGCAGAAACAGTAAAAGGCGCATACCCATCTTCAGAATGTCCTCATGCATCCAGTCGCCGAAAACCCTTGGGAAGGTTTTACAGCTACTGCATATTCAATCCTTGAAATGTACCTCAATTGCATCGATGCTGCGATAGCCCCGGGAGAGCAGCATGCCGCGCTTGGCACGTGCGCCGGCATAGGTGGCAAGCTCACGTGCGTTCATCTTCTTGATGCGCTGCCCCGAGTGCAGCGTGATGGACTCGTCGTCGCGAACGACGGCCACGGCACACATCGATTCACCGTCCTCGCTGCCTCTGCCGTGGTGTACGTGGATGATCCGGTTGCCCTTCCCCTTGGACAGCATCGGCAGTTCCGCCACCGGAATGACTAGCATGCGTCCCTGGGAGCTGACCGCGACCACCAGGTCGTGCTCCACGTCGCGCACTTTCACGGGAGGCAGGGCCATGGCCCCTTTCGGCACAGACAGTACCGCCTTGCCCGAGCGGCTGCGGGTAGTCATGTCGGCGAATTTGCAGACGAAGCCGTACCCGGCACTGCTCGCGACCAGGAAGCGGTCCTCTTCCTCGCCCATCATCAGGCCGGCGAACTGGGCACCGTCCGAGGTCTTGAAATGTCCGCTCAGCGGCTCGCCCTGGCTGCGTGCAGATGGCAGGCCGTGGGCCTGCAGGGCATAGCAACGTCCCTGTGCGTCCAGAAACAGCACCAACTGGTTGGACTTGCCCGTGACATGCGCCTGGTAGGCATCGCCGGTACGGTAGCTCAGGGCGTGCACGTCGACGTCCACTCCCTTGGCAGCCCGTGTCCAGCCCTTCTCGGACAGCACGACCGTCACCCGCTCGGCAGGCACCAGTTCCGATTCGTCCAGTGCACTGGATGCCTCGCGCTCGACCAGCCGGCTGCGCCGGTCATCCCCGAATTCTGCGGCATCTTCGCGCAACTCCTTCTTGACCAGCGTCTTCAGGCGCCGGGTGGATTTCAGCGTGGAGCGAAGTTCCCCGCGTTCACCCTCGAGCGCCTGCTGCTCGGTCCTGATTTTTGCCTCTTCGAGTTTCGCCAGGTGACGCAGGCGCACATTCAGAATGGCCTCCACCTGCTCTTCGCTGAGACGGAATTTCTTGATCAGCCGGGACTTGGGGTCCTCCTCCTCGCGTATGATCCGGATCACCTCGTCCAGATCCAGGTACACGATCAGCAGGCCGGCCAAGATGTGCAGGCGGCGCTCGACCTTGTCGAGGCGCCACTGCAGGCGGCGTTTCACGGTCTGCACCCTGAACGCGAGCCACTCTTTCAGCAGCTCACGCAGGTTCTTGACCTTCGGGCGACCATCTGTGCCGATCACGTTCAGATTCACCCGGTAGTTTCGCTCCAGGTCCGTGGTTGCAAACAGGTGCGACATGAGTGCCTGCGTATCCGTGCGGTTGCTGCGGGGCGTGATCACGATTCTCACGGGATTCTCGTAATCGGACTCATCGCGCAGGTTCTGCACCAGGGGCAGCTTCTTGGCCTGGATCTGCTGGGCGATCTGTTCCAGCACCTTGGCCCCCGAAACCTGGTAGGGGAGCGCGGTGACCACCAGGTTGCGGTCCTCGGTCTCGTAGCAGGCGCGCATGCGAACGGAGCCCGTGCCGGTCTCGTACAGGTTGGAGATCTCTTCTTGCGCAGAAATAATTTCCGCAGCGGTCGGGTAATCCGGACCGCGGATGTGCCGACACAGGTCGGCCACCGTGGCCTTGGGGTGCTCGAGCAGGTGCACGCAGGCATCCACCACCTCGTTGAGATTGTGCGGGGGGATGTCGGTCGACATGCCCACGGCAATTCCGGCACCGCCGTTGAGCAACACGTTCGGCAGGCGTGCCGGCAGCACGGCAGGCTCGGACAGCGTGGCATCAAAATTGGCCTGCCACTGCGCGGTGCCCTGCTCCAGTTCCGCCAGCAGAGCCTTGGCATAGCGGGTCAGGCGGGACTCCGTGTAGCGCATGGCCGCAAAGGATTTCGGATCATCGGTGGAACCCCAGTTGCCCTGCCCGTCGATGAGGGGGTAGCGGTACGAGAATTCCTGGGCCATCAGTACCATTGCCTCATAGCATGCACTGTCCCCGTGCGGGTGGTACTTGCCGATGACATCGCCGACCGTGCGCGCGGACTTCTTGGGTTTGGAGCCAGAAGACAGGCCGAGTTCGGACATGGCGTACACGATCCGCCGTTGCACCGGTTTCAGGCCATCGCCAATGTGCGGCAAGGCCCGATCGAGGATGGCGTACATCGAGTACTCCAGGTAGGCCTGCTCTGCAAACTCCTGGATGGGCAACTTCGAGTTGCCGCCAAAATCCATTTCCAGATTCGTGCTCATGGGCAATCAGGCCTTGGCGAGGAACTCTTCGGGGCTTTCGCGAAGGCTCTGATCCTTGACGAGGTTACCTTTTTGCTCCAGCCAGCGACGCCGGTCTGCAGCCCGTTTCTTGGCCAGCAGCCGGTCCATGGACTGAAAGGTCTTGCCCGGGTTGACCAGCGACAACTGCACCAGGCGCCGGCTGTCCACGGCCATGGTGGACTCGCGAAGCTGCATCGGGTTCATCTCCCCCAGGCCCTTGAAACGCGTGATCGTGACGTTGCCCGCCTTCTTTTCCGCCTTCAGCTGGTCCAGCACGCCCTGGCATTCCTCCTGGTCCAGCACGTAAAACACCTCCTTGCCCGCATCGATGCGGTACAGGGGCGGCATGGCGATGTAGACATGGCCTTTTTCCACGAGCTTTTGAAAGTGTTGCAGGAACAGGGCGCTCAGCAAGGCGGCGATATGCAGCCCGTCCGGGTCGGCATCGGCAAGCACACAGATCTTTCCGTAGCGCAGCCGGCTGAGATCCTCGCTGCCGGGCTCCACGCCGATCGCCACCGAGATGTCGTGGATCTCCTGCGAGGCCAGCACCTGCTCCGCGGCGACCTCCCAGGCATTCAGGATCTTGCCGCGCAGGGGCATCACGGCCTGAAAGTCCCGGTCCCTCGCCTGCTTGGCCGAGCCTCCCGCGGAATCGCCCTCCACCAGGAACAGTTCCGTGTGCGCCAGGTCCTCGGAACTGCAATCGATCAGCTTTCCGGGCAGGGTCGGACCCGTCAGTGCCTTCTTGCGCACGATCTTCTTGCCGCGCTTGATGCGCGCCTCGGCATGGCGGATGGCCAGCTGGGCAATCTGTTCGCCTGCCGTGGCATTCTGGCTCAGCCAGTGACTGAACGAGTCCTTGGCCACTCCGGAGACGAACACGGAAGTCTCGCGCGAACCCAGCCGCTCCTTGGTCTGGCCGGCAAACTGGGGATCGCGGATGCGCACCGACAGGACGTAGCAGAGCTTTTCCCAGACATCGTCCGGGGCCAGGCGGATGCCGCGCGGCAGCAATTTCCGGAACTCGCAAAATTCGCGCAGCGCCTCGGTCAGACCGGAGCGCAGCCCCGACACGTGCGTGCCGCCCTGCGGGGTCGGCACCAGGTTGGCATAGCTTTCCTGCAGGCCCTCGCGTGCTTCCTCCGTCCAGGCGAGTACCCACTCGACCGCCTGCTGCCCGCCCTCGAAGTTCCCGCAAAACGCATCGTCCGGGATGCATTCGAGCCCCTGCATGGAGTCGAGCAGGTAGTCGCGGATACCTCCCTGGTAGCACCACTCGTGCTGGTCGCCGTTGAGCTGGTCATCGAAACGGACCGTGAGACCGGAAAACAGCACGGCCTTGGCACGCATGACATGCAGCAGCTTGGGAATGGAAAACTTGCAGGTCTCGAAATACCTTGCATCCGGCCAGAAGCGGATGGTGGTGCCGGTATTTTTCTTGCCCACCGAGCCGGTCACCTCGAGGTCCGAGACCTTTTTGCCGCCCTTGAACGCCATGTTGTATTCCTTGCCTTCCCGTCGCACCCAGACTTCCATGTGCTTGGACAGGGCATTGACCACGGACACGCCGACCCCATGCAGGCCGCCTGAAAAGGTGTAGTTCTTGTCGGAAAACTTGCCGCCAGCGTGCAGGGTCGACAACACTACTTCCACCCCGGGCAACTTGAGCTTCGGGTGCATATCCACCGGCATGCCGCGCCCGTCATCGGCGACTTCCAGTGAGCCGTCCTCGTGCAGGGTGATGTTGACGTTCTTGGCGTGGCCCGAGATCGCCTCATCGACGCTGTTGTCGATCAGTTCATGGGCCAGGTGGTTGGGCCGGGTGATGTCCGTGTACATGCCGGGGTGCTTTCGCACCGGATCCAGACCACTCAGCACCTCGATGCCCGAGGCATCGTATCTCGCACTCATGGATTGGCCCCGCACATTGGGGTGGATGTCAAGATGGCCTCCCGGTCATCGCCGCAGGCGGGCACGGGAGTGTACATCAGCGGGGATTCGACTTGGATGCCGTCTCACCTTGGGTAAGCTCAAGGGGCGGCATTCCTTTCGGACAGGGAAGCCAGGGTGGCGGCCAGTTCCTCGGGCGGATGGTAGCCGCGGATCATCCGGCCGTCTTCGGTGATGATCGCCGGTGTGCCAGTCACTCCGATCTTGCGTCCGAGCTGGTATTGCGACTCCACCGGGTGCTCACAGTCTGCCGACAGTATCTCCTCGCCGGCCTTGGCTTGGGTCAGCGAAGTCAGCGGGTCTTCCGAACACCAGACATCGACGGCCTTATCGTACGAGAGCGTGTCCACGCCGCTGCGGGGAAACATCAGGTAGCGGACCGCGATCCCGAGGTCGTGCAGTTCTCCCATTTCCGCGTGCATCTTGCGGCAGTATCCGCAATCGATGTCGGTGAATACCGTCAGGGTATGACGTGGGTTCGACGGGGAATAGACCAGCATGTGCGACTCATCCACGGCCTCGATCAGGCCCTTGCGCACCTTTGCGCGCGCAGTCTCGGCAAGATTCACGCCCGTCTCAAGGTCGACCAGTTCGCCCTGGATCCCGTAGCGCGCATCGGCAGACAGATACAGCAGCTCGGTTCCATACATGACTTCATAAAACCCGGGTATAGCTGCAGGCTGGATGGAAGAGGGTTCCCCGGGCACCAGCTGGTGCAGGCGTTGCTTGATGTTGGCGATGTCCTCGGCCTCCCCTGCCAGGACGGAACCTGCCAGGACCGCCAGGGCCCACATGAGAATAATTCGGTTGCGCACAATGACTCCCTGTTGCTCTCCTCTAGGGTCAGGATAGTACACCACGTATGACTGCCACGGTAAAAATTAATTCCCCAAAACCCGGCGTTGCCTCAGCCACGGGGATGGTGCTTGCGGTGCAGTTCCTGAAGCCTCGCCTGGGCCACGTGCGTGTAGATCTGGGTGGTCGACAGATCGCTGTGTCCAAGCAACATCTGCACCACCCGCAGGTCCGCACCGTGGTTCAGCAGGTGCGTGGCAAAGGCATGACGCAGGGTATGGGGCGAAAGGTGCTTGCTGATCCCGGCCTTTTTCGCATGCCTTCGGACCAGGTGCCAGAAGGCCTGGCGTGTCATCGACCCACCGCGGTTGGTCACAAACAGGGCATCGCACTGGCGCCCGGGTTTCAGCAGCTCGGCGCGCGCACCCTGGACAAACTCGGTGATCCACTCGCCGGCCTGCTCGCCGAACGGGATCAGTCGCTCCTTGCTGCCCTTGCCCAGCACGCGGATCACGCCCTGGTTGAGGTTGACCTGATACAGGGTCAGTGCCACCAGTTCACTGACACGAAGCCCACAGGCATACAGCACTTCGAGCATGGCCCGGTCACGGACCCCGTGGGCGGTCCGGGTATCCGGAGCGTCCAGCAGTTTCTCGACTTCCTCCTTCGTCAAGGTGCCCGGCAGTGCCCGCCCCAGCTTGGGAAATTCAATCTCCGCGGACGGGTCCTTCTGGAGCGTGCCCTGTCGCACGAGGTAGCGGTAAAAACGCCGGATACTGGACAGCAGTCTCGCTGAAGAACGCGGCCGGCTGCCCTGCTGTACGCGGTAGGACAGGTAATCGAGCACGTGCTCGCGGTGCGCCTCCGTGATGCCGGTCGCCGTGCGGGACAGCCAGCGGGACAGGCCCAGCAGGTCATTGCGATAGGCACGCAGCGTGTTTTCACTCAGCCCGTGCTCGACCCACAGGCTGTCCAGGAAGGCCTCGATGACCGAAAGGTCCGCAGCCGAATCACCCATACGCCAGGTCTTGCATGCACCGCGGCATGCCGACTGCACCGGTCAGGGAAATACAGGAGATAAGGCGGTGTCGTGGGGGCGAATGATGGACTGGGGTAGCATGAACCATGGGTTGGGTGGAATGCTGTCTGGCCTGAGTCATACCCCGTTTGGCTGGTCATTCACCGAGGCCCGCACCATTGAGGCAGGGCACATCCAGTGTATGAACTTCACATGGCAAAATCAACTTGGGCCTATTCTATAATCTGCCCATGAACGAGACGCTTTTGCACGACGCCCGGCCGGTTTCACTGCTGCGCCACTTTGCCGCCATCCTGTATGACTTCCTGATACTGTTCGCGCTTCTTTTCTTCGCCTCGTTCATTCTGGTGGTCCCGCTCAAGATCCATCCCGGGCATGACCTGTTCATCCTCTACCAGGGGTACCTGCTCGTGCTTTCGTTCGTCTTTTATGCCTGGTGCTGGACCCATGGCGGGCAGACGCTAGGCATGCGCACCTGGAAATTCAAGGTGGTCGGCACGGACGGCTCGGCACTGAACTGGGGGACGGCGCTGGTGCGCTTCGCAGTGGCCCTGATCTCCTGGATTCCGCTGGGCCTGGGGTACTTCTGGGTCCTGTTCGATGCGCAATCGCGCAGCTGGCACGATATCGCCTCGGGGACCCGGCTGGTGCGCCTCTAGATCCAGGCCATCTTCCGGTAGGCGATGTACGCGATGAAGATCACCAGCACCACCGGAAAGAACGCACCTAGAAACGCCGGCACGCCGTACACGACGCTGGCATTGCCCAGCATCCGGCTCAGCAGGTTGTAGGCCACGGCAATACCGATGCCAAGCGCCATGCGCTGGCCCTGCCCCCCGGAGCGCACCGGGCGGAATACGAACGGCACCGCCAGCAGCAGCATCGCAAGCCCCGACAACGGCACCGCAAACCGGTTGTAGAAGGCCAGCTGGTAGCGCTGTGAATTCAGCCCGTTCTGTTCCAGGTAGTCGATGTAGGTGCCAAGCTTCGCCGCGGCCATGTGCTCGGGCTTGACCGTTACCACATTGAACAGCTCCGGGGTGATCAGTTGCGGCCAGGACTCCTCCTCCGAGGCTGAAATCTGCACTCCGTGCTCCGTGATCAGGCTGTGGCGGACCTGCGACAGCTTCCAGGAATCCCCCTCGTAGACCGCGGTCTTGGCAAAGCTCACGCGCTTGAGCCGCTGCTCGGCATCCATCTCGTACACCCAGACATCAGTCATGCGGTAATCCGTGAAGATCTGCTTGACGTTGATGAAGCGGTGCCTGTCACGGGTCCAGAGTCCATGGCGCGAGCGGATGGAGATCTTGTGCAGGTCGCTGGTCTTGTTCAGACTGCGCACATAGCCTTCTGTGGTGGGTGCGATGGTTTCCCCGACCAGCATGCTGAAAGCCACCAGTACCGTGCCCACCGCCAGCACCGAGCCCAGAATGCGCAATCGCCCGACCCCCACCGAGCGCAGCGCTTCCAGCTCGTTGCGTGCGGCCAGGTGCCCGAGGCCCAGCAATGTGCCGAGCAGCAAGGACGCGGGCATCAGGTCATACAGGCGCTGCGGCATTCCCAGCAACAGCATCAGCAGGACATGGCGCACGCCAAAGCCCCGCTTGCCGATGGACTCCAGGTCGTTGATCAGGTCAATGGTCGAATCGACGGCAAACAGAACGCCGAAGGCCAGCAGGGTGCTGACCAGAACGGTGCGGGCCAGGTACCCGTCATACTGGCGGACCAGTTTCATGTCCTGTGTGTCCACTCGCCCTGCTTCATGAACAGGAACACAACCATCAGCGCGACGACCCCGTGCACGGCAAACAGGCCCGGCACGGTGGGCAGCCTGTCATCCGCGACCCAGGTTTCGGCCAGGATCATCAGGTTGGAATAGATCAGGTAGATGACGATCGCCAGGCCGAGCTTGGCAAATCTTCCCTGGCGCGGGCGAACCACGCTCAGCGGAAAGGCCAGCAGCACCAGCAGCAAAGCCGCCACCGGGATCGACAGCCGCCATTGCAGTTCAGCCAGTTCGGGGTTTGCGTGCGAGGCGAGCAGTTGTGCCGCCGTCATGAGTTCGGGGTCATCGTGGTCGGGGGCGGCATTCAGTTCGGGAATGCGCACCTTGTGGTGGTCAAAGGACAGTACCGTGAAGTTGCCCTCGCCCGGGATTCCCTCATACCGCCGGCCCTGACTCAGCACCAGCGTTCTGCCCTCCAGCTCCGGGGAATCCGTTTGCTGCACGCTGCGCGCGGTTTCAATCGATATCCTGTCCCCGCGCCGGTCGTAGATGAAAATGTTCCTGGCCGTGCCTGATTCACGGTCGGCCGACTCGACGAAAACGACCCAGTCCCCCTGCCGGGCCTCGATGAACTGGCCGGGCACCAGGCCCAGCACGCTGGTGCGCTCCTTGGCCTCGAGCTTGATGGTCTCGACCTGCTGTGCGATCTGCGGGGCAAGAAATACCGAGGCATAGCCGAGCAGCACGATCACCGGCAGCACGAACAGCGCGGCATACCGGAACAGTCTCAGTTGACCGATGCCGTTGGCCTTGATCGCGTATATCTCGCTGTCACGGTACAGGCGGCCCATCACCAGCATGACCGAGATGAACAGGGCAAACGGGGCCAGCAGGATCGCGGCCTCCAGGATCCCCAGGCCCAGCAGCGACAGCACGGCATCGGCAGACATCTTGCCCTCCATGACTCGCGTCAGCAGGGACACGAAGGACTTGCTTACCACCACGGCCAGCAAAACGGCACTCACTGCAACAAAGGTGAGGCCAAGTTCACGGGAAAAATAACGGTTGAGTGTCGAAAACATCAGGTGGTTTGCAGCTTCGGGTCTACCCACTTGCGGGCCAAAACCAGTATTATTTTAGCAGTAACGGGAAAACCCATCGCCAAATATAGAGGAATTCCATGGAGTACATCGCCAAAACCGCAGCCCTGGACAAGGAAACCGCCGACTGTGTCATCGTCGGCCTGTTCAAACCCAGACAACTGAGCTCTTCCGCACGAAAGCTCGATACGCTCTACCGGGGCAAGCTCACCAGGGCTTGTCAGCGCGGCCACGCAAAGGCCACCCTGGGCCAGGCGACCACCCTGCATACCTCAAGCCGCAGCAAACACGCACACATCGTCATTGTCGGCTGCGGGGAGGCCGAGCGCTTCACCACCCATGCCTTTCAAAAGGCCGTGTCCGCCGGCATCCAGGAGGCCAAGAAATGCAACGCTGCCAACGTCATCAACAGCCTGGTCGAATTGCCGGTCAAGGATACCGACCTGCCCACCCGGGTGCAGGTCAGCGTGATGGCAGGCGAAGCGACGGCGTACCGCTACACGCACACCCTGCCCAAGGCGGGCAAGGACCGCAGCCCGCTGAAGAAAATGAAGTTCCTGGCCAGCCAGGCCAGCGAACTGGAGAGCTTGAGGCAAGGCCGCAAATTCGGAAAAGCGATTGCAAGCGGAATGGCATTTGCCAAGGATCTCGGCAACCTGCCCGGGAATCTCTGCACACCTACCTACCTGGCGGAGCAGGCACGTGCTCTTAAAAAGGAGCATCCGAAACTGCAGGTGCGCGTCATCGAAGAAGCGCAGATGAAAAAACTGGGCATGGGCGCCCTGCTGTCGGTTTCAAGCGGCAGCGCACAGCCCGCCAAGCTGGTGACCCTGGAATACCGCGGTGGAGCGGCGGATGCGCGCCCGTCGGTGCTGGTCGGCAAGGGCATCACCTTCGATACGGGCGGGATTTCGCTCAAGCCGGGCAACGCCATGGACGAGATGAAATTCGACATGTGCGGGGCGGCCAGCGTGCTCGGCACAATCAAGGCCTGCTGCGAACTGGAGATCCCGATGAACGTGGTCGGGGTGGTCGCGTGCGCGGAGAACATGCCGGGCGGGCGGGCCAGCCGGCCGGGCGATGTCGTCACGACCATGTCCGGGCAGACCGTGGAGATCCTGAATACGGATGCGGAGGGGCGCCTGGTGCTGTGCGATGCCCTGACCTATGTTGAGAAGTTTAATCCCGAGACCGTCATCGACATCGCCACGCTGACCGGGGCCTGTGTCGTGGCGCTGGGCAATGTGCCCTCCGGGCTGATGTGCAACGACGAGCCGCTGGTCGAGGACCTGTACAAGGCGGGGGATGTCAGCGGGGACCGCACCTGGCGGCTGCC
Organism: Gammaproteobacteria bacterium; assembly: GCA_965205685.1. Taxonomy (GTDB): domain Bacteria; phylum Pseudomonadota; class Gammaproteobacteria; order UBA4575; family UBA4575; genus WTFY01. The sequence continues at coordinate 754,773 of OZ242174.1, read as the reverse complement.
TCTGTGGGAGGACTACCAGTCCCAGCTGGACAGCAATTTTGCCGATATGGCCAACATCGGCGGGCGCTGGGCAGGAACCATCACGGCCGCCTGCTTCCTGTCCCGGTTCACCGAGAAATACCGCTGGGCCCATCTCGATATCGCAGGCATCGCCTGGCACAGCTCGGGCAAGCAAAAAGGGGCCACCGGCAGGCCGGTCCCCCTGCTGTCGCAATACCTGATCTCGCAGGCCTACCCGCAGGAGCACTGAGTCGCGCACGGCCCGTTTGATGACCGCCACACCGTGCTTGCATGCGGCCACAGGCTGGCTGCATCATACGCGCGCATAGCGTTCCCGTCCGCAACCCGCATTCAGGCACCCCCCATGGAAAAAACCTACCAGCCAGCAAACATCGAGCAGAAGTGGTACCGGCACTGGAAGGACAGCGGCTACTTTGCACCTGGCGGGGACAACAATCCCCCGTACTGCATCATGATCCCGCCGCCCAACGTCACTGGCACCCTGCACATGGGACATGCCTTCAACAACACCCTGATGGACTGCCTGACCCGGTATCACCGCATGGCGGGCTTCAACACGCTCTGGCAACCCGGGACGGACCATGCCGGGATTGCCACGCAGATGGTCGTCGAGCGGCAGCTGAACGCGAAGGGAGAGACGCGTCACGATCTCGGCCGCGAAAAGTTCGTGGAGAAAATCTGGGAGTGGAAGGAGCATTCCGGGCAAACGATCAGCCGCCAGCTCGAACGCATGGGCTCCTCGCTGGACTGGTCGCGCGAGAGGTTCACCATGGACGACAGCCTCTCCGAGGCCGTCAAGACGGTGTTCGTTCGCCTCTACGACGAGGGCCTCATCTACCGCGGCAAGCGCCTGGTCAACTGGGACCCCGTGCTGCACACCGCGGTATCCGACCTCGAGGTCATCTCGGAAGAGGAAGACGGGCACATGTGGCACATCCGCTACCCGCATGCCGACGGTGACGGCCACGTGACGGTAGCCACCACCCGGCCCGAGACGCTGCTTGGAGACAGTGCGGTCGCCGTGCACCCGGATGACGAGCGTTACCAAACCCTCGTCGGCAAGACGCTCAAGCTGCCCCTGACCGATCGGGAAATCCCCGTCATCGCCGACGAATACGTGGACCCTGAGTTCGGTTCCGGGTGCGTGAAGATCACTCCGGCGCACGATTTCAACGACTATGAAGTGGGCCTGCGCCACGACCTGGAACAAATCAACATTTTTACCGACGATGCCAGGCTCAACGACAATGCACCGCCTGCCTACCGGGACATGGACCGTTTCGAGGCGCGCAAGAAGATCATCCATGATCTCGAGGCACAGGGACTGCTCGCCGAGACCCGAAAGCACCGCCATGTCATCCCCCGCGGGGACCGCTCCGGTGCCATCGTCGAACCTTACCTGACCCGCCAGTGGTACGTCAGCGTGCAGGCGCTGGCCGAGCCGGCCATCGAAGCCGTGAAAGACGGCTCCATCGAGTTCGTGCCGGAGAACTGGAGCAAAACCTACTTCGAGTGGATGCACAACCTCCAGGACTGGTGCATCAGCCGCCAGCTGTGGTGGGGGCACCGCATCCCGGCCTGGTATGACAGCGAGGGCACGGTCTATGTCGGGCGAGATGAAGCACACGTGCGGCAAAAATACGATCTGGACCCTGAGCAGGCACTGACCCAGGACGAAGACGTGCTCGATACCTGGTTTTCATCTGCACTGTGGCCCTTCTCAACACTCGGCTGGCCCGAAAAAAGCGATGCCCTCGAGACCTTTTACCCGACCTCCGTGCTGATCACCGGCTTCGACATCATCTTTTTCTGGGTGGCGCGCATGGTCATGATGGGGTTGAAATTCATGGACGATGTCCCGTTTCGCAAGGTCTACGTGCACGGCCTGGTGCGCGATGCCAATGGCCAGAAGATGTCAAAATCCAAGGGCAACGTGCTCGATCCCATCGACATCATCGACGGAATCGATCTCGAGGCGCTGGTACAAAAACGCACCCGTGGACTGATGCAGCCGGATATGGCGCCTGCGATCGAGAAAGCCACGCGCAGGGAATATCCAGACGGCATCAAGGCCCATGGCACCGATGCGCTGCGGTTCTCCTTCGCCGCGCAGGCCTCGTTCGGGCGCGACATCAAGTTCCACCTCAGCCGTATCGAGGGGTATCGCAACTTCTGCAACAAGCTGTGGAACGCCGCGCGCTTCACGCTCATGATTACCGAGGACCAGGACATCGCCACGCAAATCGATGCCCGCCACACCACCCTGGCGGATCGCTGGATCCTCGCCAGGCAGCAGGAAGTGATCGACCTGACCCACAAATACCTGACGGGCTACCGCTTCGATCTGGCCGCACAGGCCCTGTACGACTTCGTCTGGCACGAGCTCTGCGACTGGTATATCGAGTTGTGCAAGCCGACACTTTTCCGTGACGATGCGCCACCGCAAGTCAAGCAAAACACGCGGCGCGTGCTGCTCGAGGTGCTGGATACCTCGCTTCGTCTGCTGCACCCGATCATCCCCTTCATCACCGAGGAAATCTGGCAACTGATTGCGAAAAGAATGCGCATTGAAGGCGAAAGCATCATGCTGCAGCCCTTCCCGTGCAGCGACCCGCAACACATCGATGCGGATAGCCTGCAAAAAATGGAGTGGGCGAAGGAGCTGGTCAATGCCGTGCGCAAAGTTCGCTCCGACATGGATATCCCGCCGGGCAAACGGCTGTCCGTACTGATCCAGAACGGATCCTCGCAGGATCAGGCGCATTTCGAGGACACCCGCACGTACATCTGCGAGCTCGCCATGCTGGAGGATGTCCGCTGGCTGGAGGATGAAACGCCGCCGGAGTCCGCTACGGCGCTGGCTGGCCACATGAAAATCCTCATCCCGCTGGCAGGCCTGATCGACAAGGAAGCAGAGTGTGCGAGGCTTAAAAAGGAGATCGGGAAACTGGAGTCCGGTCTGGAGAAGCTCAAAGGCAAGCTCGACAACCCGAATTTCAAAGACAAGGCACCTGCGGCCATCGTCGAGCAGGAGGTGGCGCGATTCGACGCCACGCAAGCGTCCTTGCAGCAATTGCGCGAACAGCTTGCGAAGATCCAGGCCAGCTGAGTTTCAGCTTCCTTGCCGGATGTCAGAACGTCCAGACCAGCAGGGCCTGCACGGTATTCTCGTCGGTGGCCTTATCCCCGAGCTTGTTCATCCAGTACTGGTATTCAATCCCCATCGAAACATGTTCGTTGGCTCGCCAGCGCACCTGCGGCTGGGCCAGCACCCAGGATTCGACCCGGTCACCAAGTTCGTTATCCCGTGATCCGGCATATTCGATGTGGCCCTCTATGCTGAACTGGTAGGCGCCGACACTGAAGGGTCGTGCAAAATTGAAATCTATCAGGAACGAATCGTCTTCTTTCGGCGCACCGCCCGAGGACAGTCCATTGCTGTCATCGATGTACGCCATGATGTCGAGGTTGGCAAAGGCAAAGCCCTCAATGTCCAGGGCCAGACGCAGGCCCGGCAGGTATTTCGTCACCTCGGAATCTCGGGCCCAGTTGAGGCCCAGCAAGAAGCCGATGTCCGATACGGGGCCGAAGCTGATTTTTCGACCCGACAGTTTTCCGAGACTGAAATTCGAGTACCACTCACCGTACAGATCAAAATCCTGAAAACCGGACTCTCGTGCATCCAGCACGTCCAGAAAGATAAAGTTGTCGCCGTATTCCCAGCCACTGGCATGTTGCAATGTATAGATGAGGTGATCGGAATGACCACCGCCTGCAAACGTCGGTACATCCAGGTTGCCGTATTGCAGATGCACCTCGGTGACACTCCATCCGGCGATAGAAACCGACGACATTAACAGACACCCCAGCAGGGCCAGTTTCGCTGTGCGAAAGAGACGTCCTTGGATTTTCATTCCATGCTGCCTGCCCGATGCCCTGCTGCCCTAGTCTGTCTCTGGCACTGCCCCGCAGTTCCAGCACACCTTGAACTGGCCTTCCACGTGCTCGCCGCATGCCGCACATACCCAGTCCCCGGAAAGGCTTTTGGTCGACTGTATGAAATCCTGCACAATCTTCTGGGCAGCGTCTCCATCCTCTTTGTCCACGACCCACAGTTCAGGCCATACCTCGGTAGGCGGCAACTCGCCCACGCCGCCGCTCAAAAACTCGTTTTTGATGATGGTGGGGATGCCCTTCTCCTCCAGGATGTCCTTGAGGTGGTGGATCAGGATGGGGCTGGGTTCGCTGTAGATGCGCTCCATCGGTGCAGTGTAGCAAAATCGGCTAAAAAGGTTCCCGGATGCTCACTGCGTGCCGGGCACGTGCCAAGTGCTCTCAGATGGCCTTGGATTTCGGTTTTTGCGCGACATCATGGCGCACGTAGACCGGCAGGGCTTGCGTCGCCGAAACCGTTTCGCCGCGCTCGAAACAGGGTTTGGACAGCACTGCCACGAATTCTGCCTGCGGTGCAGCGTCGGCATCAAAGGCAATGGTTTTCCCGCAGCGCTCAAGCAGGATTTCCGCATAGGGTCTCCATCCCGAGCCACAGCCCATGCAATGATCATGAACTTTCACGCTCACCAGGGCGGGTGCGATGACCTGCTCTTCGCCCTCCAACTGCATGATCTTGTTTTCATCGAGTTGATACAGGGCCACGTAGACCTCCTGCATGCGTGCATCGATGCAGGCCAGCACCTGCGACACTTCATGCTGGCAATGGGCGGCTTGTGCCAGAGCCGCCAGCGAGGAGACCGGGACCACTGGTAAATCCTGTGCTAGAGCGATCCCCTGGGTGACGCTGGCGGCGAGGCGCACACCGGTGAATGCCCCGGGGCCGCATCCGAACGCGATGCCATCCAGCTGGGAAAGACCGACTTCGGCCTGCGCCAGGACCCGTTCACACATGGACAGCACAATTTCGTTATGGCGAAGCGGCGCCACCTCGCTTTCACTGATGATCGCATCGTCATGGAACAGAGCGACCGAGCAGCACTCGGTGGCCGTCTCAATTGCAAGATACTTCATGCCTGGACTCTTGCTGGTCAAGAAAGTGAATCACCTCATCGGGTCTGGACGTGCGGGGCATGCCCGGCAGGCTGTTAATGAATGACTTCCCGTAGGCCCTGGCCGTCAGTCTCGGGTCGCAAATCACCACCACCCCGTAGTCGGTTTCATCGCGGATCAGCCTGCCAACACCCTGTTTCAGGGCGATCACCGCCTGTGGCAACTGGTAGGACAAGAACGGATTTTCTCCCGACTCGCGCAAGGCCTGCAGACGCCCGGCAAGCACGGGATCATCCGGTGCCGCAAAAGGCAGCTTGTCGATGACAACACAGCTTAATGCGCTTCCCCGAATATCCACGCCTTCCCAGAAACTGCTGGCGCCAAGCAGAACGGCCCGTTCGGTTTTCACAAAGCGCTCAAGCAGCTCCCTGCGAGGCGCCTCGCCCTGTACCAGCAGATTGAATTCATTCTCCTCTTGTAAAAAATCTGCGGCAAGACGCAGTGCCCGATGGCTGCTGAAGAGCAAAAATGCACGACCCCTGTTGGCGTGCAGGACAGGCAGGACGGCATCCAGCACCAGCCGACTGTAGTCGTCGCTACCCGGTTCGGCGGCAATGTCCGGCAGGAAAAGGCGGGCGCTCGCCTCAAAGTCAAAGGGACTGTCCAGCATCAGGGTTTCGGCATCTGCAAGTCCCAGTTGCTGCTGAAAATGGTCAAACTGTGCGTTCATGGTCAGTGTCGCCGAGGTAAAAATCCAGCTGCACCGATAGTCCCGTATCAGCGCCTGGAACAGGTCGGCGATTACCAGGGGCGTGCTGTGCAGCCTGAATCCTTTTTCAAGGCTCTCCACCCAGTTCACCCAGTCGTCTTGTTCCCCGGAAAACTGTTGCAGATGCTCAACAAGCTTGTCGCAACGTTCCTGACACCGTGCCAGCACCTTGCCGCGATCACTCAATGCCGACAGTTCGCCTGACAGCTGATCCAGTGACAGGCGCAGCCCTTCAAACCGGTCTCGAACCTCGGCGGATGCCATCGCTTCGTGCCACTGGGTTCGCTCCTTGCGCCCGGCCAGAGCCAGCAGGAAATCCGCGGTGGCCTTCTGCACGGCACTGACAAGCTCCCGGATCTCACCGGATTCGGGGGCTTCCTCAAGCTGTGCGGCAATGACATCCTCTCCCAGGTTCCTCAATTGGCGGCTGCTGGTGGTCGTCGCCAGAAAGTCGCTGGCAAGTTCCGGCAGTTGATGGGCTTCATCCAGGATGCAGGCATCCGCCTGCGGCAGCAGTTCCCCGAATCCCTCCTGCTTCAGGGTCAGGTCGGAAAAAAACAGATGGTGGTTGACGATCACGACATCCGCTTTCTGGGCTTTTCGGCGGGCCTTGAACACGTGACAGTCCTGGTAGCTCGGGCATTCGGAACCGAGGCAGTTCTCCACGGTCGATGTCACCGCAGGCCACACCGGGTCTCCTTCGCCGATCGAGTTGACCTCGGCGATCTCCCCCGTTCGGGTCACCTGCGACCATTCACGGATGGTCTGGATTTTCTTGGCTGAGCGACCGGTATTCAGGCGTGTACGAGGAACGTGGTGTTCCAGGCGATGCACACAAAGATAGTTGGCACGGCCTTTGAGCAGTGCCGTGGACACCGGTGTCTTGACGATGTCCAGCACGGCGGGCAGGTCCTTGAAATACAGCTGGTCCTGCAAGTGACGGGTGCCTGTGGAAATGACCACTTTTTGCCTGGACAACAACGCGGGCACCAAGTACGCGAAGGTTTTTCCAACGCCTGTGCCGGCTTCAATGATGAGTTGGCTGTGCTGCTCAAGTGCGGACTCCACCCTGGCACTCATGTGCTGCTGCTGCGGGCGGTAACGAAAGTTATCCAGGTGCTCAGACAGCAACCCTCCCGGGCTGAAGATCGTTTCGCTCTGCGACATTCGTCAGGCTATGAAGCTCATGTTGACATTCGGACTCAGGGATACCAGCGAGCCAAGGTGGGGAAATAAGGACTGTCTATCAGTAGGTTATCAGGGCCTAGCCCCGCATTCAAATGATGCACCGCCTTGTCATGCGTCGATCCCGTTGTTGACGAGGAAGTCGCTGAACAGAGCGAAGCACTGTTCCGGCTCCTCGAGCTGCAGAAGGTGGCTGGTATCGGGCACGACGGCGTAATCGATGCCGAACGTCTTGCAGAACAGCTTGCAGCAGGCCGCGGTCTTCGCCGCGTCCACAGGCTCCGGGTCAGAGCCGACGATCAGGAGCGGGCGCGCTGGCGGAGCCGGCTTCCGCCAGATCGACAGCCCGGCGGCCTCGACGTAGAGACCGGCCTCGACCGGGCCGGGACAACAAAGCTGCCATGCGCCGCTCTCAGGATCGAAACGCAGCACCGAGTGCGCGTTGAGTTCTGCCACCCCTTTCCGCAGGCGGCGGAAGCGGTTCAGATGACGGAACACGTCGGCTAGGTCCTCGGGATCCCGGAACCAGTTCTGTCGACTCTGAGCAGCGTCGCGCAGCAACTCACCCGCGGTCATCAGCTGGCCTCGCAGCGGATTCCCTTCCGGCGGGACCACCGGCGGATCGAACAGCACTAGAGCATCCCAGTGCCAGACGCCGTCGACCACCGCGAGCAACGCTGAGATCGCCGACATGGAATGGAAAACACCGATCGTGGTCTTCTCGCCCCATTCCTTTGCGATTGCGTCATGCACCGCCACGTTGTCGCGCGCGAAGCGCGGGTAGTCATGCGGCTCAGCTGCGTGAAACGGGTTGCGCCCGCAGTTGCGAAGATCGAACAAGGCGAGGTCGAACTGCTCCAACATAAGCCGCCAGAACGGGAAGTAGGAATCGCTGGCGAAGCCGTTGCCGTGGCTCAGCACCACGCGCGGCCCGGACGGGTTGCCGTGGCGCACGACGCGTATCGGTGCGCCGTCGTCCATCGCGAGATCGAGGGTTGCGGCGGGTTCGGGCAGGGCGAACTCGACCGTTTCCAGGCGGCCCTCCACATAGGAACCTGACTGATCAGTCAACTGTTGATAACTCCCACAACAGCGATCCCGGCGATAATTCCCATCCACCGCGCCATGCACGTGTTGACTGTGTGTTGATGGAGCCGTTTTTAGCCAAAATCCGGTATCAAAAAGCCCTCGAAAACATCAATTTTTTCAAGGGCTTGTTTTGGTTTGGGGGCAGTATTTGAACCTGCGACCCTCAGGTTATGAGGATGGCACGCGCGGGACCAGCAAGACCACCGCGTAGGCCGCGACCCCTTCACCGCTGCCCACAAAGCCCATGCCCTCATTGGTCGTTGCCTTGACGTTGACGTGGCTGGCAGGGATCTCCAGCAACTCGGCGATATTGGCCTCCATGGCACGGACATGTGCACCAAGCTTGGGGCGCTCCAGTACCACCGTACAGTCCACGTTTCCCACCACGAAACCGTCACCCACCTTGCGCATCACATTCTGCAGCAGGATCCTGCTGTCGATATTCTCGTACTGGCTGTCCTGGTCCGAAAAATGCTGGCCGATGTCCCCGGCGCCAGACGCACCGAGAATGGCATCACAGATCGCATGCAGCAGGACATCCCCGTCCGAGTGCGCATCGATCCCCTGGCTGTGCGCTATTCTTTCGCCGCCCAACATGATGTGATCCCCTTCACAGAAGCGGTGCACGTCATAGCCAAACCCTACTTTCGGATTCATCACCGTCTCCTATCCTGTTCCCTGATCTGCACCGGTCCGATCTCCGTCATTGCTTTTCGCTGCCGTCCTGCTCCATGCCCGATCAGGACTGCGAAGACTTGCTTACATGCAGCAGAATCGATTCTGCAAGCTGTATATCCTCGGGCCGGGTCACCTTGATGTTGTCGCTGCGACCCCGGATCATTCTCACAGGCTGCCCGATGGCCTCGACTGCCGAGGCATCATCGGTCACCTCCCGGTCATTTTCAATGCAAAACTGCAAGGCCTTGTGCAACACTCCGACACGGAACATCTGTGGAGTCAGGGCCTTCCACAAAAGGCTGCGGTCCAGGGTACGTTCCACTTCCTGCGCGCCATCCGATGTTCGCACCTGCTTGACCGTATCATGTACCGGACTCGCCAGGATGACCCCATCCTCACCGCCAAGCCCCTCGGTGATCAGGCGGTCGAGGTCCTCGTAGCCGAGACACGGACGTGCAGCATCGTGCACCAAGACAAAATCCTCTTTCTCGGCAAGGCTTCGGACCCGCTCCAGTGCATTCACGACCGAGCGTGCCCGGGTGTCGCCCCCCACCACGTTCTGTACCCGCGGGTCCGTGGATATCTCCAGGGAGGGCCAGCGGTGGTCGTTGGCATGCAGGGCAACCACCACTCCTGCGATCTGCGGGTGATGCAGGAAGCAGGACAGGCTTTCTTCCAGGACCGTAGAGTTTTTCAGCGGCAGGTACTGCTTGGGAATGTCCATTTCCATGCGCCGGCCCGAACCGGCCGCACACACGATGGCCCAGCAACGTTGGTGATCACTGTTCGACAATTTCGCCGGTCTGACCCTCTAGGATATGAATGAAGGTTTCATCTTTCTTGACCATGCCCAGTTCATTCCTGGCACGCTCTTCCACGGACTCAAGTCCGGTCTTGAGCTCTGCAACTTCTGCAGCCAGCACCTCGTTTCGCTGCCGGGCCTGATCATTTTCCAACTGCTGGGCTTCGGTCGTACGGCTCAATTCCAGTCCCTCGCGCACACTGCCCTCGCCGAACCAGAGCTTGTACTGCATCAGCACAAAAAGGACGGCCATCAGTGCGATGAGTATTCTCAATGGATCAGCCGGTATGGAAGGTGAATGCCCCAAGACCTGGATAATGGCATTCGGCCCCCAGTTCCTCCTCGATGCGTATCAGTTGATTGTATTTCGCCGTACGGTCCGATCTCGACAGCGAACCCGTCTTGATCTGGCCACAACCTGTAGCCACTGCAAGGTCTGCAATCGTAACATCCTCGGTCTCCCCCGAACGGTGCGACATGACGGCAGTATAGCCCGCATCGTGTGCGACCCGTACCGCATTCAGGGTTTCGCTCAGGGTGCCGATCTGGTTGACCTTGACGAGAATGGAGTTGGCGATGCCCGCCTCGATACCCTTCTCCAGGATCTTCGCATTGGTGACAAACAGGTCATCGCCCACCAGTTGCGTTCGCCGGCCCGCCGCTTCGGTGAGCAGTTTCCAGCCGTCCCAGTCGTTTTCCGCCACCCCGTCCTCGATGGAGATGATCGGGTACTGGTCGATCCAGTCGACCAGGTACTCGACGAACTGTGCAGAATCAAAAGACTTGCCCTCGGCCTGCAGCACGTACGCACCGTCCTTGTAAAACTCCGTGCTGGCGACATCCAGGCCCAGGTGAACATCGCTGCCCACCGCAAACCCCGCCTGCTCGATCGCCTTCAGGATGACCTCGATCGCCTCATGATTCGAGCGAAGGTCCGGGGCAAACCCGCCTTCATCCCCCACTGCCGTGTTGAGTCCCTGGGCATGCAACGTGGCCTTGAGGGCATGAAAGATTTCCGCACCCATGCGCACCGCTTCACGTAACGAGGAGGCTCCCGTGGGAATCACCATGAATTCCTGCATGTCCACGCTGTTGTCCGCGTGCTCGCCGCCATTGAGAATGTTCATCATCGGCACCGGCATCCGGAAATCCTCCCCGGTATGCAGATAGCGGTACAGGGGCGTGCCCTTCTCGATTGCCGCGGCCTTGGCCACGGCCAGTGAGACCGACAGCAAGGCATTCGCGCCCAGGCGCTGCTTGTTGTCCGTACCGTCCAGTTCTAGCATGCGCTGGTCAATGGCCGCCTGCTCGAAACAGGATACGCCCACAAGCTGCGGGCGGATTTCGGAATTGACGTTGCCGACGGCCTGCTGCACCCCCTTGCCCGCATAGCGCTTCGGGTCTCCGTCTCTCAACTCGACCGCTTCCAGCGAACCGGTTGAGGCTCCGGAAGGTACGGCGGCACGCCCAAGCACCCCCGAGGCCAGCAAAACATCCGCTTCCACGGTCGGGTTGCCGCGCGAGTCGATCACTTCTCTCGCATGCACAGACTCAATCTCGGACATCAGAATTCCTCCTTGCTGATTTCCTATTTTCCTTCGGCATCCATCTCGGCAAAGCCGCGTTGCTTGACCACCTGGTCGATGGCCTGGAGTGCGCCCAGCAGGGCCTCCATCCGGTCCAGTGGCCACGAATTGGGGCCGTCGCTCTTGGCGGCCTCCGGGTCGGGATGGGTTTCCATGAACAGCCCCGAAACTCCACTGGCAACTGCTGCACGGGCAAGCAGCGGCACGAATTCGCGCTGCCCGTCCGAGCGGCCCGCCCCTGCACCCGGAAGCTGCACCGAGTGGGTCGCATCGAACACCACCGGGCAGCCCGTTTTTCGCAGGATAGCCAGCGAACGCATGTCCGACACCAGGTTGTTGTAGCCGAAAGATGCGCCACGTTCACACACGAGGATGTCGGCATTGCCCTGCGCACGGGCCTTGTCGACCACATACTGCATCTCCCCCGGCGACAGGAACTGGCCCTTCTTGATGTTCACCGGCCGCCCGCATGCGGCGACCCGCTGGATGAAATTCGTCTGCCGACACAAAAAAGCGGGCGTTTGCAGGACATCGACCGCATCCGCCACCTCCTGCAAAGGCGTATCCTCGTGCACATCGGTAAGCACGGGCACACCGAGCTCATCCTTGACCTGTGCCAGGATCTGCAGGCCCTTGTCCAGCCCGAGACCGCGGAAACTGTCCGCGGACGAACGATTGGCCTTGTCAAAAGAAGACTTGTAGATGAACGGAATGCCCAGCTTGTCGGTAATTTCCCTGAGCCTTCCCGCGGTTTCGCGTGCCAGATCCAGGCTTTCCACCACGCAGGGTCCGGCAATCAGGAAAAAGGGGCTGTGAAGCCCTATTTCAACACCGCAGAGTTTCATGGGTGCAGGCTTTCGCCGTTAGCCCGACTGAACCGAGAAATCGGCAAATGCGGTCTGTTCCTGGATCGAATCCTTTTTCCGGTGATCCAGCTGCTGGCTGTGGTATTTGCGCGCCGCCTGCACAAACCCCGCAAACAATGGATGACCGTTGCGCGGCGTCGAGGTGAACTCCGGATGAAACTGGCATCCCACAAACCAGGGATGGTCAGCAATCTCGATGACTTCCGCCAGTGCCTCATCGGTCGAGGTGCCCGTGAACGAGAGCCCCGCCTCCTGCAAGTCGCCCATGAAGGTGCTGTTGAACTCGTAGCGGTGACGGTGTCGTTCGGCGATGACGTCGCGGTTGTACAGCTTGTGCACCAGGGAGCTCGGCTGCAGCTTGCAATCCTGTTCTCCAAGGCGCATGGAACCGCCCAGGTCAGACACCTTGCTGCGCCGCTGGATTTGTCCGGCCCGGTCCTGCCACTCGGTAATCAGCGCAATCACCGGGTGCGGCGTATCCGGCTTGAACTCGGTGCTGTGCGCATCCTCGAGCTTGGCAACGTTGCGTGCAAAATCGATCACGGCAACCTGCATGCCGAGGCAGATCCCGAGATACGGCACTTGGTTCTCACGTGCGTAGCGCGAAGCTGTAATTTTTCCCTCGATGCCGCGCTTGCCGAAGCCTCCGGGAATCAGGATGGCATCCAGCCCCTGAAGTGCACTCGTACCTTCCGTTTCGATGCGCTCAGAATCGATGTACTGGATCTTCACCTTGGTTTGCGTATGAATGCCCGCATGCGTCAGCGCCTCGTTCAGTGACTTGTAGGACTCGGTGAGACCGACGTACTTGCCGACCATGCCGATGGTGACTTCCGCCTCGGGGAACTCGATGGCATGCACGACCTCCTTCCAGTCTTTCAGCTCAGCGTCCTGCAGGTCCATCTGTAATTTTTCCGCAACGATCGTATCCAGTCCCTGGGAGTGCAGCCAAAGCGGCAGCTTGTAGATGGTGCTGACATCCACGGTGGAGATCACGGCCCTTTCCTCGACATTGGTAAACAGGGCGATCTTCTTACGCTGTTCCTCGGGCAAGGGGCGGTCCGAACGGCACAGCAGGATATCCGGCTGAATGCCGATGGAGCGCAACTCCTTCACCGAGTGCTGTGTCGGCTTGGTTTTCATTTCACCCGATGCGCGGATGTACGGCACCAGGGTCAGATGGATGTACAGGGTGCGCTTGCGCCCGAGTTCCACGCCCAGCTGGCGTATGGCTTCCATGAACGGAAGGGACTCGATGTCGCCTACCGTGCCGCCGATTTCCACCAGGGCAACATCCGCCTCCTTGGTGCTTTCCTGGATGCACTGGTTGATCTCGTTGGTGATGTGCGGGATCACCTGCACCGTGCCGCCGAGATAATCCCCACGGCGTTCCTTGCGAATTACGTTTTCGTAAATCTGCCCGGTGGTGAAATTGTTGTTTTTGCCGCAGCGGCAATTGACAAAGCGTTCGTAATGGCCCAGGTCCAGATCGGTCTCGGCACCGTCTGCGGTGACAAACACCTCACCGTGCTGGAAGGGGCTCATGGTACCCGGATCCACGTTGATGTACGGGTCCAGTTTCATGAGGCTGACTTTGAGTCCGCGGGCTTCGAGAATGGCCCCCAGAGACGCTGATGCAATGCCCTTGCCCAGCGAGGAAACCACACCGCCTGTAATGAATATGTAACGCGTCATTGAGCTTTCATGTACTCCCTCACCTGCAAAGCTGTCTGCGATGCCGGGGAGAAACGTATTCAAGACGGGATTGAAGCCTAGCAAATCCGCGCCGGATTATCCAGTTCGGCCCGCGTCTTATCCGCGGTTTTGCAGCGGCAAAAACGGACTCAGTGCGGGGCCGCATTCCAGTAGCCGAGTACGGAAATCAGTTTTCCCTCGTGGTACAGCAGGGGGATGCGGTCGCGCTCCCAGGGCGGGATGTGGCCTTCCTGGAAAAGGTTCTTGAGCGACCTGTGATGTTTTTCCCCCGCGGGCTTGAGACGCTCGCCTCCCTTTCGAAACTGCACCGTGAGTTCCGTGACCCCCCGGGGTACGATGACACCAAAGTGCTGCAGGTCCGAACGATGCAGGACCCGGTTGAGACTGCGGATGACCAGGGGCCGGTCGATCCTCCATCGCAACACCTGGCTGGGGTCATGCTGCAACCTGGGATTCAGCAGGTACAGGTGATCGCGGTAGCGACGGACTTCCCCGCCCGCCCAGCGCTGCATGCCCGCCGTGTCCGCAGCTTCCTTGTACACCAGGTCCTCGACGATGTGCTCCAGCATTTTTTTACCGGGCACCTGCAGGCCATGTACCCGGATCCAGCCGCGCAGTGCATTTTTCAGCCGGGCCGCATCCAGGCGTTGCAAGGCCGCGACCTCGAGGATGTGGGCATGGCCCGTCGCCGCTGCCTCGACATCCAGATCGGCAAGCGCCTGCAGGCACTGCATGGCCTCCGCCTGCAGACCCGCGGCACGCGAAAACGTACGGGCCGCCCCGGGCCAGCGCTGCAGCAGCCGGGGCATGACCTCAAGGCGCAGGTAGTTGCGGTCAAACTGCAGGGACTCGTTACTGGGATCCTCGATCCAGGCCAGGGAGTGATTGCGGGCGTACTCGACCAGCTGATCACGTGAAAACCCGAGCAGCGGGCGCAGGTGCCTGTGCCCCTCGAACATGCGCTCCGTGCCCATGGCCGCGAGACCAGCGGGTCCGGCACCGCGCAGCAACTGCAGCAGGAGGGTCTCGGCCAGATCATCTTCATGATGCGCACTGACCAGTGCATCCCGGGGTCCAACGTGCTCGAACAGCTTGCCGTATCTTGTCCTGCGCGCACTTTCCTCGAGGCTTTGCTGCGGCAGCTTCTCCACCGGGGCCTGAATCGCCGTGAAGGCGACCCCGTAGGCCTTGCACACGGCATGGCAATGCTGCTGCCATTGCTCGCATTCCGGTTGCAGGTGATGGTTCACATGCACCACGTACAACGGCAGCCCGAGACCGTGCATGGCATGCAGGAGCACGCTCGAATCCATGCCGCCACTGTAGGCCAGCACGAAACGTGAGATCGAGCGATGCGGCTCGAAAAAGCCCTGCAGGAACGAATCAATGGTTTGCATGGGGCACGCGGTGCTCTTGCATGCAATCGGCAGGCTGCAGACTACTTGAAAACACCAAACTGGGTGAGTCGCTGATAACGCGAGGCAAGCAGGTCCTCGACCCGCATGGAACCGAGCCGTGCCAGGGTCGCGGTGAGGGTTTTGCGCATGTTCGCACAGGTGGCCTCAACATCCCGGTGCGCACCGCCGAGCGGTTCCTCGATGATCTCATCGATCAGCTTCAACTCCTTCAGACGTTCTGCGGTGATTCCCAGTGCCGTGGCGGCATCCTGCGCCCGGCCTGCATCTTTCCAGAGGATCGATGCGCAACCTTCAGGGGAGATGACCGAATAGGTGCTGTAGCTCAGCATCGACAGGTGGTCACACACGCCGATGGCAAGTGCACCGCCCGAACCGCCTTCGCCGGTGACCGTGCAGACAAGAGGTGTGCGCAATCCGGACATGCGCTGCAGGTTCAAAGCGATCGCCTGGCTCTGGCCGCGCTCCTCGGCGCCAATGCCCGGGTAGGCACCGGGCGTGTCGACGAAGGTCAGTACCGGCATTTTGAAACGCTCGGCCAGCTCCATGATCCGCAAGGCCTTGCGGTACCCCTCGGGTCGCGGCATGCCGAAGTTGCGCCGGATGTTTTCATTGGTGTTGCGCCCCTTCTGGTGGCCGATGACGGCTACCGACTGGCCCTCAAAGCGGGCAATGCCCGCAACGATGGCCGCATCATCGGCATACATGCGGTCGCCGTGCAATTCCGTGAAGTCTGCAAACAGGTGCCCAATGTAGTCCAGGGTATAGGGCCGCTTGGGGTGGCGCGCCAGTTGCGCGATCTGCCAAGGACTGAGATTGCGAAAGATCGATTCAATCAGGCTCTGGGACTTCGCCTGCAAACGGGCAATCTCTTCGTTAAGACTGAAATCCTCCGATCCCTCCACCAGCTTCAGCTCATCGATCTTGGCTTCCAGCTCTGCAATGGGTTGTTCGAAATCCAGATAATCGGGGTTCATCCTAAAATCTCACCTGTAATGCCTTCTCGCCAGTGCGGCAAAACCCGCATCATGCATTAATCCCCTGCTTCTTGTACACCACATCCGTGCCCAGCACCCCGGAGACCTGCGCCAGCTGGCGCAGCAGCTTCTCGTCCAGGGATACGTTCCAGTCCTTGGGAAGTTCGAGTCGTGCCACGGCGTCATGGCTTTCGTATTCGACATGCACGGAACAGTTGCCGTCCTTGAAGGGCAGCAGGTGCTGGCGCAGTTCCTGCACCAATTCCTGCACCAGCGAGGACGAGGAGCCGCGGGGTTTGACACGGATATTCAGCAGGGCACCAAAGCGTTTCAGGTATTCATCGAAATTCCAGACCTCATCCGCACGCACCCGCACCCGCTCGGTAAATTCATCCCACCCCAGGCTGCCGCGAATGATGAGGATGGAATCCTTGACCAGCAGGTGGTTGAACCTCGCATAGTCTCCGGCGAACACCGCGACATCGATGCGCCCGGTAT
This sequence comes from Gammaproteobacteria bacterium, assembly GCA_965205685.1. Taxonomy (GTDB): domain Bacteria; phylum Pseudomonadota; class Gammaproteobacteria; order UBA4575; family UBA4575; genus WTFY01. The sequence continues at coordinate 738,167 of OZ242174.1, read as the reverse complement.
TGTCGTCCAGTGTCAGGAATGCGATGCGGCCCTTCGCGCTGTTGCGAAGACGGATCTGGTCCAGCAGTCCTGCAACCAGGGTCGCCTGTCCGTTCTCCTCGCCTGAGTGCCTGGACGGGCGTGGGGGCGGGCCGGTCTTCAGCACCTCGCCAAGCGTATGGCTGGTGATTTTTTTCAGTTCTTCCTGGTAACGCGTGACCGGGTGACCTGTCAGGTACAGGCCCAGGGTCTGGCGTTCTCCGGACAGCTTGGTCTCGTCGTCCCATTCATCCACAGCCTGCATTTCCAGCTTGCGCGCGGGCAGGCCCGGTTCTGCCAGGGCAAACATGTCGTCTTGTCCGGCATCGAGATCGCGCTGGTGCCTGTCCGCATGCCGCAGTGCCTTGTCCAGGTGTTCGAAAAGGCTGGCCCGCGTGTGCCCGAAACAATCCATGGCGCCGGCCCGGATCAGGGCCTCGATGCAGCGCCGGTTGACTTTCTGCACATCGAGGCGCAGGCAAAAATCGTCCAGGCCCGTGTAATCCCCCTGCTGCTTGCGCAGCGCCACCATCTGCTCGACGGCGGCACGCCCTACCCCCTTGATCGCCCCCAGGCCATAGCGGATGGTCGACTCGCCCTCGACCGTGAAATCGTAGTCGGAATGGTTGATGTCCGGAGCGGCTACCTCGAGCCCCAGTCCGCGGCATTCATCGATCAGGTTCACGACCTTGTCGGTATTGTCGATGTCGGAAGACATCACAGAGGACATGAACTCGGCGGGATAATGGGTCTTCAGCCAGACGGTCTGGTATGCGAGCAGCGCGTAGGCGACGGAATGGGACTTGTTGAACCCGTAGCCTGCAAACTTTTCCATCAGATCGAAAATATGGCTCGCCGTCCTCCTGTCGACACCTCGCTCGACGGCGCCGCCTACAAAAATCTCGCGCTGCTGCGCCATCTCCTCGGGCTTTTTCTTGCCCATGGCACGCCTCAGGATATCGGCACTGCCCAGAGTGTACCCGGCCAGCACCTGTGCGATCTGCATGACCTGCTCCTGGTACAGGATGACGCCATGGGTTTCCCGCAGGACCGGCTCGAGGTCGGGATGGAAATAGTCGACCCGGGCCCCGTGCTTGCGCTTGATGTAGTCATCCACCATGCCGGATTGCAGCGGACCGGGGCGATACAGCGCCACCAGCGCCACGACGTCATTGAAGTTGTCCGGTTGCAGTTTCTTGATGATCTCCCGGATACCGCTCGATTCAAGCTGGAACACGGCCGTGGTCTGCCTGCGTTTCAGCGTCTCGTACGCCGCCTGGTCATCCAGCGGGATCGCATCGATATCGACTGGCGGCTGGTTGCTCTTGCTGAGTTTCGCATTCGCCATGCGCACCGTGTTGTCGATGATGGTGAGGGTGCGAAGCCCCAGGAAGTCAAATTTCACCAGGCCGATCGCCTCGACATCATCCTTGTCCAGTTGCGTGACGACATTGGTGCCCCCCGCCTCACAGTACAGCGGCGTGAACTCGGTCAGCTCCGACGGTGCGATGACCACTCCACCGGCGTGCTTGCTGGCATTTCGCACCAGCCCTTCAAGCGTCTTGGACATGTCCAGGATGGCAGTCACTTCCTCTTCATTCTCGTACTGCTCCTGCAATGCAGGCTCGCGTGCCAGTGCCTTGTCCAGGGTCATGCCGACCTCGAACGGAATCAGCTTGGCAATGCGGTCGATGAACCCGTACGGGTGCCCGAGCACGCGGCCGACATCGCGAACCACGGCACGCGCGGCCATGCTGCCGTAGGTGATGATCTGGCTGACGTGGGACTGGCCGTAGCTCTGTGCCACGTATTCGATCACGCGGTCACGGTTCGCCATGCAAAAATCAATGTCGAAATCCGGCATGGAGATGCGCTCGGGGTTCAGGAAGCGCTCGAACAGCAGGTCGTACTGCAGGGGATCCAGGTCGGTGATGCCAAGCGCGTAGGACACCAGCGAGCCGGCACCCGAACCCCGGCCCGGACCCACCGGGATGGCATTTTTCTTGGCCCAGCGGATGAAATCCGCAACGATGAGGAAGTACCCGGCATAGCCCATCGAATTGATGACTTCCAGTTCGCTGGCCAGCCGCACCTCATACTCGTTGCCACCGGAACCGGTTTGCTGCAGGCGCTCGGCAGTCCCCGTTCTGCTTCGAGACGTATGAATTCCTGCGGGGTCAGGGAATCCGGGATCGGAAATTCCGGCAGTACGCTGTCCCCGAAGTTCAGCGTCACGTTGCAGCGCTTTGCGATTTCAACGCTGTTGGCAATGGCTTCCGGGATGTCCGAGAAGAGCGTTTCCATCTCCTCGGCGCTGCGCAGGTACTGCTGGTCCGAATACAGGTGCGGCCTGCGCGCATCATCCAGTATGCAGCCCGTCTGGATGCACACACGGGCCTCATGCGCCTCGAAATCCTGCTGGCGCAAAAAGCGCACATCGTTACTGGCAACCACCGGCAGCGAGTGTTTGGCGGCCAGATCAAGTGCCTCACCGAGGTACTGCTCCTCCTCGTCTCGCCCGGTTCGCTGCAGCTCGATGTAGTAGCCGTCGGCAAAATGCGAAGCCCAGAAATCGACATGCGCCTCTGCAAGACGCTTGTCGCCCGCAAGCAGGGCCTTGCCGACATCCCCGTCCCGTGCGCCCGACAATACAATCAGGTCAGCGCCTGCCTCCACCAGCCAGTCACGTTGCAGGACGGGACCGCTGACATGCTCGCTCTCCAGGTAGGCCCGCGTGAGTATCCGGCTCAGCGCCCCGTACCCCGCCTTGTTCTTGCACAGGAAAACCAGGCTGGAATCAGGTTCATCGGGGGACAGGCCGGACACGCGTGCCTCCAGGCCAATGATCGGCTTGATGCCGCAGCGCATGGCAGCCTGGTAGAACTTCACCAGGGCGAACAGGTTGTTCACATCGGTCAGGGTGACCGATGCCATGCCCTGCGCACGCACCGCTTCCATGAGCTCGGGGATGCGCACGATACTGTCGACAAGCGAGTACTCGGTGTGCAGGTGCAGGTGTACGAATTGTCCCATGGCGTCGTTCGGGCTTACACCAGCGGGGGTTGCAAACGGGAAGAGGACGGGTTTCGGCCTTCGGGGTGCTGCGGGCGTACAGCAAGTGTGTCGCGGACCGGCCCGTAACTCTTGCGGTGCAGGTCCGAGGGGCCATGCGCGTGCAGGGCATCCAGGTGATGTGCCGTCGGATACCCCTTGTGCCGGTCAAACCCGTACTCGGGGTAGTCGGCGTGGTAGGCCCGCATTTCCGCATCCCGTGTCACCTTGGCCAGGATGGATGCGGCACTGATCACAGGCACCGACCGGTCCCCCTGGACGATGGCCTTGCAGGGGGCCGCCAGTTCCGGACAATGCAGGCCGTCCACCAGCACCTGCTCCACCGGGAAAGGAACGAACTTCCAGGCACGGGACATGGCAAGCAACGTTGCCTGGTGGATGTTCAGGCGGTCAATCTCGCCTGCAGAGGCCCGCCCGATGGCCCAGAACACGGCCTTGGAGGTGATCTCTGTAAAAAGATCCTCGCGCCTTTTCGGGCTCAGCTTCTTGGAATCCTGAAGTCCGGGTATGGTTTTTCGCGGATGCAACACCACGGCAGCTGCAATTACCGGCCCGGCCAATGAGCCCCGCCCCGCTTCATCGATTCCGACGACCCGATCCGACGGGTGTGTGCTTTCTGTGCCCTGCAATGATTGACTAAAACTAATTGACGTTGCCGAAGTAAGGGGTAGTGGCCTGCAAACAAACTTGTATACTGCACACCTGTGTAAAGGATACTGGAATTATCGTGTCAGATATACAAACGGCGGTCATCGGTGTAGGTCATCTGGGCAAGTTTCACGCAGAGAAATTTTTTCAGTTGCAAAACAGTACCTTAGCGGCCGTCGCAGACAAGGATTTCGAGAAGGCGCAGGCGGTGGCGGCGACCACCGACTGTACCCCCGTGGCAGATTATCGTGAACTGCTCGGCGAGGTGGATGCCGTCAGTATCGTGGTGCCTACCGACCTGCATTTCGAGGTGGCGCAGGACTTCCTCCGCCACAAATCCCACGTCCTCGTCGAGAAACCCATGACCGACTCGCTGGAGCAGGCTGAGGCGCTGATTGCCCTGGCACACGAGCACGACCGGGTGCTGCAGGTCGGTCACCTCGAGCGCTTCAACCCTGCCATCGCGGCCCTGGAAGAGGAGCTGGGCGAGGCCCGCTTCATCGAATGCCACCGCCTGGCCCCGTACAAGCCACGCGGCACCGAGGTCAACGTGGTGCTGGACCTGATGATCCATGACATCGACATCATCCTGGACATCGTAAAATCTGATGTCGAGCGGATCGATGCCCGGGGCACCCCGGTGCTGTCCGAGGACATCGACATCGCCAATGCCCGGATCGCTTTCAAGAACGGCTGTGTGGCCAACGTCACCGCCAGCCGGGTCAGCACTGCAACGGATCGCAAAATGCGCATTTTCCAGAACGACGCCTACCTGTCGGTGGACTTCCAAAAGCGTGAGCTTGCCATCTACCGCAAGGGCAAGCAGGAGATGTATCCCGGCGTGCCGAATATCGACGTACAGAAAATCCGCTGTGACGAATATGACGCGCTGCTGGCCGAAGTCCAGAGCTTTCTGGACTGCATCGCCAACGGCGGCCAGCCCAAGGTCAGCGGGCAGGACGGCAAGCGTGCCCTGCAGACCGCAATTTCAATCAGCGAACAACTGAACTAGTCCCTGATTCTCTCCCGGAGTTTGCCGCCATGATCCCGATGCTGGACCTGAAACTGCAACATGCCATGCTGCGCGAGGAAATCGATGCCGCCATCTCCGGGGTGCTGGAAAGCACGCAATTCATACAGGGTACCAACGTGCGCGAGTTCGAGGCAGAAGCCGCCGACTATCTGGGAGTCAGGCATGCCGTCTCATGCAACTCCGGCAGCGATGCGCTGCACCTCGCGCTGCGTGCCTGCGACATCGGAGCAGGCGATGAGGTCATTACGACCCCCTTCAGCTTTGCGGCCGCAGCCGAGGCCATCGGCCATGTCGGGGCCACGGCCGTGTTCGTCGACATCGACCCTGTCACGTTCAACATCACGGCCCAATCGATCGAGCCGGCCATCACGGAGCGAACCCGTGCCATCCTGCCGGTCCACCTGTTCGGACAGGTCGCGGACATGGATGCCATCTGCCGGCTGGCAGCCCGCCATGAGCTGCTGGTCATCGAGGATTGCGCGCAGTCCTTCGGAGCACGGTCCAGCGGGAAGCCGACCGGCAGCCTCGGCCATGCCGGGTGTTTCAGTTTCTTCCCCAGCAAGAATCTCGGCGGCTACGGCGATGGCGGCCTGCTCACCACGGACTCCGAGGAACTGGCCGAGCGCTTCTCCCTGTTGAAAAACCACGGCAGTGCCACCCGCAACAGCCACCAGGTGCTGGGCTGGAACAGCCGTCTCGATGAACTCCAGGCGGCCGTACTGAGGGTCAAGCTGCGACACCTCGATGCATTCAACCGCCTGCGCATCGATGCGGCCGGGCGCTATACCCGCATGCTCGGTGCCCTGCCCGTGCAAACACCGCAAGCGGCCAATGACCTGTCGCACGTCTTCCACCAGTACACGATCCTGAGCCCGAAGCGAGATGCCATCATCGAGCACCTGCAACAGGCACAGATCGGGCACGCGGTCTATTACCCGCAATCGCTGGCAAGCCAGCAGGCCTTTTCCGGGATCTCAAGATCCCTGGAGTTGCCCCACACGGATGCAGTGTGCCGGCAGTGTCTCTCACTGCCGATGTTCCCGGAAATCTCCAAAGCCCAAATCGAAACCGTCGTGAGCACGATCCACAAGGCCCATGGCGGCTGAAGGTGTGAGCCCCTGCGCCATGATCGTGGCCGGGGAAGCCTCCGGGGACCTGTACGGTGCGAGGCTCGCCCGAGAGCTGGAGAACATCCTGCCGGACATCACCTGCTACGGGCTCGGCGGTGAACACATGCGCAAGGCAGGCGTGCATCTGCTGGCCGACGTCTCGGAGCTGTCCGTCATCGGGCTTGTCGAGGTGATCAAGCACTACCCCCGTCTTCGCAACATCCTGAAAACCATGAAACGGGAGTTGAAACGGATCCACCCCGATGTACTGGTGCTGATCGACTCGCCGGACTTCAATTTGCCGCTGGCGAAGCATGCCGCACGCTGCGGCATCCGGGTCATGTATTACGTCAGCCCGCAAATCTGGGCCTGGCGGTCTTCGCGGATCCGGGTGATCCGGAAATGTGTGGACCACATGGCGACCGTGTTCCCGTTCGAAGAGAAGTTCTACCGGGATGCAGGGGTGCCCGTGGAGTACGTGGGACACCCACTGGTGGAAGATGCACACTCCAGCATGGACCGGGATACCTTCCTGAAGACGCATCGGTTGTCTGCGGACAAAAAACTGGTCGGCCTGTTCCCGGGAAGCCGAACAAGCGAGGTGGAACACAATCTTCCGACTCTGGTTCAGGCGGCAGGTGCACTCGAACGCCAGCGCTCCGATGTCCAGTTCATCGTCCCGGTGGCCTCGACCCTGCCGGCAGACCTCGTACAGCGCTTTATCCGCGACACGGAAATCACCACGAGCACCGCCGGCATCTACGACGTGATCCACGCCTGTGATGCCATTGCGGCCACCTCGGGTACCGTGACCCTGCAGATCACGCTCATGCAGACCCCCATGCTGATCATCTACAAGGTCTCACCGCTCACCTTCCGGATTCTCAGCCGACTGGTAAATTTCACTTATGCCGGGATCGCCAACGTCATCGCCGGCAAACTGATCAGCCGCGAATTCATCCAGCATGAAGCCACCGCGGACAACGTGGCAGGGGAACTGCAGAGACTGCTTTCGGATTCGGACTACACGGCCCGGATGAAAAAAGAGATGGGCGACATCCGCGATGCCCTGGGGGAGAAAAACGGCTCCGCCGAAGCCGCAAGGCTTGCGGTGCGTCTGATGAACTCCGGTTAGGACCGGGGTCTACGGCACGATGCCGCGCTTGCTCGTGGTGATGAAGTCCAGGAAGTTTCTGACTTCGGGATGCTCCTGTGCAATCGCTTCCGCCCGGGAGATGTTTTCACTTCGGGAACCCTTGTTTCGAAACAGCAGCCGGTAGGACTGGTGCAGGGCCTTGATGCATTCTTCCGAGAACCCGCGACGCTGCAGGCCCACCTTGTTGAGCCCGTGGGTGGTTGCGAATTTCCCAGAGGCCATCACATAGGGTGGCAGGTCCTTGTTCAGGGCGGTGCCCATGGCACAGAACGAGTGCGCGCCGATGCGGCAGAACTGGTGCACCAGCGTGAAGCCTCCGAGGGTGGCAAACTCCCCGACCTCGACATGGCCCGCCAGCGTGGCACCGTTGGCAAACACGGTGTCGTCGCCTACCGTGCAGTCGTGGGCAATGTGGACATAGGCCATGATCCAGTTGCGGTCACCTATTTTCGTGTAGCCCTGGCCGAGCTCAGTGCCTGAATTGATGGTGACGTTTTCCCGTATCGTATTGTCACGGCCAATGATCAGTTCGCTCGGCTCACCCCTGTACTTCTTGTCTTGCGGGATTTCCCCGATGGATGAGAACTGGAAGATGCGGTTGCCGGGGCCGATGGTCGTGGAACCCGTGATCACGACGTGTGGCCCGATCCAGGTATCCCGGCCGATTCGCACCTTCGGGCCGATGACAGAATACGGGCCGATGGTAACGTTGGTATCCAGGCGGGCTTCAGGATCCACGACGGCGGTGACGTGCACCTGGTTTCTCTCACTCATGCGCGCCGATACCATGGTCTAGTTCACTGGGTATCCACTCTCTTGAACACGCACATGATCTCCGCGGTGGTGACCACTGCATCGCCCACGGTCGCCTTGACGTCGAACACCCCGTAGTCGCGCTTGTGCCGGATCAGGCGCACGTCCAGGAGAAGCTGGTCGCCGGGACCCACCTGCCGCTTGAAGCGCGCCTTGTTGATTCCCACGAACAGGTAGAGGCTGTCATCGTCGGGCCGCCACTCGGGGTTGCTGAGTGCAAGCAAACCCGACGTCTGCGCAAGCGCCTCGAGAATCAGCACGCCAGGCATCACCGGGGCCTCCGGGAAATGCCCCTGGAAAAAAGGCTCGTTGTAGCTGACATTTTTCAGTGCCAGGATGGACTCCCCCATCTTGCACTCGAGCACCCGGTCCACCAGCAAGAACGGGTACCGGTGAGGCAGGTACTTCATTATGTCGTGGACGCTCATCTCAATCATGACTCACCCGACCCCTTCTGTTCCTCCAGCTTTTTGATCCGCTCCGCCAGCTGCCCGAGTTTCTTGTACAGCGCCGAGCTGCGCAGCCAGTCCCGGTAGGGCTGCATCGGGGTCCCGGACACATAGGTGCCGGCCTTCTCGATGGACTTCCCCACCCGGGTCATGCCGCCCAGCGTGACGTGATCGGCAATGCGCAGGTGGCCACCGATCGCGGTAGCACCCCCGATTTTGCAAAACTTGCCGATCGTCGTGCTGCCCGATATGCCCGTACATCCGGCGATGACGGTATGGGCTCCGATCCTGACGTTGTGTGCCACCTGGATCTGGTTGTCAAGCTTGACGCCTTCCTCCAGGACGGTGTCCTCGAGGGCGCCGCAGTCAATGGTGGTGTTGGCACCGATCTCCACATCATCCCCGATCCGCACCCGGCCCAGTTGAGGAATCTTGAACCACTTGTCACCTTCGCTGGCAAGTCCGAAGCCGTCGCTGCCTACTACGACCCCCGGATGAATGATCACGCGCTGGCCCAACGCCGTTCTCTCGCACAGCGTGACGTGGCTGACGAGGCGGCAGTGCTCGCCGATGACACAGGCTGCGTGCAAACAGCAGTTCGGGCCGATGTGGGTATTATTCCCGATCACACAATCATCATCAATGACGGTGCCGGGGCCGATACTGCAGCCCTCACCTACCGTCGCACTTTTTGAAACCACGGCCGTGGGGTGGATGCCGGGCGCATGCGCAGGCGGAGGATTCAGCAAACCGGCCACCCGGGCAAACACCAGGTAGGGGTTGTCCGTCAGCAGCGCATTGCTCGGACAGCTTTCCAGGTGCTCCTCTTTCAGGATCACGGCAGAAGCTTGGGTGTCCTTCAGGTCCTGTTTCAGTTTCGGGTTGGCAAAAAAGGTAATGGCACCGCCCGTGGCCTGCCGAAGGCTTTCCACGCGGTCAATTTCACAGTCCGCATCACCGACTGCGGTGGTGGCGGTCAACTCGGATAATTTTGCAAGGGTGAACGACACTGCGGGAAGGTACTACTGGAGTTTCTGCAGCTCCTCCAGTACGCGCGGGGTGATGTCGATGCGCTCGCTTGCAAAAAGCACGGGTTGCGTGACCACCAGGTCGTACTTTTCACTTGCAGCAAGACTGGTGACCACCTCGTTAATGTTCTTTTGCAGGCTGCCCATTTCCTGGCTGCGACGGATGTTGAAATCTTCCTTGAGCTCTTCCTGCTGGCGGACGTATTCCCTTGTCTTGCTGCGAATTTCCTTCTCCAGTTCCGCACGCCGGGTGTCCGTCATCACGGCGCCATCCTTTTTCAACGTCTCCTCAAACTTCACGATCTCGTCCCTGGCCGCCGTGAGTTTTTCGTAGCGGTAGGAAAATTCCTTCTCCAGCGTCTTGCTTGCGGCCTCCGCCTGCGGAGACTTCTCCATGATTTCGCTGAGGTTGAGATAGCCGATCTTGACCTCGGCGAAGGCGGCCATCGGCAGCAGCAAGGCGCCGATACAGATGATATTCCTGAGTAGTTTTGATTCCATGGTTTCCAATCTCTCCAAAATGCTAAAAACGTGTCCCCAGGTTGAACTGGAAGGACTCGGTATCGTCTCCTGACTGACTGTTAAAAGGTGAGGCCAGTACCGCAGTGATTCCCCCGAACCCCGTGATCAGGTTCATCCCGATCCCGAAGGAAGCACGCAGATCACCGGTTTCAAAATCATCCACGTCCTCAAAGACATTACCGGCATCGACAAACAGGGCCAGGCGCATGCTGCTGGGGGAAAACAGGGGAAGGTCCGGCGGCGGGAACAGCACTTGTCCTCTCAGGGTGGTGAGGAAATTACCGCCATACGGCTGGTCCCGCGAGTCCCTGGGTCCCAGGCTGTTGCTTTCATAACCCCGCACCGTGCGTATCCCGCCCGCGTAGAACTTCTCGAAAAACGGCAGCTCATTCGTACTGCCAAAGCTGTCCCCGTATCCGATTTCGCTGCCCAGCGACAAAACGAAGGTCTGGTTCAGGGGGAAATAGAAGGCATTGCTGTAACTGACCTTGTAAAACTCCAGGTCGCTGCCTGGAACCGTAACCTCCACACCCGCCTGCTGGCGGTTTCCGGTCCTCGGGAACAGGCTGCGATCACGCGTGTCGTGCACAAAACTGGTAGACAGGGTGAGGTTGGTGTAGTCGTCGCCATTGTCCTCGATGAAATCATGGATTTCCTGCGCGGTGTAGACACCGGTGGTCACCGAGGTGGTGCTGGCCTGTGCGAAGGCGCTGATGCGGTCCACTTCGGTCAGCGGGATGCCGTAGCTCGTGCTGAGGCTGAACTGGTCGGTACTGAAGTCTGAAATGTCCGCTTCCTCCGCATCCGATTGCACGTAGTTGAAACCGAACCCCCGGCTCACGCCGTCGATGGTGTAGTAGGGATTCACGTAGTTCAGGGCATAGATCGTATTGACCTTGCTGGTATTGATCGAGAATGAAACCGTCTTGCCCGTACCCAGAAAGTTTTCCTGGCTGACACTGGTCGAGAACACGGCGCCCTGGCTGTCGGAGTAGCCGGCACCGATGTTGAAGCTTCCGGCCAGCCTTTCCTTGATCTCGAACTCCAGGTCGACCAGGTCCTCCACCCCCGGCACACGCTGGGTTTCCACTTCCACCTCTTCCACGTGCGACAGCCGCAGGATCCTGCGCCTTGAATTCTCGATGCTGGTTTGCGAGAACCAGGCCCCTTCCATCTGTCTCAACTCCCTGCGGTAGACCTCGTCGCGGGTGATCTTGTGACCGCGGAAGTTGATTCTGCGTACATAGGTGCGCTTGCCCGGATCGATAAAGACCGTGACCTTGACGGTCTTGTTTTCCTCGTCCAGCTCGGGGACGGGGTTGACGTTGGGGAAGGCGTATCCTTCATCTCCGAGCCGGTTGAGAATCGCCTCCGTGGACGCGATCACCCTGGCACGCGAGAAGGTCTCCCCCGGTGAGAAAAACAGCAAGGCCCGGATGTGCTCTTCCGGCAACACCAGGTTCCCTGCAAGCTTGACGTCCTCCAGCGTGTACTGGTCACCTTCATCGATATTGATGGTGATGAAAATCTCTTCCTTGTCCGGGCTCAGCGAGACTTGCGTGGACTTGATGTCAAATTTCAGGTAGCCGTAGTTCAGATAGTGCGAGCGCAGGGTCTCGAGGTCGCCCTGGAGCTTGGGCTTGGCATAGCGGTCACGCGTGCTGAACAGCTTGTACCAGGGGGCCAGCCCGGACTCGAAATTCTCCGTCAGCGTTTCGGTGTCGAAGCTTTCGTTGCCGACGATCTTGACCTGCTTGATCTTGGCCACATCGCCTTCTTCGATAAGTATGCTGACCGCCACCCGGTTGCGCGGCAACTCATCGATCGTGGTGTCGATCTCGACGTTGTACTTGCCGAACGCGTAGTACTGCTGGAGCAGCTCGCCTTCCAGGCGGTCAAGCACGGTACGGTTGAACACCCGGCCGCTGGCGATGCCGATGTCGTCCAGGACCTCGGTCAACTGCTCGTCGTCGAGGATCTTGTTGCCATCGAAGGTAATGCTGGCAATGCCGGGTCGCTCCTGCACGACCACCACCAGCACGTCTTCTTCACGGTGCAGCTCGATGTTCCTGAACAGGCCGGTCTTGTACAGCTCGCGGACAATCTGCGCCGTCTGGTTCTCACTGACCAGGTCACCGACCTTGACGGGCAGGTAGGTGAACACCGTGCCGGCCTCGATACGCTCCAGACCCTGGATCTGGATATCCTGTACGCGGAAACTGTCGCCCTGCACCTGCAGGGTCAGCATTGCGAACAGGCAAATCAGGGCTAATCTTCTAAAGAAGCGCATTAGTTTTTCTGGTTTTTATGATTTTATTTACTGAAGGAGTCGGTATATGTCGTTGTAAAAAGCCAGTCCCATCAACCCGGCGAGCATCATTATACCCAAGCGCTGCCCCATAACCTGTACCTGTTCGGACACCGCACTGCCCTTGATGATCTCGATCAGATAATAGAACAGGTGGCCACCGTCCAGCAGCGGGATCGGCAACAGGTTCAGTATACCGATACTGATGCTGATAATCGCAAGCGCGCTGACAAAGGCGGAAAACCCGATCGCTGCCGAAATCCCGGCATACTCGGCGATGGTTACCGGGCCACTGATGTTCTTCAGTGAAGCCTCGCCTCGCACCAGTTCCCACAGAAGCTTCAGGGTCAGCACGGACACGTCCCAGGTTTTCACGAAGCTGCGGGGGATGGCGTCCAGGGGATTGTAGCGCACCACCACGCGTTGCTGCTTCAGTTGCGCCTCATCCACATGGGGATACGCGCCCACACGCCCGACGGTTTTGCCATCGCGGCGGTCCGCTTTCGGGGTCAGCTCGAACTCCAGCTGACGGTGGTCGCGCTCGATGAGCAGGCGCACCGGCACCCCGGGCCTTTCCTGGATGTACTGGACCAGCTGGGTCCAGCTCTGTGCAGGCACGCCGTCCATGTGGATCACGCGATCGCCTGGCCGGATGCCGGCCTCCCTGGCGACCCCGGACGTCAGTTTGCCGAACACCGGTTCGGGCGCATACCGCCAGGGGGTAATGCCCAGCTTTTCGAGCAGGTTCCCCTCGGACAACAGCCGGCGCGTATCGCTCAGATCCAGTGTCGCACCCCTCAAGCCGGAATCCCCGTTTCGCAGTCCCACGTGCACCTGACCGCGTTCAAGCGCCTGGTTGATCAGCTGGATCGAAGTCTGCTGCCAGGTGTGCACGGGCACACCCTCGACCGACACAAAGGTGTCGCTGGCCTGAATCTCGGCCTGCCAGGCAATGCTCTGCGGCGCGACCTCGCCGACCGTTGGCCTGGCCCCCTCAACCCCCACGATGAAGGTCACCCAGTAGGCGAACACTGCAAAGATGAAGTTGAACAGCGGGCCTGCGGCCACAATCGCAAATCTTGTCCCGACAGGCTGGCGGTTGAAGGCGCGGTGGACCTCGTGTTCTGCCACCTTGCCTTCGCGCTCATCGAGCATCTTCACGTATCCGCCCAGCGGGATGCTGGCCAGCACGTATTCGGTTTCGGCATAACGCCGGGTCCAGACGGGCTTGCCCAGGCCAACGGAGAAACGCAATACCTTCACGCCCAACTTCTTGGCCACCCAGCAGTGCCCGAATTCATGCACCGTGACGATGATGCCGATCACCGCCACGAAGGCCAGTATGTAGCCCAGTGTCTGGATCATGACGGCCTCACCGACTGTTCAATGAATGTCCTGGCATAAGTGCGCGCCTGCCGGTCCTTTTCCAGGATCATCTCCAGTTCATGCGCCTCTTCATGCCCGACGTGCTGCAAGGCAGCGTCGATCACATGCGGGATCTCGGTGAAGCGGATCTCGCAATTCAGGAAACTCGAGACCGCCTCTTCATTGGCGGCATTCAGCACGATTGCAGCACTGCCACCTGACTCCAGCACCTGGTAGGCCAGTTGCAGACAGGGAAACCGGCGACGGTCGGGTTCGGTAAATTCCAGTGGCCCCAGCTTGGCAAGGTCAATACCGCTCACACCCGAGCTGATGCGTTGCGGCCACGCCAGCGCATGGGCAATCGGCACCCGCATGTCCGGATAGGCGAGATGCGCAATCAGCGAGCCATCCACATAGGCCACCAGCGAGTGAATGATGGACTGGGGATGGATCATGACCTCGATGTCATCTGCATTTTTCTCAAACAGCAGGCAAGCCTCGATGATTTCAAGACCCTTGTTCATCATGGTCGCCGAGTCCACGGAAATCTTTTTGCCCATTTCCCAGTTGGGATGGGCAATCGCCTGCTCGGGTGTCACGGCGGCCAACCCGTCCAGGGGATATTCCAGGAAAGGCCCGCCCGATGCCGTCAGGATGATTTTCTCGACATCACATGCGTTGCTGCCGGACATGCACTGGAACACGGCATTGTGCTCGCTGTCGATGGGCAGCAGTTCCGCGGCATGGGTTCGCGCCGCATTCATCAGCAGGCCACCCGACATGACCAGCGCCTCCTTGTTGGCGAGCAGCGTGCGTTTGCCCGATTGCGCAGCGGCCAGGGTCGCCGGCAAGCCGGCTGCCCCCACGATCGCGGCCATGACAAAGTCCACCTCGTCCAGGCTGGCTGCAAGCTCCAGGCCCCGGCTGCCCGCATGGATGTCGGGCTTGTAGCTGCTGCCATTGAACTTGGCGCTGAACTGGTCCACCAGTTGCTCATTGGCCACCACGGCCACTTCGGGATGAAACCTCTGGCACTGCTCATACAGAAGGTCGATATTGTTGTTGGCCGTCAGTGCACTGACAGAAAATTTCGCCCCGTGCTGCTCGATCACATTCAGGGTGTTGACGCCCACCGAACCGGTGGCCCCGAGGATCGAGACACGGGCTACATCCGCGGGCTTTGGGGCAGCACTTTTCTGGGATTCAACCATGCAGCCAGTATACCCCAAACATGAAGCAGGGAGCGGCTGCGGTCAGGCTGTCAATCCGGTCCAGCACCCCTCCGTGACCCGGCAAAATCGTCCCGCTATCCTTGGCTCCGGCCCTGCGTTTTAGAAGGCTTTCATAAAGATCTCCAATCACGGAAAGCAGCACGCAGACCAGGCTCAGGCCCATGAAATAAACCCAGGCGGCCTTGTCCAGCCCGAGCACATACATGCCAATCAGTACGAGTGGCAAAGTGCCCAGCAGGGCACCCCACAATCCCTCACGTGTCTTGCCGGGACTCAGGCTCGGTGCAAGCTTGTTCTTGCCGTACCGTCTGCCGGCAAAATAGGCAAACACATCCGACATGCTGACCAGTACCACCAAAAAGATCAGCAAGCCCGGGCGTTGCGCATGCAAAACAACCACTGCGAGCCAGGTCGGCACCAGCACGACAAAACCGGAAAGTCCCAGCAACCCCCACAGCCAGCGGGTGTGAAGCCAGCCGGGCTCGTAGGCGGCCAGCAGGATCACGCTGGCTGCCCACCAGAGAACTGCAACCAGGAACACGGTCCGGGCATGTTCCGGGTACGCCCAGGCCGCCGCCAGCAGGACAGCGACCGCAAGCACATACATCACTCTCCACAGGGTGTTGGGCAAGGCGATCAGGCGGGCCCACTCCCAGGCCGCCAGCAGGGAGACCATCGCAAAGACCAGCGCAAGCCAAGGGTTGGGCAACAACAGGATGCCAGCCAGAATCCCGGCTCCGAGGGCGATTGCGGTGATCATGCGTTGCCTGAGCATGGCCGGGTCACGCGAGTTGTTCTTGTATGAGGCCGAACCTTCTCTGCCTTACACGGTAATTCTCGAATGCCTTTTCCAGTTCATCTGGATTGAAGTCCGGCCACAGGGTGTCACTGAAATAGAGTTCCGTGTAGGCCAGCTGCCATAACAGAAAATTGCTGATGCGCTTCTCGCCGCCGGTGCGGATGAACAGGTCCGGGGCCGGAATGCCATGGGTGACCAGGCGGTCCTCCAAAAGTGCCTCATCGATATCCTCCACGGACAGCCGCTCGTGCACGACATCCTCGACGATGTTTTCCACCGCCTGGAGGATGTCCCAGCGCCCCCCGTAGCCCATGGCAATGTTCAAAAACAGCGTGTCGTTGGTGCGCGTCAGCTCCTCCGCCTTCTGGATTTGCTTACAGAGCCCATCCGAGAAGCCCGGACGGTGGCCCAGAAAGCGCAGGCAGACCCCTTTCTCGTTCAGGGACTGCACCTCGCTTTGCAGCGATTCCACGAACAGGTCCATGAGCACGGAGATCTCGGTCTTTGGCCTCTTCCAGTTCTCGCTGCTGAAGGCGAACAGGGTCAGGTACCTGATTTCATGCTGCACGCAGGCCTCAATGATCGCCCGCGTGGCCTCGATGCCCTGGCGGTGGCCGGCAGTTCGTGGCAGGTTGCGCTGCTTTGCCCATCTTCCGTTGCCATCCATGATGATCGCAACGTGTGCTAAGGCGGGCGTGTCGGGCATAAGGTCGGAAGGGCGCCTGGAGGGCTGGGCCTCTAGACAGTCATCAGGTCTTTTTCTTTTTGCTCCAGTATCGAATCGATCTCCTGCACGAACTGGTCCGTGAGCTTCTGCATTTCGTTCTGGGCATGATGGCTTTCGTCTTCCGTGATTTCTTTTTCTTTCAGCAGTTCCTTGAAATCCGCGTTCGCGTCCCGGCGGATATTGCGGATGGCAACACGGGATTTTTCGGCTTCACTCTCCACCATGCGTATCAGGCTCTTGCGCCGCTCCTCGGTCAGCGGAGGCACAATCACGCGGATGACGGTGCCGGCCGTGGTGGGATTGAGTCCCAGGTCCGAACTCATGATGGCTTTCTCAATGACGGGTACGAGGGAATTTTCCCAGGGTGTGATCGAGATCGTGCGCGCATCCTCCACGGCGACCGTGGCCGTCTGGTTGATCGGCACCTCGTTGCCGTAGTACTCCACCATGACGTGGTCCAGCAGGTTTGCATTGGCGCGCCCGGTACGCACCCTCGACAATTCATGGGTCAATGAATCAACACTCTTGCGCATACGCTGCCGTGCATGCTGTTGTATCTCGTCAATCACTGTGTACCCCGGCTACCGCCTGTCAACACATCCTGAAGAATTTCGGCTAGGCCTCCTTCACTGAACCGCACACTACCCTGTTCCCCTGACTAGTCCTCGCTTTGCTTGACCTGTCCCATCACCTCGTCGACAAAGTTGTCGGATCTCTTCTCGAGCCCTTCGCCCACCTCGAAGCGGACGAATCCGGCGACGGTTGCATCTGCACTTTTCAGCAGTTGCCCGACCGACTGGTCCGGGTCTTTCACAAAGGGCTGGCCCAGCAGGGTGATTTCCTTGAGGAACTTCTTCACCCGGCCCTCCACGATCTTCTCGATGATGTTTTCAGGTTTGCCGCTGGACTCGGCCTGGGCCTGGAAGATTCCCCGTTCCTTGGCAAGCACCTCCTCATCCACGTCGTTTTCTGAAACACAGGCCGGACGGCTGGCCGCAATGTGCATCGCCACATCCTTGCCCAGGGTGGCATCGCCTCCGGAATAATCGACCAGCACTCCGATACGGTTGCCGTGCAGATATCCCGCGATGGTGTGTTCACTGCGCATGTTTTGCAGCCGGCGGATACGGATGTTTTCACCGATCTTGGTCACCAGCTCAAGGCGTGCCTGCTCGGCACTGAGGCCCGACTCCAGGGTGGCCGCTCCCAGGGCTTCCACCGTGTCAATGTCGCTGCCGAGCACGAGACCGGCCAGCTGTGTGCAGTAGGCCTGGAATTGCTTGTCCTTGGCAACGAAATCGGTTTCACAGTTCACCTCGACGAGGGAAGCCTGCTTGCCATCGGCCGAAGTTGCCAGTGCCACCATGCCGTCCGCGGCAATCCGGCTCGCTTTCTTGTCCGCCTTGGCCTGTCCGATCTTGCGCATTTGTTCAATGGCCGCATCGATATCTCCACTGCTCTCCTGCAGTGCCTTTTTGCATTCCATCATGCCTGCGCCGGTTCGCTCACGCAGTTCCTTTACCAGTGTTGCCGTTATCTGCATCGTTCTTCCCTACGTTCTCCAGTCATTGCCCATGTGGTTTCATTTCAGTCTGCATCCGAAGCCTGATCCCCGGTATCACCGGTCTCGGCCCCGGCCTCGGCCTTTGGCTCGTCCGCGGCAGGAGCACTTTCCGTCTCGGCCTTCGCTTCGGTTTTAGCCTTACTCTTTGCCCCGGCCTTTGTTTTGGTCTCAGCCTTGGTTTCGGTTTTTGTTTTTGTTTCAGCCTTTGCTTTAGTTTTTGCCTTGGGCTCAGCCTCAGCCTTATCAGCAGCCTTGGTTTCAGTTTTTACCTTGGCTTTGGTCTCGGCCTTTTCTGTAGCCTGGGTCTTTGCTACAGCTTCAGTCTTTTTCGAAGCTTCGGCCTTTTCTTCGGCTTCAGCCGTCTTTTCAGCATCGGCCTTGTCAGTCGCCGGTTTTACAGCAGTTTTCTTGGCAGGTTTTGCCTTGGCGGGTGCCTTCGGCGCCGTATCTGCGCCGGCTTTTCGTTTCACCGTGATCTTCTGCTTGGGCTTTGGCTTTTCATCCGTCTTCGCCACCTTGCCCGTGGCATCCACCTCCACGAACTCGTCTTCGGCACCGGTCATCACCTGCGCACTTTCCTTGCCTTCCAGAATGGCATCCGCCATATGCGATGAAAACAGCCGGATGGCCCGAATCGCATCATCGTTTCCGGGAATCACGTAATCCACGCCGTCCGCCTTGTTGTTGCTGTCGACGATGGCAACCACCGGGATACCCAGCTTGTTGGCCTCGCTGACCGCGATGGCTTCGTAGCCGACGTCAATGACGAACAGCGCATCCGGCAGGCTCGACATGTCCTTGATCCCGCCCAGGCTTCGTTCCAGCTTGAACAACTCGCGCTTGAGCATCAGCAGTTCCTTTTTGCTGAGCCGTTCGACGCCCTCGCCGCTTGCCACCTGTTCGAGTTCCTGCAGGCGCTGTATGGACTTGCTGACGGTATTGAAGTTGGTCAGCATGCCGCCCAGCCAGCGGTGGTTGACGTAGGGCATGCCGCAGCGCGTCGCTTCCTCCTGGATCGAGTCCCGCGCCGAGCGCTTCGTACCCACGAACAGGATGGTTCCCTTGCTGGCCGCCATCTTGCCAAGGAAGGCCGCGGCATCGAGAAACATCGGCAATGTTTTCTCGAGATTGATGATGTGGATTTTGTTGCGCTCCCCGAAAATGTAAGGACTCATTTTCGGATTCCAGTAGCGCGTCTGATGCCCAAAGTGTACGCCAGCTTCCAGCATCTGGCGCATCGTGACACTCGCCATGTTGTATAATGCTCCTATGGGTTGATCCTCCACGTACCCCATGTGGAAACCCTACCAGGGCACCCACCCACATGTGACGGTACGTGTGTGAATTTAGTGTTTGTGCAAAATGCGCGCCCTTTATAACATGGCTGCCCACTTGGAACAACGACCCGAACCCGCTGACAGACTTCGACCTGATCCGGATCAACACCATGGGCGTAACGATAAAATCTGCTGAAGAAATCCGGAAAATGCGGGTCGCCGGCAAGCTCGCCTCCGAAGTGCTGGAGATGATCGGGCCGCACGTCGTGCCCGGGGTCAGCACGCAGGAACTGGACCGCATCTGCCACGACCATATCGTCAACGTGCAACAGGCGATTCCTGCACCGCTCAATTACCGCGGCTTCCCGAAATCCATCTGCACCTCGGTGAACCACCAGGTGTGTCACGGCATCCCCGGCGAACGCACGCTCAAGAGCGGCGACATCCTCAACATCGACATCACCGTGATCAAGGACGGCTACCACGGGGACACCAGCAAGATGTTCATGCTGGGCAAACCCACGGTACTCGCCCAGCGGCTGGTGGACCTCACCTACGAGGCCCTGAAACTCGGCATCCGGCAGGTACGACCGGGGGCCAGGCTCGGGGACATCGGGCACGCCATTCAGAAGCTTCGTTGAAAGTCACCGCTACTCCGTGGTGCGCGAATACTGCGGGCACGGCATCGGGCGCGTGTTCCATGAAGACCCCCAGGTGCTGCATTACGGAAAACCCGATACCGGACTGCGGCTGCAGCCCGGCATGACCTTCACGATCGAGCCCATGGTCAATGCGGGCAGGCGCAATGTGCGCCTGCTGCCGGACCGCTGGACGGTGGTCACCAAGGACCACAGCCTTTCCGCACAATGGGAACACACGATCCTGGTAACCGAGCAGGGGCATGAAGTGCTGACCCTGCGTAGCGAGGAAGACTTGAACGGCACCTAGCGCTTCGCACCCGAGCCGCCGACCCCATGCCAGACATCCACCTCTCCGAAATCCTCGAGCGCAGGTCGTTGCCGGTGCGGTTTGCCGACATCCAGGCACGCAAACCCCTGAAGATCGCCGAGTACCGGGAATTCAGCGAAGCGGTCTCTGAAATGCAGCGCAGGGATTTCGATCCCCATGCGGACATCTACGAACTGATCGCACTGAACACGCACATCGCCGACGAGTTGCTGCGAAACCTGTGGCAGCAATGCCGGATACCCGACCGTTTCGCAGCGCTGGTAGCCGTCGGCGGCTACGGGCGCCGCGAGCTTTTCCCGGGCTCGGACATCGATCTCATGGTGCTGCTCGACAAGGGCTGCGACGAGCAGACCAAGCAGGACGTCAAGGCATTCCTGACCCTGCTCTGGGACATCAGGATTCCCGTTGCGCAGTCCGTTCGGACCCTGAAGGAGTGCACCAGCGAGGCCCGCAAGGACGTCACCATCATGACCAGCCTGATGGAGCACTACTACCTGTGCGGGAACAGGCCGCTGTACGAGCGCTTCGCTGCGCTGGTCGACAGCAACAAGGTCTGGCCCAGCAAAAAGTATTTCGGGGCCAAGACCGAAGAACTGGATGCGCGCCACCACAAGTACGGGGACACCGCGAACCACCTCGAGCCCAACGTCAAGGAAAACCCCGGCAGCCTGCGTGACCTGCATACCCTTCGCTGGCTGACCAACCGCCACTTCAGGACCGCGAGCTTCGAGGAGCTGATGCAGAAGGGTTTCCTGACCGGCAGCGAACTGTTTGCCCTGCAGGAAGCCTACATCACCCTGGCGCGGACCCGTTATGCGCTGCACCTGCACACCGGACGCGGGGAAGACCGCCTGCTGTTCGACTACCAGCCCGGCGTGGCCTCGCTGATGGGCTTCGAGCAGGCCCAGCGCAACCTCCAGGTGGAGGCCTTCATGCAGGTGTTCTACCGCACCACCAACCAGCTATCGACGCTTTCCGAGATCATCGTCGAGCGGCTTCAGTCAGAAATCTTCCCCTCCCTCCTGAAGCGCCGCGCCAGGCCGATCGATGCGCACTTCCAGGTCCGCGCCAACCGCCTTGAAGCCCGGTCTGCGGAAATTTTCAAGCAGAACCCCACCGCCATCCTGGAGCTGTTCCGGCTGCTGCAACTGCACAGCCAGCTGAGCGGACCCAGCGACGGGCTCATCCAGCTGCTGCTCGATCACCTGGACCTGATTGACGAGGCCTTCCGGGCAGATGCCCGCAACCGCGAACTGTTCATCGAGATCCTCAATCACCCGAACACCAACAGCCGCGAGATCCGCCGCATGGCGCAGCTCGGGGTACTCGGCAGGTACTGGCCGAGCTTCGATGCGGTCACCGGAAGAATGCAGTTCGACCTGTACCACGTGTACACCGTCGAGGAACATACCCTGCGGGTCTTCGAGAACGCCTGCCAGTTCAGCGCCTCCGCATCCGGGGATGAGATGGATACCTACCATGACGTGTTCACGCAAACGCCCAAGGCCCTGATCCTGTATCTTGCCGCGCTCTTCCACGACATCGCCAAGGGCCGCAACGGGGACCACTCGGAACTGGGCGCAGAAGATGCCCGCACGTTTTGCCTGGACCACAACCTCAGCACCTCCGATGCCAACCTGGTCGGCTGGCTGGTGGAAAACCACCTGGTCATGTCGAAGACCGCGCAGCACCTCGACAGCACTGACCCGAGGGTGCTGAAAGAATTTGCGCAAAACGTCGGCAACCTCGCGCGCCTGCACTACCTGTACCTGCTGACCATTGCCGACATCCGCGGAACCAACCCCAAGCTCTGGGACAGCTGGCGCAGCACCCTGCTGGCCGATCTCTACCAGAACACCTCGAAGTACCTGCGCCACGGGCTGGATTCCCCGGTCGAGCCCCGCGAACTCATCCAGGAAGTGAAGACCTCCGCGCTTCAGCAACTGCAGCGCCAGGGCATCGACAAGGCCCGTTGCTTGGCTCTCTGGCAGGAACTCGAGGAAGATTATTTCCTGCGCCACTCGGATGACGAGGTGGTGCGCCAAGCCGCGGCCATCGTCAACCACAGCTCCGACGGAGAGGTGGTCGTCCACATACACCAGTACAGTGCCCGTGGCGCCACGGAAATCTTCATCTACTGCAACGACCGCAACTACCTGTTCGCACACATCACCTCGGCCCTGTCGAAACTCGGCCTGACCGTCGTGCATGCACGCATCATCACCTCCAAGAAGGGCCACGCCCTGGATACGTTCCTGGTGCTGGGCGAGGACGGCGGCCCGATCAGTGATCAGGCCCAGTGCCGGCAGGTAGCGGACAAGCTGGCCCTCGCGCTGGAAAATCCAGGCCGGATCCCGATGGCCTCCAGCCAGAAACTGCCGAGAACCATCCGCGAGATGCAGGTGCCGGTGCGCACCCAGTTCGAGCACCTCCCAAACCATGAGTACACCACCATGGACCTGAAAGCCCCGGACTTTCCAGGCCTTCTGGCAAGCCTCGGCAACGCCTTCGTGAACTGCAACATCTCCGTGCACAATGCCCAGATCTCGAAACTGGGCGAACGGGTGCACAACGTCTTCCAGATCAGCACCCTGGACAACCGCCCCCTGGATCCCCCGCAGCAGCAGGGGCTGGACGAGGCCATCCGCCAGTGCCTGCAATGACCGGCGAATCCCAACACTGCGACCGCAGGCCCTGCAGCCTCGCCCCAGCACCATGAACCGGTATCTTGAAAAGCTGCAGGACTACCCGTTCGAGAAGCTCAGGCGGCTGATCGAGCGCCATCCCCACGAAGCGGGCCTTGAGCCGGTCTCCCTGGCCGTCGGCGAGCCACGCCACGCGACCCCGCAGTGCATCCTGGATGCCTACACCGAGACCCTGTCGCAACTGAACCGCTACCCGACCACCCGCGGCTCGCAGGCCCTGCGCTCGGCCTTCGCCAACTGGCTCGTGCAGCGCTTTGCCCTGTCCGGTGAGAGCGTTCATGAGGATGCGAACGTGCTGCCGGTCAACGGCACGCGCGAGGCCCTGTTTGCCTGTGCACAATGCATGGTCGATGCAACCGACAACCCGGTGGTGCTGATCCCCAACCCCTTCTACCAGATCTACGAAGGTGCGGCCCTGCTGGCAGGCGCTGAGCCGGTCTACTACGACGGTGAGGTGGTGGACGGGGACATCCCCGCGCTGTGGACACTGGAGGATTCCGTCTGGGAGCGCGTGCAGCTGGTGTACCTGTGCACCCCCGGCAACCCGTCCGGACAGGTTGCCCCACAAGCGACGCTGCAAAAGCTGGTTGAATACTCAAGGCGCTACGATTTCGTCATCGCATCCGATGAGTGCTACTCGGAAATCTATCCACCACAAAGTCCGCCACCGATGGGCCTGCTGGCCGCCTGCCATAGCGCAGGCGATACCCGCCTGCAGAACTGCCTCGCCTTCTACAGCCTGTCAAAGCGCTCCAATGCACCCGGGATGCGTTCGGGCTTTGTCGCAGGCGATGCCCACCTGGTCAAAAAGTTCCTGCAATACCGCACCTATCATGGCTGTACCCTGTCGCTGCCGGTGCAGGCCGCAAGCATTGCAGCCTGGTCGGACGAGGAGCATGTGATTGAAAACCGCAGGCTGTACCAGGAAAAGTTCACGGCGGTGCTCGAGATCCTGAAAGATGCCCTGCCCTGCGAGGCACCCGAGGCCGGCTTTTACCTGTGGCCACAATTGCCCATGGACGACCAGGATTTCACCCGGACACTTTTTGCAAGCAAGAACGTGCTGACATTGCCGGGCAGTTATCTGGCGCGTACAGTAGCCGGTGCCAACCCAGGCCAGCGGCGTGTGCGACTGGCGCTGGTTGCAACGAAAGAGGAATGTCTGCATGCTGCGGCCCGGATTCGGGATTTTTTGCAAGAGACGAGCGAGTAGAGGAAGAAACAATGAGCCAGGACATCATAGAGCAGGCCTTCGAGCGCCGCGCCGAAATCACGCCCGCTTCGGTGGATGCCAAAACCCGGGAGGCGGTTGAAGACACGCTTTCGCGGCTCGACCGCGGTGAGTTGCGCGTGGCCGAAAAGCAGGGGGATGACTGGGTGGTCCACGAGTGGATCAAAAAAGCGGTGCTGCTTTCGTTTCGCATCCATGAGAACCAGGTGATCGATGCAGGATTTACCAAGTATTACGACAAGGTGGCCGGCAAGTATTCGCAGATGGACGAGGACGGGATTCGCAGTCAGGGTGCACGGATCGTACCGCCCGCGATGGCCCGCCACGGGGCGTACATTGCCCCGGACGTGGTGCTCATGCCCAGCTACGTCAACATCGGTGCCTATGTGGATTCGGGGACCATGGTGGACACCTGGGCCACGGTCGGCTCGTGCGCGCAGATTGGCAAGCACGTACACCTGTCCGGCGGGGTCGGGATCGGCGGGGTACTCGAGCCGCTGCAGGCTGCGCCTACGATCATCGAAGATAATTGTTTCATCGGGGCCCGCTCCGAGGTCGTCGAAGGCGTGGTGGTCGAGAAAGGTTCGGTCATCTCGATGGGGGTCTATATCGGCAAGAGCACGCGCATCTACAACCGCGAGACGGGTGAGGTCAGCTATGGCCGCATCCCGGCAGGCTCGGTGGTGGTCTCGGGAAACCTCCCCTCCAAGGACGGCAAGTACAGCCTGTACTGTGCCGTGATCGTCAAGCAGGTTGATGAAAAAACCCTCAGCAAGGTGGGCATCAACGAGCTGTTGCGCGCCGTGAACTGAGAGGTCCGCCCGGCATTCACCCTTCAACAGGTGAACCGGGCCGGCACATGATGCCTACACGCCATGTCTGCAACCCTTGAACTTGCGAAAGAACTGATTCGCCAGCCCTCGGTCACACCCCAGGACTGCGGCTGTCAGTCCCTGATCGGCGAGCGCCTTAATGCATGTGGCTTTCAGGCCGAGGCCATGAATTTCGGTGAAGTCAGCAATCTCTGGCTGCGCCGCGGCAGCCAGCCGCCCCTGCTGGTATTTGCCGGGCACACCGACGTCGTGCCGCCCGGTCCCGAGGCACGCTGGAGCTCGCCTCCGTTTGAACCGGTCATTCGCGACGACTGCCTGTACGGGCGCGGCGCAGCCGACATGAAATCCAGCATTGCGGCCATGACCGTGGCCTGCGAGAACTTCGTCCGCGCACACCCGGATCATGCGGGGTCCATTGCGTTCCTGCTGACCAGTGACGAAGAGGGGCCGGCCGTGGATGGTACGGTAAAGGTCATCGGGCAATTGCAGGCACGAGATGAAGTCATCGACTGGTGCCTCGTCGGGGAACCCAGCAGCCTGAAAACTGCAGGCGACACCATGAAAATCGGGCGGCGCGGCTCACTGTCAGCGACCCTGGATGTGACAGGCATCCAGGGCCATGTCGCGTACCCGCAGATCGCCAGAAATCCCATTCACGAATGCGCACCGGCGCTGGCCGAGCTGGTGTCGACCCGCTGGGATTCGGGCAATGCGCACTTCCCGCCCACCTCCCTGCAGGTATCCAACATCCATGCAGGTACAGGAGCGCACAACGTAATTCCGGGAGAGCTGAGCATTGAACTGAACCTGCGGTTCTCAACGGAAACCACGGCCGAGGAAATCAAGTCCCGGATCCAGGACATCCTGGATCGCCATGGCCTGGATTACTCGCTGACGTGGCACCTGTCAGGCAACCCGTTCTACTGCGAGCCGGGGGAGCTGGTTGAGGCCTGTGCACAGGCAATCGAGGATACGATCCAGATCCGACCGGAACTGTCGACCAGCGGCGGCACCTCGGACGGGCGGTTCATTGCGCCGACCGGAGCGCAGGTGGCCGAACTCGGGCCCGTGAACGCCAGCATCCACAAGGCGGATGAGCACATCGGCCTCGACGAACTGGAACAGCTCACGACCATCTATGAGCGGGTGCTACAGAAGCTTCTAGTCTGAAGCCCAGTGGCTGAGGAAATCGTCCAGATGGGGCTTTTGCGCCTCGGCCAGGGACGCCCTGACCTGCTCAAGCCTGCTCTCGTACACCCCCTGTGAAAGCTTGCCCCGCATCTTCTCGAAACACAGGTAGACCAGGTAGGTGTTGAGCGCATCGGTTTCGCAGTAATTGCGGATCGCCTCGATCTCTCCGGCCAGCCAGGCCGCACCCACCTGACTGCCGTCCATCCCCGTCTTGCCGGGGAATCCCAGCATGGTTGCGATGTGATCGAGCTTGGCAAACGCGCGCGGCTGATAGCCGGCCAGCACGTCCATCAGGTCAATGTGGCGCCAGTGGAACCGGCTCAGGTAGTTGTTGTAGCGAAAACTCGTATCGTCATCGCCCGTTTGCCAGTAATGGTGGGCATTGACCCCGTGCAGCAATGAACGAAACTGGATCACCGGCAGATCGAAGCCGCTGCCGTTCCAGGAGACCAGCGTCGGGTTGTATTTTTCCAGACCGGCAAAAAAACGCTCCAGCAGTTCCTTCTCGCCGGACTCAGGCGAACCCAAAGACCAGACCCGCACGCTGTCGGTCGTGCTCAGCACCACCGAGATGGCGACGATGCGCTGCAGGTAATGGGGCATGAACGTGTTGCCCGTCTGCTGGCTTCGCAGTTGCTCCATGGCCCGCACGACATCTGCATCCTCAAGCCCCTGCAGGTCGTGGATTTTCCTGCCGGACTCGATATCCGGCACGGATTCGACGTCAAACACAAAAACGTTCATGAATCCATCCTTTTACGCGTCCTCTGAGAAGAGCCCCGTGGACAGGTAGCGGTCCCCCCGATCGCAGATGATGGTGACGATCACGGCATCATGCAGTTCCTCCGACAGCCTCAGTGCGGCGGCCACCGCACCCCCGGACGAGACCCCGCAGAAGATGCCCTCCTCGCGGCCGAGCCTTCGCATCATGGCCTCGGCCTCGGACTGGGTCACCTCGATCATGCGGTCCACCGCACTGGCCTCAAATATCTTCGGAATGTAGGCCTCGGGCCATTTTCTGATGCCCGGAATCTTGGAGCCCTCGGCAGGCTCGACCCCGACGATCTGGATCTCGGGTTTGACTTCCTTCAGGTATCTGGATACCCCCATGATCGTTCCGGTCGTGCCCATGGAACTCACGAAGTGGGTGACCTGGCCTTCGGTATCCTCGAACACCTCCGGGCCGGTGCTGCGATAGTGCGACAGCGGGTTGTCCGGGTTGGCAAACTGGTCCAGTACCTTGCCCTCGCCCTGGGCCTGCATCTCCAGGGCCAGGTCACGGGCGCGTTCCATGCCTTCTTCCACGGTCACCAGGATCAGTTCCGCGCCGAATGCCTGCATGGAGGCGCGACGCTCCAGGCTCATGTTCTCGGGCATGATCAGTTTCATTCGATAGCCCTTCATGGCGGCCACCATGGCAAGTGCAATGCCGGTGTTGCCACTGGTCGCCTCGATCAGGTGATCACCGGGCTTGATTTCGCCGCGCCGCTCGGCCTCGACGATCATGCTGAGCGCCGGGCGGTCCTTGACCGAACCGGCCGGGTTGTTGCCCTCGAGCTTGGCCAGAATCCGGTTGGAGGTCTCCCCCGCCAACCGTTGCAGTCGAACCAGCGGGGTATTGCCAACAAATTTTTCAAGCGTGGGTATATTCATAGGCGTGTACCAAATGCGATGGCATGCGCCACCGTGTAGTCCTGCTCATGAGAAATACTAACAGACACCTGCAAGGCCTCCATCCCGAGATGGCTTCGCAGGACCTCCTCGAAGTGCGCCTCCGGCTTGCCCAGGGTGTCATGGGTGATGCAGATGTTCCTCCATGACATCGGTGAGCGTATGCCGAGTCCAAACGCCTTGGAAATGGCTTCCTTGACCGAAAAGCGGCTGGCGAGGTACTGGGGCTTGTTCGCTTCTGCAGAAAACTCCTCAAGTTCGCGGGCATGCAGAATCCTTCGTGCAAAGGCCTCGGGGTAGCGGCCGTAGATCCTCTGGATCCTCCGGTTGTCCACGATATCCACTCCGCTGCCGATCAGTTCCATGTCAAAGGCCCGCATCCATTGCGACTCTCATCTGCCGCACGGCCTGCTCCAGTCCCATGAACAGGGCATCGGCCACGATCGAGTGTCCGATGTTCAGCTCGTGCATGTTCTCGATGCCGGCAATGGCCGCAACATTGTCGCGGTGCAGGCCGTGCCCGGCATTGACGGTAAGGCCGAGTGCGTGCGCCTGGCGCGCGGCGGCACATATCCTGTCCAGTTCATCCTTTTGCGCTTTGCCGCTGGCCTCCGCATACGTGCCGGTATGCAGTTCAACTGCCGCAGCGCCGGCTTCAGCCGCGGCCGCCACCGTTTTCTCGTCCGGCTCGATGAACAGGGAGACGATGATCCCGGCCTCACCCAACGCGCTTGAAAGGTCGGTGATCCTCGCCTGGTGGGCCAGCACGTCGAGCCCTCCTTCGGTGGTCAGCTCCATGCGCTTTTCCGGAACGATGCAGCAATGCTGCGGTGCCACGTCCAGGGCGATATCGCGCATCTCGTCGGTTGCCGCCATCTCAAGGTTCATGCTGGTCTGGATCACGCGCTTGGCCAGATAGACATCGCCGTCCTGGATGTGGCGGCGGTCTTCACGCAGGTGCATGGTGATGCCGTCGGCCCCGGCACGTTCTGTGGCAACAATGGCCTCCTGCAGACCCGGGTAGGCCGTGCCCCTCGCCTGGCGGATGGTCATGACATGGTCGAGGTTCACACCAAGTCGTACTCTGGGCTCAGCAGGCATCGGGCATTACTCGTCGGCGGGTTCAGTCGGGCTGGGCTGTACGGATGAACCGCAGGATTTCACGGCTTCGCAAGGGACGCTGGCCCAGATGCAAATCAATCATGCCGCGCATGAATTTCTTGGCCGCTCCCCTTGATTCGTGTTTCATGCTCAACGGTGACTGGAGTGCAATCAATGTGGTTCCCTTCAGGATGTTCCATGCGGACCCGGACCGGTCAACCGGCACCGGGCCCGACTCCACATCATAACGGTAAACGCCATGCGCCTGAATCTCGGTCTCGTGATCGGCCTCGCGGTCCAGCAACAGGCCATGCCCGGTCATCTCCAGCAGCTTGATCTCAAACAGGCGCAACAGATTCTCGCACGGGATTTCATTCTCGCCCAGCGCCATGACGACATTGCGGTACAGGTCGAAAATGCCCTGGCTGGGACTGGACTTCGGAGTCAGCCTCAGAATCAGCTCATTCAGGTACATGCCAACGATGCTGATACCCGGCAAATCGAGATGCCGGGTGCCTTCGGATTCGACGTGGGTCAGCGTGAACAGCTCGCCACCGCCACTCCACGAGATCAGCAGTGGAGTGAACAGCAGCCGCGTGGAGCCGCGCTGCTTTCTCGAGCCCCGGTGCACCGCAGCGATCAGGCCGTGACCGGGAGTGAGCATGTCCACGATCTGGCTGGACTCCCGGTAGGGCCTTGCATGCATGCAGTAGGCCGGTTGCAGCTGTACTTTTTTTGCCAAGGATTGCCGCCCTCTAATGCTTGAACCGGGAGACGATCCCCTGCTGGTCCTGCCAGTTCTGCTTGACCTTGACCCAGGTGCTGAGCATCACCTTCCTGTGAAAAACCCGCTCCAGCCGACGGCGCGCCTGCTCGCCGATGGCCTTCAGCCGGGCACCTTTCTTCCCGATCACGATCGGCTTCTGGCTGTCTTTCTCCACCCAGATGACGACCGAGACAGTGACCAGGCTTTCCGTAAATTCGAGTGTCTCGATTTCCGTATAGAGCACATAGGGCAGTTCCTTTTGCAACTGCACCATGGCCGCACCCCGCACGATTTCCGCAACCACGAAAGCATCGTCGCGATCCCACTTCACATCCCGAGGGAACAGAAACTCCGAATCGGGACAGAACCTGCACAGCTCTGTCGTCAGTGCCGTGACCTTCGGGTCGTGCAACGCGGACAGCGGCACGATGCTGTCGAATGCATGCCGGGCCTTCAGACCGTCGATGACGGGCAGCAATTCGGACTTGTCCTTGATCCTGTCGACCTTGTTGATCACCAGCACGACCGACGCCTTGATCTGGCCGATCTGCTCGAGCAGGTAGTCGTCCTCGCGACTCCAGACATGTGGCTCGACCAGCATCATCACCACATCGACTTCCTGCAGGGCGGACAGAGCATTGCTCAGCATCACCCGGTGCATCAGGCGCCGGTGGCTAAGCTGAACGCCTGGCGTATCCACCAGCACCAGCTGGCAGTGCTCGAGGCTCAGGATTCCACGGATGTTATTGCGCGTGGTGTGCGGCTTGTGGGTGGTTACGGAAAGCTGGTCGCCGAGCAGTTTGTTGAACAGGGTGGACTTGCCGACATTGGCCCGCCCGACGATGCTCACGAACCCGCATTTTGAATCCCCGGACATGCGGGCCCTTCAGGACTCCTGTCCGGACACGTAGGCCAAGGCCAGCTGGGCCGCATCCTGTTCTGCCCGGCGCCGGCTCTTGCCGGTGGCCACAAACGGTTCGCGACAGCCTGCAACAATGCATTCGACCGTGAAAAGCTCATCGCCTGATTTCCGGACCTGCTTCTGCAGAACGTAGCGGGGCAGATCAAGCCCCTCGGACTGCAGGAGTTCCTGCAGCTTGGTCTTGGCGTCCTTGAGCTGCTCTACCGGAGGGATGCGCTCGAGCCGCGTGCTGTACAGGTCCATGACGAGCTTTCGAGCCCGTTCAAGCCCCTGCGAGAGGTACACAGCACCGATCAGAGCCTCGAGCGCATTGGCCAGGATCGAGGCCTGCTGCGCCCCGCCCGTCTTGAGTACCCCCGGGCCCAGGGACATGTGCTTGCCAAAATCCCATTCACGTGCGACCTCGGCCAGCATCTTCTTTCGTACCAGGTACGCGCGCAGTCGGGTCAGGTCGCCTTCGGGGCAGTCGGTGTAGCGGAGGTAGAGCCACTCGGCAATAAAAAACCCCAACAGCGCATCACCCAAGTATTCCAGTCTCTCGTTGTTGTGGGCTCCGGCACTGCGATGGGTCAGCGCCTGATGAAAATAGTCTGAGCTTTGGAAAGGCTCGTCTAGGATGTCGGTAAGCTGCAATCTATTTACTGTCAGTCTTCAGGGGCTATCGCGCACGAGGTCGGGATCACGTATGGTTTGCTGCAATTCAGTATTACGCGCCGGTGATTTTATACCAGCCTGGTCTGGGAGACCAATTGCCTGCCCCGCAACGGTGTGTTGCTAGATCTTCTCGCCGATACGATCGAAGTCGAAGTTCTTGCCGGCATAGTCCCAGTTCATCCACACCAAAAAGGCCCGGCCCACCAAGTTTTTTTCCGGGACAAAGCCCCAGCTTCGACTGTCGCTGCTGTGGTCGCGATTGTCGCCCATGACAAAGTAGTGGTTCTCAGGGACGTGTTCTGCAATCGGCCGGTTACGTTTCGGGTCACGGACCAGCACACCGTGCGTCAGCACCTGCAGGTCCTCACTGTACATTGGGATGCCGTTCATCACGCTGTTGGCACCGACCCCGTGATACACGCCGGTTTCGACCTGCGCCATGGGGCGGTGGTTGATGAAGATCGTCTTGTTCCTGTACTCGATGAAATCCCCCGGCAGACCGATGATGCGCTTGATGTAGTCCGCGGAGGGATCAGTCGGGAAACGAAACACCGCAACGTCCCCGCGTTGTGGTTCTCCGGTTTCCCAGATCTTGGTGTGTAGGACAGGCAACCGGACCCCGTAGCTGAACTTGTTCACGAGGATAAAGTCGCCGTGCAACAGGGTGGGCATCATGGAACCTGAGGGTATGCGGAAGGGTTCAGCGATGAAGGAGCGAAGCACCAGCACGATCAGAAGGATCGGGAAAAACGAAATGCAGAACTCGATAAACCAGGGATCGCGCTCACGCGAATCCTTCCCGGATGCGGTCACCTGACCCCCGGAAGCAGCCGCCTTTGCAGCCCGCCGACCGCGAAGGTAATACCGGTCGAGCAGCCAGACCAGGCCAGTCACCAGAGTGCCGGCCAGCAACAGGAACTCAAGATCCACGTGAATAGTTGATGACATTGGTAGAAGGTTTGGCTGTTGTGCTCGAACGGGTTTTATCCATGTCCCCGGTAAGGACCCATCCAATAATGGTCGGGGTGAGAGGATTTGAACCTCCGACCACCGCAACCCCATTGCGGTGCGCTACCAGGCTGCGCTACACCCCGATATTCGTTGGCACATAGTACAGAAATTTACTGGGAGAACAATCAGCGCTTCAAAACCTGCAACAGATCCTCAAGCTCGACCCGCATCTGGTGGACGAGTTGCTGGCTCTGACTCGTGTCTTCCTTGGCCGAGGACCCCGACAGCTTCTGGCGCGCGCCACCGATGGTGTACCCCTGCACATACAGCAGGTCACGGATCTGGCGAATCAGGATCACGTCATGGCGCTGGTAGTAACGGCGATTGCCACGCCGCTTGACCGGTTTCAGGGAAGGAAATTCCTGTTCCCAGTACCGCAGCACATGGGATTTTACCCTGCAAAGTTCGCTGACTTCGCCAATCGTAAAGTAGCGTTTTCCTGGAATCGGCGGCAATTCATCGTTATTGCTGATTTCCAACATACGCCTCGACTCTTGCTTTCAACTTCTGCCCGGGACGGAAGGTCACCACACGTCTGGCAGAAATCGGGATTTCCTCACCGGTCTTGGGGTTCCGTCCGGGACGTTGGTTCTTGTCCCGCAAGATGAAGTTGCCAAAACCGGAGAGCTTGACTTCGCGGCTTTGTTCCAGGGCATTCCGGACTTCTTCAAAAAAGACTTCGACGAGTTCCTTGGCCTCGCGTTTGTTGAGGCCCAACTCCTCAAACAGATTCTCGGCCATT
Organism: Gammaproteobacteria bacterium; assembly: GCA_965205685.1. Lineage (GTDB taxonomy): Bacteria > Pseudomonadota > Gammaproteobacteria > UBA4575 > UBA4575 > WTFY01. The sequence goes on along the minus strand of OZ242174.1, from coordinate 705,251 downwards.
TGGGCTTTGGTCAGCGCCATCGCACTTAGCTTCTCATCCCCGCTCCAACCTGGTGTTCAAGTTGGGAAACAATTGATGTGATGGTTTGTTCTACTTCTTTGTCTGTAAGGGTGCGTGAAAACTCTTGCAAAATCAAGCCTAAAGATATGCTTTTCTTCCCTTTTTTTATACCCTTTCCGGTATACACGCTGAAGATTCCCACATGCTGCAGAATGGGGATTTGCATTTGTTCAATGTTTGAGCGGATCTCAGCGGCACTCACGGCCTCGTCCACGATCAGGGTGATGTCCCGGCGGATCAGCGGGTATTTCGACAGCGGACGGAACACCGGCTCTGGCAAGCGCTGCGAAATTTCATCCAGCTGCAGCTCGAACAGGTACACCGTCTGGCTGATTTCGAGGACGGCCTGGATGCGCGGATGCAGGGCACCGAACCGGGCCAGCATCGCATCCCCGTGCAGGATTTTCGCGGCCTGCCCCGGGTGCAGGGCCGGGTCTTCCAGAGGTGAAACCCGGAACTCATCCTGTGGCAGCCGAGCCACCTCCAAAAGCCGTTCCACGTCGCCCTTGAGATCGTAGAAGTCGACCTCCCTCGGGGCAGCACCCCACTGCTCGGGTTCACAATTTCCGCAAATCAGCCCGGCCAAGACCGGGCGCTGCAAAAGGCCCTCCGGGGTCTGGCAAAACTGCAGCCCGTGCTCGAAGAAGCGGATGCGCTCTTGCTGGCGGTTGAAATTGTGCATGGCCGCCTGCACCAGGCCGGGCCAGAGACTGCTGCGCATCACCGACAGTTCCTGCGAGATCGGGTTTTCCAGGGCCTTGGCCCGGTGCTCCGGATTGAACAGGGTTTCCATCTCCTGGCTCACAAAGCTGAACGAGATGATCTCATTGTAGCCGCTGCCCACCAGAGCCTGCTTCATCGATTCGAATGGCCTGGTGTGTGCCACCTGGCCCCGGGTATCCAGGGAGATAGACTCCTCATAGGTCAGTGGGATGGCCTCGTACCCCTTCAGGCGTGCAATCTCCTCGATCAGGTCAGCCTCGATAGCGAGGTCAGTGCGAAATCCGGGAGGGACCACGTGCAGGCGTTCCCCGGAGCGCTGGACCTGGCATCGCAGGCGAACCAGCAACTTCTCGATTTCATCGGCGGAAAGCTCAATCCCCAGCAGGTCCTTCGCCCGGGAACACTCGAGCTCGATTTCCGCAGTTTGCGGCAGGCGTGCGCTATCTTCCTCGCAGACCACAGGACCGGCTTCCCCGCCTGCGATCTCAAGAATCAGCTGGGTGGCCCGCTGCATGGCGAAGTGCGCCAGGTCCGGGTCAACACCGCGCTCGAAGCGGTGCGAGGAATCCGTATGCAAGCCGTGTCTTCGTGCGATCCCGGCAAGTGCGCGCGGGTGAAACCAGGCGGCTTCCAGAAACACCGTGTGCGTTTGGTCCCCGACGCAGGAACGCTCACCTCCCATGATGCCGGCCAGGGCCAATGGACTTTCGGCATCCGCAATCACCAGCTCGTCCGCGGACAGAGCAACTTCCTGGCCATTGAGCAGGTGCAGGGACTCCGAGGTCCGTGCGAAGCGAACGACAATCCCGGAATCGAGCTTGTCCAGGTCGAAGGCATGCATGGGCTGGCCGAGTTCCAGCATCACATAATTGGTGATGTCGGTGATAGCATTGACTGCACGCAGCCCGCTACGGCGCAATTTCTCTTGCATCCACAGGGGGCTCGCGATGCCCCCTTTCACCCCCGTGATGGCTCGCCCGACATAGCGAGCACAGGCCTCGGGCGCCTCGATCGAGACCGGAAACGCCGTATCGGTCGAGGCTGCAATTGTCGGGCACGCCACCTCCTCGATGGGTGACTCAAGCAGTGCCGACACTTCCCGTGCCAGCCCCTGAACGCTGAGACAGTCCGCGCGGTTGGGCGTCAGGTCGATGTCGATGACGGTGTCATCGAGCTTCAGGTATTCATGGAGATCGGTGCCTGGATCACAGGCATCGGGCAACTCGATGATCCCCTCGGATGCCTCGGCCAGTCCCAGTTCCGCGAAGGAGCAAAGCATCCCTGTGGACTCCACCCCGTGCAGTGTCTTTGCCTCGATTTCGGTGCCGCCCGGCAGTCGGGCCCCGACTCGTGCCAGCGCCGCCATCATCCCGGCCTTAACATTGTTCGCCGCGCACACGACGGTGAGCGGCTCGCCGGAGCCATCGTCGACCTGGCACACATGGTATTCCCCGTCCTCGGTGTGCGAGTCAAGCGCCGTGATTTTTGCGGTCACGATGTTCGAAAACGCGGGGGCTGCCGGCGAGAGGCTGTCGACCTCGAGCCCGGCCATGGTCAGCACCTCGGCAAGATGCTGCGTGTCGGTGGACGGGTCCACCCATTCACGTAACCAGCGTTCGCTTACCTGCATGTCGTGAGCCTCATGTGAACTGCTTGAGAAAACGCAGATCGTTTTCGAAAAACAGGCGCAAATCATCGATCTGGTAGCGCAGCATGGCGAGGCGCTCAACGCCCATTCCGAACGCGTATCCGCGGTAGCGCTTGGGGTCGATGCCGACCTGCTCGAACACCGCAGGATGCACCATGCCGCATCCCAGTATCTCGAGCCAACGCAGATTCCCGGGCTCGGAACCGGGTATGGCAACGTCGATTTCCGCCGAGGGCTCGGTGAACGGGAAATACGACGGCCTGAACCGGACCTGCAGGGCTTCATCTTCAAAAAAGGTCTGCAGGAACTTGACCAGCATGCTCTTCAGATGTGCGAAGGACGTGTGCTCATCGACCAGCAGGCCCTCGACCTGGTGAAACATGGGGCTGTGGGTCGGATCCGAGTCGCAGCGGTACACCCGGCCGGGTGCGATGATGCGAAGGGGCGGGCTGTTGTGTTGCATGTAGCGGATCTGCACCGATGAGGTATGCGTTCGCAACAGCATGCCGTCGCCGAAGTAAAAGGTGTCATGCATGGCCCGTGCAGGATGATGTGCCGGGATGTTCAGGGCTTCGAAATTGTGGAACTCGTCCTCCACCTCGGGCCCCTCTTCCACCGAGAATCCGAACCGCTCGAAATACTCACGGATGCGGATCCGCGTGTGCGTGACCGGGTGCAGGCTGCCGAGGTCCTGGCGACGCCCCGGCAGGGTGACATCCAGGGCTTCGCGACCCAGCCGGTGTTGCAGGTCGGACTGCTCGAAGCCGGATTTCTTCTCGGCGATGGCCTGCTGGAGGCTGGACTTGATGCGGTTGATTTGCTGCCCGGCGGCCGGGCGCTCGTCACTCGGCAGCGTGCCCAGTGTCTTGAGCCTTTCCGTGAGCACGCCCTTTTTCCCGAGATAGCGCACGCGCACGGCATCCAGGGCATCGGCATCTTGGGCCGTCTGGATCTCTCCAAGGGCCGCAGCCTCCAGGGAATCAAGATCAGTCATCAGTTCGTCAACACCCAGGGTTCAAACAAAAAGGGAAAGGCAAAGCCTTTCCCTTTCACGAAACCTTCACCGGCGGTTATGCAACCATCAACGGCATTCAGCTAAACCTACAAGCTTGCCTTCGCTCTTTCGGCGATTTTGCCAAACGTATCGATATCATGAACGGCCAGGTCTGCCAACACCTTGCGGTCAATTTGCACGGAAGCCTTGTTCAGCCCGTCCATCAGACGACTGTACGACAGGCCGAACTGTCGTGCAGCGGCATTGATGCGCACGATCCACAGGGATCGGAACTGGCGCTTTCGCTGCCTGCGGTCACGGTAGGCATATTGCCCCGCCTTGATCACCGCCTGCTTGGCTACACGAAAGGTGTTGCTGCGGGCGCCGTAATATCCCTTGGCCTTGGCCAGGATTTCTTGTGTCGGGCTCGTGCCACTACGGCCCTCTTTGCTCTTGGCATGGTTGTCTCCGGGTTTCCTTAGGCCACGCGTGTCATGCGTAGGGCAGCATCTGCCGTACGGATTTCACGTCCGCGTCTGCAATGGTCGTGCCTGCGCGCAGCTGGCGTTTACGCTTGGTGCTTTTCTTCGTCAGGATGTGACGGGCATGGGACTGGATGCGCTTGTAGCCACCGCCTGCGGTTTTCTTGAAGCGCTTGGCTGCGCCACGGTTTGTCTTTAGTTTTGGCATGTCTGTATTCCTGACGGATTCATTTTTTTCGCAGCGGGGTGAACACCATGACCAGTTGGCGTCCTTCCATTTTGGGCCGTTGTTCCACTTCGCCGTAGGGCTCCAGGTCCTTCTCGATGCGGTCCAGCAACACGCCCCCCAGTTCCTGATGCATCATCTCCCGGCCCCGGAAGCGAACGGTCACCTTGGTCTTGTCGCCGTTCGTTAAAAATTCGGTGATCTTTCTCATCTTAACCTGATAATCGCCTTCCTCCGTACCTGGGCGGAACTTGATTTCCTTCACATGGATCAGTTTCTGCTTCTTTCTGGCCACCTGGGCCTTCTTGCTTTGCTGAAACTTGAACTTGCCGTAGTCCATGACCCGGCAAACGGGAGGGGTGGCATTCGGGGCAATCTCTACCAGGTCAAGGTCGGCGTCCTGTGCAATCTGCTGGGCCTCGCTGATGGCCACTACTCCCACGTTCTCGCCGTCCAGTCCGATCAGTCGGACTTCCTGCCCGGTAATTTCATCATTCAATCGGGTTACTTTCGCTACGCTAATATTCCGTTCCTCCAAAAATTAATGGCCGCGTACCCCGTGCTCCATGAACCTCTGCGCGATGGCCTCGAGTGCCATCGGCCCCAGGTCTTCACCTCCACGTGTACGAACGGCCAACTGATTTGCAGCCACTTCACGATCGCCCGCCACCAGCATGTACGGGATGTGTGTGATCGTATGCTCTCGAATCTTATAGCCAATCTTTTCATTTCTCAAGTCGGAGATCACCCTGAAGCCTTGATTCCTAAGCATTTCTTCCGCCGAGCGTACATGCTCGGCCTGGCGGTCCGTGATATTGAGCAAAACTGCCTGCACGGGTGCCAGCCAGAACGGCAAATCGCCTGCGTAGTTCTCGATCAGGATTCCGATAAAGCGCTCAAGCGAACCCAGGATCGCGCGATGGATCATGACCGGCACTTGGCGCGTACCGTCCTCGGCCACGTAGGAGGCATCGAGGCGCCCCGGCATGGAGAAGTCCACCTGGATCGTGCCGCACTGCCACACCCGGCCGATGCTGTCGCGCAGCGTGAACTCGATCTTGGGGCCGTAGAATGCGCCCTCGCCCGGCTGCAGCTTGTATTCCAGGCCTTGGTCCTCCAGCACTTGCTGCAGTGCGGCCTCGGCCTCGTCCCAGAGCTCGTCCTCTCCAACGCGCTGCTCCGGGCGGGTCGAGAAAGCCAGGTCAATGTTCTCGAAACCGAAGTCTCGGTAGACCTCGAAGGTCAGATCGATCAGTTCGCGCACTTCCCCGGCGAGCTGGTCCCGGGTGCAGAAAACATGCGCGTCGTCCTGCACGAAACGCCTGGCACGCAACAGGCCGTGCAGGGTTCCGGAGGGCTCGTTGCGGTGCACCAGGCCGAACTCGGAAAGCTTGAACGGCAGGTCGCGGTAACTCTTCAGGCCCTGGTTGTAGATCTGGATATGCCCGGGACAGTTCATCGGCTTGATCGCGTACTCGCGGTTTTCCGAGGACGTGGCAAAGATCATGTCGCCGAACTTGTCCCAGTGCCCGGATTTCTCCCACAGCTTTCGGTCCAGGATCTGCGGGGTGGACACCTCCTGGTAGCCGTATGCGCGGATCTTCTCGCGGACGTAGGCCTCGACCTGCTGGTACAGGATCAGCCCGCGCTCGTGCCAGAACACCATGCCCGGGGCCTCGTCCTGGAAGTGGAACAGGTCCATCTGCTTGCCGAGCTTGCGGTGGTCGCGCTTTTGCGCCTCCTCGAGCTGGGTCAGGTAGTGCTTGAGCTGCTTCTTGTCGGCCCAGGCCGTGCCATAGATGCGCTGCAGCATCTTGTTGCTGGCATCGCCGCGCCAGTACGAGCCCGCCAGGCGGGTCAGCTTGAAGGCGCGCAGGTGGCGCGTGTTGGGCACGTGCGGGCCGCGGCACATGTCGGTGTATTCCTGGTGGTGGTAGAGCGCGATGATTTCATCGTCGGGAATCTCAGAGGCGATCTCGACCTTGTAGTCCTCGTCGCGCTGCCTGAACGTGTCCACTGCCTGGGCGCGGCTGACGACTTCGCGGATGACGTCGTAGTCCTCAACGATCAGCTCGCCCATGCGCTTTTCTATGGCTTCCAGGTCTTCCGGGGTAAACGAGCGCTCGTAGTCCACGTCGTAGTAGAAGCCGTTCTCGATGACCGGACCGATGGCCATCTTGGCGGTGGGGTACAGCTGCTTGATCGCATGCCCCATCAGGTGGGCAAAGGAGTGGCGGATGATGTCGACCCCGTCCGGGTCCTTGTTGGTGACGATCTCCACGCGGGCATCCTCGGTGATGCTCACACAGGCATCGGCCAGCTGTCCGTCGATGCGCCCGGCGATGGTCGCCTTAGCAAGTCCCGGGCCGATGGATTCTGCGACCTGCTGGATCGTAACCGGGTCTGTAAATTCTTTCTGGGTGCCGTCAGGCAGGGTGATGGTTGGCATGCAGGTTCTCCAGTGGTGACCGATACCAGGGGCCACATGTTTCCAAAATGTATCTTTCAGTCCGGATCAGGTGTTGTCCCCACGCATTCTGCCATGCGAACCACAAGATACTCCGAGCGCATAGGGTACACATTGTGGCATGTGAAGGGAACCACAACCGCCGGAAAATCACGTGTTGGTGAATCGATGCGTATATCAAGAGGTCGTGCCTTGCCTGCGCCGCAACAGCGCGACATAGATCAGTGCGGTCACGAACATGGTCAGGCTGTAGGTTGTCGCGGGCACTGTCGCGAGCCCACCACCGAACAAAAGCACCGCAATCGCGATCGCAAGCGTTCCGTTCTGCAGTCCGCACTCCATCGCAATTGCAGTTCGCTGTTTCGCCCCCGTAGCAAACCACCGTGCCAGCAAGTAAGCAAGCACCATCATCGTCAGGTTCAGTGCAAACGTGGCCAGTCCGGCCTGGGCATAGTAGGAGGCCAGGTTATTACGCTCCTGATAGATGGCTCCTGCAAGCACCAGCACGAACAGCACGGCGGACACGGCTCGCGCCGACGGCTCGACCCGCAATGCAAAGTTCTCCGCAAAACGTCGGACAAGCAGGCCGACCAGCACCGGAATGGTGACAATCAAAAAAACACTGATTGCAGTGTCAGCGACGGTGATGTCCTGTACCGCCTGCTCGCCGATGAAGTGCCCATAGGCGAAGACGACCACCAGCGGGATCGTAAGTACGCTCAACAAACTAATCACCGCGGTCAGCGAGATCGACAGCGCGACATCGCCTCGTGCGAATGCGGTCAGGAGATTGGAGGTCACACCACCCGGGGCTGCAGCAATGATCATCAGGCCGAGAGCAAGTTCAGGTGCCATTGGCCAAAGGCTGGCCAACAGGAAAGCAACCATCGGCAGCACGAGGATCTGTGATACTGCGCCAACCGCGAAATCGCGTGGGCGACGCACCACCCGGACAAAATCATCAAAGGTAAGTCCGAGCCCAAGTGCCAACATGATGAAGGCAAGTGCCAGAGGCAGAACAACATCCGTCACAAATCCCATGGCTTCTCTTGACCTTCTGTGTCAGCCCTTCTGCTGACGTGTTTCTGCCCCGAGCACCTCGGCATACACTGCGGTGGTGGCTTCGTCGAAACAGGCGTACACGACCTGACGCACGGCTTTGGTGGAGTAAGCGCGAACTTCGGAGATTGCGATTTCGGCAGCCTCGCGCAGAGGATACCCGTACACCCCCGTGCTGATTGCAGGAAAGGCGATGTTTTCGAGTTCCCGGCTTTCTGCCAGAGCCATGCAGTTGCGGTAGCAGGCCCGTAGCAACGCAGGCTCATTTCGAGAACCACCGTGCCAGACAGGCCCCACGGTGTGAATGACATACTTCGCAGGCAACTGGTGCCCCCCGGTTATCACAACTTCTCCGGTGGGACAGCCGCCGATGGCGCGACATTCCTCCAGCAGGCCGGGGCCAGCAGCCCGGTGTATAGCACCGTCGACACCACCACCTCCGAGAAGACGTTCATTGGCAGCGTTGACGATGGCGTCTATCTGAAGTCTTGTGATGTCTCCCGTCCACAATTCGATATTCATGATCGCACTAGCATGGAAGATTCGTTGTGACGATATATGGACAGTAATTTTAGGGAAGATTACTGCAAAATTCTGAAAAATAGAAAAAAGCTAAGTAAATCTTAGTCTCTAGCAACTAGCGTGCATAATTCCCATTTGTTTGGATCACTGACGATACCTGTGAAGCTGGGATGTGAACAAGGCCTGAATCTATGATTTCAAGGGATCGTCAATTTCTGAGGGTGCCCTAAATAAAACAATTTGTCTTTTGCTAACTGCAGCAACGATCTGGCCTCTGAGGATTGAATGCCCAATTCAGAAATGATCCACGGTTCAATCGAGTGGAAATTCTGATCAAGACTTTCGATCCTTATTTTCAACATATCCTCACTGCCATGAATTGAGATCAAGGTGTCCAAATGAATGCTTTGCCTAGTTTCAACTGACCGGCTTCCGAGTTCACCAGTGCTGCCTTCTGTCCGGCAATCCCATAATAGTAAGAAAGTCAATTTCGGAGAATCATGGTTAATGTAGGGGGCTTCCGGAGAATCCGAGCACTGCATGGAAAACAACAGAACCTGAGCTGGATGCCGTTCTTTTATAAGATCGTCCGCGTGGACCGACCGAATTCGGTTGTTTAGCAATCTCTTGAGGGTGCTGAAATCAGTATCCGATAGGAACGAACTTTTTCTCTTGTTTAATCTTTCAATCTGCTTGATCAAAGCTACTCCCGAAGAAAGTGATTGGAGCTGCTGAAATACATTTTTGATTAGGTCGAAGATATCATCAGTCCTAACCAGAGTTTCCAGAAGAGATTCCGATATTATTTGTATAGATTGGAGTGGCTCGTCTACGGATACGGAATTGCTTTCAGGCATATCAGAGAGCATATTCCAAAATACGATTAGTCCTGACTCGGCATGTTCGCGAACAAATTCGTTCCTGAACATGCCCCACAGGGAAAGGATGATTTTCGGCCAAGTTCCAGTATCATGTTTATGCAGACGCATAGATTCAAACAAGGCCTTCCGATCATGTAGACAGTCGAATGCGTCCTTCGCGTGGTTGGCGGCGGTCAGATCGCTGTCTGCAACGCGTGTCAAATATAACCTGAAAATACTGCTATGAACGACGCGGTTATTCCGTAGTTGCCGGGAAGACCATTCGGGATCTTCCTCTTCGTGCTGGTCTCGCCCGCCTGCAAAAAGGCGGTGGATCAATGCACGCACAATACTTTGATGTTCCGAGTTGGCGTCTTCGACAAGTCCCTTAAGGCGCATCCTAGTGGCCTCTTTAAGTGTCTCGGAATCGCCCATCTGCTCTAGTACGATATCCTCCGCTCTCCGCTGGTTGGCTTCCCAGTCGGGCAATGCACAAAGATCTTCAACTAGGTGTGACAATTTGTCGAAGACGCCCGGCATGAACAAACGAATGGCTTCAAGCGCAAGGACGTCGACGAGTGCAACCATTTTGTCGAAGCTGTCAACTGCCCCGCGAACAGCCATGCTGTATCGGCGAACATCTCTTATGTTTCGCACAAGAGGCCGGATGATCTCAGCTTCAATATCAGGCCAGTCGCTTTGAGCGAAAGGTGGGCTAATACTTCCTAAAGCTTTTTCTATACCGCCACGAAGTTCTCTTCTGAGCTGTTCGTGAGGTGCAACCGGTATATTGATGGACCACTGAAAGATCTTTTCGAGGTAGCTGCCTTGGGCCGCAGGCATATCAGGCATAACCTCTTTGAATGCTGCTTCTACATAAACCCTGTCACAGGCCACGATGTAGACAAGGTTTGGAAAACCGGCTGTTAGACGCACCAGCTTGAAGAGTTCTAGGATCTCATTGTTTGGTAGCCGGTCAACATCATCTAGTACTACAATGATTGGCTTGCCGTGCTTTTTAAGGGCTTGGGTCAGTTTGTTACGTACGGCAATTGCGCTAGCTGGTGTTTTTGCCTTTTTAAGAAGTAATACCAGTATACCGGCAAATGTCATGCCCACATGGGGGCTACCCGCAAGCGTTGAGATGCCCATAATTCCTGGAGAGAGAACATCCCCATATTTCCGGAAATAACTCCCGATTTTTTTAAGACCTGAAGTTTTTTCCATCTTTCGCATTTTGGCGGAAAGTTCCACAAAAAATCTATGCACGAGTTCATTGGTTCCACTGAATAACCAGGGATTGAAGTCGAGTACTGGGACTTTTGCCTTCTCGAATTCTGGGCGTGCTAAATTAATAAATGAGGTCTTCCCAGACCCCCAAGATCCGAATACCCCAACAACGAGCCCATGAGTTGAATCAAGCTCCAGAGCATGGCGGACAAAGGTAGTCGCGGTGGACTCCCAGTTTAAAACATCATCTTCGGAAGATGAGATCGGATTATCAGGAGGAAGTGATGCTGGCATTATTTTCTATGGATGTGTGTTCAATAATTGGGGGACTGTACAGCAACATCCGTGTACCGAACGTTTCCTAATCAGCCTCCACTTTTGACCCAGCTTCTTTATTAGGGGCTTCTGATATCCACCTTTGGACTCGGAGACTAGGGACATGGATATCATAAGCTGTCAAACCTGATATGGCGTGTGTGGTGAAGTACCAGTGCGGTCTTGATCAACTTCATGTTCCCATCGAACCAAACTCGCCCAACAGCATGGCCTAACATCCTGAAAAACCCTTGATCAAGCGCCATTCTCAAGTTGAGGACTCTACTTCATCCCCCAATTTTCTGATAGGCCAGTTCAAGTAATGGCTTGACTAGCTCCAGATCATTTTCAGTTTTGACCGACAATTCCAAATCACCAGTTCCATAGTGACCGGTGTTTGTCATATCTCTAGGATTAAGTTCCTGCGGCACATCGACTTCTTGTGGCTTAAGCTTGACATAGAGCACCACCTTACCTCTCTGAATCTTCATACAGATGATGTTTTGAGAGGTTTTGTAAGCAATGTATTTTTTCTTTGGGGCTTCCTCTATCGAGGGATCGAGTTCAAGGGTGAATTCCCGGATGGACTTTGCTAAATCTGCAATCGAATCTGGCTTGTTGGCAAAGTGTTGCTCTACAGTATAAGAACCCGTCTTGCGGGATAAGGCTGCTTTCTGGCCAGCTGTCAACTCGCCTAAAGTACGGGGTTGAGAAGTCGTCGTAGTTTTTCGGAAGACCTCTTCAAGATAGAGTGAATCGTTCTTGAAAAGGCGATAAGCCCAAAGCTCAAGATTCGCTCCCATGACCTGGACAGCATGCAGATCATATTTTTTGTAGTTTGGAGCAAGACAGATCACTCGAATGTCCGACCAGTCCACCTCAACCCCTGTCCCCAAAGCTTTCTGGGCTGCAATTTCAAAATCTCCTTGATGATCTTGAATCCAGGCCAGATAAAACAAACTCTGATTAATCAAGTCTGAGGATTCGACTTTTTTATATTCAATGATGACGGGATTGTGATCTTCTGAAAGAGCTAGCGTGTCGATCCTTCCCGCATGCTGTTCACCTGTTGGGAACTCAGTCGCAACAAAACGACATCCGAAAACAGCTTCAAGGTTATCTTCAATCAGTCTCTGAAGTGCTTTTTCAGTAGTGAAGTTTGTCTGATCAACTGTGAATAACGTATCCTTGACGATCTTGAATATTGGCATGTTGTTTCCCCCGACTCGGATGTAGTTCAGCCTATAAATATGTAATCGGACAATGTCTCTAATGCTTGAACCGATTTTGGAAGACCGAATTTCCTATGAGCGCCTGCAAGCTAGATTAAGTTTAGGGAGCAGGATAAATGAATGCTCAATAATGATATATCCCTATATTTCTAAATCCTTTCTCGACATCAAAGGTTGAATTTCATCTCTTTTGTCATCAACACGAATATCGGGATATTTTGTCTTTTTAGAGATACAAAAGCTTACACTGCCGTTTTTAAAATGATACAAGTCATAATTTCCAAGGCCATCCGGCCCATATAATATTTCAACTCTTTCATCGGACGAATCCCATCCACCAGAATTACTTCTTACATCTAACCAATTCGAATACTTTTTCAGACGCTCCGATCGCATACGGTTAGAGTGAGTGTGCTTAGTTGGGTCGCACTGAACAGATAATGCTTCATATTCAATTATCCGTATACATCCATATGCAATTTCATGCAGATAATCAACACTAACTAAAGGTAAATTTTGACTGTTGTTTTCCTCAATCAAAAAGTACCGCCAGTCAATTGAGCCGATCTTGTCTGTACCTTGTCTATTCTCACGCCCATCAAGCCTTACGAGAAAATCATCAAGGGAATCAATTGGAAATGCCTTCATGGCATTTCCTGAAGTATGTTTAAAATCTATATAGTATTCACGAAGAGTTGATTTATTATCGTCACTCAGTTTTGTAAATAAGCTCGTCAGTGAATGTATAGAAGGTACTTTAGCTTCTCCTTGAGTATGTAAAATTCCTTTAAATGATTGCTCAACAAGAAAGTACCCAGTAACAACAAACCCCCAACCTTGTGCAGCTATATAATCTGGAATCCTATCCGGCATTACTGGGCACTTAACGTATTTCTCCTTTTCTTTTTCCAAGGCACTTTCCAAAAATGTAGCTAGCCATAGTGGTTCTCTATACATGAATAATCCCTTACTTTGCATTCCAATAGATTGAAACATCATGGAGGAGGTAGATTTGAACAAATCACGTGAATTGTACTTGAGCTCTGCTCCATTACACCGTGCAGCCTTATACATGGGGCATGATAGCCTCAATGACCTTCTGTCCAAAGGTGCAAACCCGAATGTCAAAGATAACCGAGGACGAACCCCGTTGCATCATGCGGCCTTCTATGGCTACGCTGAAAATGTCCATGTACTGCTCGCTGCCGGAGCAGATCCAAATGCACGGGATAACAAGGGATGGACACCTTTAAACGCTGCAAATAGTGGGCGCAATGATCGTCTCGTCATCGAGATGTTACAAGCGGCAGGCGGAAAACGACAGAGTTGGCTGGGGAGTCTATTCCGAAAGCATTGCAATTCGACAAAATTGAAATAACAAAACAAAGGGCAATAAAAAACTTTGGCCTAGTGAGAAGTTTTTCCTCATGCAACAGACACTGAAAATTCCACAGCCGCTTTACAAGATCGGCCTCACGACACCATCTGGTTTGGAGATGTTGCCGATATATGGCCCATTAAAGGTACACCCTAAGCTATGCGGGAATGAAGCAGAGGATCAGTATGCGGTTTTCCGATAACTTAGGATGGAATGTACACTTGAAAAACCTTTCTGTCCTATGCCGAGGCATGGTTAGGGAGAATCTGACTCGTGAATTTGTCAATCTGTCCAAGAACCCCTTCCCCATCAAGAAGTCTCCGTATTCGTTTCGATAACCCTACTTGTTGAAGACTCTTGGTATTCGCTGAGTCAGCCATCCATGGCTCAATGATTTGTTCGGCTTTGGTGGTTAATTTCGCTAAAGCAAGATGGTTTTTGTTCTTCTTGTCAAACAAGGGGATTGGGACTTTATTCCAAAAATGCGTGTGGAAATCTCGTCCAGACTGTCTGGCATCGAGGAATGCTTGCCCTAAGGCCGGCGCATTGAGCAGTGCTACTAAATAGGCGGCCTCGTCTTCACTACCCGCTTTCCAGTAGTAGAGCGTATCGTTGATGATTTCATGTTGCCTTGCTACGCGAGCTGCGCGCATGATGTCACTTGATTTTGGGTATAAGACAGTAAGGCGTTTTTTATCTAGGGCCACAGGTAGTTGTCTAGACAAGTTGCTACCGTAGTCGATGCGTGCACGTAGCGTTTTTGGATTATTGCCTCCCTGAGACCTGTGCTCTTCGTAAAGCCGCTCACACTCTGCCCACAACGTATTTGTTTGTCTTGGGTCCTTTTCCAGCATTCCCTGTTCGCCTACTGGAACGATGGCGTGCTGAGTGCCTGTCCGAACCCAAAATGCTAATAGGTCGTTGCTAGTGAAGAGCATGCGCACCCATCTTCTCGGCACTCTACCCATTAGTGGCTGAACCTTTTCCCATCTCTTTTTAGTAGAGCGTATTGTTGAAACTTCAACGTCATCCTCAGATTTCGTCGTAGCCATCACCGCTTGATTAAACTGCACTTTTGTCAGCACAGCTGGAACAATCGAAGCTCCCTGCCTGAATTCCGCATCAATGTATTTTGACTTTACTCGTGGCAATTTCTTCGGTGCTCGTTGAATCCCTAAACGTAATATAGCCTCAGGAAGACTCATTTGACTTTCCAATTTACCCTTGGGTAAGGCGATAAGCCTCTTAGCCTTGCCAACCTTGAAGCTCTTACACTTGCGTATGTCGAACAGTACGCAGCAACGTCTCGCATCTCCCCCACCAAATGGTCGAACTTTCTCTAGATCAAGTGTTTGTGCGCCGACACTTTCATGCCATTCGCGAAATTTTGCCCAGTGTCCCCCTGTCAGTACAGCCTTTTTCACAAGCCATGCCGCAGGGTTTGTGTCAGGGTTAACTAAATATCGTTGTCGGCATCTCTTCACGAACAGCTGAGCAATATCATGGTGAGGTGCATACTTACCACCATCCCAGAGTTTCATCTGCTTTGAGAATGCTTCCAGCGTAGCTTTTCGTTCTTTGACTTGAATCTCTGCCATAGTAACCCATGGGGGATTTGCCACTATTCGATCTACCTTTCTCTCCTCAAGCCGCATTGGTGCAGTGATATTTGCTATGTACCACGCCCATACAGAGTTTCCTTCGCTATCGATGATTTTCTCAATTTGATCGCGGCTAGCCTCAAGAGTTGCCTTGTCATCAGATGGTATCGTCGCAACAATGTCACTAGGAACTGACCGCTTGCTGTTTGCTGCTTCCACCAACCTGCGAAGATTCGTACCAAATTGGCGGTGTTGGGCAAAACTCCTCGGCAAATAGAACTCACTTCCTTGGGGTGTTTCGAATCTCAGTGTGTCCTCTGTATGTGTAAATAGCGCATTCTCAGATTGGGGTTGCGCCATTAGCGAGTCACCTTGGTAAACGCGTACGGCACCATCGTGATCTGGCGGCGAGGCAGGCAATGCGCGCAGCACTGTTGCCCGGGCAATCTCAACTGCCACTGGGTGGATGTCAAGCCCACAGACCAATCGTGCCACTGCGCCTGCCTTGCTTACAGGACTCAGTGTCTTTTCGCGCATCACCTGGCACCGGAGAATGCGCTTGGCAGCATGGTATAGAAACGTGCCTGAACCACATGTCGGATCGAGTACACCGCGGCCAGAAAGCGCCTCTCCCCCTTGCTCAGCAACGAGGGCTTCACTGGCTGCTTCGTTGCACCACTCCTCGTCGCAAACCTCTTCTACTAACAATTCTGCTAGCCAGTCAGGCGTGTAGTACTCACCAAAAATTTTTCGATCATCAGCTTCGATAAACGCTTCGTATACGGATCGCAGTACATCCCCAGACCGACGGCGCCACTCATAGGAGTGGACTTTTTCAAGAATCTTTTTAGCCCAATGTCTCCCCTCAGTTGAGTCGATAATCCATGCTACGAAGCCCTCCCTAAGAATATGCATTGGATCAGGATCGATGCTGGGATTGGCCAATGTATGGACCACGCCTCGAGCGAGTGTGATCAGAAACGAATGAGCGACAAACAGGCGCTCTATTCGATGTTGGTTGTCCGGTGCCATACTCGATGTGCGCAACACATCAAGCCAGAGTTTTTGCTTAGTCTGTGTTCTTTGCTCACGCGCTCCAGTCAAAGTGCTACGGATTTGACTAAGATGCTCTCGGTAGGGCTCAAAGATGCCAGCTGGCTGGTCCGGGATCCAAGGTTTGCCCAGCGGCTCATCACTCAGGAGCTGCCTTAGCTTTGCAATTAGGTCATCCTCTGTCGTTGGTTTGAAACCTGTAAAAATTTCCTGCCCGATGGACCCAGGTTCGTGTGCATAACGCCATGCATGCCATGCACAACCGTCAGTCACAACCCCAATCCAAGGCCTTTCGTCCAGTCCTTCAAGGTCGAGAAACCCAAGCTCTCGGCTCATCTCGCTTCGAATGTATCGTTCGAGCTGTTCACGTGGCGACTCGTTATTTTCTCTCGCTTGCGGTTTCTCTGGTTCATCAGCGTCACCGACCTTTTTTGTCTCGATTACTGTGCGCCGTCTTGGTAGATACAAATCCGCAGGTCCGTCCTGCGTCGCATACGTAATAAGGTTCTCAATACCTATTGCGTCCAAGAGGCGACCAAGGTCCTGGCGAATGTTGTCTTCAGGTCGTGAGCGTCGGCCATGAATTAATCTTTTGGCCGCTATGGATGCTGAGGAGTCGAGTTTTTCACTATAACTGGATTTCTTCACATTCTTGATCCTGTTTTACACTCAACTACCTTGTAAGAAGGTTGATAAAAATTTTTCAATGCTGGTTTTTCAGCCTTTGGTGATAGTCGCTCATGCCTGCATCGTCTTGCGACGTACTGACAGATGGGCTGTGCGGTTATACGCACGTCCATTCAGGTCGTGTCCCCGGTGGTCAACTAGTATTCGGTGAAATCAGGCCGGAATCCCAGCTCTTCATCTAGAATGGTCCGTGCCATGGCACGTAAGCTATGATCACCTATCACTTCCTTGCCAAGTGCCCATGATTCGCATTACCACAAATATAGCATTCGGGCTTTTTCAAAGGTGCATCTAGGTAAGTACCTGACGATATTCGCTTGTCCTTGCCGTAAAAACGATATCTCAGGCTTGATTTTATTCTGGTAGGCGCGATTGGATTCGAACCAACGACCCCCACCATGTCAAGGTGATGCTCTAACCAACTGAGCTACGCGCCTAGTTCGGATAGGAAACTACCACAGAACGCAACATTCCGATACCTTGAGAATCGCTAATGCTGCCGAGACACCAGATGGTTGCCCAAGCACGAGTATGAGCGCTAGCTTGCCTTGCGTTGCGGCTTGCCTAGTACTACATCTTTTAAGTGGAAGAGTTCATCGCGAAGCTTGGCCGCCTCTTCAAATTCCAGATTCCGCGCATGCTCATACATTCTATGCTCAAGCTGCTTGATCTTTTTCATACCTTGCTCAGGGGTCAGAGCTAGATACTCCGTGCTGTCTGCAACATCCTCAAGACGAGTTCTGTAGATCGCTCTTTCAGAGGGCAATTTGCGCGCACCTTCCATGATGTCCGGTATTTTCTTGGTAATCCCCCTCGGGGTGATACCATGTTTCTGGTTGAACGTGATCTGCTTGTCGCGGCGACGGTTGGTTTCATCGATGGCACGCTGCATGGAGCCCGTCACCTCATCGGCGTACATGATGGCACGGCCATGAAGATGCCGTGCAGCCCGCCCCACGGTCTGGATCAGGGAACGCTCTGAGCGCAAGAATCCCTCCTTGTCCGCATCCAGAATGGCAACCAACGAGACTTCCGGGATATCCAGTCCCTCGCGCAACAGGTTGATGCCGACCAGCACGTCGAAATCTGCATTGCGCAACCCGCGGATGATTTCCACCCGTTCCACAGTATCAATGTCGGAGTGCAGGTAACGGACCCGTACCCCGTGCTCGTCCAGATACTCGGTCAAATCCTCTGCCATGCGTTTGGTCAGTGTGGTGATCAGCACGCGCTCACCCCGTGCAACGCAGTCGTTGATTTCGGAAAGCACGTCGTCCACCTGGGTGGTCACCGGGCGCACGTCGATCTCGGGGTCCACCAGTCCTGTTGGACGCACCACCTGCTCTGCGACAACATCGGATTTTTGCATCTCGTAAGGTCCCGGTGTGGCCGAGACATAGATCATCTGCGGGGCGAGCGCTGCGAACTCCTCGAACTGCAAGGGGCGGTTGTCCAGGGCCGAGGGCAGGCGAAAGCCGTACTCCACCAGTGTTTCCTTGCGCGAACGGTCGCCCCGATACATGCCACCGAACTGGGGCACGGACACATGGCTTTCGTCCATCACCATCAGGGCATTGTCGGGCAGGTAGTCCAGCAGGCAGGGAGGTGGCTCGCCCGCGGCACGCCCGGAAAGGTAGCGTGAATAGTTCTCGATGCCGGCGCAGTAGCCGATTTCCTGGATCATCTCCAGATCGAAACGCGTGCGCTGCTCCAGGCGCTGTGCCTCCACCAGGCGGTTGGCGGCATTCAACTCCTCCAGACGTTCCTTGAGTTCCTCCCTGATCTGCTCGATGGCATTGAGCAGGATTTCTCGCGGGGTCACATAGTGCGTCTTCGGATAGATGGTCAGGCGCGGCACCCGGTGGGTGATCTCGCCGGTGAGTGGGTCGAAGTAGCTCAGGTGCTCGATCTCCTCGTCGAAGAGCTCAATGCGGATGCCCTCACGCTCGGAGTCCGCCGGGTGTACGTCGATGACCTCGCCGCGCACCCGGAAGGTGCCACGACGCAATTCGGTGTCGTTGCGCGAATACTGGAGCTCGGCCAGGCGGCGCAGCAGCTTGCGCTGATCGATCCGGTCGCCGCGATCGAGGTGCATGACCATGTTCAGGTAGGCCTTGGGGTCACCCAGCCCGTAAATAGCGGATACGGTGGCCACGATGACCGTATCCGGGCGCTCGAACAGGGCCTTGGTAGCGGACAGGCGCATCTGCTCGATGTGCTCATTGATAGAGGCGTCCTTCTCGATGAAGGTATCGCTTGCCGGCACATAGGCCTCGGGCTGGTAGTAGTCGTAGTAGGATACGAAATACTCCACGGCATGCTGCGGGAAGAACTCCTTCATCTCCCCGTACAGTTGTGCCGCCAGGGTTTTGTTGGGCGCCAGGATGATCGTCGGGCGCTGCACCTGTTCTATGACATTGGCAATGGTGAAAGTCTTGCCCGAACCTGTGACCCCCAGCAGCGTCTGGTGAGCCAGCCCGTCATTCAATCCGTCGACCAGTGTCTGGATGGCGCCGGGCTGGTCCCCTGCCGGGCCAAAGTCGGTAACGATTTTAAATGGCTGGTACATAGTTTCTCTTCTTGGGACTTATCTGCATTTGACAGGCCCCGTATACTCTACCCGGTGCTGCCAAGGTGCAGCGTTCTAAAATTTCAAAACCCTGACCAGGAGACATTGTGCAATATTCACTCGCAAAGCGGGTATCTCGGATTCAACCCTCCGTCACTTTAGCCATAACGGCACGGGCGAATCAAATTCGCGCAGAAGGCGGAGACATCCTGAATCTTGCAGCAGGTGAGCCGGACTTCGACACTCCCGAACACATCAAGGAGGCGGCCATTGCTGCCATGCGTGCAGGACAAACCAAGTACACGGCTGTGGCAGGGACTGCATCCCTCAAGGATGCGGTGATTGAGAAGTTCCGACGTGATAACGGGCTGGAGTACACCCCTAGTGAAGTCATGATCTCCACTGGGGCTAAGCAAGTGCTCTACAACTTGTGCCAGGCACTTTTGAACGATGGGGACGAGGTATTGATTCCGGCCCCGTACTGGGTGTCCTACCCGGATATCGTGTTCTTAGCAGGCGGTCAGCCGGTCACTATTTCGAGTCGGGCTGAGAACCGCTGCAAGATCACTGCTGAAGACCTAGAAAGCAAGATCACCCCCAAGACCAAGCTGTTGGTCATCAACAGTCCGTCCAATCCAACGGGCATGGCTTACACAAACGAAGAATTGAGTGTTTTGGGTGAAGTTCTGGAAAAGTATCCGCAGGTGTTCGTGATCAGTGATGATATTTACGAGCACATCCTGTTTCGGAGGCAGAAATTCTCGAACATCCTGAATTCAATTCCTTCACTCAAAGACCGCACCTTGGTATTAAATGGGGTCTCCAAGGCCTATTCGATGACCGGCTGGCGCATCGGCTATGCAGCAGGTCCTGAAGCGCTGATCAAGTCCATGACCAAAATACAGTCGCAGAGTACGTCCAACCCGAGTTCCATTTCTCAGGCAGCGACAGAAGCTGCCCTGACCGGGGATCAGGGTTTTGTATCAGACATGTGTAATGAGTTTGAAAAGCGCCACGACTTCATTGTCGGGGCCCTGAATGAAATCGACGGCATCTACTGCTCACAAGGCGATGGAACATTTTATTGCTTTCCCAATGTTGACGGCCTAATTGAAAAAACTGAAAACGTTTCGGATGATGTTGGTTTTGTAGAGCACTTGCTAAATCAGGCAGGGGTTGCCGCCGTACCTGGTACAGCATTTGGATCGCCTGGGCATATGCGCATCTCCTATGCAACCAGCATGGATATTCTGGAACAAGCTGCTGCTCGCCTTAAGGAGCTTTGAGCTTAGTATGAGCAGATCAGCCTGACTTGAGGTCCAGGCCAATAAGATCTGTGATTCCCGAGATTATGGTCTGACGTTGACCTGTGTATGGCAGGTCGTTACTATTTCTCGTCCTCTATTCCCCGGTAGCTCAGTTGGTAGAGCGGGTGACTGTTAATCACTAGGTCGGCGGTTCGAGCCCGTCCCGGGGAGCCAGTATTTACAGATACTTACAGTTATATAAATCCCTAAATTTAAGGCATAATTGTAGTCTCCAATACCCCCTCAACATTCAATCTTGATCTGCACCCTCCGCAACTAAATAAGTTGTCAAATTCTTCTTGAGAATAATATTCAATGAAACCTATTCACCCCTTTCCAGCAAGAATGGCACCTGAATTAGTAAAGGAAAAATTCATCTCGATGCCCGAAGGATCAAAAGTACTTGATCCTATGTGTGGGTCCGGAACAAGTCTAAAATATGCAATAGATACGGGGTTAAAACCCGTTGGATGGGATATAGATCCACTTGCAGTCAAAATGGCACGGACGTGGTGTCGACGTTTTGATACAAAACGACTTAGACAGCTTTCAGAAAAACTACGCCTTAAGCTAGATCAACAACGCGCACTACCTCCTTGTCGATTTAATAACTGTAAAGAAACCCAAGAATTTGTGGATTACTGGTTTGCAAGAGAACAACGAGATGATCTCAATCGATTATCCATTGCAATAGAAGATATGTTTCCACCTGGGCGTACGCGGGATTTTTTCCAAATCGCCTTGAGTAGAATCATCATCACGAAATTTAAAGGGGCGTCCCTAGCTTGGGATATTTCACACAGTAGACCACACAAGAAAAAAATAACAAACAACTACCAGACCTTACCAGAATTTTTCAGGTCATTTGAAAAACTAGTGCAGCTATGTGAAGCCACTCCCAACAAATATGATGCTTCAATCGAACTTAGAGATTGCAGAATGTCAGTACCGCACAAGGAATTCGATTTTGTAATCACCAGTCCTCCATATCTAAACGCAATCGATTACATGAGAGGGCATAAATTTTCACTAATTTGGATGGGGTACACGATACCCCAACTTAAGAAAATTAGAAGTAATTCCGTAGGAGTAGAGCGTGGTATTGCCCTACTACACAAGAACGAAAAATATCAGAAAATAATCAAAGATGTATGCACTGGCCGCAAACTAAATCCGAGAGTAAGAAAATACTTATTACGGTACATAAATGACTGTGAAATAATCATTAAACGGATGCGATCCACTCTAAAACCAACTGGTAGTCTCGTGATGGTGATAGGGAATTCATCTCACTACGGTACAAAGATATCCAATGATAAAATTTTTGTAAATATTGCAACTAATTCCGGATTCAAATTAATTGACAAAAAAAAGCGGTCTATTGCCAGAAAGTCGAGATATTTGCCAATGTTAAATGGTAATCAATCAATCTCTAACCGAATCAAAACTGAATCTGTGATTCAATTCGCTATTGCTTGAAGCATATCCCTGCTAAAGCCTCTAGACTTACTTCTCTCCAACTTTTCTCGACCTCCAACAATGTACATTTGTCGTTTTCTCCTCTTAACATGCAGATTTAGTGAAGCATCACCTTTTTTCCTTGAAGCTATTTGATTAAGCTCGTTCAAGCTTAACGTCAAAAACCCGTCATAGCCGCATACAAGACAAATATAAGTATTTTTTGTATCCTCTGAAAGCAATTCAATCTCAGTAAGGTTGTCTTTAGTAAAGCTAAAAACCCATGGGGAAAGTCGATTTGATGAATGCTTTAAAAATAATCCAATTACTTCGTTTACAACGAAGCAGTTAATTATTCCATGAGCATCACGAGCCTTGATGTGAATACCATGCGGTGATTCGATCACTAACTCTCGAATGACCAATCCATGGTAACGCTCATAATCAGCCATGATCAGGCATATTCCATAAAAAGCTTAAGCTGCTTATATCGTCACAATCATATTTATAAAACAACCTGCCTTTTTTCCGGTTAAAGTGAAATATCTTAAAATGATGTGCCGCAGTTTGATCTTTGTCCCTATCAAATTGACCCCAAAACCCTCTAGATCTATATATATTTTCAATATCGTCCCCGCGTCTAGGATCAGATTTGAAATCACTTACATCCGCAGGTTCATAAAGGGCTACTTTACTGCTACCACCACCGAAATTTTCGACAAATTCCATAAGATGTGAAGGAAATGCATTCGCTGGAAGTATTTTTTTAAGCCGCAACAATTTCGATTTACATAAATCACCATTATTACTAAAAATTTCACGCTCTATACCTTTACTTATATCAAATAGATTAAAAGATAATTCTCCTCGTTTCGTTTGAAAAACATTTGTTTTATCGATACTGGTGTTAGCAACTGCAGCAACTCTCTTATCAGTAATCCATATGGGAGGATTTCCGCTCCTCGCACCATCCAGTGAAAGTTTGTGGTAAACGAAACAGCGGTGCCAATCGCTATACAGCTTTTCTGGAATCGTTAATTCAAAATGTTCAAGATAATCGCCCCGTACGCCAAACATGCGGGCTCTTTGAATGTATGTATCTTGTTGGATTTTATGTTTTACATCTCTTGTGAAGTACATTGAAAGTAAGTTATTTAAAGTCACACCACGGGAAACTATGTTGCCCCCTATAACCACCGTGAATAGTGATTTGGGATTCGTGGCATCTTGTCCACTCACAGAAACATCCTTCTTGGAGTTCAGGACAATTACTTTATGTCGCGAGATATTCTTTAAGATAAATTTCGTAATAAGATTAGTGTCCTCGTGCGGGAACCTCTCTTGAGCCTTTTCCCATACTTCCTCTACATAGGTCTCCCATTTTGCAGAGTTATTGTCTAGTAATATTCCAATTGCATTTTGGATGATCTTCATGTCCTTTTGATGATCATCCACCTTCCCGCTTGTGTGAATAAGCATTGAAAAATTCGTCATTTCAAAATCATCTAGTCGTAAATTTATATAGGCAGCTGCAACAAGAAAACTGAAAAATGCCTCCCTGGTATATTTAGGTGCGTCACCACTATCTGATAGCAGTTTAAGGTTATATGGAACATCCTCATGAATAGGAAAGAAATGGTTTTGTCCTGTGTAACGTTCGTGTGTCGGAAACTCCACCCATTTTGCAGTGACATTACCAAATGTATTGTTCAAGTCTAAGCGTGCGGGAGTTGCGGTCACCCCTATATATTTTCCTTTAATCCCCAAAAGCTTTTCGATCAGCTCATTTATTTTTGTTTTATCATTTTTATTTATTTTTGCATTAGGTGTCGCATAATCAGCTTCATCATCAATCACGACTATATTTCCAAGGGTATCTAATTTGTCTATTAGTTTTTCTAAATCCCTCGCATTTTTTTTGCAAAAGACTACATGCCTCACTCCTTTCACTTGATGAGCAGGATCAATAATTTCAGAAAAATTTTTCGGAGAAGGAGCAAGTCCACTAGTCTGAAAGCGTCCTAAATTTTGCGATAAAAGATCAACACTGTCATTGAGCAACAACACGATTAATTTGTACCCTAAGTCAAGAAGTTTGGCAGTAAGGCAAATCATCATCTCAGTTTTGCCACTTTGTGGCTCTCCATAAATGATAAAGGGAGGTGAAGTTGGCTCTTTCAAATTTTCAGTTGCTTGAGTAACAGTCTTTTCAATTTGATCTATCTTTACCTTAGCTCGACTAAGACGTTTAAGTTGTCCTTCATACTGACTTGGGTAATCAGCTAAATTGCTGAATTGATTTATTTCGAAATTTTGTTCCATGTACATTGATTCCTACGTTGGGTATTACAGAGCACTCAAGACCCGTATTATAGGGGTTTGATTTATAGCTACTAGGTGTTCATTAAACGTTCAAAAAATAATTCTGATAACAGAGACGTTAAGGTCGCTCTCTCTTACAGTGAGTTCGGTAGACTCTCCATAATTTAGAAGGCGTTTATAAAACTGGCATGATTAATTACTGAAGTGGAAAAGAGGTAGCTCAACTTATCGTTAAGCACCTGTCGATCCGACTGAGGGCAACTCAATGGACAGCTATTTTAATTATTTTGCTTATGGATCAAACATGCTGACAGAGCGGCTGACTGCACCTGACAGATGTCCTTCGGCAAAGGCAGTTGGAGTAGCTTTTGCTGATGGTTATTCTCTGGATTTCTCAAAGTTCAGTAAAAAGGATAAATCAGGAAAAGCTACGCTTTTCGAGTCGCCGGGCCAACTTCAATACGGCGTTGTTTTTACAATAAAGAAATGTGATCTCGAAAAATTAGACGATGCTGAAGGTCTTGGCAAAGGATACGATAAGAAAGACAATTTCAATGTGACCTTGGTTAGTACCGGTACTATCCAATCTACTTTTACTTATATCGCAACTTACAATTCCAAGCACACCCACTTAAGACCATTCGACTGGTATCTAGCACTCGTTGTCGCTGGTGCTATGCAACATAAACTCCCAGAGGAAGCTATTGCTGATTACAAAGGTACAGATTTCCAGTTAGACAGAGATAGTAAAAGAAAGTACAAGGAGTTGGAGATACTCAAGAAGGCCAAATTAGGGGATATCGAGCAGATATTAGGATCTAAATATCAGGCCTCGCTTTGATCCCTTTGAGAGAGCCTTTATCTGGAAAATTGATTTATACGGTGCGCTAACAGCCCTGTCAGCAAAAGTCTGAATTTATTGAGAGATTCTTATAATCATGGACCAGCGGTGCGAGAAGAATATTCTTAGTCATTAAAGTGCAAAAATAAAAACCCATTGGTCACTGCGCTCCTAACGTCAAATTCGATGACGTTGATACGATTGGGTTCACGATACATGATCGTTCAGTGTGTCCTTATAACCAAGACCAAGAATCCAGCCTTCCTCTGTTTCAATAGCCTGTCTCTTGGAAGAAGTAAGATTTATGTCGCCTTTAAAAAGCAGCGCTAGATCACCTTGAGCATCCAAACTCGCGAAAGCTTCTGCATTCACACGGACTTGGGCACGATCAAGTATCTCATCTTCATTTCTCTTCCTGTCAATGCTATGTCTTATCAATGAAGGGTAGATCTCCACGATGATGACCGATGCATCTGGTACACATAAACCTGTCTGAAAGGGCCAAATTGATACTTGATTTCCAATATCCAAATGTGAGATCAGACGTTTGATCGCAGGCAATCCTACAAGAACCTGTGAGCCCACGGAACCAGCACCATACAACTGCCAAACAGTCTTTGCCCCTTCAGCGCGGAGGTCTGCAATACGGTACTCTCGCGGATGAAGCTCCTGGCATGTGCGACTTGATTTTTTGGCAGGTATCCCAAGGTATTTCGACTTCGCTGGACACCCCCAGAATGGACCTACACCAGGATAGGTTTGATTGATTTCCCCAGCAACTTCAAATCGATTGTTATTATTGTCCTTATTGTCTTTAATGCGCTTGTCCAGCCAATCCCAAAGCTTAAGTGCATTTGCTGAGCCAGTAAGATGTTTAGCAACACCTGCCGGAAAACCAAAGGGAAGATCAAAGCCAAGGAGCACACGCCGGTTAGCAGTTCGTTCTGCAGTTACTATAGCAGCAAGGCGTTCAATCGCATTGTGACGGCCACGTGCATATTCAGGCACCTCCACCATTACATTACGAGATTTAGCTCGTGCTATAGCCCACCAAATAGCATCTCGACAAGGTTTGGCAGAACTTAATTCTGATTTTGCTGACCAGTCAACAATGATGTAAGTATGAAAGAGAGGCATAGAATATGAAAAGCGTAACGCAATCTGTGCATCACTAGGTCGACGTCTCGAGCTGTCCCGGGAATCCCATATGATCAGATACTTGTACGATTTCGTCTAAGGGCACAAAAATTGAGGTGACCTATAAATTACCACTAAAGTTCTCATGCAAGTTCCAAGGTGTTGTTGGACCAATTGCAAGCCACAGGAGGAAAACCATGACTAGGATATTAGTTTTTTGCCTAATGTTAGTAACAGGGACTGCCATTGCCAAAGAGATACCCATGTCCATAACAAGCGAGGACTGTCCACGTTTAGTTGACGCTATCGAGAAAAGAGACATGTTGGTGTTCAAGATAACCGACTTATGGAGTAACCTAGAACACGAGAAAAACCCGTCACAGATGATAGCCTACCTAGAAGCCATTGAGCGCGTAAGTCATAAGGCAGCAGAGGTTGCTAGTCTTATCGAAAAACACTGTGGCTGAAGAGACAAACTGAACGAGAAAATCACCAAACTGTTTCGAGTTTTTAGGGTTGGCGATATTTGCTGTCGGCGTGGTGATTGTCGCAAATAAATGCCTTGATTGGCTTAGGAGGAAATGGAATATGCATCCCTCCTCCGGCATGGGCAATGGGTCGCATGAGCATATTTGCATTCCCCAAATTAGAGGATCATGTGACAAAATTCATGACGGAGGTTTAAGCTGAACCATCAAAATAGCGTCCTCTCTGATATGCTTCGGCTCATGAGTAAATGGGCGGAAGTGACAACCACTGTGAAAACAACACTGCTCACCCTACTTTGGCATTTTGTCATAATCTTGGGTTTGTTCTCACTTGCCATGACTGGAACAGTACAGGCAGAAGATGACCGAGAAAGGGACAATGGCATTTATGTAGGTGGCGAGTTCGGCTTTGTAAGCGCTGAGGGCTTGTCTTCTGACTTGTCGGGAGTCAACCACCCTACGCAGTGTGACCAACTGCTAAGGGATGACGATCCGGCAACTGATGACAAGGTAGTGAACCTGTCGAATCCGGCGTGCAATGTTAGTGACATGCCGCAAATCTTGTCCGCAAATTCTTTTGATCTAGGCAACGAGTTGCTGGGCGGCATCAGCGTGGGCTATGTGTGGGACAGAATTCGCATTGAGCTTGAATACTCACACAGGGTTTACGATGGCAGCGATTCCTCGCCCTGGAGAATCCCCGGATCGAATGCCCCACTCGCGAGCAAAAACAACGAAGTCAGCGAACTCGATCCGCCGTCCGAACGGATATCGAATTTCGACGCACACCAGCTTTTCGTGAACGCCTACTATGATTTTCCGAACTCCTCGCGCTGGACACCCTATCTGGGTGCGGGTTTCGGCTGGGCTCGAACCCGGTTTGATTACATAGCTCGCTTTTTACGCAAAACACTTGCACAGGGTTACCCGCTAGATAAACCGCCGGCGGCTGCCGGCACGCTCGGCTACTGGGATACGAGGATCTCCGAGACGCTTTTCGGCTTTCAACTGCTGGGTGGTCTTGACTACGCGTTGAGTGAAAACCTCTCGATGGGCATCAAGGCACGCTGGGCCGAGTTCGATGATTTCAGCCATAGCGGCATTTGGGATCTCATCCGCAGTCACGAGCCCGTGCAAGCCGATGGGGTGACCCCATGGAGAAGCACACTTGAATTCGACGATGTCGAATACTGGGCGGTGAGCTACGTGGTCAAGTATCGGTTCTAGCGGGCATCAGTCCAGTCCCGGGACCACGGGAATCACCGTGCCCCAGTAATGGCAGCTCGGACACTGCCAATAGAGCCTCCTGCAATGAAACCCGCACTGCGTGCACTGGTGCGAGTTGTGCTGGCTGACGAAGTTCTCGATGCTCATCTGGATGCGATCAGAAATCTGCTCGCGGAAGGACTCGTTTTGCAGCGGCACGTTTTTCAGGAATGCGTTCACTTCCAGCAGTGACAGCTCAGGTTTTTCCAGCAGCAGCTCAAGGATTTCATTTTTCCCGACCTCCCCGTCCGCCAGGTCGGTCAGCAGGGAGGACATCACGATTCCGCTCAGTTTCGAGTCCTTGACCTTGAGCAGGAACTGTCGGAATCCTTCGGCATCATCCTGGCTCAGGAAGGCCTCGTGCAGCTTTGCAAAAATTTCCGGCAGGTACTCCGGGCTCTGCTTGGCCACGCTCTTGTAATGCCGGGTGGCGGCCTTGTAGTCCTTCTCGTGCATGGCGTAATTGCCAAGCAGAACATTGGCCCGTGCACAATGCCTGTCATACGACAGCGCCTTTTTGGCTAACTTACCGGCAGCCTCGCCTTCGTCACTTTCCTGGTCGAACGCCTGCTCGCTCAGCTCGCAGCAATAGTGCGCAATCATCGGGTTCATGTCCTCATTGTTGACCTGCTCCAGTGCCTTGGCGGTCTCGATCGCCTTGTCCCACTCCTTTTCCTGCTCATACAGGCCGAGCAGCAACGGGTAGGCTTCCTGCTTTTGCAAGCCGATCCGGATCACATCGGTAAACAGGGATTCGGCCCGGTCCAGTAGCCCCGCCTTGAGATAGTCCTTGGCCAGTTCAAGCAGTGCGGTCGAGCGATGAGTGGAGGACAGCGCCGGGCGCTCGATCAGGTTCTGGTGGATACGGATGGCCCGGTCCACCTCGCCGCGGCGCCGGAACATGTTGCCGAGCGCGAGGTGAGTCTCAACAGTCTCGGTGTCTACATCTACCAGCTCAATGAAGACCTCCAGCGCCTTGTCCGGCTGCTCATTGAGCAGGTAATTCAGGCCCCTGAGGTACTCGCCCGGGATTTTCGGTTTGGATTTCTGATGATAGACGATATAGGCCAGGTACCAGCCTGCAAGGCCTGCCAGCAACAGCAACAGCCAGTAGAGTTCCGGCATCAGTCAGGCCTCTTGGTCAGTAATGGATGAAGGTGTGCGTTTCATGTCGGCCCAAGTCATGCCTGAGACGGCCCACCCTGCACGGCTACTCTGGGATCAGGAATGAAACGCTTTTGTTGCCGCGAGGTTATTTGTCGGTCTGCGACCGGTTCACGCGTTCGCGCAGTTCCTTGCCCGGCTTGAAGTGGGGCACATGCTTGCCCGGCAGGGAGACGGCTTCCCCGGTCTTGGGGTTGCGCCCAATGCGGGGCGGTCGAAAATGCAACGAGAAACTCCCAAAGCCGCGCACCTCGATGCGCTCGCCTTGGGCAAGCGAGGTACTCATCTGTTCCAGGAGGCTTTTAATCGAGAGTTCGATATCCTTGTAGGCAAGATGATTTTGCTGTGAAGCAATATTTTCGATCAGCTCCGATTTCGTGATCATGCTTTTCTGATCTCCAGCTCCCATGACACTCTCCTGCTTGATTATTATTCTGATTCCTTGGAACTGTCCTTATTTTCCTCGATCGATTCCTTCAGTATGTCGCCCAGGTTGGTTGCAGCCGACTCGTTGCTGCTGTAGTCCTGAACCGCTTCCGCCTCTTCCTGAGATTCCTTGGCCTTGATCGAAAGCGTGACCATCCTGGATTTCTTGTCTACCCCGGTAAACTTGGCCTCGATCTCCTGACCTTCCTTGAGGACCGTGTGGATGTCCTCGATGCGGTCACGGGCGATCTCCGAGGCCTTCAGCATGCCTTCAACCCCTTCCGCAAGCGAGATGGTGGCCGCCTTGGCATCCAGCTTGCTGACCGTGCCCTTGACGATGCTGCCCTTGGGGTTTTCCGCGATCCAGGCAGAAAACGGATTCTGCACCAGTTGCTTGACCCCCAGCGAAATGCGTTCGCGCTCGGCATCCACCGACAGCACCATGGCACGCAGTTCGTCGCCTTTCTTGTAGGCGCGCACCGCCTCTTCACCGGGCTGGTTCCACGACAGGTCCGACAGGTGCACCAGTCCGTCGATGCCGCCTTCCAGGCCCACAAAAATTCCGAAATCCGTGATCGACTTGATCATCCCGGTGGCCTCGCTGCCACGGCTGTGCTTGCTGGCAAAGTCCTCCCAGGGGTTGGGCTGGCACTGCTTCATGCCAAGCGAAATCCTGCGGCGCTCCTTGTCGATGTCGAGGATCATGACCTCGACCTCATCGCCGAGCGAGGCAATCTTCGACGGGCTCACGTTCTTGTTGGTCCAGTCCATCTCGGAGACATGGGCCAGACCCTCAATGCCCTCCTCAATTTCTACGAAGCAGCCGTAATCAGCAATATTGGTGACCTTGCCGAACACCCGGGTGCCCTCGGGGTAACGGCGCTCGATGCCGCCCCAGGGATCGTCGTTGAGCTGTTTCAGGCCCAGCGACACACGGGTTTTTTCCTTGTCGAACTTCAGCACCCGCACATTGATCTCATCGCCAATGGATACGATCTCACTGGGATGCTTGACCCGCTTCCAGGCCATGTCGGTGATGTGCAGCAAACCGTCCACACCGCCGAGGTCCAGGAACGCCCCGTAGTCGGTCAGGTTCTTGACGATGCCCTTGACCACTGCACCCTCTTTCAGGGTGTTGATCAGCTCTTCGCGCTCGACGCTGTACTCCGACTCAACCACGGCACGGCGCGAGACCACGATGTTGTTGCGCTTGGTGTCAATCTTGACGAGTTTGAATTCCAGTTCCCGGCCTTCGAGGTAGGTGGTGTCACGCACCGGGCGTATGTCGACCAGCGAGCTTGGCAGGAATGCGCGGAGATCACGAAGCTCCACCGTGAATCCGCCCTTGACCTTGCCGGTGATGATGCCGGTGACCGTCTCACCCGCTTCGTGGATACGCTCGAGCTCGGTCCAGGCCCTAGCCCTTCGCGCCTTCTCGCGCGAGAGCTTGGTTTCCCCGTAGCCGTCTTCCAGGGCATCCAGGGCGACCTCGACTTCGTCGCCGACTTCCACTTCCAGCTGGCCATTGTCCATCTGGAACTGTTCGATTGGGATCATGCCCTCGGACTTGAGTCCGGCGTTGACGACCACGGCATCCTTGCCGATGTCGACGACCGTACCGTTGATGATGGTCCCGGGCTGGGTATTGATGTTGTCTTCGCTCTCTTCCAGAAGCTGGGCAAAACTCTCGGCCATAAAACTACTGTCGTTTCCTTGTATGCAAATTTATCCTTGCTGTACCAGTGCAGCGATACGCTCCACTACCTGCAGGATCGATAAATCGGTTGAATCCACCCTGACCGCATCGGCGGCCGGTCTCAGTGGCGAGATGGGACGCTGCTTATCAAGGGTATCGCGCGTCTTGATCTCTGCCAAAAGACGGTCAAGACTAGCACTAATCCCTTGTTTCCTCAACTGTTTCTGTCGCCTGTGTGCACGCTCTTCGGCACTGGCCGTCAGGTATATCTTGTGCGGTGCATCCGGGAAGACCACCGTGCCCATATCGCGGCCTTCCGCGACCAGCCCGGGCGCCTTGCGAAAGCTGAGCTGCTTCTTCAGCAGCGCCTCGCGCACCTCAGGGCGCACCGCAAGCCGGGAGGCTTCCCCGCCACATTCCTCGGTACGCAGCTCATCCGATACGTCCTCCTCATTGACCAGTACCTGCACGTCCCCTTCATCCCCCTGGGGCTGGAAAACAATGCGCAGGGTTTCACAGTGCTTGAGTAACTCCTGGAGGTCGTCCGTCCCGGACAGATGCTTCAGCCGATAGTGGGCCAGAATACGGTACAGGCTGCCACTGCCAAGATAATGGTAGCCCAGTTGTTGCGCCAGCTTGACGGCGATGGTCCCCTTGCCCGAGCCGGCAGGCCCGTCGATAGTCACTACTGGAATGTTTGTCTCTGGCATTACCTGTACACTCATTCAAACAAGAGACCCAGCTGCGTGGCTGAATCCACAAAGCCGGGAAAGGATGTGGCCACGGCCCCGGTATCCGTGACCGTGATCGTGCCCGAGGCTGCCAAGGAAGCCATGGCAAAGGCCATCGCCACTCGATGATCGCCGCCACTGTCCACCGTCCCTGCGCCAAACTCGCCTCCGGTGATCACCACCCCGTCCACTCTTTCCTCGGCACGGATGCCGAGGGATTGCAAACCGGACACCATGGTGCGGATCCGGTCGGATTCCTTGGTGCGCAACTCCTCTGCACCGTTCAGTTGCGTGGTGCCCGTCGCACAGGCTGCAGCAATGAACAGGATGGGAAATTCATCAATGGCATCGACCACCAGGTTCTGCGGGATGTCGATTCCGTGCAAGGAACTGCTGGTTACGACGAGATCGGCCACGGGCTCCTCACCATAGTTTCTTTCATTGTTGATATCAATCTTCGCGCCCATCTGGCGCAGGATCTCCAGCGCCCCTGTGCGGGTCGGATTGATGCCTACGTTCTTGACCGTCAGTTGTGAGTCCTGCGAGATCAGGGCACCGACGATGAAAAAGGCCGCCGAGGACAGGTCGCCAGGAATTTCGATTTCCGTGGCCGCGAGCTCGCCTCCCCCCTGCAGGCACACCCGGTGGTCTTCGCGCTCGATCGCACAGGAGAAGGTGCGCAGCATGTTCTCGGTGTGGTCGCGGCAACGCACAGGTTCAGTGATGCAGGTGCGGCCCTCGGCATAGAGCCCGGCCAGCAGCAGGCACGACTTCACCTGGGCACTGGCTACCGGCAGGACATAGTCGATGGCATCCAGGGTCTTGCACGGCCGGATCTCAAGAGGTGCGGTACCGGCCGAACTCAGGGTGATGTCCGCGCCCATGGCCTGTAAGGGGTCAGCAATGCGCTGCATGGGGCGGGCATTGAGCGAGGCATCGCCGCTCAGGGTGCTGGAAAATGTCTGGGCACACAGGATACCGCCCAGAAGCCGCATCGCCGTACCCGAATTTCCCATGTCCAGTATGCCGTCGGGTGCCTGCAGACCATGCAGACCGACACCGTGTACCCGGAGCCGGTCCGGTGCCAGCCAGTGCACCTGTACCCCCATGTTGCGGAAGGCCTCCAGGGTGGCCAAGCAATCCCCGGAGGGCAAAAGCCCGCGGATCTCGCTGGTGCCCTGTGCCAAGGGACGCCAGCATGATGGCACGGTGCGAAATCGACTTGTCGCCCGGCGGGTCCAGCGGGCCGGTGCACCGGCCTTGCGGGGCGAGTTGGAAACGGGTGCTTTCCATGGACACGGTGTGTGGAGACGGCCCTACTTCTTTGAAGAATTGTGATCGCGCAAGTGCTTGGCCTGCTCAAGGAAGGCATACAGAGCCTCTTCCTTGTCGTCAGAGATCAGCGAGTGCAGCTCTTTCAAAAGCTGCCCGAAACCCTCGATGGAGACCAGCAGTTGCTCACGGTTGGCCATGCAGATATCCGTCCACATGGCCGGACTGCTGGAGGCAATGCGCGTAAAATCGTAAAAGCCGGCGGCCGCATAGTCGAAGATCTGGTCAGCCTCGGGCTTGGCTTCCAGGTAGTTCACCAGAGTGTAGGCCACCATGTGCGGCAGATGGCTGGTAGCCGACAGGATCAGGTCATGCCGATCTGCGCTCAGTTCATCCACCTCAGCGCCCACTGCCTGCCACATGGCCCGGATGCGCTGCAGTGCCTGGGCGTCGGTGTTTTCGGTCGGGGTCAGGATCACCCTGCGCCCGTCAAACAGGCGGGCTTTCGCATGCTCGTAGCCGATCTGTTCGCTGCCTGCAATCGGATGTCCGGGAACAAACTGCCTGGGCAAATCACCGAAGACCTGCTCGGCTGCACGAATCACGCTGCACTTGGTACTGCCGACGTCGGTCAGCAGAGTCGTAGAACCCAGGCTCGGCCGGATCGCCTCCAGTACCTCCGCTGTCTTCGCCACCGGCACGCCGAGGACCACCAGGTCCGCGTCCGTCACGTCCGCATCTGCCAGCAGGTCGAAGTCATCGATGAGGCCTGCAGAGTGCGCACCGGCCAGGCGCTCGCGGTCTCGCCCGAGTCCCGTGATGGTCCGGGCCAGGTCCAGACGTTTCAGGTCTTTCGCAAGCGAGCCGTTGATCAGGCCCACGCCGACCAGACAAACTCTATCGAACATCGATGCGTTTCGCCGGCGGCTTCAAAGCACGGCCTTGGGGTAGGATCCAAGGATCTTGAGCAGACCGGCTTCGGCTTGCAGGGCTTCAAGCGAGTGCTTGACCGAAGGGTCTTCCCTGTGGCCGTCGAGGTCCAGGAAAAACACGTACTCCCAGTTCACGAAGTGCGAGGGCCTGGATTCGATCCGTGTCATGCTGACGTTGTTGTCTGCCAGCGGCTTGAGCAGGCTGTAGAGGGCGCCGGGCTTGTTTTTTGCCGAAACGAGCAAAGTGGTCTTGTCTGTACCGGTCGGTCCAATTTCCTGCTTTCCGATGATCAAAAAGCGCGTGGTATTGTCGGCAGCATCCTGGATGCTCTTCTTCAGGACCGTCAACTGGTAGGTGCGCGCCGCCTCGATGCCCGCGATGGCCGCGGCATCCGGCTCCTCGGCTGCACGCCGGGCGGCCTCGGCGTTGCTGTACACCGGCACCTGCAAAACCTCCGGCAGGTTGGCCCCCAGCCAGCGCTTGCACTGCGCCAGGGACTGCTGGTGGGCATACAGTGTCTTGACTTCGGACAAGTCCGCAGCCTTGCTCATCAGGTGCTGGCGGACCTGCAACTCGACTTCGCCGACGATCTTGAGCACCGACTCGAGAAACATGTCCAGCGTACTGTTGACGATGCCCTGCGTTGAATTTTCAATCGGCACGACCCCGTAATCGGCGTGGTCCGACTCCACCTCGCGGAACACATCGTCGATGGAATCCGCCGCCTGGGTGCGGATGGAATTTCCGAAATGCTTGTGTGCGGCCTCTTCGGTAAAAGTCCCGGACGGCCCGAGAAACGCCACCAGCAGCGGCTGCTGCAGGGCCAGGCATGCGGACATGGTCTCGCGAATCAGGCGCGCCATTTCCTTGTCGGACAGCGGCCCCTGATTGTGCTTGATCGTGTTGCGAACGACCAGAGCCTCGCGTTCCGGGTGATAGTAGCTCTGGTTCTTGCAGGTATCGGTTTTCACCTGCGCGATCTGCAACGCCAGTTTCGCCCGTTCATTGATCAACTCCACCAGGGAGCGGTCTACAGTGTCAATCTTGCGGCGCAGGTTTTCTAGTTCATCACTCATGGGAAACAGCGTCGGGGACGTAATCGAAGTGGCTTCAAGGGTGGAAAACGATGTTAATTAATGTGCGAATCGCAAGAGCGTAGGATATTAACAAGAATCGATCAACCAAACCCGGAAAATCGGATCCGGATTCCACGTGCAAAGGACGGGCGGGACAATCCTCCCTATAATGGACCTGCACGCCAGCAAAGCCATGACCAATGCACGGGGATGAAACCACAGGCAAGGATATCCGGGCCTTGCAGCAAAAATTCAGGGACGGCGGCATCAGCCGTCGCGATTTCCTTGCAGCCCTCAGCGCACTTGGTATCTCAGCTGCAGGAGCCCAATCCCACCTGGCCCATGCCAGTGCCCTGGCATTGAGCCCGCGCAAGGGCGGTACCGCCATCTACGCCAACAACCTGCACGGACCGGATGACCAGCTCGACCCGATCGTGTTCACATCGGGCATCGATTACACGCGCGGGCGCGCCTGCTACAACAACCTGACCCAGATCCTTGACCACCTGACGCTGCATCCGGAACTTGCGGAGGAGTGGAGCGCCAACCACGATGGCACCGAATTCACCTTCAAGATCCGCAAGGGCGTGGAATTCCATGACGGCTCCCCGCTGACCGCAGACGACGTCGTCTGGAGCATGAACCGTCATCTCGGGGCAGATTCACCATCAGTGATCAAGGCCTACTTCGCCTCGGTCACTGAATGGCGCAAAGTAGACAAGCACACGGTCAGGGCCAAGCTCAGCGCGCCGGACCGGGACCTGCCGATCAAGCTGGGTGAAAAACAGGCCAAGATCGTCAAGAAGGATACCACCGACTTTCGCAAGGGCATCGGTACCGGCCCGTACATACTCGAATCCTTCGAGCCTGGGGTGCGCTCGCTGCACTCGCGAAACCCCAACTACTGGCGGGACGGACCGAACTTCGACTCGCTGGTGCTGACCGCGATCACTGACCCGATCGCGCGGGTCAATGCTCTGATTGCAGGAGACGTGCATCTCATCGCTTCGGTCAATTCCCGAAGTGTGCGCCTGATCGAAAGCACCGAAGGCGTGCACGTGAACTCGACGCCGTCCGGGCGCTACGGCGGGATCTGCTGCCTCAAGAACACCCCGCCCGGGGAGAGCGACCACTTTGTCAAGGGAATGCAA
Source organism: Gammaproteobacteria bacterium (assembly GCA_965205685.1). GTDB lineage: Bacteria > Pseudomonadota > Gammaproteobacteria > UBA4575 > UBA4575 > WTFY01. Next base: position 668,877 of record OZ242174.1, on the reverse strand, counting down.
TACATCCAGGACCGCGAGCGCATCGTCCGCTCCATCCTCAAGGGACATGGCCAGATCGGCAACGATCATCCGATCTCGCCCGCCTACGGGGCCGATCATTGCGCGGACCTGCCGCAGCGCCCGTATGATCCTGACAAGGCCAAGTGGCACCTGAAACAGGCAGGAATCTCGTCGGCCGAGCTTTTCGTTGCCCCGGTGGCCGCCGGCGTCGTTGAAACCTGTCTGTTGATGCAGGCCAACCTGAAGAAAATCGGTTTTGACCTGTCCATTCGCCAAGTCCCGACCGACGGGTACTGGGGCGCTGTCTGGATGAAGGAGCCGATGAACGTGGTCTCCTGGAACATGCGCCCGACGGCCAATTCCATGCTTGCCATCCAGTTTGCACCGGGGGCAGCGTGGAACGACACGTACTGGAACAACCCACGGTTCGGGGAACTGCTGCAGATGCAACTGGCAGAAACTGACCCCGCCCGGCGTTACGAGATGCTTTGCGAAATGCAGCGCCTCGTGCACGAGGGCAGTGGCATGGTCATCCCCTGCCACATTAACGTCCTCGATGGCGTCAGTGACAGGATCCATGGCATTCCCGTGGTCCCGCTGGGTGCGATAGGAGCCTACGAGTGGGTTGAATTTGCCTGGATGAGCGAGTGAGCCCGAACTGCAGGCCGATGCGCCCATGCTGATCCGCGCCGTCCTGCACCGGATAGCCACCGGCCTGGTCACCCTGATCGTGGTGTCGGTGCTGATTTTTCTTGGTACCAGCGTCCTGCCGGGGGATGTCGCGAGCATCATCCTGGGACAGATGGCCACGCCCGAATCCCTGGCGGCCCTTCGCAGCACACTCGGTCTCGACCAGCCCGCTTACGTACGCTACTTCCTGTGGCTGGGCGATCTTTTCAGCGGGGATCTCGGTATTTCCAAGGCCGGTGCAGGTGCCGGGACCGGCGGCACACCGATCTCCGAGATGATCGTGCCGCGCCTGATCAACACCGTGAACCTTGCAGGCGCGGTTGCCCTGATCGCCATGCCGCTTTCCCTGGGGCTGGGACTCGCGGCGGCCACATACCCTGGAACCCGCCTGGACCGCACCATCACGCTGAGCACCCTCGGTCTGGTCTCCGTACCGGAGTTCCTGGTGGCCACCGCCCTGGTGCTGGTCGTTGCCGTGTACCTGGGCTGGCTGCCGGCGACCGCCTACCTCAGTGGCACGGAAACCGGGGCGGCCCTGCTCAAGGCACTGGCCCTGCCAACCCTGACCCTGGTGATCGTGGCGTCCTCACAGATCGTACGCATGACCCGGGCCAGCGTTCTCAATGTCATGAGTTCCCCCTACATCGAGATGGCCGTCCTCAAGGGACTGCCGCGCAGGAGGATCGTCCTGCACCATGCGCTGCCCAATGCCGTGGGACCCATCGTCAACGTGATCGCCCTGAACCTGGCCTACCTGATCAGCGGGGTGGTCATCGTTGAAACCATCTTCGCCTACCCGGGTCTTGCCAAACTGATGGTCGATGCGGTCCAGACCCGCGACCTGCCCCTCGTGCAGGCCTGCGCCATGATTTTCTGCAGCGCATACATTTTGCTGGTCTTCATTGCCGATCTGGCCTCGATCCTGTCCAATCCCAGGCTTCGGTACCCCCGATGAGCGCCCCTGTTAACAGTCCGTCGGGGATCAGCAGGCACGCCGAGCCCATGGAGCTGCCGGGGCGCAGTCTGCGGTTTTCCGGCGCCGGCAAGACCGGAATCGTCGTCATCCTGTTCTGGATCACCATGGTCTTCATCGGCCCCTGGGTGGCCCCCTTCCACGAGGCGGAATTCCTGGACGAAGCCCTTTTCATCGAGCCCGGCCTAGATGATCCCTACCCTGTCACCGACTTCCTGCCTCCGGGGAACGTTGCCTACCTGGGCACAGACTACCTGGGTCGCGACACCCTTTCGCGGCTGCTCTACGGAGCCCGCACAACGATCGGAATCTCGCTGCTCTCCACCTTGCTGGCCTACCTCATCGGAATAACACTGGGCATCGCGGCTGCCGCAGGAGGCCGGGTCCTGGACAGTTCGCTCAGCCGCCTCAATGATGCCGTACTGTCCATGCCGACCATCATGCTGGGCATGGTCGTGATCTCCGCATACGGCAGTACCCTCCCTGTGCTGATCGCCCTCACGAGCCTGATTTACGCATCCAGCGTGTTCCGGATCGCCCGCGCCTTCGGCCTGGATATCATGGTCAGCGATTTCGTCGATGCTGCACGGGTGCGCGGCGAGGGACTCGGATGGATCATCCGCCGCGAGGTTCTGCCCGGCATGATCCTGCCCATGGCAAGCGATTTTGGCCTGCGGTTTGTCTACATCATCCTGTTTCTCTCGGGCCTGAGCTTTCTCGGGCTGGGCGTACAGCCACCGCAATCCGACTGGGGCGGCATGGTCAGGGAAAATCTGGCCGGACTGCCCTACGGGGCCATCGCACCCCTGATCCCGGCCCTTGCGATTGCCAGCCTGACCGTTGCCATCAACCTGGTCGTCGACGACATCTCCGCCCACCACGGCGACAAGCTTGCGGAGAAAATCATCTGATGCCCGCGCTGCTGGAAATCGACAACCTAGTCATCGAGGCTGCGGGCGGTGGGGCCAGTCCGGCGCCTGTCATCAATGGTGTAAGCCTGCAGCTCGATGCAGGCGAGGTCCTGGCATTGATCGGCGAGTCTGGTTCCGGCAAGACCACCCTCGCATTGTCGACCCTGGGGTACGCCAAGCCGGGCCTGGAGTTCCGGGCAGGTGAAGTCCGGCTCAACGGAGACGACATCCTTGCCATGCCGGCGGATGAGAAACGAAGACTTCGCGGACAACGGGTCGCCTACCTTGCACAAAGTGCCGCCGCAGCCTTCAATCCCGCGCTCAGGATCGGGGCACAGGTGACCGAAGCCTCCGTGCTCCACGGACAGCTCTCCCAGGCCGAGGCCGACCGGCGTGCAACCGACCTCTATCAGGCCCTGGGCCTGCCAGACCCGGATCACCTGGGCAGGCGCTACCCGCACCAAGTCTCAGGCGGTCAGTTGCAGCGGCTCATGGCCGCGATGGCCCTGTGCGGCAAGCCTGACCTGCTGGTTCTGGATGAGCCCACCACGGCACTGGATGTGACCACGCAGATCGAGGTACTCAAGGCATTCAAGGACGTCATCCGCCAGGAAGGCGCCGCCGCACTTTACGTGACCCATGACCTTTCCATCGTGGCTCAGATCGCAGATCGCATCGTCGTACTCTATGCCGGTGAGGTTGAGGAATACGGCACCGTCGATGACATCCTCAACCGCCCGCAGCATCGCTATACACGCCAGCTGATCGGTGCTGTGCGCCCGCCTCCGGACAGCACCCTGAGGCCGGAAAGCCTAGAAGAAACAAGACAAGACGTACCTGCACTTGAGGTGAAAGATCTGACTGCGGGCTACGGGAGAAAACATGCGAGCGGGCACACGGTCAAGGTGCTTCGGGATGTTCATGTCGCCGTCGGACAGGGTCGCTCACTGGGCGTGATCGGCGAGTCCGGATGCGGCAAATCAACACTTGCCCGGGTGATTTCAGGACTGCTCCCCGCCATGCAAGGTGATGTACTGCTCAAGGGCCAGCCACTGAAGCCCAGCCTGCGGCAGCGTGAGCGCCGGCAATTACAGAAGATCCAGTTCGTTTTCCAGATGGCCGATAACGCGCTCAACCCGCATCAGCGGGTCGATCAGCTCCTGGGCCGCCCACTCGAGTTCTACTTCGGACTCTCGGGCAAGGAGAAAAAACAACGCATCACCGAGCTGCTGCACATGGTTGAACTGCCCCCTGAATTTTCAGAGCGCTACCCCGAAGAATTGTCTGGCGGCCAGAAGCAGCGCATCAACCTGGCTCGGGCACTTGCCGCATCCCCCGAAATCCTGCTGTGTGACGAGGTGATCTCGGCCCTGGACACGATTATTGGCGCCAGCATCATCGAACTCCTCAAGCGCCTTCGCGAGCAAACCGATGTTTCCTTTGTTTTCATCAGTCATGACCTGTCGGCGATCGCCTCCTTTGCCGATGACATCGCCGTGCTCTATGCCGGGCTGGTGGTGGAACAGGGTCCCGCAAACCGTGTGCTTGCACCGCCCTACCATCCCTACACCCGCCTGCTGATTGCCTCGGTTCCGGAATTGAGCCAGGGCTGGCTGGAGAGAACCCTTGAGATGCGCGAGACCCAGGCCAGCATCGACCGGGTCGTCGAGATCACCGACAGGGGCTGCCCTTTCTACCGCCGCTGTCCGCTGGCCATCGCTGGAACATGCAATCAGGAGGTGCCCCCCTTGCACAATCTGGGTCATGGCCATTCGATCGCATGCCACCGCAGCGAGGCAGAGTTGTAGTGCAGACCGTCTTTACGGGCCAGTAACGGTGCGTGTTACAGGACTTGACCCTGTGGGCGGCCCGAACCTCATCCCAGCAATGGATGCGCTGGTGCCCTCAGGTGATGCCGCCCATGCACAGGTACTTGATTTCCAGGTATTCCTCGATGCCGTATTTGGACCCTTCGCGGCCGATGCCGGATTCCTTCACGCCTCCAAAGGGTGCCACCTCGGTTGAGATCAGTCCGGTATTGATGCCGACGATGCCGTATTCCAGGGCTTCGGCGATCTTCCAGACACGAGTGATGTCCCGGGTATAGAAGTAGGCTGCAAGCCCGTACTCCGTGTCATTGGCCATCCTGATTGCATCCTCCCCGGTCTTGAAGCGATATACCGGTGCAAGTGGCCCGAAGGTTTCTTCCCTGCTCAGCGCCATGTCAGAAGTCGCATCGGCCAGCACCGTGGGTGAATAAAAATTCCCCCCCAAGGTGTGACGCTCCCCGCCTGTAAGCACTCGGGCACCCTTGGTGGAGGCATCCTGGACATGGTGTTCGACCTTTTCGATGGCGTGCTGGTCGATCAGCGGTCCGATCTCGGTTGCCTCATCCAGGCCGTTGCCTACATTCAGGGCACTGACCGCCGCGGCCAGTTTCTCGTTGAAGCGGTCATAGATGCCGTCCTGCACGAATATACGGTTCGCGCAGACACAGGTCTGCCCGGCGTTTCGAAACTTGGATTGCATTGCACCCTCGACGGCGGACTCGATGTCGGCATCGTCAAAAACGATGAACGGTGCATTGCCCCCCAACTCCATCGTTACCTTCTTCATGGTCTGCGCACATTGCTCCGTCAGCCGCTTGCCGACCTCGGCTGAACCGGTAAAGCTGAGCTTGCGCACGGCCGGGTTGGATGTGATCTCGCCACCGATCTCGGAACTGATGCCACACAGGACATTCAGCACGCCTTCGGGGATGCCGGCCTGCTCGGCGAGCCTCGCCAGGGCAAGCGCCGTGTGGGGTGTCTGGGATGCAGGTTTGGCGATGACGGTGCATCCGGCGGCCAGTGCCGGTGCAACCTTGCGCGTCAGCATGGCGAGCGGAAAATTCCAGGGGGTGATCGAGGCCACGACACCCACCGGCTCCTTGATCACCACGATGCGCTTGTCCTGCTGATGACCGGGAATGGTGTCACCGTAGATGCGCTTGCCTTCCTCCGCAAACCATTCGACGAAGGAAGCCCCGTAGCCGACTTCCGCGCGCGATTCCACCAGAGGTTTGCCCTGCTCGCTGGTCATGAGAACAGCGAGGTCCTCCTGGTTTTGCATGATCAGCTCGAACAAGTTGCGCAGGATACCCGCCCGCTCCTTGGCGGTGAGTGCCCGCCATTTCGGGAATGCCGCGCTGGCTGCCTGGATGGCACGCCGGGTCTCGGCGGCACCCATCCTGGGAACCGAGCCGATGATCGTGCCATCGGCCGGATTGTCAATTTCGATCCTGCTGCCATCGTCCGCATCCACCCAGGTGCCATCGATGTAGCACTGCTCGCAAAACAGCGAGGGATTGCTGAGATTCATGGAAAACTCCCCGTCAAGCGTTGGATGTGGGCCAGTTCGGACCCATGGTAATTGATCCTGCCATCAAGATCACTGACAGGGGCCTGTCCTGGCCACCCGGCGGACCCGGCAGCATCTTGTCTTGAACAAGATTTCGGGAATAGACTGTGCCCATGTTCTTGCCACTCCACTCGCTCTTGCCAGCGCAGGCCCAGGAACGGCCTGACAAGGTTGCACTCGAATACCGTGAAAAAAAGGTGTCCTATCACGACCTGAATCTGGCATGTGAGCATTTCGCAGGCGGCTGCCAGCGAGTCGGACTGTCGCATGGAGCCCGCATCGGCGTGTACTTGCCGCAGTGTATCGAGGCGGTAATCGCCTTTTTCGGGACCCTGCAGGCGGGCGCCTGTCTCGTGCCGGTCAACCCGACCCTGAAGTCCCGGCAGGCGAGCCACATCCTGGAGGACTGCGGCATAGAGATGCTGGTGACGACCTCGAGCCGGCTCGACACACTGCACGAAGCCCTCATGCACGACTCCCAGTTACACACGGTGGTTCTGATCGATCAGGAGGCAATGCCCTCCAGCGACCCCGACCAGGCAGTTCGCATCGAAGGCTGGCGGGAATTTTGCACACGGTCCGCACCGGCCAGCACGGACCTGCAGGATACGGATCTTGCGGCCATTTTCTACACTTCCGGCAGCACCGGCCTGCCCAAGGGGGTCATGCTCACCCACAAGAACCTGTGCGCGGGGGCGGAAAGTGTGACCGCGTACCTGGAAAACACATCGAAGGACCGGATCCTCGCCGTGCTGCCCTTCAGCTTTGACTACGGTTTCAGCCAGCTGAGTACCGCATTCAGTGTGGGGGCGACGGTGGTGATCCTCGACTACCTCCTGCCACAGGATATTCTAAAGGCCATCGAACGCGAACGGATTACTGGCCTGGCCGGCGTCCCCGCCCTGTGGCAACAGCTTGGCCGGCTTGAATGGCCGAAGGCTGCAGGTGAGACGCTTCGCTACATCACCAGTTCCGGCGATGTCCTGCCCGAGACCACCGTCAGGACGCTCACCGAGAAGCTTCCTGAGACTGATATGTACCTGATGTACGGCTTCACGGAGGCCTTCCGGTCCACCTACCTGCCGCCACAGGAGATCCATCGCCGGCCTACATCGATCGGCAAAGCCATCCCCGGCGCATGGGTCCAGGTCGTGCGCCCGGACGGCTCCCCCTGTGACCCGGATGAGGTCGGCGAACTGGTGCATGGCGGCCCCCTGGTAGCCCAAGGGTACTGGAACCACTCTGTGGAAACCGACGAACGGTTCAGGCCGCTTGCGGTGAGCCCTGACGACTCCGGGGAGGCCAGCGAGATCGTGGCCTGGTCCGGGGACCTTGCCCGGCAGGACGGCGACGGATACTTCTACTTCGTCGGGCGCAAGAACGACATGATCAAGACCTCGGGTTACCGCGTCAGTCCGGCCGAGATCGAGGGACCGGCCTGCCAGCACAGCGCCATTCGCGAAGCCGTGGCCTTCGGTGTGGCCCACCCGCAACGCGGCCAGTCCATCGTGCTGACCTGCACCACCGACCAGGAGCCTGAACAGGCAGAAGCTGAGCTGGACCTGTACCTGAAGGATGTCCTGCCGCTGTACATGGTGCCGGAGCACTACGTCTGGACGGACGCGATCCCCTGCAACGACAATGGCAAGTTCGACCGCAAGCGACTGGCCAACCAGTACCAGGCGAGCGTGATGGCATGAACCGCCCGCCACTGCAACACTACTGGCCGAAGAAGCTCTTTGACCGGGAAGGACCACACCTGGTGGTCGCCGATCAAACCTTGATGGACATCGCCGGGCAATGCGGGTCCACACCGCTGTATGTCTACAGCAAGCAAGCGATCCGCGATCGCATTACAGCCCTGAAGGCAGTACTGCCTGCACGCGTGAGCCTGCACTATGCGGTCAAGGCCAACCCGATGCAGGAGGTGATCGACTGTGTGGCCGAACAGGTGCATGGACTGGATGTCTCCTCAGGAAATGAACTCAAGGCGGCCCTGCAAAGCGGCATCCGGGCAGAAAACATCAGCTTTGCCGGACCCGGAAAATCTATGCAGGAATTGAAGGCCGCGATCGCCGCCGACATTACCCTGAACGTCGAATCGGAAGTTGAGTTCACCCGCATCCTGAGCCTTTGCGAGGAAACCGGGCAGGTGGCTCGCGTGGCCTTGCGCATCAACCCGGATTTCGAACTGCGGGCCTCCGGCATCAAGACCTCGGGTGGGCCCCAGCCGTTCGGCGTGGATGCGGAGGCCGCACCGGAGTTGCTGGAGAAAATGTCTGCATCCGCTGTCGAGTTCAGAGGCTTTCATATTTTCAGCGGCTCGCAGGTCCTGCAGGCCAACACTCTCATCGAGGCTCACAGGAAAACCTTTGCACTGGCCAAACAGCTTGCAGACCATGCCCAAGTGCCCGTGCAGACCCTGAACATCGGCGGTGGCTTCGGCATTCCTTATTTCCCGGGCGATGCTCCGCTTGAAGTAGCCCCGGTGATGGAACATCTGGAGGGGTTGCTCACTGAATACCGGGAAACCTTTGCCGAGACACAAATCATTCTTGAGCTCGGCCGCTACCTGGTGGGTGAGGCTGGGTTGTACATGGCCCGGATCACGGACCGCAAGGTTTCCAGGGGCACTACCTACCTGGTGACCGACGGCGGGCTGCACCACCACCTCGCCGCCAGCGGCAACTTCGGTCAGGCCCTTCGCAGAAACTACCCAATCACCATTGGGAACAGGCTGGGCGAACACACCGAGACGGTCACCGTTGTCGGGCCGCTGTGCACCCCACTGGACGTGCTGGCCAAGGACATGGATTTGCCGAAAGCTGAAATTGGCGACCTGCTCGTGGTGTTCCAGTCCGGAGCGTACGGCTACAGTGCCAGCCCGCTGGAATTCCTGAGCCATCCCAGGCCCCGTGAAATTCTGGTGTGAGGTACGGGTATGTGGACTACAGGATCGAGGGCGGGGCCGACAAGCTTCAGGCCCGGTTTTCCATTTTCGATGCGATTAGGTCGCGCAGCGTGCCTACAGTTTGAAATGCCTTGGCATCCAGGTCGTCTTCATCGAACACGATGTCAAAGCTTTTCTCTAGTGCGGCGATGATGCCGGTGATGGCCATCGAGTCCAGTTCCGGGATGGTGCCCAGAAGCGGCGCCTGTTCTCCCATCTCATAGGTGCTCTCCGGCAGGGGCAAGGATTCCGCCAGCACCTCCAGCACCTGTTCAATTGCAATCATCGAATTTTCCTACACCTCGTCCCTGATTTACCGGCACATGAAACAGGCCCGCTCCCGACTGCCCAGGAGTGCCTGGCGGGGGGATATGGTACAACAAGCGACGGGTTTGTGAACGTTCAAATGTGCTGCTGCCTGGCTTCAAACTCGGACATGAATTCTGTCAGGCGATCAACACCCGCATCGGGCATCGCGTTGTACAGGCTCACCCGGACACCGCCCGCACTCCGATGACCCTGCAAGCCGAGCAACTGGCGCTGCTCCGCCTGGCGCAAAAAGTCTTCCAAGGTACCGGCATCGCGAATCGCAAAGGGGATGTTGATGCTTGAGCGAAACCCGGGGGCGACCCGGTTTTCATACAGCCGGCTTTCATCGAGTACCCGGTACAGCTGTGCCGATCGCGCCAAGCTCCTTTGGTGCAGGGCAGGCAGACCGCCCTGCTCTCGCACCCAGTCCAGCACCTCGCGCAGGACATAGATGGCAAACACCGGGAGGGTATTCACCACGGAGTCCTCCCGGACATAGCGCCGGTAATCGTACAGGCGCGGGACCGGCTCATTCACTTGCTCAAGCAGATCCTTTCGGATGATCACCACGCTAAGCCCCGCGATGCCCAGGTTTTTCTGGGTGCTGGCATAGATGAGCGAAAATTTTGGAATCTCCACGGGGTGCATGAGCAGGGACGAGGTCATGTCGCACACCAGCGCCCCCTGGGGCGCCTCCGGAACCCCGGGAAATGCAATCCCCTGGATGGTCTCGTTGTCACAGAAATGCAGGTAGGCGGCTTGCGGGTCCAGGTCCCATTCATGCCCGGGTGCGATGCTCAGCGACTCGCCCTCGCGCAAGGCCTGGACCTTGCGCACCTCGGCAAAGCGCGCGGCCTCGGCACAGGCCCTCGAAGACCAGAAGCCCGTGCACAGGTAGTCTGCGAAACGCCCGGGCCCGAGGAAATTCAGGGGCACCATGGAGAACTGGCTGGTGGCCCCGCCGTGCATGAACAGCACCGCGTACTCCTGCGGGATCTGCAACAGCTCACGCAGCCCCTGCACGGCTTGGTCGCGGATCTCGAAAAACGCATCGCTGCGATGCGGCAGTTCGAGCACGGAAAGTCCGGTGCCCCTGTAGTCCAGCAGCTCGTGGCGGATTTTTTCCAGCACCGCCCGTGGCAAGGCCGCAGGACCGGAACCAAAATAAAAGACTTCCTGCATGGAATGCGTTCAGGCCCGTGGGTGGGCCGTCAATCCGGGTCGTCCAACTTCTCGATTCTTTCGACCTCGACCAGCTTTTCCTCTTCGGACAGGCGAATCAGGCGCACCCCCTGCGTGTTGCGGCCGGTCTTGGACACGCCCTCGACCGGGGTGCGCACCAGTGTGCCGTTGTCAGTGATCAACATGATTTCATCTTCGCTGGAGACTGGCATGGCTCCGACCACCTTGCCGTTGCGTTCTCCGGTCTGGATGGTGATCACGCCCTTGCCGGCGCGGCTTCGCACTGGATAGTCCTCGATCCGGGTGCGTTTGCCGTAGCCGTTTTCGGTGGCCACCAGGATGTCCGTGGCCTCCATGTCCGGGCGAACCACCAGCAGGCTGATGACCTTTTGTCCTTCGTCCAGGCGCATGCCGCGCACTCCCCGGCTGGTGCGCCCGGTGGCTGTGACATTCTTTTCATTGAAGCGAATCGCCTTGCCCGCATCGCTGACCATCAAGAGGTCGGTGTCGCCGTGTGTCATGACCACGCCGATCAGGTAATCCTCATCCCGCAAGTTCACTGCGATGATGCCCCCTGCGCGGGGTCTGGAAAATGCCGTCAGGCGGGTCTTCTTGATCGTGCCGCTGCTTGCAGCCATCACCACGTAGGCATCCTCGCTGTATTCCTTGACGGGCAGCACGGCATTGATCCGCTCGCCTTCTCCAAGCGGCAGGAGATTGACGATCGGCTTGCCGCGCGCCGTGCGACTGGCCTGCGGCAACTCGTAGACCTTGAGCCAGTAGACCTTGCCGTGGCTGGAAAAGCACAGGATGGTGTCGTGGGTGTTGGCGACGAACAGCTGGTCGACGAAATCCTCGGCTTTCACCGAGGTGGCAGCCTTCCCCTTGCCTCCACGGTGCTGGGGGTTGTAGGTGTCCAGGGGCTGGGACTTGGCGTAGCCTCCGTGGGACAGTGTCACCACTACGCCCTCGTCCTGGATCAGGTCCTCCAGGGTGAGATCGACCCGCTCTTCGGATATTTCCGTGCGCCGTGCATCCCCGTACTGCTCACGGACGGTCTCCAGCTCTTCGCGGATGACCTGCATGAGCTTTTCCGGATCGCGCAGGATATCCAGCAGGTCGCTGATCTTGTCGAGCAGGTCGCCGTAGTCCTTGACGATCTTGTCCTGCTCCAGGCTGGTGAGACGGTGCAGGCGCAAATCCAGGATAGCCTGGGCCTGGGCCGGTGACAGGCGGTACTCTTCGCCCTGCATCCCGTATTCTTCCTCCAGCCCCTCCGGGCGTGAAACATCGGCCCCGGTGCGCTCCAGCATGCGGGTGACCTCGCCGGGCTTCCAGGCCCTGGCGATCAACTCGTCCTTGGCGATGGCCGGGCTGGCGGAACCCTTGATAAGCGCGATAATCTCGTCGATGTTGGTCAGGGCCACGGCCAGGCCTTCGAGAATGTGGGCCCGTTCGCGTGCCTTGCGCAGTTCGAATATGGTGCGGCGGGTAACGACATCGCGGCGGTGGCGGATGAACACCTGCAGGATCTGCCTGAGGTTGAGCAGCCTGGGCTGGCCGTCCACCAGGGCCACCATGTTCATGCTGAACACGCTTTGCATGGGCGTGTGCTTGAACAGGTTGTTCAGGATGACCCCGCTGACCTCGTCGCGGCGCAGTTCGATGACGATGCGCATGCCGTCCTTGTCCGACTCATCCCGAAGGCCGTTGGCAGCAATACCTTCCAGGCGCTTCTCCTTGACCAGGTCGGCGATCTTGATGATCAGGTTGGCCTTGTTCACCTGGTACGGAAGCTCGGTGACCACGATACGCTCGCGACCGCTCTTGGCATCCTCCTCGATGTGGGTCCGCGCACGCATGTGCACGCGACCGCGCCCCGTGCTGTAGGCCTCATGGATGCCTTCCCGACCGTTGATGACGGCCGCCGTCGGAAAGTCCGGTCCGGGCAGGTGCTGCATCAGTTCCAGGACGTCCATGGCGGGATTCTCGATCATGGCGATGCAGGCGTTGATCACTTCGGTCAGGTTGTGTGGCGGGATGTTGGTCGCCATCCCCACAGCGATTCCCGAGGAGCCGTTGACCAGCAGGTTGGGAATCCGGGTGGGCAACACTGTCGGCTCGGATTCGGAGTTGTCGTAATTGGATGCAAAATCGACCGTTTCCTTGTCCAGGTCGGCCAGGATCTCGTGGGTGATTCTCGCCATGCGCACCTCGGTGTAGCGCATGGCGGCCGGCGCATCGCCGTCCACCGAACCGAAATTGCCCTGTCCGTCGATCAGCATGTAGCGCATGGAAAACGGCTGCGCCATGCGCACCAGGGTGTCGTACACGGCCGACTCCCCATGCGGGTGGTACTTGCCGATGACATCGCCCACGACCCGCGCGGATTTCTTGTACGGCTTGTTCCAGTCGTTGCCCAGTTCGTTCATGGCGTGCAGGGCCCGGCGGTGCACCGGCTTGAGGCCGTCTCGCACATCCGGCAGGGCGCGCCCGACGATCACGCTCATGGCGTAATCGAGATACGACTGGCGCATCTCGTCCTCAAGATTGACGGAAAGGACTTCTTTGGCGATGACAGCCATTAGCGAAACGCGGGGAGGGACTTAATACTCATTTTCAGGCCCTAAAGTATAACACACGTCCCGAACAGTAGCGTTGAGAAAAAGGCATCCAAAACGAAATAAAAATGCCTTGGAAGCTAAATTTGGAATTTTACGCGTGCGTTATTTTCCGCAGCCAGAAGAAAAAAGAGATTTTTAGCTCAGTCCTGCAGCAGGGCCAGGATTTTCTCCTCGCAGGGTGCGTGCACCACCCCTTTTTCCGTGACCAGCGCTGTCACGAGCCCGGCAGGCGTGATATCGAATACCGGGTTCCAGACCCCGGCCTCCGCCGGGGCCAACGTCACCTCGTGATATTCCGTCAGCTCGTGCTGTGAGCGCTCCTCGATCTCGATCGCAGCCCCGGTATCTGCCTCGAGATCGATGCTGCTGGTGGGGGCGGCCACCATGAAGCCCACGCCATGCTCGCGGGCCATCACGGCCAGGGCATAGGTGCCGATCTTGTTGGCCACATCCCCGTTTCGTGCCACGCGGTCCGCGCCCACGATGACCCAGGCCGGCTGTTGCTCGCGCATCAGACTGGCTGCGGCGCTGTCACAGATTACCGTGACCGGGATGTCGTCCTGCAGCAACTCCCAGGCCGTCAACCGGGCCCCCTGAAACCAGGGCCGGGTTTCATCGGCGTACACGGTCTTGATCTTGCGTTGCGAATGCGCGCTGCGAATGACCCCCAGGGCGGTGCCATAGCCTCCTGTGGCCAGGGCGCCTGCATTGCAGTGGGTCAGCACCACCGCATCGTCCTTGAGCAGCGAGGCGCCGTGCTCGCCCAGTGCGCGGTTCGCCTGCACGTCTTCGAGGTGCAGCTTGCGGGCCGCCTCCAGTAATACGGGTTCGGGATCCCCCGCACCCGTGCGTTGCATGACCTCGCGCATGCGCGTGATGGCCCATTTCAGGTTGACGGCCGTGGGGCGCGCCCGCGCCAGCGCCTGCAGGTCCGCCTCCATGTGCTCGATCCAGTCGTCGGGGGAGGCTGCAAAATGTTCGCGTGCCGCAAGCACCACCGCGTAGGCCGCACACACGCCGATAGCCGGTGCCCCGCGCACCACCATCTCGCGAATGGCATCCACCGCTTCGCCGACCCGGGTGCATTCAACGAACCGGGCCTCATTCGGCAACGCCCTCTGATCCAGCAGTACCAGACGGTCCTCGTGCCAGCGGATGGCCCGATCGGCTAGCGAGGCCATGCTGCCTGGTGATCACGGTGGTACGGGCGCCCTAGCCGTATTGCCTGTGCGGCAGATGCCATAGCATAATGCGTGGGCCGTTCCCCGATGAAGCCACGCCCCGACCCGCAGGACGCGCAATGAAACACGTAGACACCCTGATTCACGGAAAGCATGTCATCCCCGTCGATGACCATGGGCAGATGCTGGACGATACTGCGATTGCGGTGCATGAAGGAGGCATCGTCGACATCCTGCCGAGCGCTGCCGCAAAGAGCCGGTACTCATCCGATGCATCATATACGTACGATCATCACCTTGTCATACCCGGGCTCATCAACGCGCACACCCATGCCGGCATGTCCCTGTTTCGCGGCATGGCCAGCGACCTGCCCCTGATGGAATGGCTCAACGAGCACATCTGGCCCGCCGAGAAAAAATGGGTCAACGAAGACTTTGTTCGGCTGGGCACGCGGCTGGCCATCGCCGAGATGATCCGCGGCGGTATCACCTGCTTCAACGACATGTACTTCTTTGCCGAGATCGCGGCAGAAGAAGTGAGGCAGTCCGGCATGCGCGCGCACCTGGGCATGATCGTGCTGGACTTTCCCACCACCTACGCGAAGGATGCCGGCGAGTACCTGGACAAGGGACTGGAGCTGTATCACCGTCACAGCACCCCTTCCCGGGTGCAGTGCACGCTGGCCCCGCACGCCCCCTACACGGTCTCCGATGGCCCGCTGAAACGCATCGCCGAGCTGGCCCACGAGCACGGCTTGCCGATCCACATCCATCTGCATGAAACCGAAAACGAAATCTCGATGAGCCTGGAGCAGCACCAGTGCCGACCCCTGCAGCGCCTGCACGATCTCGGGTTGGTCAACGACCGGCTGGTGGCCGTGCACATGACGCAACTGCAAGACGAGGAAATCGGGTTGCTGGCCGAGGCCGGGGCCAGCGTCGTGCACTGTCCGCAGTCAAACCTGAAACTGGCCAGCGGCTTCTGCCCGGTGCAAAAACTGCTCGATGCTGAGGTGAACGTCGCCATCGGCACCGACAGCTGCTCGAGCAATGACGACCTGGACCTCCTGGGAGAAATGCAAACCGCAGCCCTGCTGGCCAAGGGCGTGGCAGGCGATGCCGAAGCCCTGCCGGCCCACACTGCCCTGCGATGTGCCACGATCAATGCCGCAAAAGCCCTGGGGATCGACGACAGGACCGGTTCACTGGAAATCGGCAAGGCCGCAGACATCACGGTCATCGACATCGAACGGATCGAGGCCCAGCCGCTGTATGACCCGGTGGCGCATGCGGTCTATGCCACGCAACGGTCGCAGGTATGTGATGTCTGGGTGGAAGGCCAGCTGCTGTTGCACGAGTGGCAGCTGCAGACCCTGGATGCCGAGCGCATCCTGGCCGAAACCCGGGACTGGAACAAAAAAATCTCGAACGGCAAAAACATCCACTGATGTATCGCGTTACACTATAGGCAACCGCAACCCGATGCCTTCCACCCGTAGGATCCCCGAGCATAAAAGCATGCTGTCTACACCCTCGAATCTTGACGAAAGCGAACTGGCGAAATTCGAAGCGCTGGCACAGCGCTGGTGGGACAGGGACGGGGCGTTCAAGGCCCTGCATGACATCAATCCCCTGCGCCTGGACTTTATTGAGGACCGCGCGGAGCTGGCCGGCAAGAAGGTGCTGGACATCGGCTGTGGCGGCGGCATCCTGGCAGAAGGCCTGGCCCGGCGAGGGGCCGAGGTCAAGGCGATCGACCTGGGCGAGGCCTCCCTGGCCGTAGCCCGCGCGCATGCAAGCGAACAGGGGCTTGAGATCGAATACCAGTCGATCGCAGCCGAGGCACTGGCCGAGCAGGAGCCGGCATCGTTTGATGTGGTCACCTGCCTGGAAATGCTCGAGCATGTGCCGGACCCGTCATCCATCGTCGAGGCCAGTGCGCAACTGGTCAAACCGGGTGGCGATGTGTTCTTCTCCACGATCAACCGCAACCTCAGGGCTCTGCTGGTCATGATCGTGGGCGGCGAATACGTCATGCAGATGGTGCCCCGGGGCACGCACGAATACGAGAAACTGATCCGCCCGGGCGAACTCGACCGCTGGATTCGCCGTGCCGGCATGTATGCGCAGGAGATCCGGGGGATGAGTTACAACCTGCTGAACAAGACCTATCGCCTGTCCGATGACCTGGGCACCAACTACCTGGTGCATGCCTGCAGGTCCGCCTAGCCTTTCCACATGCCCAGTCCATCCCAGGTGCGTGCGGTCCTTTTCGACCTTGACGGGACCCTGGCCGATACGGCCCCGGACATGAGCGATTCCCTGAATGAACTGCTGATGCGCCACGGCCGGCAAACGCTGGACTACCAGGAGGTGCGAAAACACACCTCGCGGGGAGGTCTCGCGCTGATCAAGCTCGGCTACAACGGTACCCTGGACGCCGACGAGACGCTGCAGCTTCGCGATGAGTTCCTGCAGATCTATGCCCGCCGCCTGCATGACAAGACGCGCCTGTTCCCGGGCGTGCTGGCGCTGCTCGACCACCTGGACGAGGCCGGGCTGCCCTGGGGCATCGTGACCAACAAGCCGGGCTGGCTGACCGAGCCGTTGGTCGAGAAACTGCAGCTCACCCCAAGGGCAAGCTGCACCATCAGCGGGGACTCGCTGCCGGAGAGAAAGCCCCGCCCCGAGCCACTCTCGGCAGCCGCGGACCTGCTGCAGGTCGATCCGGCCAAATGTCTCTACATGGGGGATGACCCGCGCGACATCCAGGCCGGCAAGGCGGCCAGAATGAAAACGGCGGTGGCGGCCTACGGCTACATCCAGGACCACCAGGACCCGCATGCCTGGGGCGCGGATGTGGTGCTCGAGGCGGCGCTGGAACTGAAGGACTGGCTGAGCCTGAACGGCTGATGCCTGCCGTCATGCCCGTTACAGACCTCCAACATCCCGGCTTGCTGGTCCTGCTCGGTGCCTCCCTGTTCGTGCTCGGCGCAGCGCTCGGCGCATGGCTGGTGCACCTTCGAAAGCGCAAGGCCCTGGATGCCATCGAAGCCGAGATGCAGCGCCTTCGCATGCAGCTCGAACTTGAAAAAGAGCGCCATGCCGAGAAGCTGGAAAGCATCGAGGCGGTCAGCCTGCAATTGCAACAAACCTTCACGAGCCTGTCACAGCAGGCCCTGCAGTCCAACAACGAGAATTTTCTCAGGCTGGCCAAGGAGAAGCTCTCGCAATACCAGATCCAGGCGGAAGCCAGTCTCGAGAAGAAGGAAAAGGCCATTGAAACCCTGCTGGCGCCCATCAACGAGGCCCTGAAACAGACGGAATCCCAAATCCGGGCGATCGAGAAGGAACGCAAGGAGTCGTACGGCTCGCTGACTGAGCATCTCAAGCTGATCAACGAATCCCAGAGCGAACTGCGCACAGAGACCCAGAACCTGGTGCAGGCCCTGCGACGTCCCGAGGTGCGCGGACAGTGGGGTGAGTTGACGCTCAGGCGCATTGCCGAGCTCGCGGGCATGGTGAGCTACTGCGACTTCTACGAACAGCAGTCAGGCGATGAAGATGACCGCCGCATGCGCCCGGACATGGTGGTTCGAATGCCGGACCAAAGGGAATTGATCGTGGATGCGAAAACACCGCTGGACGCCTACCTGAGCGCGGTCCAGACCCGGGACAGCAAAGAGCGGGAGGAGTTGCTGCACCGGCATGCGCGCCATGTGCGAGAGCGCATGCGAGAGCTGGCCAGCAAGGCCTACTGGAACCAGTTCAGCCATTCCCCGGACTTTATCGTGCTGTTCATCCCCGGGGAGCAGTTCCTCGCCGCGGCCCTCGAACTGGATCCGCAACTGCTCGAAGATGCACTGTCCAACAAGGTGATCCTCGCCACTCCCACCAGCATCATCGCCCTGCTTCGCGCGGTCGCCTTCGGATGGCGCCAGCAGTCGGTTGCGAAAAACGCCGAGGAGATCAGGACACTGGGCGAGGAATTGTATAAACGCCTGGCCACTTTCGTGGAACACCTGCAGAAACTGGGCAAGAACCTGGATGCCAGTGTGGAGCAGTTCAACAAGGCGACCGGCTCGCTGGACCGGCAGGTGCTGCCGGGAGCACGAAAGTTCGATGAGCTTGGAATCGAGAAGAAAAAAGAGATTCCCGAGCTGAAAATGGTCGAATCGTCTGCACGCATAAAAGACAAGGCCGACCATGCCTAGGGGCCACCTGGACTTCACCTCTCTTGAACCTGCAGCTTAACGATTACCGCATGGATGCGGGCAGCCTTGAAGGTCGCCTGGTGCTCATCACCGGAGCCACTGGTGGCATCGGCCAGGCGCTCGCATCGGCTTGCGCCGAACACGGGGCCCGGCTCGTGCTGATGTCCAGAGACGAGCGCAAACTGGAGAAGCTGCGCCAGCAGCTGACCCGGGACTCCGGCCCGGCCCACCTGCACTATGCGATGGACCACGCGCGCTCAGGTGAAATCGATTATTTGCGCTTTACGGAATTCCTGGACAAGCAGGACAGCCCGCTGGATTCGCTGGTGATCAACGCAGGCTACATTGCGGCCCTGCAGGGTGTGAGGAATTACCCGCTGGACACCTGGCTTCGCACCGTGACAATCAACCAGCATGCAGCATTCCTGCTGGTTCGCTGCTGCCTTCCGCTGCTCGAGGCCTCGACAGACCCCAGCATCGTGTTTTCCAACCACGCCTGTACCAGTGCGTACTGGGGGGCCTATGCCGTGGCCAAGTCTGCATTGCAGGGGCTGATGGAGGTGCTGGCGCACGAACTTGACGGCGACAAACCCATTCGCGTGAACGGCGTGGACCCGGCCCCGGTGTCCACCAAGCTCAGGATCGCGCATTTCCCCGGGGTTGACCCGAAATCCTACGCGCAGCCGCAAGACATCACCGCCCCCTACCTGTACTTCATCGGACCGGACAGCCGCGGCACCACAGGTACCAACTACAAGGTGAATCCCGACTACACAGGCTGATGCCGGTGCCGGTAAAACCGGCAGGTCGCATTCAGGCAGCAGGCCTCGCACCTCGGTGCAGGCCGGCAGACGTCCTTGCCATGGCGAACGATCAGGGCGTGGAGCTGTGCAAAGCTCCCGGTGCGCCCGGCAAACTGGTGTTCGAAGGCCGCGCGAAGCTCCTCGTACGCCTCATCCCCACGGATGGTCCCCAGGCGGGTAAAGATCCTGCGCGTGTAGGCATCGACCACGAACACCGGCCGGTGAAAGGCGTACAGCAGTATGTCATCGGCGGTCTCCGGACCCACCCCGTGCACGCCCAGCAGGGCCTTTCGCAAACGCTGCGTGGACCAGTAACGCAGCTTTTGGTAGCCGCCCGCACGTACATACCAGTCACAAAAGCACGCAAGCCGCCTGGCCTTCACATTGAAATAACCGGACGGGCGGATCAGCTGGGCCAGCACGTCTGGAGTGGCCTGCACGATGGCATCGGCGCGCAGCATGTCGGCTCCCTTCAGGTTTGCGATAGCCTTCTCGACGTTCGTCCAGGCCGTATTTTGCGTGAGGATGGCCCCGACCATGACTTCAAACCTGTCCTCGGCCGGCCACCAGTCCTGAGGACCGTGTTGCTCAAGCAACGCCGCATGGGCCCGCACAGCCCACCGCCCTCGTGCACGCCGGTCAGGGTTGGTGGCCTTGCGCATGGCCTGGACTTTTGCCGATGGCGCGATACAGTTGCCCGACCTCGGCGGGCGACAACTCAAGCGATGTGCCGGCCCGAAGCGTACCCGGCAAACGGAGCGGGCCGAACCGGACCCTGACCAGGCGGCTGACTTCCAGTCCCTGTGACTCCCACAGCCTGCGCACTATGCGGTTTCGCCCTTCTTGCAGCACGGCCCGACACCAGGTGTTGGCCCCCGTGGATGCCTGCACATCCAGCACGTCCATCCGGGCTGTGCCGTCCTCGAGTTCCACACCCAAGCGCAGCCCGGACACCATTTCCTCCGTGATCGTTCCGTGGACTCGCACGCGGTATTCACGCTCCAGGCCGCTGCCGGGGTGCATCAACGCATGTGCCAGCGCACCATCGGTACTCAGCAGCAACAGGCCCGAGGTGTTGAGGTCCAGGCGACCCACCGCGACCCAGCGGCCCGATTGCAGGGGCGGCAATCGCTCGAAAACCGTGGTGCGCTGTTGCGTGTCGCTGCGGGTGACGATTTCACCGACCGGCTTGTGGTACAGGAGGACCCGGGTGGGGACGCGCGCGTGCAGGTCCACCGGGGTACCGCACACCAGGATCCGTTCATCGCCCTGGACGTGCTGCCCCGGCAGGCAACGCCTGCCATTGACCAGCACATCGCCCGATGCAATCCAGCTTTCAATCTGCCGGCGCGAGGCAATCCCCAGGTGGGCCAGTCGCTTTTGAATCCGTTGTGACACCTGCGCTACTCCTGGTGAG
Organism: Gammaproteobacteria bacterium; assembly: GCA_965205685.1. Lineage (GTDB taxonomy): Bacteria > Pseudomonadota > Gammaproteobacteria > UBA4575 > UBA4575 > WTFY01. The sequence goes on along the minus strand of OZ242174.1, from coordinate 648,224 downwards.
GCCACCGGGGCATGCCGGGGGCCAGGACCGGCGCCCGGGGTGTGAAGTCAATGACGGGTTTGCTGGGCCTCCACCAGGTCCCCGGAGTCCGCTACCACGCGCAAGGGGGATTTCTCGTCTTTTTGCGGCTGCGGCAAATCCAGTTCCGGATGCGCCAGGTCCAGGTCCTTAAGCTCGGCGAGGCTTGGCATCTCTTCCAGCGACTTCAGGTTGAAATAATCGAGGAACTGCTGGGTGCTGCCGTACAGGGCCGGGCGACCGGGAACTTCCTTGTGGCCCACCACGCGTACCCATTCGCGCTCAAGCAGGGTCTTGATGATGTTGCTGCTGACGCTGACCCCGCGCACTTCCTCGATCTCTCCACGCGTGATCGGCTGGCGGTACACGATCAGCGACAGGGTCTCAAGCAGGGCCCTTGAATAGCGCGGAGGCTTCTCCTGCCACAGGCGCGCAACCCAGGGCTGCACGTCGGCGCGGGTCTGGTAACGCCAGCCGCTGGCGACCTTGCGAAGCTCAACGCCCCGGCCCTCGCAGTCGCGCTGCAGGTCGGCAATGGCCGCCCTCACCTGCGCCCGGGCCGGCTGGTCTGTGTCCTGCTCGAACAGGCGCATCAGCCGGTCGATGCTCAGTGCGCCATCCGCGGCCATCAGGGCCGCCTCGATGACTCGTTTGACTTCGGTATCATTCATCGCTGTGCTCCTCCACGGGGCCCTTGACCGCCGGCTTGACATAGATGGGCGCGAAGGGCTTGGACTGGACCAGTTCAATGGCATGGTTTTTCAGCAGTTCCAGCAGCGCCAGGAACGTCACGATGACCGCACCGCGCCCTTCCTGCGGATCGAACAGCCGGGGAAACTCGACAAAGTCCTCCACGCCCAGCATGCTCAGTATGCTGGACATGCGTTCCCTCACGGACAGGCGCTCGCGCTCGATGTGATGGCTGGCAAACATCTGCGCCCGCTGCATGACTTCCTGGAAGGCGAACAGCAATTCCTTGAAGTCCACGTCCGGGCGCGGTCGCTCGAGGTTGTGTTCGGACTGGATGACGGACACTCCGAACGTATCCCGGTGCATGCGCGGCAGCGCATCGATCTGTTCCGAGGCCTGCTTGAACCTCTCGTATTCCTGCAGCCTGCGGATCAGCTCAGAACGCGGATCCTCCTCGTCCTCCTCGACCGACGGCTGGGGCAGCAACATGCGTGACTTGATCTCCGCCAGCATGGCGGCCATCACCAGGTACTCGGCGGCAAGCTCCAGGCGCAACTCCTTCATGAGGCCGATGTATTCCATGTACTGCTGCGTGATCTGAAGGATGGGCAGGCCCACGATGTCCAGGTTCTGACGCTTGATCAGGTACAGCAACAAATCCAGCGGGCCCTCGAAGGCATCCAGGAAGATTTCCAGGGCATCGGGAGGAATGTACAGGTCTTCGGGGGGAACCGTGATCGGCTCGCCCTTGACGACGGCAAACGGCAGCTCCGCCTGCGGGTGGTCCGGTGACTGGGAGTCGGCCTTTCTCATGATAATGCTATCCGTGGGCCATGCCGATGGCCTCGCGGACATCGTCCAGGGTGGCACGCGCCACATCCCGTGCCTTGTCACAGCCTTCCCGGATGATACCGCGCACGGTGGACGCATCCTGCTGGTATTCGAGGGCCCGCTCACGGATCGGCTTGAGCTCGGACTCGACGGCATCGATGACCGGCTGCTTGCATTCGATGCAGCCGATGCCGGCACTGCGACAGCCTTCCTGTACCCAGTGCTGGACCTCGTCGGAGGAGTAGATCTTGTGCAGTTGCCAGACCGGACACTTTTGCGGCTCGCCCGGGTCGGTGCGCTTCACGCGGGACGGGTCGGTCGGCATGGTGCGTATTTTCTTTTCGGCGACGGCCGCCTCTTCGCGCAGGGAAATGGTGTTCTGGTAGGACTTGGACATCTTCTGCCCGTCCAGGCCGGTCATCTTCAGGGTCTTGGCCAGCAGGGGCTGGGGTTCGGGCAGGATGGTTTTCCCTTCGCCTCGCAGGTAGCCGAACAGGCATTCCCGGTCACGAATCGAGATATTCTGCTGACTCTGCAGCAAGGCGTGCGCTATCTCCAAGGACTCCTGGTCTCCCTGTTCCTGGTAGCGTTTGCGGTACTGGCGGTACAGCTTGGCATTCTTCTTGCCGATCTTGGCAATGGCAAGCTTCGCCCTCTCCTCGAAATCCGGTGTTTTCCCATACAGGAAATTGAACCTCCGTGCCACCTCGCGAGTCAGCTCGACATGCGCCACCTGGTCTTCACCAACGGGCACATGACTTGCCTTGTATACCAGAATATCCGCACTCTGTAAAAGCGGGTAGCCCAGAAACCCATAGGTCGCCAGGTCCTTCTCCTTGAGCTTGTCCTGCTGGTCCTTGTAGGTCGGCACACGCTCCAGCCAGCCCAGCGGCGTGATCATCGACAACAGCAAATGCAGTTCTGCATGTTCCGGGATGTGCGACTGAACGAACAGGGTGGCCGCATTCGGATTGACGCCCACCGCGAGCCAGTCCACCACCATGTCCATCACGCTTTGGGAGATGACGCGGGTATTGTCGTACTCGGTGGTCAGCGCGTGCCAGTCGGCGACAAAGAAAAAGCACTCGTGCGTGTGCTGCAGCTTGAGCCAGTTGTAGAGCACGCCATGCAGGTGCCCGAGGTGCAGTGCCCCGGTGGGTCGCATGCCTGAAAGCACGCGCTGGCTTTGCGAGGAGTTCGGGTCCATCGGCTTCAGACGGGGATTCCGAACAGTCTGCCGATGACAGAGGAGAAAAACTGCAGCAGCGGATGCAGGATGAACGACAGGCCCCCGAGGGCCAGCAGCGCAAACACGATCAGCATCCCCAGGGGTTCCACTTTCTCAAGCGCCGGCAGAAAACGCGCAGGCGCCAGCCCTGCCAGGATCCGCCCGCCATCCAGCGGCGGGATGGGAATCAGGTTGACCAGGCAGAGCACCAGATTGATGATGATCCCCGCCTGCCCGGCCAGGATCAGCGGCGCAGCAACCCATTGCGAGTGGTCCAGCATCAGGAGGCCCAGCTTCATGACCAGGGCCCAGCCCAGGGCCATCACCACGTTGGCGGCAGGGCCCGCCGCGGCCACCCAGATCATGTCCCGCTTGGGGTTGCGCAACTGTGCGAAATTCACCGGAACGGGCTTGGCCCAACCGAAACCAAACCCCACCAGCACGACCAGAACGATCGGTACCAGAACCGTGCCCAGGGGATCAATGTGTCGCAAGGGATTCAGGCTCAGGCGACCGAGGATGGCCGCCGTGGGATCGCCGTACTGCTTGGCAACCCAGCCATGCGCGACTTCATGTAGCGTGATAGCCAGCAGGACCGGGATGGCCCAGATGGCAATGGTTTGCATGACATTCATCGGCGAGCGTTTATTATACGCCGCATCGCAGGCAAGTTGCATTACGCGGCATCCACCAGCCAGCCGGTATCCCCTTTCCCCTGCCGTTCAATGGTGGGGCTTTCCGTGGTCAGGTTGATGACGGTTGTTGCCTTCACGCCGCAATAACCACCATCGATCACCAGTCCACCTCATGCTCCAGGCGCTCGCGCATGGTCTGCGGGTCCGACATGGGTTCGGCATCGCCGGGCAGGATCAGCGTGCTGCTCATCAGGGGCCCGCCGAGCTCTTCACACAGCTGCAGGGCCACCGCATGGTCGGGCACCCTCAGCCCGATGGTCCGGCGCTTGGGGGACAGCAGGCGGCGCGGCACCTCGTGGGTCGCCTTCAGCAAGAAGGTGTAGGGTCCCGGGGTACAACGCTTCATGAGCCGGTAGGCGCTGTTGTCCACCATGGCATAGGTGGACAGCTCGGACAGGTCCCGGCATACCAGGGTGAAGTGATGCTTCTCATTGACCTGGCGAATCCTGCGGATCCTCTGCATGGCGTGCTTGTCGCCGATGTGACAGCCGAGCGCATAGCAGGAGTCGGTCGGGTACACGATCAGCCCGCCCTGGTCGATGATCTGCACGGCACGCTGGATCAGGCGTTTCTGTGCTCTTTTGGGATGGATGACGAAATACTGGGACATACAAGAAGAAGCAATGGCTCAATAACAATTATACGCGCATAAGACGCTCTCCGGGTACGTGGTGAGCGCTTAATCTGCTATCCTTTGCGCAACAAATATGTGTTTGTGGTCCGGGTCCTTCAGGACACCAAGCGGCCCGCACCCCTGAATAAGCCATCATGTTTTATGCCATTATCAGCCAGGACGTAGCAGACAGTCTAGCCAAGCGAAAGTCGGTCCGAGACCAGCATATCGCGCGCCTTGATGCGTTGAAAGACGAGGGCCGCCTGGTGCTTGCGGGTCCGCACCCGGCCGTGGACAGTCCCGACCCGGGAGAGGCCGGCTTCACGGGCAGCCTGATCGTGGCTGAATTCGAGTCCCTGCAGGCGGCACAGGCGTGGGCCGATGCCGATCCCTACATTGCAGCCGGGGTCTATGAACAGGTGGTGGTCAAGCCTTTCAAACGGGTCCTGCCGTAAGCCATTGCAGGTCTGCGGGACCGTGGCCCCGTGAGTTCGCGGTACTACCGGATCAGTTCCATGAATTCGGCCCGCGAGCGGGAGTCATCGCGGAAGGCCCCGAGCATGGAGCTGGTGACCGTCTTGCTGTTCTGCTTCTGTACGCCGCGCATGATCATGCAAAAGTGACTGGCCTCGAGCACCACGGCCACGCCGTGTGCATCGAGCACGTCCTGCAGGCCGCTCGCAATCTGCGTGGTCAGCCTTTCCTGTACCTGCAGACGCCTCGCGAACACGTCCACGACGCGCGCAATCTTGCTCAGGCCGATGACGCGCCCCTTGGGCAGGTAGCCGATGTGCGCACGGCCGTAGAACGGCAGGATGTGGTGCTCGCACAGGGAATAGAATTCCACGTCCTTGACGATCACCATCTCCTCGCATTGCTCTTCGAACAGGGCATCGCTGACCACGTCAGAGACGCTGAGTTCATAGCCACTGGTCAAGAAATGCAGAGCCCTTGAGACGCGCTTGGGGGTGTCGAGCAGGCCGTCACGCCCGGGATTCTCGCCGAGCAGTTGCAACACCTTGCGTACCCCGGCCTCAAGCTCGGGATCACGCTCGTCGCCGTCCGCAACCACGTCCTCCTGCAGATAGCGACCGCCTGCCAGTATTTCAAGAGCTTTTCTGTTCATGCGCAAACTCCAGATATCGGTGTGTCCTTGGCGCTAACGCCGTGATCATAGCAGCTTGAGGTGCGACAGTTAAAATCCGTGTAACCCGGCACTATTCGTCATCCAGCTCTTCGTAGAGATCGTCATCCAGGGGGACTTGTCCATCGCGGACCAGGAACTCGCGGTTGTCCAGGTAGGCGTCGCGGATGAAAACGTAACGTTCATGACCGAGTCCCTCGCTTCTTTCCTCCAGTTTCAGGTACTGGCTGCGTTCGTTGATGACATTGAGCGAAACCAGCGCCCTTTCCTCCGTGGCCGAAAGCTCCGGGAAGCTGTTCATCCACAGGGTGATGTCGGCCAGCCGGCCCGGGGCATCCCGCAGGTTGCTGGGGCCTAAGAACGGCAACACCAGGTAAGGTCCGGTACCGATCCCCCAGTACCCCAGGGTCTGTCCGAAATCCTCATCGTGCTTGGTCAGGCCGAGTTGACTGGCCACATCAAACCATCCCAGCAGGCCGAGCGTCGTGTTGACCAGCACACGGCCGGTGTCCGAACCCGCCTCGGCAAACTTCAACTGCAGCAGGTTGTTGGTGGCCACCCCGATGTCGCCAAGGTTCGAGAAGAAGTTGTTGATGCCGGTTTCGACCGGATCCGGTGCCACCGCCTGGTAGCCCCGGGTCACCGGGGTCAGCACGAATTCGTCCACGGTTTCGTTGAAGGCGAATACCTTGCGATTCAGCCCTTCCCAGGGGTCTTCCGCCACAGCGCTCATGCACAGCAGCATGCCCACGAAAACGGCCCAGGCGCGCCACGGTGCTATCTTCATCCCTGTTTCAACCCGTGCATCCAGTGTTTCAGCTTTGTGAAGCCTTGGATTTTGCCATAATTCGCATCCGCAGGGCATTCAATTTTATGAACCCGTCCGCATCCTGTTGATTGTAAGCACCTTTATCGTCTTCGAACGTGGCAATCCCCGGATCGAACAGGCTGTGTGTTTCCGATTTTCGCCCGACGATCTGCACGCTGCCCTTGTACAGTTTGGCACGCACCGTACCGCTGACCTCGGCCTGCGTGGCATCGATCAGCTTTTGCATGGCAGAGCGCTCCGGACTCCACCAGTAACCGTTGTAGACCAGGGCGGCATAGCGGGGCATCAGCTCGTCTTTCAGGTGTGCAACTTCCCGGTCCAGGGTCACGGACTCCATGGCCCGGTGGGCCTTGTGCAAGAGCGTGCCTCCCGGGGTTTCGTAACAGCCGCGCGACTTCATGCCGACATACCGGTTCTCGACGATATCCAGGCGGCCGATGCCGTGCATGCCGGCGATGGTGTTCAGTTCGCGCAGCAGTTGTGATGGGGTATGGCGCTCGCCGTCCAGGCTGACCGCATCGCCCTGCTCGAACCCGATTTCAACGTAGCGGGGCTCGTCCGGGGCCTGCGCCGGCGAGCAGGTCAACTGCCACATGCCCTCCTCTGGCTCCGCCCAGGGATCCTCCAGCCCGCCTCCCTCATACGAGACGTGCAGCAAGTTGGCATCCATGGAATACGGCGAGGAGTGGCCCTGTTTTTGTTCAATGGGGATGTCGTGTCGGGCGGCATACTCCAGCAGTTTCTCTCGCGAGTTCAGGTCCCATTCACGCCAGGGTGCGATGACCTTGATCTCCGGGTCCAGTGCGTAGGCGCCGAGCTCAAAGCGCACCTGGTCGTTGCCCTTTCCCGTGGCCCCGTGCGCAATGGCATCGCCGTCCACCTCGCGGGCAATTTCCACCAGACGCTTGGCAATCAGGGGACGGGCAATCGAGGTGCCGAGCAGGTACTCCCCTTCATACACGGCATTGGCCCGCAGCATGGGGAAGACGAAATCGCGCACGAATTCCTCGCACAGATCCTCGACGTAGATCTCCCGGACACCGAGGGCCTCGGCCTTGGCGCGTGCGGGCTCAATTTCCTCGCCCTGGCCGATATCCGCGGTAAACGTAACGACCTCGCACTGGTACGACTCGGCCAGCCACTTGAGGATGACCGAGGTGTCCAGACCGCCCGAATAGGCAAGTACAACTTTTCGAACTGATGACATACTATGCGCTTGAACAGTGGATGAAATGACCGGGCGAACCCGCCCTGCGAATTATAGCCTAAAGCTGCATCCCGCTTTGACAAATCACCGATGAGTTACACACCGTCCCAGGATTGCGTTCCTCTTGCCAACCGCTTTCGCGGCTTTTGCCCGGTGGTGGTGGACGTGGAAACCGGCGGCTTCAATGCCAGCACCGATGCCCTGCTCGAGGTGGCCGCCGTGCTCGTCAGCATGAACCAGAAGCGGCAGTTTTTTTGCCAGCGCACGATCGCGGCCCACGTGCGGCCCTTCGAAGGCGCCAACCTGGACCCCGCCTCGCTGGAGGTCAACGGCATCGACCCCTTCCACCCACTGAGGATCGCACTGCCCGAAGAGGAGGCCCTGCAGAAGATCTTTGTACCGGTCCACAGGCACGTCCAGGAAAACCAGTGCACCCGGGCCATCCTGGTCGGCCACAACGCCTTCTTCGACCTGGGATTCATCAAGGCCGCCGTGGAGCGCACCGGCATCAAGAACAACCCCTTCCACCCGTTCAGCAACCTCGACACGGTCACGCTGGGTGCGCTGGCCTATGGCCAGACCGTGCTGTCAAGGATTGCCGTGGCCGCCAATCTCGACTGGGAGTCCAGCAGTGCGCATTCGGCCGTCTACGATGCCGAAAAGACCGCCGAGATATTCTGCGAGGTGATGAACCGGTGGGAAATGCAGGCCTGAAAAAACAGCTGCCAGGGCAACCGGTCTAGTCGCTGCCGGCGGCCGCCGTCACCAACTTCTGCAGTTCACCGCGCTCGTGCAGGTCCAGGGTGATGTCGCACCCGCCCACCAGTTCGCCCTGGATATACAGTTGCGGGAACGTGGGCCAGTCGGCAAAACGCGGCAGGTTTTCGAATATCTCCGGGTCCATCAGGACATTCACGTAGGCGAACTCGTGACCGCAGGCCTTGAGCGCCTCGGCGGTACGGCTCGAAAAACCGCATTGAGGCATCTGCGGCGTACCTTTCATATACAGGATGACAGGATTTGACTCCACCTGTTCCTTGATCCGATCCAACACATCCATGGCCATACTCTCCTGAAACATTTCGCTTGTGGCCTTCTATTGTACTGTGAGGCGGCTAGCTGGCAAGCGCTGTATCCACATTACGCTGCAGCCAGAGCTCAAGCAGGGCCAGATGCCATAACTTGCTGCCCTGAAGCGGGGTCATGTGCTGCTGTGGTTCGCCCAGCAGGTGCTCGACATGGTCCGCCTGGAACAGGCCGCGCTGCCGGCAGGCCTCGGAATGCAGCACCTCGCGCATGAATACCACGAATTCGCCGCGGATGTACTTCAGGGCGGGCACCGGGAAGTACCCCTTTTCGCGGTCGATGACCTGCGCCGGCAAAAGGCCCCGGGCAATCTGCTTGAGGACGTGCTTGCCCCCTTGCGCCAGCTTGTATTGCACCGGCATCTGCATGGCCAGCTCCACCAGCTCGTGATCCAGGAACGGCACCCGGGCCTCCAGCCCGTGCGCCATGGTCATGTTGTCGACGCGTTTCACGGGATCATCGACCACCAGGGTCGTGACATCCATGTGCAGCACGGCGCGCACAAACTCCTGCGTGCCGGCCCGCTCCAGCAATCGTTGCACGGTCGTCGAGGTGAAATCCTCGCTGACCAGGTCCGGGGGCAGCACCTCGTGCATCTCGGCATGGCTGCGGTCAAAGTAGTGCTTGGCAAAACTCTCCGTACTGAACGAGGCCTCGGCCTGCATCCTGGGATACCAGAAGTAGCCGCCGAAGACCTCATCGGCGCCCTGGCCGGACTGCACCACCGAGATGTGCTGGCTGACCTGCTCGGCCAGCAGGTAGAAGGCAATCGCATCCTGGCCCACCATGGGCTCGGCCATGTGTTCCACCGCCTCCGGCAGGCGCTCGAGCACTTCGCGGTTATCGATCAGGAACTTGTGGTGGCGCGTGCCAAAGTGCTTGGCGACCGCATCCGAGTATTCGAACTCGTTGCCGCGCTCCTCAGGCTGGTCTTCAAACCCCACCGAATAGGTGCGCAACTCGCCTGCCCCGGACTCGGCCAGAAGACCTACCAGCAGGCTGGAGTCCAGGCCTCCCGACAGCAGCACGCCCACCGGCACATCGGCCACGTGCAGGCGCTTTTCCACGGCCTCGCGCAACGCGGCCTGAATGGCCTGCTGCCATTCGTGCTCACTTTTATGGCCCCCGTCGGAGTCGGCCTGCAGCTGCCAGTAGGCCTTCGTTTTCGCTGCCCCGCGCACCGGCACCCGCAGGGTGTGTCCCGGCGCCAGCTTTTTCAGCCCGCGCAGGATCGTGCCGGGAGCCGGCACCACGCCGTGCAGGCTTAGGTGGTGGTGCAGACCTGACGCATCGATGCGGGTGTCCACCCCGCGGGTGCGCAGCAGCGCCTGCGAGTTCGAGGCAAAGCGGAAAAAGCCCTTGTCCTGCGTGTAGTAGAGCGGCTTGATGCCCAGCCGGTCGCGGGCCAGGAACAGCTCCTGGGCCTGCGCGTCCCAGATGGCAAAGGCGAACATCCCGACCAGCTTTTCAACGCTGGACGGCCCCCACTGCGCATATGCCTTGAGGATGACCTCGGTATCTCCATGGGAGCGGAACGTGTGACCCAGTGCGATCAGCTGCTCACGCAGCTGCGGGTAGTTGTAGATGGCGCCGTTGAACACGATCGCGAGTTGCGTGTCGGCATCGAACATTGGCTGGTTGGCCTTCGACGAGAGATCGATGACCGACAGGCGCCGATGGCCAAGACCGATCGCCCCGGAAAAATAGCGACCCTCGTGATCGGGCCCGCGACGCCGCAGGGCCTGCAGCATGGCCTCGATCGTGCCTGGATCCGGAGCAGTGCCGTCAAGGCGCAGCTCACCGCAGATGCCGCACATCAGGATTCAGCTGGCAAGACCCCAGCCACCCCCGCCGGGTGACTCGATGCGCAGGCAATCCCCGGCACGCACCTCACGCCAGACCTTGCCTGGCATCGGTTCGTCATTCAGGAAATTCGCACCGGGTCGGGCCTCAGCGCCGCCGTACAGCCCCCAGGGGCTTCGGGTGCGGCGTTCCGACAGGATCGTGAGTGTCGCAGGCTCAAGAAATTCGAGTTCCCGGACCAGGCCGTCTCCGCCGCAGTGTCGGCCCTGCCCCCCCGAGCCTGTACGGATGGCGTAGCGCCTGATTCGCAACGGAAAATTGATCTCCAGGACCTCCACCGGGGTGTTTTGCGTGTTGGTCATGTGGGTCTGCACGGCGGACAGGCCGGGCGCATGTTTCGAGCCGCCCATGCCTCCCGCAATGGTTTCATAGTACCCCCAGGGCGTGTCGCTCGAGCTGCCGAGGGCCAGATTGTTCATCGTGCCCTGGCTGCAGGCCGGGATAGCATCGGGCAGCGCCTGCCCCAGGGCGCCGAGCACCGCATCGACGATGCGCGAGCTGGTCTCCACGTTGCCGGCCGCCACCGCGGCCGGGCGCTTCGCATTCAGCAGCGAACCGGCAGGCGCCTTGAGCCGGAACGGGGCGAAGCTGCCGGCACATGCCGGGGTCTCGTCCGGCATCAGGCACCGGAATACGTAAAACACCGCAGCCGCCGTCACCGACAGGGGACAGTTGATGTTGCCCGCAACCTGCGCGGCCGTGCCGGTGAAGTCCACCTCAATGTTGTCGTCACCGACCTGCAGTGAAACGCAAATGGCCAGATCGGTACCGCCCTGTCCGTCATCGTCCATGTAGTCCGTAAACGTGTAGCTGCCATTTGGAATTTTCGCAATCATGGTGCAGGCAATCTGCCGGCCATAGTCGTTGAGCTCACCCAGCGCCTGCAGGAACTGCGCTTCGCCGGTTTTCTCGACCAGTTCCTCGAGGCGCGCGATGCCACGCCGGTTTGCGCTGCACTGCGCCGCCATGTCCCCCAGCGTGTCGCGCAGGTTCCTGGCGTCGCAAAACAGCTCGGTGATCGCCTGCTGGTCGATTTCGCCACCGCGACCGATCGCGGTCGGGGGAATCACTACGCCCTCTTGCGAAAGGTGCGTGGACACCGGCATCGAGCCCGGGGTTTCCGCGCCGATGTCTGCGTGGTGGGCCCGATTGGCCACGAATCCCATCAGCCTTTCCCCGATGAACACCGGGCAGACCACCGTCACATCGGGCAAATGGGTGCCACCGAGATAGGGATCATTCAGGGCAACGAAGTCTCCGGGCGCCCAGCTCCTTTGCGTGACAATCTGCTGCATGGCATAGGCCATGCTGCCGAGATGCACCGGAATATGTGCGGCCTGGGCACACAGCCCGCCCTGTGCATCGAACACGGCGCAGGAGAAATCCAGGCGATCCCGGATATTCGGGGAAAAGGCCGCAAACCGCAGTTGCGCACCCATCTCTTCGCACACCGCATCAATCCTGCGGGCGAAAATACTGAGCTCGATCGGGTTCATGTGGTGGCCATAAATGGTTAAGTTTAGCGGGCGGATTCGTTATAATACCCATGCACAACAAGTCAAAACAGCAGTTTCGAGTGCGACGAGACGCATAAAAATACCGGTCCCGCGAAAGCGATGACCGGAGGGAAGCAGGAATGACAGTCCTTAGAGACCGTCAACTCTTGCTTCTACCGGACTGATCTCGCCAGTCCGGTCCTGCGCTCAAGGGCGTGTTCCCGTCCTTTATGGGCGCTGGATTCCAAGCGATCCATATCCCGTTGCGGGGTATGGCAAGTGAGGAAGGAACGGTGGAACTTCGGTGACACTGGATGGAACAACCGTGTGTGCAAGGTAGGCGTCCGTCTGCCGCGGCACGGAGCCAGAGAGCGACAGGCATGCATAAGCTGTCTGAACAATTGTCAGGTCAATCCGAAAGGATTGATAGATGACTTGGAATGCAGTTTCCAACAGCCTAGGGGCAGCGCGCGGCTGGCAACAGCCGGGTGTGAAGCGCCCCGACAACGTAGTCCCTTTCGAGGCACACAGAATCCGCGAGGATCAGTGTGGATTTCACCAGCTACCGGTGGATGAGACGCCAGGCTGGCGGGACGGGTGAACCGCAAGGTGAAGGATTGGTAAACGTCGTTAGCTGTAACAAGCGAAACGTAGCTGATGCGCTTGAATCAAAACGGTATGTCACGGGATGTTCCCCTTCGAAATGGGAACACACTGCCATACACGTGACCGGCGAATAGATCCCACCCACCCCCGTCGTGTTGTTCAGATGGAACTCGGTAAGCCCGTCATCGCGCCCAGAGAATTCGTTCTCGCGGGCAGGAGCGCCGCAAGGCAATCTGTAGCGATAGCGGGTAGAGGAGGATGGAGAAAGCGAATGCCCTGCTGTAATGGCGGGGATACCGGAATGTAACATGTCCGGCGGCGAAAGCCGTGCCCACTTCCATCTGGTCTTTCGTCGCGAGACGACAGGCTGAACCCCTTGGGAAACCCGGAACGGCTCACGCCATCCCGGGGATTCCAACCAAACCGGAGGACGGTGAAATCCCGCCCTTCGGGCCGGGGTCCGTCCTCCCGCAGAGGAGGATAGCATGAAAGTGCATTACAACGTGATGTCTGCATCCTCACGCTGTCCGGCGCAGTGGCACCAGATTGACTGGGGTCGTGTGCGCAAGACAGTCAGGGGCATGCAGGTTCGCATCGCGAAGGCTGCCCGGGACGGCAAATGGCGCGAGGTGCAAGCCTTGCAACGGATGCTGACCCGGTCGTTTTGCGGCAAGGCGTTGGCCGTAAGACGGGTTACTGAAAACCAGGGCAAGTTGACTGCAGGTGTGGACAACGAGCTCTGGACGACGCCAAAGTCCAAGCGTGACGCGATCGATTCGCTGAACCGTCGCGGATACCGCCCCTCGCCCCTGCGGCGTGTGCGGATCCCGAAGGCCAACGGAAAGATGCGCAGTCTGGGCATTCCGACGATGCGGGATCGGGCGATGCAGGCATTGTACCTGCTGGCCTTGGCCCCGGTGGCGGAAACGACGGGCGATCAGAACTCCTACGGGTTTCGGATCGGCCGGTCCACGGCGGATGCGATCGGGCAGTGCTTCATTGTACTGGCCCGCAGTTGCAACTCCCAGTGGGTGTTGGAAGCCGACATCGAAGGATGTTTCGACCATTTGAGTCACGCATGGCTGCTTGATCATGTCCCAATGGACAGGGTCATGCTGGGTAAATGGCTGAAGGCCGGGGTCATTGACTTCGGTCGGTTCGAGCCGACCGAGTCGGGGACGCCGCAGGGCGGGATCATCTCGCCCACACTGGCGAACCTGGCTTTGGACGGTCTCGGGCCGTTACTGGCAGAGCGCTTCGGCGCTCCTGACAGTGCCAAGGCCTATCGACATAAGGTCAATCTTGTGCGCTACGCGGACGACTTCGTGATCACCGGCATCTCGAAAGAGTTGCTGGAGGAAGAAGTGGTCCCGCTGGTCTCTGAGTTTCTGGCGGAAAGAGGGCTTCGGCTCTCATCGGCCAAAACCAGAGTGGTACACATAGACCAAGGGTTTGACTTTCTCGGCTTCAATGTCCGCAAGTATGCGGGCAAATTGTTGATCAAACCTTCGAAAGAAAACGTGAAAGCGTTTCTGGACAAGGTGCGAGAGACCGTCAAATCGAATGCGACGTCAAAACAGGCAATTGTCATCCGGCAGTTGAATCCACTCCTTCGGGGGTGGACCAACTATCACCGGGCGATCGTTGCCAAGAAGGCGTTCAGTTATGTCGATTACCAAACGTTCAACGCCTTATGGCGCTGGGCGAAAAGGCGGCACCCCCGCAAAGGGCGTCGATGGATCAAGGGCCGGTACTGGTCCACCATCGGGCCTCGCGACTGGAGGTTCGCCGACTGGGAAGTGAACCGGTTGGGCGAGAAGAAGAGATGGACCCTGATGCTTGCATCGGAGGTTCCGATCCGGCGTCATGTGAAGGTGAGGGCGGACTACAATCCGTTTGATCCAGAACATGACGCGTACGGTGAGTCCCGGCGGTTGAAGGCGATGAGCCAAGTGCTCAAAAACCGGAAACTGCTGAAGACACTCTTTGACCGGCAGGTAGGGTTGTGTGCGAGTTGCCAGGCTGCAATCACGCAGGAGACCGGGTGGCATGTCCACCATGTCGTACCGCGCAATTGCGGCGGAAGCGATTCGCCGGACAACCTCGTGTTGTTACACCCAACCTGTCACAATCAGGTTCACCACCAGAAAACAGGTGACGTAGCTGGCCTACTTCGGTAGGCTTTGCAAAGGCTCGAGCCGTGTGCGGGGAAACTCGCATGCACGGTTCCTAGGGGAGGGGCAGCCAGTAACGGCTGCCCCTTACCCGACACAGACAGTGGAAAGCTTTTGAATAGGAGTATGGCATGAACCCCCTGAACTCAATTACGGGCACGATCGTTGCGGGTGTCGTCCTTTCGATTTTGATCGGTCTTGGTTTTGCGCCTGCGATTGAGCTGGTGGCATGGTCCCTGGCTGTGTGGCTGCACGTCCTGGCCGGCATCGTCTGGATCGGTCTGCTGTACTACTTCAATTTCGTACAGGTTCCGGCCATGGGCGAGGCAACGGCAGACCAGTCCGGACCGGGTCCGGCCGCGATCGGCAAGTATGTGGCGCCCCGTGCACTGCTGTGGTTTCGCTGGGCTGCGGTCGTCACTTGGTTGACGGGGGCCTGGGCCCTCGAGTATGTCGGTGGCTTTAACCAGAACTTCTTTGCGACCGAGGGAATCACGACGATCGGTGTCGGCGCCTGGCTGGGCACCATCATGATCTTCAATGTCTGGGTGCTGATCTGGCCCAACCAGAAAAAAGTGCTTGGCATGGTGCAGGCCAGCGATGATGAAAAGGCCAAGGCCAAGCAGGTCGCCTTCATGGCCTCGCGAACCAATACCCTCCTTTCGATCCCCATGCTGGCATGCATGGTTGCAGCCGGTCATGGTTTCTTTATTTGAGATTAGGCGAACCGCAGGTCGCGCCTGACCTGCAGTTCGCACCCGGCTTCTACTGATCGCCAGACAAAAAGTGTGAACATGCATTCCGGCGGCCCGAGTGGCTGCCGTTTTTATTTATATATTTGAATGACAATGTGACAGATCGTGATGGACAGTAAACACTTGATGAGCACCTATGCGCGCAAACCGGTCGCGTTCGAACGCGGCGAAGGGGTCTGGCTGTATGCCGCAGACGATAAGAACGGGCGCTATCTCGATGCACTGTCAGGGCTTGCGGTCTGCGGCCTGGGCCACGCGCACCCGGCCGTGAGTGCGGCCATTGCCGAGCAAAGCGCCAAGCTCATGCATACCTCCAACATCTACGCGATCCCGTTGCAGGAAGAACTGGCGGCACGGCTTTGCCAGGTGTCGGGACTGGATGCGGCTTTTTTCTGCAATTCCGGTGCAGAGGCCATCGAGGCCGCGATCAAGCTGGCCCGACGACATGCCCATGCACGCAAGCAACCGGACGCACGGGTCATCGTCACCGAAAACAGCTTCCACGGGCGTACCCTGGCAGCCCTGACGGCGACAGGAAACCCGGCGTTCCAGTCCGGATTCGAACCTTTGCTGCCCGGTTTTACACGTGTGCCCTACGATGACCTGGAGGCCGTGCAGGCTGCCCTGGAGGAAAATCCGGGGGGCTCGGCCGTACTGGTGGAACCGATCCAGTGTGAGGGCGGAATCAACATCCCAAGCCCGGGCTACCTGTCCGGGCTGCGCGCCCTGTGCGACCACCACGAGGCGCTGCTGATCCTGGATGAGGTACAGACCGGCAACGGGCGCACCGGAAAGTGGTTCTGCTACCAGCACGAGGCCGTGCTCCCGGACATCGCGGTCACCGCCAAGGGATTGGCAAACGGGGTGCCGATCGGGGTGTGCCTGGCCCGCCAGCCCGTGGCTGAACTGTTCTCGCCCGGAGCCCACGGCTCCACGTTCGGCGGAAATCCGCTGGCCTGCCGGGCCGCGCTCGCAACACTGGACGCCATCGAGCACCAGGACCTGTGTTCGCGTGCCCGCGAGCTGGGGGACTACCTGCTCGGCGCGCTCCGGGCCCGACTTTCGGACTGCGCCAGTGTTCGGGAAATTCGCGGCAAGGGCCTGATCCTTGCGATTGAACTTGCACAACCCTGCGCACCGCTGGTCGATCTGTGCCTGGAGCAGAAGCTGCTGATCAACGTGACCGCAGAGCGCGTCATACGATTGCTGCCGCCCCTGATCCTGGAGCAGGACCAGGCCGACCAGCTCGTCAACATCCTGGCCGGCTGCATCCAGCGCTTTGCCGAATCCGGGAAACCGGGCAACGGGGACCTGCCATGAGTACGCGTCATTTTCTCAGCCTGCTGGATCTTGCACCGCAGACGCTGCAAGACCTGCTGGCGCGAGCGATCGAGCTGAAGGAGTGGCTGAGAGCCGGCAAGGCCCATACCCCGCTGGCGCAAAAGACACTGGCCATGGTCTTTGACAAGTCCTCCACCCGCACCCGCGTGTCGTTTGAGACGGGCATGATTCAGCTGGGCGGACAGGCGATGTTCCTGTCTCCCCGCGACACCCAGTTCGGTCGCGGCGAGCCCATCGAGGACAGTGCACGGGTACTGTCCCGAATGGTGGATGCGGTGCTGATTCGCACCTATGAGCATGCCAACGTCGAGACGTTTGCTGCACATTCCTCGGTGCCCGTCATCAACGGGCTCACCGACCGCTATCACCCGTGCCAGCTGCTGGCCGACATGCAGACCTGGCTGGAACACCGGGGCAGCATCCGCGGGGCCACGGTCGCCTGGGTGGGAGACGGCAATAACATGTGTCATTCCTACATCAATGCGGCGTGCCAGTTCGACTTCCAGCTGAACATTGCCTGCCCTGAAAAGTATTCTCCCAAGGCCTCTGTGCTGGAGCCCGCCGGAGATCGCATCCGTCTGATGGGCGAGGCTGCGGCTGCGGTAGAAGGGGCTGACCTGGTCGTTACCGACGTGTGGGCCAGCATGGGGCAGGAGCAGGAAGCCGATGAACGCCTGGACGTGTTCAAGGCCTACCAGGTGAACGAGTCCCTGATGGCACTGGCAAGCAAGGATGTGCTGTTCATGCACTGCCTGCCTGCACACCGGGATGAAGAGGTCACTGAAGGAGTCCTGAACGGCCCGCAAAGTGTGGTCTGGGACGAGGCGGAAAACCGGCTCCACGCGCAAAAGGCCCTGCTTGAAATGCTGATGGGCTGATGCACCGGGTGCATCCGCTGCCCGGCGTCATCGTTTTCTTGCAAGCACCAGCGAAAATTGCTCATCGTCGGGTGCGAAGTGCATGTCCTCGCTGAGGGCACTTCCTTCGAGCAGGTGGCGAATGGAGGCGCGGGTGTACTTTCGGCTGATTTCGGTCAGGATCGTCTCCCCCGCTGCAATGTCCAGGGTCTCGCCGAGATCTGCCAGCGAAACCTGCTGGGCCTGCCGGGCCACCAGATACATCTCGATCTGTTCCCGGGCCTCCTGATAGACGGCGCGGTGCGAGAAGTTCTCGAGCCTGAAATTTCCTCCCAGACGGGTGTTCAGCACCTGCAGCACGTTCAGGTTGAACTGGGCCGTGATGCCTTCGTCATCATCATAGGCCTGCTCGAGGATCTTCCTGTCCTTGACCCGGTCCAGGCCCAGCAAAAAGGCATCCTCGGGACCCATGATCCCGGACACCCCGGCGAGAAGCTCCATCGCCTCGGCTTCGGTGAAATTGCCGATCGAACTGCCGATGAAGACAAACAGTACCGGCCCGTCGAGCCTGGGCAGGGCGTGAAGGGCACTCAGGTACTCGCCTGCCAGGGCTTCGATTCGCAATCGGGGGTAGTGGTACAGCAGGCGCGCAGCGGATTCGATCAGCATCTCCTCGCAAACATCGATCGGCACATAGGTGAAGGGTCGTGAACCGGCTGCCAGCCCGGAGAGCAGGATTTCCGTTTTCACGGAGGTTCCTGCACCCAGTTCCACGCAGGTCCGCGGTCGCGCAGCAGCAATGATCTCATCGGCATGCCGTTTCAGCAGCGCGGACTCGGTGCGGGTCAGGTAGTAGTGCCGGGTCTTGCAGATGGCATCGAACAGCCTCGAGCCGGCCTCGTCGTAGAAGTACTTAGGCGGCAGGCTGCGCGGTGCACACAGCATGCCCTCCAGCACGTCGTGCTTTAAGGTTTGCTGTGCATCCTGGTGGGATAACGCCTTGATTTGGAAGCGCTTAAGAGGCAAGTCCGTGGCCATTAGATATACTCCCGTTTTCGGGGTAGCATTGCAAGCAGGAGCTGTCTGACCGGAGTGTACAGGCGGTGCCTGCAATGGGATACATGACCGGCTTCCGCCACCCGGTCCGTTCATGAGGAATCCACACGTTGCCGAGCATAAATGAAAGCCAGTAACGAACGTACCGCAGGGAACCGCTATGAAAATAAGGTGTGGAAATGAAACCTGCCGCCCATAGCGAGGATGCGCTGAAAGACATCTGGCGCACCGTGCGGGCTGCCTTGAAAGAGGACATCGGCCAGGGGGATGTGACGGCGTCGCTGTTCAACACCGGGGAGCAGGCCCGCGCTGAGGTGATCTGCCGGGAGGAGGCGGTCCTGTGCGGCCAGCACTGGTTTAACGAGACCCTGCACCAGCTGGATACCGACCTGCAGGTCGACTGGAAAATGCAGGACGGCGATGCCATCGAAAAAGATGCGACCGTGTGCACCATGGAGGGCTCGGCAAAAGCGATTCTCAGTGCGGAACGCACCGCGCTGAACTTCCTGGCGACCCTGTCGGCGACGGCCACCTGCACCCGAAAATTCGTGGAGCGCATCTCGGGAACTTCCGCACAAATTCTGGACACCCGCAAAACCCTGCCGGGGATGCGCTACGCACAGAAGTATGCCGTCCAGTGCGGTGGTGGCATGAACCACCGGATGGGACTCTACGACGTCATTCTGATCAAGGAGAATCACATAGCCACTGCAGGCTCGATTGGCAAGGCGGCGGGACTGGCCAAAAAGCATTTCCCGGCGCTGAAAATTGAAATCGAGGTCGAGAACTGCGAGGAGCTTGAAGAGGCCCTGGAAACCGAGGTGGATGTGATTTTGCTGGACAACTTCTCCCTGTCCGAGCTGCAGGCGGCCGTGGCCCTGAACAAGGACCGCAAAAAACTGGAGGCTTCGGGGAGCATCAACCTGGACAATGTCCGCGAGGTGGCCAAGACCGGGGTGCAGTACATTTCCGTCGGGGCCATCACCAAGAACATTCAGGCAGTGGATCTCTCCATGCGCTTCGAGTGAGGCCGCTGTATTGCCACGCTATTCGAGCTTGGCGGCTTGCCAGGCCTGCTCCATTTCCTCCATCGAGCAATTTGCCAGACTCTTCCCCTGTTGCTCCATCTGCTGTTCGACGCTGCGGAAACGGCGCCTGAATTTTTCGTTGCTTTTGCGCAACGCCTCTTCTGCGCTGATTTCCAGGTGCCGACCCAGGTTGACTGCCGAGAACAGCAGGTCTCCCAGTTCCTCGGTGAGACGGTCTTGCGCATCCTCCGCGGCAAGCGCCTCCTCGAGTTCAGTGAGTTCCTCGGCGATTTTCGAGAGCACCGGCCGGGCTTCCTGCCAATCGAAGCCGACCGAGGCTGCACGTTCCTGGATTTTCCAGGCGCGCAGCAGCTGCGGCAACGTATCCGGGATGTCATCCAGCAAGGTGCCTGAACCCGGTTTCGCCCTGCGCTCCGCCTCTTTGATGTCATCCCAGGTCGCCCCGCCAGACTCGGCCTGCTCTTCAAAAATGTTCGGATGACGGCGAACCAGCTTGTCGCTGATGCTTCTCGCTACATCATCGAGATCAAACAGGTCCTGTTCCCTCGCCATTTGCGCATAGAAAACGATTTGCAGCAGCAAGTCTCCCAACTCCTCCCTGAGCAGCGGGAAATCCTGCTTGTCGATCGCCGCTGCCACCTCGTAGACCTCCTCGATGGTATAGGGAACCAACGAGGCGAAGGTCTGGCGGTTGTCCCAGGGGCAGCCACGCTCCGGGTCGCGCAGCAGTTGCATGAGGTTGACCAGTCGATACAGATTGTCCATGGCGCTGTCGTCTATCGGCTTGCTGAGATCGGAGTTTGTTCCATTCTTCGCGTGGTTTCCAATAAAAATACAGAATCGCCAGCCGGTTCTGCGCTCACACGGTGGAATCCGGCGCACCTCGCACAACAAACGCCCAATTCCCGATGTGCGCATGTCTCTTTAGGGATAGGAATGCGGCAAACGCGCGGATAAAAATGTTTTAAGACTTATATATTTACGTTCACGATGTATAATTAGCGGTTCTGATTTTTATTTTCGGTGGTCCTCACCAGTATCACCGGACTCTATAAACTTTTACTGAATCTACAGGGAAATTTGAGATGACAACGAAGAATGACGCCCTCGCAAAGTGGGTAGACGAAGTGGCAGCACGAACCCGGCCGGAAGAGATCGTCTGGTGTGACGGCAGCGACGCCGAGTTCGACAGAATGGTAGACCAGATGCTTGAAAGCGGCACGCTGATGAGACTGAACGAGGAGACGCATCCCAACTGCTATCTGCATCGCTCAGATCCCTCCGACGTGGCACGCGTGGAGCATCTTACTTACGTCTGCACCCGGGACGAGGAAGACGCTGGTCCCAACAACCACTGGATGGACCCGGACGAGGCGCACACCATGGTGGACGGCCTGTTTGATGGCTGCATGGAAGGCCGGACCATGTACGTCATCCCCTATTGCATGGGACCGATCGACTCCCCCCTGTCCAGAAACGGGGTGGAAATCACTGACAGCCCGTACGTAGTAGCCAACATGAAGATCATGGCGCGTATCGGGACCCCGGCACTGGAACGGATTGAACGAGACGGAACGTTCGTCAGGGGACTGCATTCCATCGGCGACCTGGACCCTGAGAAACGTTTCATCCTGCACTTCCCTGAAGAGCTGTATATCAAGAGCATCGGCTCGGGCTATGGCGGCAATGCGCTGCTGGGCAAGAAGTGCCATGCATTGCGCATCGCGAGCTGGCAGGCCCGCACGGAAGGCTGGCTGGCCGAGCACATGCTGATTGTCGGGCTGGAAAGCCCGCAGGGTGAGACCCACTATATTGCATGCGCTTTCCCGTCCGCGTGCGGAAAAACCAACCTTGCCATGCTGATTCCGCCGGAACAGTACGAGGGATGGAAAGTGACCACGGTGGGAGATGACATCTGCTGGATGCATCTGCGCGACGACGGGCGGCTTTGGGCGATCAATCCCGAATCCGGTTATTTCGGAGTCGTACCCGGCACCAACGAATGGTCCAACAAAAACGCGTACGATACCCTGAAAAGCGATGCGATCTTTACAAACGTCGGGGTCACGGCCAACAACGAGCCCTGGTGGGAAGAAAAGGATGACGGCAAGGAGCCGGCGCTGGACTGGAAAGGCAACCCGTACGATGCCGAGGTGGGTCCTGCAGCCCACCCCAACTCACGGTTTACCGTGTCCGCCAAGAACAATCCTGTCTACTCTCCCATGGCGGACAACCCGGACGGCGTACCGATTTCTGCCGTGGTATTTGGCGGACGCCGCAAGGACGTGGCACCGCTGGTGTACGAAGCGAAGGATTGGGACCATGGCGTGCTGGTCGGTGCTTCCTGCGCCTCGGAGATGACAGCGGCCGCGATTGGCGGTGCAGGACAGACCCGGCGTGATCCCATGGCCATGAAGCCGTTCTGCGGGTATAACTTCGGAGATTACTTCGCACACTGGCTCAGCTTCGGGGGCAAATCAGACAAGCTGCCCAAGATCTTCTGTGTAAACTGGTTCCGACGTGATCAGGACGGCAAGTTCCTGTGGCCGGGCTTCGGAGAAAACATGAGGGTCCTGGCCTGGATTGTGGAGCGCTGTCAAGGCGAGCGGGATGCCAAGGAGACCCCGATCGGGTTCGTGCCCAAGGTCGAGGACATCGACATCAACGGTATCGATGTCTCCAGTGAGACGATGGAGGCGCTGTTGTCGGTGGATCCGGCGCTGTGGGAACAGGAAACGGCGGCCATCAGTGAATACTTCGCCGAGTTTGGCGACCGCATACCACAGACCCTGTTGAGCGAGCTGGAGAAGATTGCCTCTGCCCTGCAGAGCAAGGCTGCCTGACGCAAATCGCTTGTGTATCGAGCCCCATGACAGGATGTTCATGGGGCTTTCTTCTGTGCCCCGGCTGCGTGCTGTCTGCCGACTCTGTATCGGATGACTTCACGCTGCACGTATCCTCTTGAGAAAATCATTTCGGGTGGCCAGACCGGTGTCGACCGGGCTGCACTGGATGTTGCACTGCATCACCGGTTCCCGTGCGGTGGCTACTGTCCGAAAGGCCGCAAGGCTGAGGATGGAACCATACACGACCGCTATCCGCTCACGGAACACGCCAGTGCGGATTATGCCAAGCGCACACTTGCCAACATCATCCACAGTCACGGCACACTGATCATCTACGCTCAAATAATGAGAGGCGGCACAGCCCTCACGGCAGACTATTGCAGCCAGCATGAAAGGCCCTCTCTTCTGGTCGATGCCCATCGCCTGGACAGTGCGCAGGCCGCTGGTCTGGCTCTGGAATTTTTCCGCAAATTTGGTGTCAAATATCTGAACGTCGCGGGTCCGCGGCACAGCCAGTGGGCTGCAGGCTACCGCTACACGTACCATTGCATGGACCGTATTCTCAAGACGTGCCTGCAACGGAACGAGCCTCTTTCAAGTTAGACCCGGACAAGGATTCTGATACACTAACCGCACACACCCAATGCCAGAGGACAGCATGCTAAGACACACCCTGATTCGCCTGATTTTCGCAGGTTTGTTTTCAATCCTCAGTCTGCAGAATGCACATGCCAGGGACATCGATACCCGGGCACTGGTGGACGCCGCTGCAACATCGGTGGAAACATTTTCCATTGATCCGGACATGGAGTGGTTGCGCCACAACATGCACAAGGCCCGGGGTATCCTGATCGTGCCACAGCTGATCAAGGGCGGGTTTTTCTTTGGCGGGTCCGGCGGCAGCGGTGTACTGCTCACCAAGGGAGAAGACAATATCTGGAGCTATCCAGCATTCTACACGATGGGTTCCGGCACCATAGGATTCCAGGCCGGGGTCGAGGTCGCAGAACTGATCCTGATCATCCTGACGGATCGGGGCGTGGATGGATTGCTTACCTCCTCATTCAAGCTGGGAGGCGACATCAGCATTGCAACCGGGCCCATCGGTGCTGGTGCAAAAGCCCAGTCCGTGGATATCAAGGACAAGTCTGCTGATATCCTGGCATTCTCAAGAACGAAAGGGATTTACGGTGGTGTGAGTGCGGAGGGCGCGGTGCTCAAGGTTCGCGAGGATCTCAACCAAACCTATTATGGCAACGACATCAAGTCTCCCCGTGCCATACTCATCGAACACACTGTCAGCAACCCGCATGCCGATTCGCTGCGCGAGGCCGTGGCCCGACTTGCGGAAATCAGCGGCCCGTAAACGTACACCCAGTCGGGTCCAGGTGGACGACCCCATGGGCCGGTCTCATAGGAACCTATCTGCTTTGTGCCTGGCCGCAGATGAATCGTCTGCCCAGCGCCCTTCCAAGGGTCTGATACATTCATTGCCGGCTTACCGGGCGATATCTGGCTTTCTCGACACGAGAAACGCTACTCTGTAAGGCCTCTAGCGTGAATCCACCTGTTCAGCCTTGGTGCGCTTTGCCTGCAGCTTGCGCACACGTTCCGACCAGGTCGATTTGATGAACGCCAGGATATTCCAGATCTCCTGGTCGCTCAGCACCTGACCGAACCCCGGCATGCCACTTTTAATGTCCTTGAGTCCCCGCGCAGCGAATGTCGCCTCACCGCCATACTTGGTGTAGTCAAACAGCAATCCGTCCCCATGATGCCAGGTATGGCCTGTTTCATCATGAGGAGGGGCCGGGTACACCCCTTCTGCAGCCTGCTTACGCCAATCCTGCTTACCCTCCAAGCGTGCCCCATGGCAGGATGCGCAATGTTGTGCATACAGAATCTCGCCAGTCCTGATGTCCACGACTTCCGGCTGTACCGGTACCCTTGGGGGTGCAGCCAAAAGGTCACTGATTCCGAATGCAAGAGCAGTTAAAACTACACCCCAGGCGAGCAGGATAGCTGGTTTCATACCTGCGCCCCGATCCGCATCTTCATGCCCGAATCCTGATGGAGTAACATGTGGCAGCGAATCTGCTGGCCTTGTCAGCCCGGTGAAGCTGCTCGCACGAGCGGCTCTCCCCGTTCATCGAAGTACTTCCTTGTGACCCGGAACACCATCGGTGCAAGCAGCAGCAGCCCGATGAGGTTCGGCACCGCCATCAGCCCGTTAAGGGTGTCCGACAGGTTCCAGACGAAATCCACCTTCACGTTCGCGAAGGACAGTGCCGCCAGCACCCACAGCGCGCGGTAGACCACGAGGCTTCGCTCGCTGAACAGGTACTGCCAGCAGCGCTCGCCGTAGTAGCTCCACCCGAGGATAGTGGTAAAAGCGAACACCGCCAGGGCGATCGTGACGATGTACTGGCCCCCCGCGATCGACTCCTGGAAGCCGGTCGATGTGAGCACCGCCCCGGTCAGCCCGCCGCCGTCCGCCCCGGTCATGGTCCAGGCACCGGAGGTGAGAATGACCAGTGCGGTCATAGTGCAGACGATGAGCGTGTCGATGAACGTGCCGAGCATGGCGATGATGCCCTGCCGGACCGGGCTGTTGGTCTGTGCGGCCGCGTGGGCGATGGCCGCGGACCCTAGGCCAGACTCGTTCGAGAACACGCCTCGCGCCACTCCGAAACGGATGGCTGCGGCCACGGCCGCTCCGGCGAACCCGCCCGTGGCGGCAGCAGGCGTGAAGGCGTAGGTGAAGATGAGCCCGATCGCCTCGGGGACCTTGGTGATGTTGATGGCGATGATGAGCAGCGCCGCTCCGAGGTACAGCACGATCATGGCGGGCACCAGTTTACCGGCCACTTCACCGATCCTGCGGATGCCCCCGATGATGACCACGCCGACGAGTCCGGCAACGACGACTCCGGTCACCCACTGGGGCACGCTGAAACTGTTCCCAAGTGCCACTGCCATCGAGTTCACCTGGACCGCGTTGCCGATGCCGAACGCAGCGATTGCGCCGAAAATGGCAAATGCAAGCCCAAGGTACTTGCCGAGTTCCGGAGCGAATTCCCCGACGCCGTTGCTCAGGTAGTACATCGGGCCGCCGACATACTTGCCGTTGGCGTCGACTTCCCGGTAGGTGACCGCGCAGACGGCTTCCGCGTATTTCGTCGCCATCCCGAACAGGGCGATGAGCCACATGTAGAAGATGGCCCCTGGGCCACCGAGGGCGATCGCAGTCGCCACGCCGGCGATGTTACCGGTTCCCACCGTGGCAGACAGTGCGGTCATCAGTGCGTTGAAAGGCTTGACTTCACCTTCGCCCGTCACCTGGTCCTTGTCGAACAGCAGCCGGAACCCGTAGCCAACCTTGCGCCATGGCATGAACACGAGCCCAAGCGTCAGCAGCAGCCCGGTCACTCCGAGAATGCCCAGCATGGGCGGCCCCCATGCGAACGCATTGATGGAATTGATGATTGAGTTCAGTTGGTCCATGATGGCCCTCCTCCCGCACGCACCCCGTGATAGAAACCGGGCTCGGGTAATAATTATCGTTATCGCGTCCCTAGGGGAACTTATACTCCAATATCCCTACAGGCGCCAACTCCTCCCATCTACAGCGGGACTTCGGCTCGTAGCATTGAAAAATGGACCGCAGCTTAACTACAAGTGTGTGATTATTATGGGGAGATAAAGACGTTACAGGACGTCTTTGGATTTTGAAATGGTGGCTATGGTTGGACTTGAACCAACGACCCCAGCATTATGAATGCTGTGCTCTAACCAACTGAGCTACATAGCCACGTTCAGGGAGGTCATGAACGGTACAGAAACGCCCGGGGATATGTCAACAACGCTAGACGTTGAAGCGGAAATGCACGACGTCACCTTCCTGGATCCGGTACTGCTTTCCTTCGAGCCGCCACTTGCCCTGCTCTTTCGCGCCTGATTCACCGTTCGCATCCACATAGTCCTGGTAGCCGATGACTTCTGCACGGATGAAGCCCTTTTCAAAATCCGTATGGATTTTCCCGGCCGCCTGCGGGGCCGTCGCACCCTGCTGCACCGTCCAGGCCCGGACCTCCTTGGGGCCCGCCGTGAAAAAAGTCTGCAACTCCAGTAATTCGTAGCCGGTACGGATGATTCGGTTCAGGCCGGGCTCCTCCAGGTTGAGTTCGCCCAGGTACGCCTGCCGGTCATCATCATCCAGTTGCGCCAGCTCGGCTTCAATTTTCGCGCACACCGCAATGACCGGCACCGACTGCTGTGCTGCGAATTCCTGCAAACGGTCCAGGTGCGAATTCCCCTCGAATCCGTCTTCCGAGACATTGGCGATATAGAATGCGGGCTTGGCGGTCAGCAGGTGCAGGGTTCTGAGAAAATGCATGTGCTCATGCTCTGCGGTGAACCTGTGGGCCGGCTGTTCCTCCTCCAGGTGCCCCTTCAAGTGTTCGTACAATCCCAGTCGCACGATCGCTTCCTTGTCCCCTGACTTGGCAACACGTTCTGTTTTGCCGATGGCTTTTTGCACCGTCTCCAGATCCGCCAGGATCAGCTCGGTCGAAATCGTCTCGAGATCCGATAGCGGATCGACCTTCTCGGCAACGTGAATGACATTCTCATCGTCAAAACAGCGGATCACGTGAGCAATCGCGTCGGTTTCGCGGATGTGTCCGAGGAACTGGTTTCCGAGCCCCTCTCCTTTCGAGGCACCGGCCACCAGACCAGCAATGTCCACGAATTCAATCGTCGTGGGGATAATTTTTTCAGGGTCTGCAATCCGTGCGAGCGTAGCCAGTCTTGCATCGGGTACGGGCACGACGCCGACGTTCGGGTCGATGGTGCAAAACGGATAGTTCTCGGCTGCTATCCGGGCCGCGGTAAGCGCATTGAACAAGGTGGACTTGCCGACGTTGGGCAAGCCGACGATTCCGCACCTAAACCCCATCGGGTGCCTGGGTATGAAGTTGTCTCATCGCAGCTTCTGCATCGCCTCTCAGGAGTTCATCCAGCGTGCCTGAAGCCCGCTCAATTGCAGAATCGATTTCCTGGCGTTCCTGGGTGCCCGGCCTTCTCAGCACATAGTCTGTCACATCATCCTTGTGGCCCGGATGCCCGATCCCCAGCCGCAGGCGCAGAAAGTCCGGCCCCAGGTGGTCAAAGGTGCTTCGCAGCCCGTTATGGCCGCCATGCCCGCCCGCGCGCTTGATCCTTGCAGAGCCGTTGGGCAGATCGATCTCGTCGTGGACCACCAGCATTTGCTGGATGGAAATCTTGTAGAACTGCACAAACGCGTGCAGCGACAGGCCGCTCCTGTTCATGTACGTCAGCGGCTTGAGCAGCCAGATCTTTTCGTCCTCAAAAAGGAAATGCGCGACCTCGCCCTTGAATCTTTCCTGGTAACGGAACACGGCACCCCGTTGCTTTGCCACTGCATCCGCAAACCAAAACCCGGCATTGTGCCGGGTCTGTGCGTATTTCTCGTCGGGATTGCCTAAACCGGCTATCAGCCGTATGCGGTGTTGGGCAGGCACGGTGGGCTAGAGATCATGAGGCATCATCTTGTTCAGCGTCACCCTCTTCTCCGGCCTGATCCTGATCGTCAGTCTCCTCCTGCTCGACTTCCTCTTCGACCTCGAGCTTTTCTTCGGCCCGCTTGGCATGCACGGACACCACGGTATGATCATGCCCTTCACCGTGCGACAGTTCCACGATGGTGACTCCCTCGGGCACTTGCACGCCGCTGAGGTGGACGGACTCGTTCAGCTTTAGATCCTGAACGTCCACTTCGATGAATTCCGGCAGGTCTTTGGGCAGGCATGAAACTTCCACCTCGACCATGTTGTGGCTGATGACCCCGCCGTCCAGCTTGACACCATGACAGGTGTCTTCATTCATGAAATGAATCGGGACATGTACATTGATGCGCGTGTCTTCGCGCACACGAAGCAAGTCCAGATGCAGTACGGTCGGTTTATGCGGGTGGCGTTGCAGCTCGCGCAGGATGGCCTTCTGGGACGTGCCTTCCACGTCTACAGTCAGGATATGTGAATAGAACGCCTCGTTTTCCAGGTTGTGCATCAGGGTGTCATGCTCAAAGGTCACCGCTTCTGGGGGCTCTCCACCACCATAGATGACGCCCGGCACCTTGCCAGCTGCACGCAGCCTCCTGCTTGCATTCTTGCCGCGCTCATCGCGGGCATGGGCGGTTAACTTGAAATCGATACTCATGCTTTTCTCCGACTGTTTTCGAGGCGTCATCCGCCCCGGCTGCTATCCCCGTCAATCCATGTAAAGGGTGCTGACCGACTCTTCCTGGTTGATCCTGCGCATGGACTCGGCAATCAGCGCCGAAACCTCCAGTTGACGTATCCGGGAACATGCCCGGGCATCTTCACGCAGGGCGATTGTATCAGTTACTACCAACTCATCCAGTTCAGAGTTCTCGATGTTCTTGATGGCATTGCCGGAAAGCACCGGGTGGGTGGCATACGCCCGGACCGCACTGGCGCCGTGCTTTTTCAGGGCGCTGGCTGCCTGACACAAAGTGCCCGCAGTATCTACCAGATCGTCAATGATAAAACAATCCTTGCCTTCCACCTCTCCGATGATGTGCATGACCTTGGCCTGGTTGGCACGGGGCCGACGTTTGTCGATGATGGCCAGGTCGGCGTCATCCAGGCGCTTGGCCAGGGCCCTGGCGCGCACCACACCGCCCACATCGGGGGACACGACGATCAGATTGGGATGCATGCGCTTGTAGATATCTCCCAGCAGTACGGGCGAGGCATACACATTGTCCACAGGAATATCGAAAAAGCCCTGAATCTGGTCGGCGTGCAGGTCGACGGTAAGCACCCGGTTTGCCCCGACGCTTGAAAGCAGGTTGGCCACGACCTTGGCAGATATGGGGACCCGTATCGAACGAACGCGACGGTCCTGGCGCGAATAACCGAAATAGGGAATCACCGTGGTAATCCGTTCTGCCGAGGCGCGCCTCAAGGCATCCACAATGATCAGCAGTTCCATGATGTGATCATTGGTCGGCATGCTGGTCGGCTGGACGATAAAGACATCCTTGCCGCGCACGTTCTCCTGAATCTCCACCTGCACTTCCCCGTCGCTGAAGCGACTGATCAATGCTTTTCCCAAAGGAATGTTCAGGTGGTCGACTATATTCTGCGAGAGCGTAGGGTGTGCGTTACCGGAAAACACCATGAGGCTGCTGTCGACCGGCAATTCTCGTTCACGAATCATATTGGTATAGCGCCTTGCTTGTGCAAATAGGTACATTGGCTGGGCCGGCAGGATTCGAACCTGCGAATGCCGGGATCAAAACCCGGTGCCTTACCACTTGGCGACGGCCCAAATATTCAGGTACGCGACTATACGCGATTATACTCGCATAGCGAATACACAGGCGAACGATTCATGCCCTTCGTCACAAAAGCCGCGAACTCCCCCGGGCAATCCGCGGCGATGGTCTCTGCCTGGTCCCGGGACTCGCAGGATGCAAACAGACCGCTACCCGAGCCGGTAAGCCGGACACGCGAATGCTGGCTGAGCCACTGCCAGGCACGTTCCACGTCGGCATGTTGACGGGCGATCGGCTCGAATACATTCTGTGTTCGCGCCAGCGTGAAGTCGTGTGCCGCGATCGGCGCACAGTCCCGTACCAGATCCTGTTCGGAAAACATTTTCCGGGTGTCGAGATGCACACGGGGAAATACCGCAACGTACCAGGGCTCGGGGAAATCCATGGCCTGCAACTGCTCGCCGATTCCTTCCACCCAGCAGGCCTCCCCGCGCACAAACACCGGAACATCGGCACCCAGTTGAACAGCGATTGCCTCCAGGGCCCTCACGTCCAGGCCGCAGTCCCAGAGACGATTGAGCGCCAGCAACACCGTGGCCGCATCGGAACTGCCACCACCAAACCCCGCACCAGTCGGTATGACCTTCCTGAGACGGATGTCCACGCCCTTTTGCATGCGGCATTCGCGTTGCAACAGCCTGGCCGCACGCACCGTCAGGTCGTCGTCGCGAGGCATGCCGTTATCGGCATCGGTACACCGGATACCTCCACCCTCATTGACTGCGAGACTCAACTCATCGCAGACGTCAATAAACTGGATAGCCGTTTGCAGCAGGTGATAGCCGTCGGCCCGGCGGCCCACGATATGCAGGAAGAGGTTCAGCTTTGCCGGAGCCGGCCATGTGCCGCCTGCCCGGCCATCGCGTGTGTCGGTGTTCAATGTCGATCCTTCAATCTGCGACAGGCCCCGCTGGCTGGTTCGATGGCGTATTCAAAACCACTGGTCCACAATGATTTTCGCATCCAGGCCGGTGCTTGAAATCACAATCAACGCCGGCAATGCCGGTGACCCCTCGTGGTAGCGATTATAGTCAATGCTCCATCCCGCCTGGCTGAGGTGCCTGAGACGACCCTGTGCATCGAGTTCCAGCGACAGGACTTTCTGGTCGGGATCGGGGACACCACGCACCCAATACCGCAATCCGGTCACGGGCAATGCATAGCCGAACAACTCCCGCATCAGGGTTTCCGGGTCTTTTGCAAGGTAATGTTCTCCCCTGGAGGTCTGGATTTCCACCTTCCCCGCCATTCCGGAGATGGCCGCGGTCTTGCCTCCCAGCGGACCGTGCAAGTCGATGCTGAATGTCTGTAGGCGCTGCTCCCAGCGCACGCCCGCCTGGAACCCCTCGTCATCCGATTTCCCTGCCACCCGGCCCTTCAGGCCCCATGTCTGCAGCTTTCCAAGGTGCGCATGATGGGTCTCCCACGCCTGCTGGCGAGCGGAATCGGGAAGCAATGGAACGGGCGGTTCGCGAACGGTTGCGCATGCGGCCAGCACCAGCAGGACAGCACAAAAAATACTGGATCGGTGCATCGGACCATGCACCTTACTGCTGGAATTTTCTTTGCAGTTCCAGCAGGTATTCCTCATCGGGAAAGCGCTCCAGCACTTCCTGCATCATTTTTCTTGCACCCTCGTGATCTCCCTGCGCCCAGAACAATTCCACAAGATGCCCGCCGATTTCTGCATCCTTGAGCAGCCCGTATGCCTTGCGCAGGTACTGCTCCGCTTGGTCGTAATTGCCTAGGCGAAACTGGACCCAGCCCATGCTGTCGATGACCGCAGGATCATCCGGACGGATCTCAAGGGCACGCTGGATGTATACCAGTGCCTCATCAATGCGGAAGTTATGATCGGCCAGGGTATATCCCAGGGCATTCAATGCCGAGGCATTGTCCGGGTCGTTGGACAGGATGGCTCTCAGATCGGATTCAAGCATGTCGATCCGGTCGATTTCTTCGGCCATCAAGGCGCGTGCATACAGCAGGTCACTATGGCCCGGAAACTTTTGCAGCCCTTTGCTATACAAGTCGATGGCCGCCACGTAGAGCTTTTGATCGTGCAACAGCTGTCCCTCGATCAAATACACCTGGACCACGTCGTCCGTCGAGTCCAGTTGAGTGCGAAATTCAACCAGGTACTGCTGGGCTCTTTCCAGGCCTTCGAGATCCGCATAAATGGACGCAATCCGGGCTCTGGAATCCAGGTAATACTGCCTTTTCCCTACTTTCTCGAATTCGGCGATGGCTGTCTGAAAGTCGTTTTGCTCCTCGGCGATTCGCCCCAGGTAGTAGTGTCCCTCATCCTTGCGCTGACCCTGCTGGATCAAGCGGGTGAAATCTTCCCGGGCGGCCTCAAACTGCTCCTGCTGCAAATGCAGCAGGCCGAGTGTGTAGATCAATTCGCTGTCTTCGGGACTTTCCGCATGCAGTGCCTCGAACTCGGCCTCGGCCTCCTCGTATCGTTTTGCAGTCAGCAGCATGCGCGCATACGAGATGCGCAGTTCGCGGTTTTCCGGGGCTTCCTCGGCCAGCGCCTTCATGTTCGTGAGGGCATCATCGGTTTCCTCAAGCCCCAGCAAGGCCTGGACCTGCAGGATGCGGGCTTCTGTCAGGTCCGGCCCAAAGCCGATGGCCAGTTCGCTTTCATCCAGTGCACGCAGATAATCCCCGGCCTGCAGGGCAAAGCCGGCGAGCGTGAGATGTCCATAGGGGTTTTCAAAATGCTCGTTGACCAGCTTCTCAAGCAGTCGCATGGCCGCTTCGGAATCAGGCTCTCGGGTCAGTATGGCACCAATGATGCCAAAGCCATTTTGCGGGGCATCCCCGGACGCCTGTATGATTTTTTCAAATTGCACCATCGCCTGATCAACGTTGCCGTTTCGCAGTTCAAGCACACCGAGAATCTGGTGCAACTTCGGATCGTCAGCCGCCAGTTCCGACCAGCGATGTGCCGCCCGCAGACCCACTTCCCAATTCCTGGCCACCATGGCAATTCGTGTCGCGCGTTCGGCCACCTGCGGATCGTCACTGAGTTCGGTAGCACGCACGTAATGCTCCAGCGCCTGGTGAACGTCATTGAACTGACCAGATAACTCGCCCAGGAGAATTTCATACAACAGGTCTGAGTGGGTGTCGTACTCGGAGGCAGGCGCCTGGCTTATCTCAAGCGGCGAATCCGGGTCCGGCATGCGTTCGGCTTCGGCGGTTTCGACAGGCGCGGTGGCACAACCGGACAGCCAGAGCGCAGCCGCAAGCAGGATTGGCCCCCCCAAAACCTGCAGGATAGAGAACTTTATTGCCAATATACTATGTTGAGTTGAGAACTCGATTAAACTATTACAGATATTACTTGAGTTATCTGTGCATTACATATGCAATTTGGCAGAATCCACAGTGACTAGGACAGACCATGTCATGCCCGTATCCCAACCTGCACGATCCCCATTTGCAGTGAACATTTCCTGTTCCCATGGCTTTACTCACGCTTGGCATTAACCACACGACCGCGCCGGTTCATGTGCGTGAGCTTGTCGCCATCAGCGAGCAGAACCTGCGCGCTGCGCTGCGAAAACTGATCGAGGTTCCCCAGGTCAAAGAGGCCCTGATCGTGTCGACCTGCAACAGAACCGAGCTGTACTGCAAGGTGACGCAGATGCATGAAGGCAAAAAGGGCATCCTGAACTGGCTGAACGCCTTCCACAACCTGAAATCCGATCACACGGCACCGTACCTGTATGACTACCAGGACCGTTCCACGGTGCACCACATCTTTCGCGTGGCCTGCGGGCTGGACTCGATGGTACTCGGGGAACCGCAAATCCTGGGGCAGCTGAAGACTGCCTATCAGGACGCCTCGAAGGCAGGCACTGTCGGGCGTGACCTCAACCAGCTTTTCCAGCATGCCTTCAGCGTGGCCAAGGAAGTGCGAACGAGCACGGAGATCGGCGCGAACCCGGTGTCGGTGGCATCCGCAGCGGTTTCGCTGTCGAAAAAAATATTCGGGGAACTGCAGCATCATTCCGCCTTGCTGATCGGTGCAGGCGAGACCATTGAACTTGCAGCCGAACATCTGAAAGCTGCCGGAATACGCAAGATCGTGGTTGCCAATCGCAGTGTCGAACGTGCAGAAAACATCGCCGAGCGGGTCGGCGGGCACGGCGTGGGCCTGAGCTTTGTCAACGCTGCCCTGCCCGAGTCCGAAATCGTAATCACGGCGACGGCCAGCACACTGCCGATTCTCGGCAAGGGGCTGGTTGAGCGCGCCCTGAAAAAACGCAAGCACAAGCCCATTTTCATGGTGGATCTTGCCGTTCCCAGGGACATCGAACCCGAGGTTGCCGGGCTTTCCGACGTCTACCTGTACACGGTGGACGACCTTCAGGATGTCATCCAGGACAACCTGAAGTCCCGCCAGAAAGCAGCCAGGGCCGCCGAGGAAATTATTGCCAGGGAGGTCGAAAAATTTTTCTTGCGACAGCGCGGTCAAGGGGTGGTCGATACCGTGCGGGCCTTTCGTGACAAGACCGAATCGCAGCGCGACGATGTGCTTGAGAAAGCCAGAAAAATGCTCGAGCAGGGAAAATCGGTGGAGGAAACCCTGCACTACCTGGCCTATACGTTGAGCAACAAGTTCATGCACGACCCCAGCGAAGCACTGAACCTGGCTGCCAAGCAAGGCAAAAACGAGTTGATCGATGCCGCGCGGATACTGTTAAATATCCCGCCCGAAGGCCCCAATGAGTACTAATCCCTTCTGCCATACTCTGGCATGACAGGCCGGGCAGCCGGGAGGCCCCGTATACCGCAGCCGGCCTGCGTTCCCATACCACAGTTCGCACCATGAAAGATTCAATTGTCCACAAGCTCGAGACCCTCAAGGAGCGGCATGAGGAAATTTCCGTCTCGCTTTCTGATGCGGAAATTGTCAGGGACCAGGCCCGGTTTGCTGCACTTTCCAGGGAGTACGCGCAACTGGAGCCCATCGTGAAAAAATTCGATGAGCACCGACGCCTCGTGGAAGACCTCGCCTATGCGCAGGAACTGCTAGGCGATCAGGACGAAAGCCTGAAAAAAATGGCCCAGGAGGAAACCAAAGTCACTGCAAAGCGCATCGATCAGCTCGAGGGCGAATTACAGGTGCTGCTTCTGCCCAAGGACCCGCACGATCAGGGCAATGTGTTCCTGGAGATCCGCGCCGGCACCGGCGGGGATGAAGCCGCCATTTTCGCCGGCGACCTGTTCCGCATGTATTCCCGTTATGCAGAAAACAAAAAGTGGAAAATGGAAGTGCTCAACAAGAGCGAGGGCGACCACGGAGGGTACAAGGAAATCATTGTCAAGATTTCCGGTACGGACGTGTATTCAAACTTGAAGTTTGAATCCGGGGCACACCGGGTGCAGCGCGTGCCGGTCACCGAATCACAGGGACGTATCCACACCTCTGCGGCCACCATTGCAATCATGCCGGAGGTCAGTGAAATCGACGATGTCGAGATTGACAATGCCGACTTGCGCATCGACATATTCCGGGCTTCCGGTGCAGGCGGCCAGCATGTCAACAAGACGGACTCCGCCATTCGTATCACGCACCTTCCCAGCGGCATCGTGGTGGAATGCCAGGATGAGAGGTCACAGCACAAGAACCGTGCACGCGCCATGTCGCTGCTCAGCGCACGACTGCTGGATCAGGAACGAAAAAAACAGTTCGAGCAGCAGGCCGAAACCCGTCGCAGCCTGGTCGGCAGCGGCGATCGTTCGGAACGCATCCGCACCTACAATTTTCCGCAGGGCCGTATCACGGACCACCGGATCGGCCTGACCCTGTACAAGCTGGATGAAATGATGCAGGGCGACATGGACCCGGTGATCCAGCCATTGCGAAACGAGTATCAGGCCGACCAGCTCGCGACCCTGGGCGAACCGTAACACCCTTTGGCGATGACGCGTCAGCAGGCGGTGGATTTTGCAGCGGCCAGGCTGGTACAAGTCTGCGACAACCCGCGACTTGATGCACAGCTCCTGGTCTGCCATGCATGTGACATTGAACACGCCGGCCTGTTCGCCCATCCCGAGACCCCACTGTCTCGCAGTGAAGAAAGCCGGTTCAGGTCCTGCTGTTCAAGCCGGCTTCTGGGCACACCCCTTGCCCATATTTCGGGCAAAAAGGAATTCTGGTCGCTGGAGTTCATCGTCAATGAACATGTCCTGATCCCCAGACCCGAAACTGAGTTGCTCGTGGAGACCGTGCTGCAGTGCATCGCCGAGAAGAAGGGTGTGAAAGTCCTTGATCTGGGTACCGGATGCGGGGCCATCGCCGTCGCCATTGCCAAGGAACGCCGCGACTGCACGGTGGTGGCTGCGGATATTTCCACCCCGGCCCTGAAAGTGGCACGCATGAACGCGAAACGCCATGTCACCGACATCGTTTTCATCCACAGCGACTGGTACGAGAACATGGGGCACCACCGATTTGACGTGATCGTTTCCAACCCGCCGTACATCGCAGAAGAGGACCCGGACCTGGATGCTCACGTGGCACAGTTTGAACCGGCGCTGGCGCTCATCAGCGGGGAATCCGGACTGGAGGCCCTGGAGTGGATCATCGGCCAGGCGGGCCGATACCTGACCCCGGGCGGACACATCGTGCTCGAACATGGCTTCAGGCAGGGACAACAAACCCGTCAACTGCTCCAGCAGCACGGCTTCGAGCAGGTTCGGACCTGCCAGGACCTCGCGGGACAGGATCGTGTCAGTTGCGCGCGTTTGGGAGCCGGCCGAGCGCAGCGCAGCCCCTGAGACTACCCCAGCTTTTTCCTCAGCAGGCCATTGACCTGTTTCGGGTTGGCCTTTCCCTCGGACAACTTCATGACGCGGCCCACAAAAAAACCGAACACCTTGTCCTTGCCCGAGCGGAACTGCTCCACCTGTTTCGGGTTGTCCTGAAGGACCTGATCCACCAGCCTCTCTATTTCCGAGTCATCGGTAATCTGCCTGAGGCCTCGGGATTCGATGATCGCGTCTGCATCCCCCTCCCCCGCCCACATAGACCGGAAAACATCCTTGGCAATCTTGCCGGAGATGGTACCGTCTTCGATACGGTTCAGAAGGCCTGCAAGCATCGTGCTTGAGACCGGGCTTTCTGTAATTTCAATATGGTCCTGGTTCAGGGCCGCGCTGAGTTCGCCGGTGATCCAGTTGACCACCAGCTTGGCCACGGCACCCGTATGCCGTGCGGTGTGCTCGAAGTACTCGGCCAGTTCGCGGCTTGTGGCCAGGGTTTCTGCATCATGGGCATCGAGCCCGTATTGCGTGCAAAGGCGTGCAGCTTTTTCCGACGGCAACTCGGGCAACTGCTCCCGGATGGCTTCCACCATGTCCGGCGGGATGACAACAGGCAGCAGATCAGGGTCTGGAAAATAGCGGTAGTCGTTGGCCTCTTCCTTGCTTCTCATGGAGCGTGTTTCACCGGTGCCGTCATCATACAGTCGCGTTTCCTGCACGATCTCTCCACCATCCTCGAGTACCGCGGTCTGTCGCCCGATTTCAAAATCGATGGCCCGTTCCACAAACCGGAACGAGTTCAGGTTCTTGATCTCCGTGCGCGTGCCGTAGCTCGCATCCCCCGCAGGCCGTATGGATACATTGGCATCGCATCGAAACGAGCCTTCCTGCATGTTGCCGTCGGAAATCCCCAGGTAACGCACGATCGAATGGATCTTTTTCATGTACAGGATGGCCTCTTTTGCAGAACGCATGTCGGGCTCCGATACGACCTCGATCAGGGGCGTACCGGCCCGGTTGAGGTCGACCCCGGTGAACTCGTCGAACTCCTCGTGCAGTGATTTTCCGGCATCCTCTTCTAGGTGCGCGCGCGTGATCCCAATGACCTTCTGCACCCCGTCATCCAGGGTGATTTCAAGCCGGCCGTGTTCGACGATGGGCAGCTCGTACTGGCTGATTTGATAACCCTTGGGCAGGTCGGGGTAAAAATAATTTTTCCGGGCAAAGACACTGCGTTGTGCAATCGTGGCATCGATGGCAAGGCCGAACATGACGGCCATGCGTACCGCTTCAAGATTCAGCACGGGCAGCACGCCTGGCAGGCCCAGGTCCACTGCACACGCCTGGGTATTCGGCTCGGCCCCGAAAGCCGTGGAAGCCGCGGAGAAAATCTTGCTCTGCGTCGCCAGCTGCACATGAAGTTCCAGCCCGATTACCGCCTCCCACCGGGTCATTCGTCGACACTCCCCTGCGCAAACCCGGGAGGACACTGCCTGTGCCAGTCCGTTGCCAGCTGGTACTGGTGCGCGAAATTCAGCAGCCTGTCTTCGGTGAGATAGTTGCCAATCAACTGCATGCCAACGGGCAGCCCTTCATGCATGCCGCATGGAACCGAGATGGCCGGCAGGCCGGCCAGGTTGACCGAGATGGTATAGATATCCGACAGGTACATGGTCACCGGATCGTCTGTCTTTTCGCCGATCCTGA
The DNA here is from genome assembly GCA_965205685.1 of Gammaproteobacteria bacterium. Classification (GTDB taxonomy): domain Bacteria; phylum Pseudomonadota; class Gammaproteobacteria; order UBA4575; family UBA4575; genus WTFY01. The sequence continues at coordinate 609,966 of OZ242174.1, read as the reverse complement.
AAGCGGGCTCCGGCGCCGTTGGACCCAGGATGAAATCGACCGTCTCGAATGCCTTGCTGAAATCTGTGCTGATCAGGCGGCGAATCTGCTGCGCCTTCAGGTAGTAGGCATCGTAATAGCCCGCAGACAATGCATAGGTCCCGATCATGATGCGGCGTTTGACTTCCGTTCCGAAGCCCTCGCTTCGACTGCGGCGGTACAGGTCATGCAAATCCTTTGGAGCCTGGCAACGGTGTCCGAACCGGATGCCGTCAAAACGCGACAGGTTCGAAGAGCATTCTGCCGTGGCAATCACGTAATAGGCAGGAATCGCCAGTTCCGTGTTTGGCAAGCGGATGGGCTTGATGATGCACCCCTGTCCTTCGGCCCAGTCGATGGCCTGCGCCATGATGTCCTGCACCTCGGGCTTCAGGCCGGTGCCGAAATATTCATCGGGGATGCCGATCACTCGCCCTTGAAGTGGCTGGTCCAGGGCTTGCGTATAGGCCGGTACGGGTTCATCCATGCTGGTGGAATCGCGGCTGTCGAAGCCGGCCATTGCCTGTAGCAGGTAGGCACAGTCTTGCGCTGACTTCGCCAACGGGCCTGCCTGGTCCAGGCTCGATGCATAAGCGATCATGCCGTAACGCGATACGCGGCCATAGGTGGGTTTCAGCCCCGTGATCCCGCACAATGCGGCCGGCTGGCGGATCGATCCGCCGGTATCGGTACCGGTTGCAAGCGGGACCAGGCGCGCAGCCACGGCCGCCGCCGACCCGCCGGATGAACCCCCCGGCACATGCCCTGGATTCCAGGGATTTTTCACCGGTCCGAAGTAGCTGTTCTCATTGGATGAGCCCATCGCGAACTCGTCCATGTTGGTCTTGCCCAGAACCACACATCCGGCCTGCCCAAGCTTTTGCACCACGGTCGCATCGTAGGGTGCTACGAACTGGTCCAGCATTCTGGAGCCACACGATGTCCTGGTCCCGTCCATGCAGAAGATGTCCTTGTGAGCCAGGGGTATGCCGGTCAGCGGGCCATGCTTTTTTTCCTTGATCAGCTGGTCGGCCCGGCGCGCCTGTACAATCGCGGACTCGTCCATTTCCGTGATGAAGGCATTGAGTTCCCTGTGGGCCCGCATGCGGTGCAGGAAATGCCGGGTGAGTTCCACGCTGGAGAATTCCCCGTGGTCCAAGCCTGCTGCAAGCTGTGAAACGGAAAGGTTTTCCATCGGTTTGGCTGTGGGTCCCTGTGCTAACCCGGACAAAAAGCTATTCGATCACCTTGGGCACCAGGTACAGGCCCTTGTCGGTACGGGGTGCGATGGTCTGGAATTTTTCGCGCTGGTCCGTTTCGGTGACCTTGTCTTCGCGCAGGCGCTGGACGACATCAAGGGGATGCGCCATCGGCACAACTTCCCGGGTGTCCACCTGGTTCATCTGCTGCACCCAAGCCAGGATTTTTGACAAGTCTGCGGCATATTGCCTGGCCTGCTCTTCATCGACATGCAGTCTGGCCAGATGGCTGATGTTGAGAACTTCCTCGAGCGATATGGGCATGGCAAGGTCTTAGGTTTGACTGGACCGGTTGATGGGCAAGCGTTCGCCCTGTGGAGACGGATGCTAGCAGCACAAACTACCATACTTGCATATGGCCTTGCTCAAAATTTTAGCCACTGCTAGAGTAGCGCCTCACTCCAACCAGATATCAGCCTGCAGCCTAGTTCATGTTCAAACGCGTCCTGAGTCTCTTCTCCAAAGACCTGTCGATCGATCTGGGCACGGCCAACACCCTGATTTACATGCACGGCAAGGGCATCGTGCTGAACGAACCCTCGGTGGTCGCGATTCGCAACAACCCGGAGGGAGGCCCGCGGGCCATTGAGGCGGTTGGTGCCGCAGCAAAGGGCATGCTGGGTCGCACGCCCGCCAACATTGATGTCATCCGGCCATTGAAAGATGGCGTGATTGCGGATTTCACCACCACGGAAAAAATGCTGCAGTACTTCATCCGCAAGGTGCACAGGAGCCACCTGTTAAGGCCCAGTCCGAGGGTGCTGGTGTGCGTGCCTTGTGGTGCAACTCAGGTGGAACGCCGCGCCATTCGCGAATCTGCACTGAGCGCAGGCGCGCTCAAGACCTACCTGATCGAAGAGCCCCTGGCTGCCGCCATGGGCGCCAACCTGCCGATCAAGGAAGCATTCGGTTCGATGGTGCTGGACATTGGCGGGGGCACCTCGGAGGTAGCCGTGATCTCCCTGAACGGCATCGTCTATTCTGCCTCTGCGCGGATTGGAGGCGACCGGCTCAACGAGGCCATCATCAACTACATCCGGCGCAACTACGGTGTGCTGATCGGCGAATCCACAGCCGAGCGCATCAAGCATGAGATCGGCTCGGCATACCCGGGCAAGGAGATGCTGGAAATCGAGGTCAAGGGCCGAAACCTGTCCGAGGGCATTCCCAAAAGCTTTTCTTTGAACAGCAACGAAATTCTCGAGGCCTTGCAGGAACCGCTGCAGGGAATTGTCAGTGCCGTGCGAACGGCCCTGGAGCAAACCCCGCCTGAACTCGGTGCAGACGTGGCGGACCGGGGAATCGTCATCACCGGTGGCGGAGCATTGTTGCGTGATCTCGACCGCCTGATCATGGAGGAAACCGGGGTGCCGGTAGTCATTGCGGACGACCCCCTAACCTCGGTGGCACGCGGGGGTGGACGGGTCCTCGAGTTGATGGAGGAATCCGGCACCGAACTGCTGGCCAGCGACTAGCGCAGCACGCCTCCGAAGCCCGCCAATATGCGGCGGACAACACTGATGTCTGCTATGATCAAACCCTGAAAGTCCGGCGTACTGGCCTGTCGTTCAGGGGAGGTTGCCATCAAGCCGCTGTTTGTCCTTAGCCCGTCCGCATCTGCAAAACTGATCCTCCTGGCCATGCTGTCTGTCGGCATGATGGTCACTGACTACCACTACAACCATCTGGGTGTCTTGCGCTCTGGCATCAGCGTGGTGGTGTATCCCATCAAGTACGTGGCCTCGCTGCCGGCAAAAATCTACAACGCGGGCTCGGAATCCCTGTCCAGCCGCAAAAAACTGCTGGACGAAAACAGCCAGTTGCGCACGAACCAGATCCTGCTTGGGCTGGAACTGCAGAAACTGGCGGTGCTGGAGCAGGAAAACGTGCGATTGCGCGAGCTTTTGTCATCCGCCAGGCAACTCCAGGAAGAACAGATACTGATTGCAGAATTACTGTCGATCGATCTCGACCCGTACCGTCACCGCATTGTCCTGAACAAGGGGACACAGGACGGCGTGTACGAGGGTCAACCCCTGCTGGGAGCCAAGGGGATCATTGGCCAGGTGGACAAGGCAGGGCCGGTCAGTTCGATCGCAATCCTGATATCGGACCCCAACCATGCCCTGCTGGGCGTTATCGCCCGCAGTGGTCAGCGCAGCCTGGTGGTAGGCACCGGAAGCAATGACAGGCTGGAACTTCGGCATCTCGTGAACACCACGGACATACAGGTCGGCGACCTGATCACGACTTCAGGCCTGGACGGGCGCTATCCCCCCGATTACCCGGTTGCAGAGATTACCAGCATCCAGCCGATTGCCGGCGAGGCCTTCGTGAAAGTCGAGGCCAGACCCCTGACGAACCTCAGCACCATCCGGGAGACCCTGTTGCTGCGCAACAGTGAAGAGCAATTCCCGAAAACGGCTGAAACCCATGCAGAAGCCCGATGAGCCTTAAGGTTTCACCCATATTCTATGCCATTTCCGGCACGCTGCTGGCCGCCCTGATACTGATGCTGGTCCCGCTGCCGGACTGGGCCGGCCCCTGGCGCCCGGACTGGCTGGCCATCACGCTGGTCTACTGGGCCATGGCCCGGCCTGAACATCTGGGCGTGGGAATCGCATGGCTGCTCGGTCTTCTGGTCGACGTCGTGTACGGCACGCTGCTGGGACAATACGCCCTGGGCTTTGCCATCCTCGCCTTTATCACAATCCGGTTTCACACCCGGGCCCGCAATTACCCGATACACCAGCAAGCCATGTTTGTAGGTGTCACCCTGTTGCCCTACATGAGCATATTGCTCTGGATCCAGGGCATTCAGGGAGAAGATCCCAAATCGTGGACCTACTGGGCACCGGTGCTTACCAGCATGCTGATGTGGCCGATCGTCTACAAGGTGTTGCGCGCGGTCAGAAAAGCCAGCTGAGCCGAGCGCCTGCGGGCGCCGTCCCCGGCGCACATACCGCGAAGGGATGTCTTTCCCCTTTATTCGGTTTTTTGCCGGCGCAAATTCTGCAACTGGTGCCTGAACTTCTCACAAGGATCCTCACGTGTGTGGTTGGGAGTGAAATACAGAATGTCGTAAGCGTTGGGTGTGCCTTGCATGTAATCCTCGGGCTCGAGTGCATCGGGATGCACCGGGTGCAGCGCAACCGACAGCAGGGAATCACAGTGGCAGGCATTACGTAGCTGCACCGGTACGGCATAGTCGTTGCGCACGTGGCCACGGCCTGCGACCAGCACTGCAGGGACCGGGCTGTTCGCCAGTGCCGAGGTCATGGCGCGGTCCCTTTGCAATTGTGCCTCGACCATGAACGGAAGGTGTGCAGCATCAACATACCCGCAATGGGATTCGGCAATTTCCTGCTCCAGTTTCCCAAGGCCGTGCTCCGGTATCGAATATCGTGTGCTCAACTCCCGGCGCCAGTCCGGCCCGTTCGCCTCGATCCGGGCATGCAGGGTTTCGCGTTTCACATTGCCTGCCACAAGCTGCAGGCCATGGTCTACCACGCTCTGCAAAAGGGGCGTGTAGAGATCCCATGGCCAGCGTTGATCCTGTGCTGCAGCCTGCTGTTGCAACATCTTGAGGTCCGTCCAGAAGGCCGGCTGGTCCTGCCAGGCCTCCTGCGCCAGCATTTCCATGACTACTGCAGGCTTTTGGCCAGCGGCTGCCAGCCAGTTCAGTACCTGCGCCTGCACGCGGTGGTGATCGGGATTGTCATGGGTTTCTCCCAGTAAAATAAACTTGGAATCCAGCACCGCGGCATGCAGCTGCTGCTCCGAGATCCAGCGGCTATTCCGCGTGTCCCAGATTTTCCCCACCAGCGCATGATCTTGATAAAAGGCGGACTGCCAGTCCCGGGCATGGGCAGGATTTGCGGAGAACAGCAGGCAACATGCGAGCAGCAGGTACCAGCAGATGCGATATGCCAAACGGCGAGTTGCCGTTACACTGTCGGAAATGGAATTAGAAATCATCGACAATCTGGATCAGTTGGAGGCCTTTTGTGCACATGCTGTCGGCCAGGACTGGGTTTGCGCCGATACCGAATTCATGCGCGAAGACACGTACTACCCCAAGCTATGTCTGATACAAATCGCCACACAAACCCGGATCGTTTGTATCGACACGCTCATCATAAATGACTTGTCGGTGCTGAATCAGCTTTTTACCTCGAAAACCATCACGAAAGTTTTCCACGCGGCCCGCCAGGATCTCGAAATCCTGTTCATGGTCAACGGGGAACTCCCGTATCCCGTCTTCGATACGCAGATTGCCGCCAGCGCGCTGGGCTATGGTGACCAGATCAGCTATGCACAGCTGGTCGATGAATTATGTGGCGTACAGCTCGACAAGTCCCTGTCTCGTACAGTCTGGACCACACGCCCCTTGCCCGACAAGGCCATCCAGTATGCCGCCAATGACGTGCGGTATCTGTCCCAGGCCTACACACTGTTGAGAAAGGAACTCGAGGACAAAGGACGGGCTCACTGGGTGGAAAGCGAATGCCAGAACCTGAATGACATGAACAAATACAAACCGGATGCCCACAATTTGTGGAAATCGGTGAAAGGGGCCAGAAAACTGTCGTCTAAACAGTCAAATGTTCTCAAGTGGCTTGCCCGTTGGCGAGACCACGAGGCCATGCAACAAAACAGGCCAAGGCAATGGATCATACGGGATGAGACCTTGCATGAGCTTGCAGTCAAGCAACCCACCAGCGCCGCATCCCTGGCACAGGTAGAACTGCTGACCCGGAAACAGCGGGGGCGGTATGCCGGCAAGCTGCTCGATTGCATAAACAGGGCCATGCAAACACGCAAGGAGGAGTGGCCCAAGGTGATCGCGAAACCCGCCCTGTCACGCCAACAGCGCAAACTGCTCAAGCAGGTAAAGGCATTCGTGCGCGAACGCGCCGATCAACTCGGCATCACACCCAACTTCCTGGCCACCCGCAGCATGCTGGAAACGCTGGTCTGTGAACCGGAAGAATTGTCCAATCTGACGAGCTGGCGTCTGGACCTGATCGGCAATGATCTGAAGCAGCTCCTGCAAGAAGAATGATGAAAATCAGCTGTGCAAGCGGGTATACTTCCAGATTGGCACAGGTTTTTCTAAAACCTGTCTGAATACCGCAGGAGGCCTGTTATTTTATGCACGCAGAGGAAATCAAGACCTTGATTGAAAAGGGTGTACCTGACTCGCAAGCCATTGTCAGTGGTACCGAGGGCAAGTATGAGGCAACCGTGATCAGTGAATGCTTTGAGGGCATGAGCATGGTTAAGGAGCACCAGCTTGTCTACTCGACGGTCAAGTCACAAATCGCCAGTGGCGCGCTGCATGCTCTGAGCATCAAGACCTTTACGCCATCGGAATGGGAGCAGCAGGCGGCCAACTGATCAAAGTAGGTATTCCCCTCCCAAGCCATACGACCACAAGTCCCGGACTCTTTCAATCAGGATATAGAGCTTGCCATATTATTCACGTTAGATTGACGAGAACCGGTAACTGCTAAACTACATACCCCCATAAATCTTCAGGATCCACAGCTGTTCTTGTCTTTTTTTTAAGGAAACCCGTTCATGAAAATTGAAACTCTCGCCATACACAGTGGCTACTCGCCGGAGGCGACCACCAAGGCGGTGGCTGTACCGATCTATCAAACCTCATCTTATGCGTTTGACAACACCCAGCATGGTGCCGACCTGTTTGACCTCAAGGTCGAGGGAAACATATACACACGTATCATGAACCCGACCACCGCGGTGCTGGAGCAGCGCATTGCAGCGATGGAGGGGGGTATTGGCGCCCTGGCCCTGTCATCCGGAATGGCGGCCATTTCCCTGGCCATTTTTGCTATTGCGGAGCGCGGAGACAATATCGTTTCGGTAACCACCTTATACGGGGGCACGTACAACCTGTTTGCGCATACCTTGCCAAAACTCGGGATTGATGTCCGCTTCGTGGACTACCGAGACATGGACGCCATTGCGGCCGCCATCGACGAGAATACAAAAGTCGTTTTTTGCGAATCCCTGGGAAATCCCGCCGGCAACATTATCGATCTGGAAAAAACGGTGGAAGTTGCCCACGCGCAGGGCGTCCCGGTCATGGTGGACAATACCGTACCCAGCCCGTACCTGTGTCGGCCCTTTGAATTCGGAGCGGATATCGTCATCCATTCGCTGACCAAGTACATGACCGGCCATGGCACAACGATTGGAGGAATCGTGGTGGACTCGGGAAACTTCCCGTGGGCGGATCACAAGGAACGCTTCCCCATGCTGAACGAACCCGACCCTTCCTATCACGGGGTGGTCTACACTGAAGCACTGGGCAAGGCCGCGTATATCGGTCGCGTCCGGGTCGTGCCGCTGCGCAACATCGGGCCCGCGATTTCGCCCATGAACAGCTTCCTGGTTTTGCAAGGAGTGGAGAGCCTTCCGGTACGCATGGACCGCCACTGTGAAAATGCACTGGCCGTAGCCGAGCATCTGGAAAAGCATCCAAATGTCACCTGGGTAAACTATGCCGGGCTGCCCACGCACGAGGACTACCCCCTGGTGGAAAAATACTGCAGCGGGCGGGCCTCCGGAATCCTGAGTTTCGGGATCAAGGGGGGGCTTGATGCGGGCGTCAAGTTCATTGATGCCCTGAACCTGATCGTTCGACTGGTCAACATTGGTGATGCCAAGTCGCTGGCCTGCCATCCGGCCACCACCACGCACCGGCAATTATCCAAGGAAGAGCAGAAAGTGGCCGGCGTAAGTGACGACCTGGTGAGGCTGTCAATCGGGATCGAGCATATCGATGACATCCTGGAAGACATCGACCAGGCCCTTGAAAAATCCGGCTAAGCCGTAACGAGAACCGGCTCTGCGGGGCCGGTTCCCTCCTGGGCGGGCGATGGAAAAACGCGCACGTCCCCGACTGCAACAAAGCCTATTCAGGCACGATCTGCTGCCAGCCGCTCAAGTCCTGAGGGGCGCTGTGTTCTTCCAGCTGGTCCCAGACAATGTAACCGGAATCCTGTTCGTACACGGCCTTGGCGGCATCTTCGGGACTTGGGAAGGTCATCGTCGGCATGCCATCAATCCACAGGTCCCACAGACCCAAGGGCTCTTGCCGGATTACAAATTCAGAAACATCCGTTTGCAGTCTATACTCCATGGACTCGATTGTAGCGTACCCCGGTTCTGCATGGCTCAAGCAACCTTCTTTTTCCACGGCCTGTTTCCTGATCATGCAAAAGCCGGCGGGCACGGGGACAAACCGACCAGCAAGGTGCTGTTTGATGTGGAGTTTGAAGGGAGTTTCCACTCCCACCTGCTGGCAGACCTGAAGACCGCAGTCGGGGAAGACCAGGAACTGGTTTTCGAAGTGCGCCATGCCCTGCCCTTTGAGTGCCCCGAATTTCCGCAAGCTGTGGTCCGCTACTACCGCCAGGTCATGGGACCGCAGTCGACAACCATCAGCCCGAGCGGGCCCAAAGGGCCCACTTCTGGCCAGAGTGTCTACCAAGTACAGTGGGAAGTCTCCCTGGAAGCTCATCGCAGAGTCACCGACCCGCAGGTTTCGGGGTAGAATCAGTCGGTGCGCCCCGCCCGGTTGCAGGGCGAGGGATTGACGGACTGAAAAAGTTGCATACGGACCGGCATTTTTGATAAAAACCCCCGGCTGACACAGGCATTGTGCAGTCATCCTATTTCGATACCCAGGGGAAGATGATTTGCCAGAATTTGGCGCTATGAACAGGAACTATCTATGAGTACAGAAAACTTGGTGCGTCAGGCCGATGATCCCGGCTACATTATCGCGTGGAAATACAAATACGAATTTGAAACAGGCAGGTTCACGGACGAGACCATGACCTTTGGTGAGGCGCGTGAGAAATGTGAAGCGCTTAACCTGGAAAATCCGGACAAGACGTACTGGCCTGAAAAACAGAAACCGGATCCTGAGTGGCATCTGGTCTATGAATGAAACTCGACTAGCACGCCCTGCACGATTCACGGCGAAAGTCTTTCGAGCTTCCACGCTCCAGCTGCGGTCAGCATGTAGCGCAGGCGATCGTGCAGCCGGTTCGGGCGTCCCTGCCAGAACTCGTACTGACTCGGGATAATCCGGTAGCCCCCCCAGTGTTCAGGACAGGGGATTTCCTGGTCCTGGTAACGCTGCTGCAGATCCTGGTACGCCTTTTCCAGTACCGAATAGTCTTCGACCACCTGACTTTGCTGCGAGGCCAGGGTGCCAAGCTGGCTCCCCCTGGGACGTGAACGAAAATATTCGGCGGAATCCGCAGCCGGTATTTTCTCGACCCGGCCCGAAATTCGTACCTGCCGATACAGCTTGTCCCACCAGAAACAAAGTGCAGCGGTTCGTGTGGCGTGCAGATCCTGGGCCTTGCTGCTGTTGTAATTGGTAAAGAAAACAAATCCCGCCTCATCGAATGACTTCAGCAGGACCATGCGCGAGGACACTTCGCCCGTGCGGCTGACCGTCGCCAGATTCATCGCATGGGGCTCTGCAAACCCTGCAGCGAGCATCTCGTCAAACCATTGTCCGAACTGGTCAAGGGGATTTCTTTCGGCAGTTTGCTCCTCCAGCGTTGGGGTCTCGTTCTTTCTCTGCATCGGGCATTCTCGCTGCGGTCACGTCAATGCAACCCCGGTCCCGCCCAGCCCGCAATAGCCGTTCGGGTTCTTGGCCAGGTATTGCTGGTGGTAATCCTCTGCATAGTAAAATTCCGAGGCCTCGGCAATTTCGGTCGTGATGGACGAATAGCCTTGCAGGGACAGTGCCTGCTGGTATTGCTGCCGGGTCTGCTCGGCAATGGCCTCCTGTGTCTCGTCATACACATAGATGCCCGAGCGATACTGGGTGCCTACATCGTTCCCCTGGCGCATCCCCTGGGTGGGGTCGTGCGACTCCCAGAACAGCCTGAGCAAACTTGCGTAGCTGACACGGTCAGGCGGGTACACGATGCGTACGACCTCGTTGTGTCCCGTCATGCCGGTACAGACTTCCCGATAGGTCGGGTTTGGGGTAAATCCGCCTGAATACCCCACAGAAGTTGAATACACCTTCGGGAACTCCCAGAACTTTTTCTCGGCCCCCCAGAAACAGCCCAGCCCGAACATGGCCAGAGCCATGCCGTCAGGAAAAGGCGGGGACAGCGGGTTGCCGTTCACATAGTGCCGGTTTGTCACCGGCATCGCCTGCGAGCGGCCAGCCAGTGCCTGATCGCCTGTCACAAGCTGTAATTTGCGAATCACCGTAACGTTCTCCCGAGGAATCCCGGCTAGGCCTCCTGCTGCGCCTTGGCCTCGGTTTCCCTGAATTCTCGGGCCTTGTCCTGCAAACCTTTTTCGATCGCAAGCGGGATCTCTTCAATGCCCTGCTTGGCCGCGTAGTCGCGCACATCCTGCGTGATTTTCATCGAGCAGAAATGTGGCCCGCACATGGAGCAGAAGTGTGCAACTTTTGCAGCGTCCCTGGGCAGGGTTTCATCATGCAACGAACGGGCATGCTCTGGGTCCAGGCTTAGATTGAACTGGTCTTCCCAGCGAAACTCAAAGCGCGCCTTGGACAATGCATTGTCGCGAATCTGGGCGCCCGGATGACCCTTGCCCAGATCGGCCGCGTGTGCCGCAATCTTGTAGGTGATGATGCCGTCCCTGACATCCTGCTTGTCGGGCAACCCCAGGTGTTCCTTGGGTGTGACATAGCAAAGCATCGCTGTGCCGTACCAGCCGATATTCGCTGCCCCGATGGCGGAGGTAATATGATCGTAGCCGGGAGCGATGTCCGTCACCAGAGGACCCAGCGTGTAGAAGGGGGCTTCCATGCATTCCTTGACTTCCCGGTCTACATTTTCCCGAACCATCTGCAGCGGGATGTGACCCGGTCCCTCGATCATGACCTGGACGTCATGGTCCCATGCGATCCTGGTCAGCTCTCCCAGCGTCGTCAACTCCGCAAACTGCGCCTCATCATTGGCATCGGCAATGGAGCCCGGGCGCAGGCCATCGCCCAGTGAGAATGCCACGTCATAGGCCTGCATGATTTCGCAAATTTCCTCAAAGTGGGTGTAGAGGAAGCTTTCCTGGTGATGGGCCAGGCACCACTTCGCCATGATCGAGCCTCCGCGCGACACGATGCCTGTTACGCGATTTACCGTCATGGGCACATAGGCCAAGCGCACACCGGCATGGATTGTGAAGTAGTCCACGCCTTGCTCGGCCTGCTCGATGAGCGTATCCCGGTACATCTCCCAGGTCAGCTCTTCTGCCTTGCCTCCTACCTTTTCAAGGGCCTGGTAGATGGGCACGGTACCGATAGGCACCGGCGAGTTGCGCACGATCCATTCCCGGGTCTCGTGGATGTGTTTTCCGGTCGAAAGGTCCATGACCGTATCGCTGCCCCAGCGCACCGCCCACACCATTTTCTCCACTTCCTCCTCGATCGAGGAAGCCACGGAGGAATTACCCAGATTGGTATTGATCTTTACCAGGAAATTGCGGCCGATGATCATCGGCTCCGACTCGGGATGGTTGATGTTGCTTGGAATGATGGCACGCCCGCTTGCCAGTTCCGTGCGTACAAACTCCGGGGTGATTTCATCGGGCAGGTTTGCGCCGAAGCCCCGCCCTGCATGCTGCTGCAGGAGTTTTTTGTAGCGGCTATCCTTGCGATGCTCCTGCAGTCGCATGTCCTCACGCAATGCAACGTATTCCATCTCGGGAGTGATGATGCCCCGGCGTGCGTAGTGCATCTGCGTGACTGCACGGCCCGGCCGTGCGCGGCGCGGCGGGTGGTAATGGGCAAAACGCAGATGTGCCGTACGTGGATCGCTTTGCCGGGCCAAGCCGTATTGTGAGGAGGGCCCGTCAAGCAACAGGGTGTCATTGCGCCGTTCGATCCAGTCCTTTCGAACCGCAGGCAGGCCCTGCAGCAAATCCACCTCCATGTCCGGGTCGGAATATGGACCCGAGGTGTCGTAAATGGTGATCGGGGGGTTTACTTCTTCGCCGAAACTGGCTGCAGTTGCCGAACACTGCACTTCGCGCATCCCGACTTTCAGGTCTTCACGGGAGCCCTGGACGTAGATTTTTCGCGAACCCGGAAGCGGCTGCTGGACATCTGATGACAGCTGTGCGGACTTTTCCCGTATGGAACTGGCAATGGCGCTCATAAAGTCTACCTCGTGCTAGGGCAATCGTATCGCAGCAGAGAAAAAGCGCATGCCAAGGAATTTCTGCATTCAAGCTTCCCTCCGCCAGCATGATCTGGTTCAGGTTCCAAGGGTCACTCTCAGCCCGTAGACATAGCCGGGCACCCCTAGCCTCAACGTCTGTAATACTAAAGGATCAGGCCGGTTTTGTGTATACGCAATGTGCCCTTGCCAAGGCTTGCCCCTACCGGCTACTGCCAGTAGGCTGTTATGCGGTAACCGGACTGCAATGGATACAATGCCCTTCAAAATTGCCGTGGTGGGACCCGCTCGAAGCCGACAGGGCACAGGCCCCTACGTTGCAAGGGCCTTTCACCAGCTGGGCTGCGACATCCGCGCCGTGGTCAGCAGTTCCCTCACGTCCGCCACCCGCGCCACAACCGATCTGGAAAAAGAGTACGGCATCCGGTGCCGGGCTTTTGCAGGGATGGAAGAAGCTCTGGAGGCCGAGCCCATTGACATTGTAGCGATCTGCTCTCCCCCCTCCACACATTTTCGCTACCTGGAAGCGGCAACGAATGCCGGCTGCCACGCATTCTGCGAAAAGCCGCTCTGGTGGCCTGAACAGGAAATGCGAACGCCTGCGTGTGCACAGCGCCTCAGCAACGATACCCTGCGCCTGGTCGAGCGTGCCCGAGAAAGCAACATCACCCTGCAGCTGAACACGCAATGGGTTTTCACATTGCCGGGCTTTTATACACTGTATCCGCAGCCAAACCCGGACCCCCGGACCATCGAAACATTTTCCATGTGGCTTTCCCCGCAAAGCACGGGCAAGGACATGATCATCGATGCCGCACCTCATGCACTCAGCATGCTGTATGCGTTATTCGGTGCCGGGCGCATCCAGGATCTTCGCTGCGACTCCCCGAGCGACGAGCCAGGCCGAGACCTACAGATCGTCTTTGACTACCTGCATGCCACAGGTGACTGCACGGTTTCCCTGGGCCTGAACTCAACGGATGTCCTGCCAAAACCCGCCGCCTATGCCATCAACCAGCAACGCGCCGACAGACATGTCGAACTCCCGGATTACCTGATATCATTGCGGTCTTCCGACAAACAGGTACCGATCGTGGATCCACTGATGTGTTCGGTTAAGAACTTTTTGGGCTCCATACATTCTGGATGCGGTGTGGACGAGACTGCGCTGATCGACGGGATGGAACACTTGCTGCAAATTTATCTGGCTATAGACTCGTAACCCGGCTCATGGAAAAAATACACTCCGAAAGCGGCGAGGTGCTGATCAAGGTTTCGCCGTTGATCAACTACAGCAAGTTCGGTCTGCGATCGAACCCGGACACTGTCGCGCAGCCCCTGCACGTCAAAGCCACGAAACACCCGGTGGAGAAACAGACCGAGTTGTCCCCGCTGCATGATTTCATGGGCAAGCTCCGCCAGCCCGAAGTGCTGGAAAACCTGAAGGAGTATGTGCGCTGGCAGGCACAGTGGCGAGAGGGCTATGCGGCGGATGCCGTGACCTTCGAGCAGGCACTGGAAAACGCACCCCAACATGCCCCGGTATCCATCAACCTGGATGTGACCACCGCCTGCAATTACCGCTGCGATCATTGCGTGGACATGGATATCCTGAACAAGAACATCAACTACGAGCATGAGCTGCTCAAGGACTCACTGACCCAGCTAGTGGAAAACGGGCTGCGTTCCGTGATCATCATCGGCGGCGGTGAGCCCACGGCCTACAAGGGATTCGAAGACGTCGTGCGTCACCTGAAGGCCATGGATGTGCAGATTGGTGTGGTCACCAATGGCAGCATGATGAGAAAAATTGAAGCCGTTGCAGACGTACTGCAAAAACGTGACTGGGTACGCCTGTCCCTGGATTCCGGCACCAATGAAACCTTTCGCGCCATGCACAAGCCCGGCAGCAAGAAATGCACGCTGGAGTGGATCTGCGAACACATCCCGCCCATCAAGCGGCTGAACCCCGAACTCATGATCGGTTTCAGCTACATCATCGTGTGGAAAGACTGTGAAACCAACGATACGGGGATCATCGAGAACGTCGATGAAATGGTGACCGCGGCACGACTAGCCAAGCAGCACCGGTTCGACTACATCTCCTACAAGCCGTTCCTGACCCGTTCCGAGTTGAACAATGCGGAAATCGTCGGCATAGAAAAGCAGCAGGAACACGTGGCCTCGACCATGACCAAGATCCGCAATGCCATCAGCGAGGCCCAAAAGCTCGAAGATGAAAACTTCGCCGTGGTGGAAAGCACCAACCTGAGGGTGCTGGAAAACGGCACCTACATGAACTACAGCCAGCAGCCCCATAACTGCCACATGCAGTATTTCAGGCAGGTGGTCAGCCCGCTTGGCGTCTTCAACTGCCCCGTGTACCGTCATGTCCCCCAGGCCTTGCTTGGTGGAAAACATGGCTACGCTACACCGGACAGCTTTCAAGCCACGCAAAGAAACACCTTGCGGCTGATCGAGACGTTCGATGCCACCGAAGAGTGCAAGGACGTGACCTGTCTGTACAACCACGCCAACTGGTTCATCGAGGACCTGATCAACCATCCGGAAAAACTGGACCAGCTGGATTCCAGTTTTGACCGTGCCGACTATTTTCTCTAGGCGGTCTCGGTTCCCAGCAATTCCCGGGCACTTTCGTAGACCCGCTGTACAGCGATGTCACGCAGGCAATTGTAATGCCCGTACGGACACTGCTTTTGCCAGCAGGGACTGCACTCCAGGTTCAGGTACTGGGTCCTTGCGACACTGGACAACGGCGGCGTGTACTCGGGCGTGATCGAGCCGTAGATCGCCACCACCGGGCAGCCGACCGCGCTGGCAATATGCATCAGTCCCGAATCGTTGGTGATAGCAATGCTTGCCAGTGAAAGCAGGTCGACCACCTCTTCCAGGCTGGTCTGCCCGCATAGATTCCTGGCGCTTCCGTTCGATGCGCTGACCACCTCCTGCCCGATGTCGCGGTCCTTGGCAGAACCAAACACGTAGACCCCGAAGCCCTCCTGCCCGAACAGGTCGGCTAGCTTGCCAAAATACTCGGCAGGCCAGCGTTTGGAGGGTCCGAATTCTGCCCCGGGCATCAGTGCAACACTGGGTGTCACCTCGCTGACCCCAAGCCGGGCCGCCGCCTTGCGGCGCTTGTCTTCATCTACCTGCAGTTTGGGGAAACGGATCTCGGGGGGCTTCAGCGGCTGTGACGGATCAGCCCCCAAATTTACATACCGCTCCACGGCCTTGTAGGTGACACCCAGATCGAGTACCCGCATGTCGTTGACGACCCCGTAACGCATCTCTCCGCGGTAGGCAGTTCGCTGCGGGATGCCGGCAAAGTAGGGGATCAGCGCAGACTTGAAGGAGCGGGGCAAAACGATGGACTGGTCGTACCTGCCACGCAAGGCCCGGCCGATACGCCTGCGCTTGAGCAGGCCCAGTTCTCCATGGCTCAAGTCCATTTCAACGATGTTTCTGACTTCCGGCATGCGGGCAAGCACAGGAGCCGACCAGGCCGGTGCAGCCACATCGATGACATGGCCCGGGTTCTGGTGTTTCAGCGCCATGAACAAGCTCTGCACCATCACCATGTCGCCCACCCAGGCGGGGCCGATTATTAGTATTTTCCTCGCGTTCAAAAGTATTTGCCGTACAGCACCGGATTCATGAAACCTGCTTGTTTTTCAAGTATATTGCCGTGCATCGGCGCGGTCTGTGGCTCACGCACGGATGATGTTGATATAGTTTATGCCTGCACGAAGAATATACGAACCCGAGTATAAATAGCCCCGTGGATATCGAACAAGCCAGATTTAACATGATCGAACAGCAGATACGTCCCTGGGACGTTCTGGATACCGGTGTGCTGGAAGTGATCCGGCGGACACCGCGCGAATTGTTCGTTCCTGAACAGCATCACAACCTGGCATTTTCCGACCTGGAGATTCCCCTTTCGCACGGGCAATACATGATGGCTCCGAAACTCGAGGCGCGCATGGTTCAGGCTCTACAGGTCAAACCCGGCGACAGGGTTCTCGAGATCGGGACGGGCAGTGGATTCGTGACGGCCTGTCTCGCCAGACTGGGCAGTCACGTGGACACCGTCGAGTGGTTTGGAGATCTTTCGGTGCGGGCACAAAGCATCCTGGAAAAACTCGAAATCCAAAATGCCAGCTTTTTCCAAGGGGATGCCCTGAGTGAATGTGCGGACCAGCAATACGATGTGATCGCCGTTACTGCCTCCATGCCCGTATACCGGGATGTCTTTGAAAGCCGGCTGGCTGCGGATGGGCGGATGTTCGTGGTAACGGGCCGTGCCCCGGCCATGCAGGCACAACTGCTGACCCGAGTGGACCCAAAGGGATTGCATTGCACAACCTTGTTCGAAACCAGCCTGCCTCCTCTGCTCGGTCTCGAAGTACCCGGGGCCTTCCAGTTGTGATGTTTGCGGAATACAGCCCGCGTGAACTGAAGAACCATCTGGAACTTGCCGACACCGAGCCGGTACTTCTCGATGTCCGGGAACCGTGGGAATATGAACGCTGCCACCTTCCCAAAACGACGCTGGTGCCCATGAGACAGATCCCGGGCATGCTGCACGACCTTGACCCCGATCAGGAAATTGTCGTCATCTGTCACCACGGCATACGCAGTCGTGCTGTTGCCGGTTTCCTGACAAAACACAATTTCACCAAGGTGATCAACCTTTCCACTGGGATAGATGGATGGGCCAAGGAAGTGGACCCCTCCATGCCGGTGTACTGACCCGCGGCAGCCCGGAGCATGGCAAACATCATGTACCTGAGCACAGCACCCCGTTTCTTCATGCTGCTGCTTGCCACATTGTGGATGGTTGTCCCTGTGCCCACAGCCGCCAAGGGCCTGATGGACGTGTATGCCTTGGCCAAGCAGCACGATGCCGACATCCAAATCGCAGAATCCAGGTACCGAGCGGAAATCCAGAAAAAACCGATTGCCCGCGCCAACTTTCTGCCCCAGGTCGACCTCCAGGCGAACACGGCCGATGTCCGCCAGGAGACCCGGGGACAAACCTTTGGGGTCCCTGGCAGGACAGTGAACTTCAATACTCACGGCTACGGCCTGAACCTCAGCCAGGCACTGTATCACCGGGACTTCTATGTGCAATTTCGCCAGGCACAAAACTCGGTCGACAAGGCCAGGGTAGACCTGGATGCCGCACACCAGAACTTGATCGTGCGTACGGCCGACGCCTACTTCAATGTGCTGGCCGCACAGGATGCGGTCACATTTCAAGAAGCAGAGAAAAAAGCCATCGGCCGTCAGCTTAAGCAGGCCAAACAACATTTTGATGTGGGCATCATTGCGATTACGGACGTGCACGAAGCTCAGGCTTCCTATGATCTTGCCGTGGTCAAGGAAATCGAGGCGCTGAATGCGCTGGAAATCTCCAAGGCTGCACTGGAGGTGATCGTCACGCAACGACTGGACAATCTGTTCCCCCTGTCAAACCGCATGGAACTTATTGCACCGAGTCCAAACAACACCGAGGACTGGGTCGCCAAGGGCCTGCAACAAAACCTGGCATTGCTGTCGAGCGAACATGCAAGCAAGATCGCCCGACAGGAAATCAAGTTACAGCAATCCCGCCACCACCCTACACTCGATCTTGTCGGTTCATACTCCCATCTTGACACCAGCGGGGTATCCGGCCCTCGGGAAATAGAAGACACCCAGCTGGGCCTCGAGTTCAGCATGCCGATCTTCCAGGGGGGCAAGACACATTACGGAACAAAACAGGCTCGCCACAATGCAGCGCTTGCACAAAACGAGTATGAGAAGGTACGGCGCCAGACCATCCAGGATGTGCGCGATGCCTACCTGAACGTGATTTCCGGAATCAGCCGTGTCGAAGCCCTGGCCACGGCCGTGGAATCCAACGAGTCAGCCGCCCGGGCGGCAGAGGCCGGATTCCAGGCCGGCACACGCACTTCGGTCGATGTGCTGCTTGCCGTGCAGGAGACTTTTCGTGCCAAACGGGATCATGCACGCGCACGGTATGACTACCTGTTGCATACGCTGAAGCTCAAGCAGGCCACGGGAACCCTTTCGGTCGATGATTTACTAAAGATTGATGATTGGCTAGATTAGCCTGCATGTCGAAACCGCTTCATCGCACCACCCTGCGATACAGGGCGCTGATACTTCTCCTGGTTCCTGTCGCGATCACCTACACGGTGTACCGGGCTGTGAAAGATGGGGGATGGCGCTACCTGCTGCAACGTTTCGGCTTCGGTTACCCGCCTGTACAAGCTCCCTCTGTCCTGATCCATTGCGCCTCGGTGGGCGAGTTCAACGCTGCAAAACCTTTGATCTTCAGGCTGCGGGAGCAATACCCGGACTACCACCTGATGATTTCCACCAACACACCCACTGCCGCAAAACTGGTATCCGAACAGGCGGATGAAAGAATCACACATGTATACATGCCGCTTGATTACCCGTTTGCAGTTAACCGGCTGTTGATGCGCATACGTCCGATCAGCGTACTGGTCATGGAAACCGAAATCTGGCCGACCTTGTTTTTTCAGACGGCAAAAAAAGGTATCGGTATTGCCATTGTCAACGGGAGATTGTCTGAAAAGACGCTGCGGGCCAGCAGGTTTTTCAAGAACGAACAGCAGGCTTCGCTGAAAAACCTGAGCCTGGTTCTGGCACGTTCCGAGGAAGACCGCTTGAGATTTCTGGATCTCGGAGCCGAGCCCCATAGCACGCATGTTACCGGCAACCTGAAATATGCTGCGGCCCGCACCGGCAAGTCCTCCTGCAGCACTGCTTTCAAATACCCCTTCTTGCTGGCGGTCTCCACACACGAAGACGAGGAACTGCAACTGGCACAGCACCTGCCACTGCTGCAAGAGAAAAATCATCTGCTGGTGATCGCACCGAGATACCCGGAGCGAAGCCAGGCCCTGCGCCATCAGTTGCAGCAGGAAAACTGGACGGTGAGTTTGCACAGCCAACGGGATGGCGCTGCAGAACGGACCGACATTTACATCATCGATGCGCTGGGCCAGCTGGACGGATTTTTCAGTGAAGCCACACTGGTATTCGTAGGTGGCTCTTTGATCTCCCGTGGGGGTCACAACCTCCTGGAACCTGCAGGCTTTGGCAAGTGCACGGTCGTGGGACCGCATACTGACAACTTTGCACTGGAGACAAAAGAACTGAAAGAGGCAGGCGCACTCGTCCAGGTTTCTGACAACCGGGAACTGGGGCTTCAACTGGCACACCTGCTGGACAATGCAGGAGCACGGAACCAGTACGGGGAAAATGCACAGCAGTTTGTCCGGCGCAAGGCCAGTGTGCTGAACAGCTACCTCAGGCATCTGCAGCCGATACTTCAGTTGCGCTAGTTCGTGTTGTAGCCTTGCATCAAGGATTGAAAATCCTGCCCGGAATAATGAAATGAAAGCTCCCTTTTTTTGAGCTTGAGCAAAGATCGCTGCAGTCTGGCCAGATTCTTTTTCCCGGTAGTGCCGGTGTTTTTGCCAACCACTGCCCGGTCAAAATCGACCAGAAACACGGACTCTTTCTCGTCGAGCAGAACATTGTGTGCGTTCAGGTCAGCATGGTTGCAGTTGTTGTCGTGAAACTGCCTGATCACAGCCCCGATCCTGCGCCAGGTTTCGGCCGAGAGAGAATTTTTTGCCAGCTTGGAACTCAGTGACTGTGTCTCCGGGATAAGCCGGGTCACGATATCTGCGCGGTAGGTACACCCCTCTTTTCGCACATGGGCGGCAACCGGGGTCGGCACAGGCAGATTCAACTGCCGCAGGGTACACAGGGTCTGCAGTTCACCAATTGCCCGGGTCCTGTGCAGTCCAAGCCAGAGATAGCTGTCGCTGATGAACCTGGCTACCGCACCGCCGCGGTAATAGTGCCGCAATACCAGATCCTTCTGGTGGTAGGTAAACAGGTGCAACCCTTGCCGGCCCTTGATATCGGCAGGCAACAGCCGCCTGTAACGCAGGGCCGGATCAGAAGAAAGGAATTCAGGACGAAACAAATCAACCTGGAATTCGGAATACAGGCTTTTGTTGTAGGCAACAATGTCGTTACCATAGCGGTTGAATTCAAGCGAATCCATGGATACTGCTTTTGCGGTTGTTCCTCGGCTTCAACTCACTCGATATGGGCAGCTCACCAACATCCATTTGTATCCTGCGACTCTCCGCGATTGGAGATGTCACGCATATGGTACCGGTTGTACGCACGATCCAGAAATACTGGCCTGATGCTGAACTTACCTGGATCATCGGAAATCACGAGGCCAAACTGGTCGGTGACATTTCCGGAATTGAGTTTATCAAGTTTGACAAGACAAAGGGGCTGGGCGCTTATCGTTCCATTGCCCGGCAAACCCGGCACCGGAAATTTGACGTACTGCTCTGCGCCCAGGTCTCACTGAGAGCCAACGTCCTCAGCACACTCATAAATGCGGATCTGAAACTCGGATACGACAAGGCGCGCTCCAAGGACCTGCATTCTTTTTTTGTTCATCACCATATAAAGCCGGTAGCGCAACAGCACGTCCTCGACAGCTTTTTCAGCTTCATCGAACACATCGGTCTGCCAGACCGCGATATGCGCTGGGAGTACAACATCCCGGACAGTGCCTATCAATTCGCACAAGAGCATCTGGAAGATGATCGCTTCAAGGTGATTATCAGTCCCTGCTCAAGCCACCCGCTCAGAAACTGGCGAGCAGAACGCTATGCAGCGGCTGCCGATCATGCCGTCCGCTCACTCGATGCCCAGGTCATACTCTGCGGCGGGAGATCCCCGACAGAGCTTCAGATGGGGCAGGAAATTGAAGCCTGCATGCAGATGAAGGCCTTGAACCTGATTGGCAAAGATACCTTGAAGAAATTTCTTGCCCTGCTGCAGGGTGCAGATGTCATCATCTCGCCTGATTCCGGTCCTGCACATCTTGCAACCGGACTTGGCACGCCGGTCATCGGACTCTATGCGGCTAGCAACCCCAAGCGTAGCGGCCCCTACTTCAGCCAGCAGTGGTGTGTAGACAAGTATGGAGCCGCAGCACAGGCTTTCAAAAACAAATCCAGAAATGAATTAAAATGGGGTACAAAGCTGGAATATCCCGGGGTCATGGACCTGATCACCGTGGACGAGGTAACTTCCAGGCTGGACATTCTCAGCAACCATCAATAGATCACCAATACTGAATTCGTGTTATGGAAAATATCTGCATACCTATATCACCAGGCGAGTTACTGGACAAAATTACCATACTGGAAATCAAAACCGAGCAGATTTCCGACAGTAAAAAATTGCACAACGTTAAAACAGAACTGGATTTGCTCGGCCAGGTCTGGGATCAGACTTCCATGGACAGTGATGCCGTGCGTACGCTTAAGCGATCCCTCAAGACGACAAACATGGATCTTTGGACGATAGAAGACAGGATTCGCATCAAGGAAGCACGAAAAGAATTTGATCAGGAATTCGTAGAACTGGCACGTTCCGTGTACGTGCAAAACGACAAGCGTGCAGCTACCAAGAAAGAGATCAACGTCCTGCTCGGCTCG
The DNA here is from genome assembly GCA_965205685.1 of Gammaproteobacteria bacterium. GTDB lineage: Bacteria > Pseudomonadota > Gammaproteobacteria > UBA4575 > UBA4575 > WTFY01. The sequence continues at coordinate 587,874 of OZ242174.1, read as the reverse complement.
GACATCATGGAAGAAAAATCATATGAGGATTACTGACAGACACACAGTAGAACCTGTGGTTATGTCTTCCAGCAAAACAAGGATGGGTTTATAGATACCTGTACCAAGATGAGCATGATTGAGTACGAAACATAAGATGAAGATCAAAAATGTGTTTCAGTTCCTAGGTTTCCGCGGAAGGTCCAAACATTACACCTATGAAATCCACGACGTTGACCTGGGTGGCAACACGGTTCATTTTGCTTGCTGGTCGCACCCACACCGCAATGAAGCAAAGAAAACTGTCACGGCTCAAATGGTAGATGCGTATCGCGAGATTTTGAAGGAAGGTGATTTTTGTATTGACATCGGCGCACAAACCGGAGACACGACCCTGCCCATGGCAGTGGCTGCAGGTGTTGAAGGTTGCGCACTGGCACTTGAACCCAACCCGTACGTCTACCATGTCCTGGAAAAAAATGCCCGGGCAAACAACCATGTCGCCAATATAAAAACCATGATGGCTGCTGCCGGCACCTATGAAGGGTTTATGAAATTTGAATACTCAGATGCTGGCTTTTGCAATGGAGGACGCCACGAAAATATCCCTGCTATCAAACATGGGCACCCTTTCACGCTGGAGGTATTTTGTGTCGATCTGGAAAAAGAACTGCACGAAGATTATGCGGAGCATCTGCCCCAATTAAAATTTATCAAGGTGGATGCCGAGGGTTATGATTTGTATATTCTGCGGTCGGTACGTAACATCATCAAAACTTGCAAACCGATCATCAAGGCTGAAGTATTCAAAAGAACGGATACGAGATACCGCAAAGAACTGCTATCTTTTTTTCTGGAGCTTGGCTATCTTGTGTACAAGATAGTAGACGAACCGATCGGAGCCGGACCGCTGCTGACCGAGGATAACCTCAATGAGTGGCAACATTACGATATCTTATGCAAGCCCGAAGAGTCTGTCTTTCCTGCCGTAGGACCAAAAGATTGAGTGGATAGAAGTCGGCGAATTGTAGCCGTTCTGTTTGTTTGGGTTCTGTCATCATTCTGATTCAAAGAACCAGCAGGAGAATCACCACACGGCCGTGTGGCAATATCTGACTTATGTATGATTTCACACGGAAAGCTTATAAGGTGCTGTTTAACCGGCACCTGATTAATCTTCTGCGCGCGCACCATATTGACACCGTTCTTGATGTTGGGGCCAACAGAGGACAGTTTGGATCCTTGCTTAGGAAACTCGGATTTAAGGGGACAATCCTGTCGTTTGAACCGCTTGCAGACACCTTCAATCTTCTTGAAAAACGTTCAAAACATGATGCGAATTGGCACATATACAACTTTGCTCTGGGAGATAGCCCAGGCTCACATGCTTTGAATGTCCTGCACGGCCGAGGCCTTTCATCCTTTCTTGAACCGAGTGCGTACTGCAGGAATTTTCTCCAAAAGAAATCCAGTGTCGACGAGTCATTGTCCGTTAGTATCAAGACGCTGGATGCCATATTCGCTGATCTCCCATGTGACGATACGAGCAGGATTCACCTGAAAATGGATACCCAAGGATATGACCTGAGAGTATTTGCTGGAGCCCGAGAGACCTTGAAGGCAGTTCAGACTATGCAGGCGGAGCTGTCGATTCACGCCTTATATGAGGGCATGCCCGATTATCTGACTGCATTGGCGGCATATGCCGAGGCAGGGTTTTACCCCAGTGGGTGGTTCCCTATTTTGAGGGATGAGGTTTCCTTGATCGAATGCGATGTGCTAATGGCCAGAAATCCCTGAAGACATTTCACAAACCTTAGCCCTGCATTAGCTGAGAGCCCAGCGACTGGGTTTTGTTTTTTCGGGAAATGTTGCTCCTAGCTGTCCTGCTGCGACAAATTGCGGCTTCTGTACCAAATCGACATCACGTAAACCATGATGAACAGCGCCAAAAAACTTTCCTTTACCTCCCCTGCACGCACATCCAGCACAACGGGTATCTCGACATCCAAAATTCTATACACTTTCTCATGCCAAGATACCAGTATCGAAAATAAAGCAGCAGGTGCACATTCATACGTTGGCCAAAGCCAGTAGTGCAGTGACTCCTTGCCTGGATATCGTTTCGTAAGGAAAAAATACAATGGCACCAAAACTCCTCCAACCAGTGCTGCAACTGACAAGAGCGTTCTTGGCACCTGGTCAAACAAAGGGCCGGTATTATGCAAATTGGTTTCGCCCTGATCATTAAGGCTTTGCCAGTATTCGGAGGCTTCCCATCCGAAGATATGCTGTCCCCAACTTATCTCTTCCCCGGCAAAATATATGGAGCCGAGTACCATCATCCCCATCCACCACAATACCCAGCCATGGCCTGGCACCCTGCGCAGCAACAAAAACATCACGCCGAAGAGAATCGCAATGAGAAGAAAAACTACGGTCAGAATTTCTATCCAACCATTTTCTCCGTATAGATATAAATCGGCACCCTCGCCACCCATGCGTGACAGATAGGGTACAAGGAAAATAACGACTGGGATTACCAGCCAGACCAACTTGTGCAGATTTTTCTCCATGCCCTTCAATTTTTGCTGGCCGAGCGCTGTTGCTCGCCTGACCGTTTCCAGTTTCTCAAATTCCTGTAGTCCCTGCGCGACTTCCTGCTCAATCCCATCTTGATGCCCAATGCAACGAAGACGTTGGGCGGGCTTATGTGCTGCGGCAGCATATTGAAATCATATAATTTCGGCATCCAGATTCCTGCACTTTGGATTGCCAAAACATTTTCTTCAAAGATGTCCATATCATGGATCCCACATGCTTCGGCAGCTCTGACAATCTTGTAACCAGCTTTTAGCACTTCTTCAGGGAGACATCCTGATTGGGCAATCAACTGCCTGAGCGTGATGCCATCAATGTATTCCTGTACGAATGAATGCGTGAAACCACTGTGGCGTGAGAAAACCCGGTACGGTGTTGCAATATAGGGCTTGATTTCATCAACGTCATACAAGGTTGCGTTGCGTTCGAATTCAAACTCTGCAATGTCAACGCTGCATTTTCGTTCATACTTTTCGACGAACTCTTTCCTGTACACCTTGATGACGACATCCTTTCCCTCGTATACACCTCTGTAGGAAAAAGAGCGTCGACCCCTGCCAAGGAAGTCTCCCACTTGTATCTCATCCGGCAAGATTATGGCTTGCTGCACCTCCACCTCGCGCGCCCTCAAAGTACTTGTTGTTTTCGACTTGATCATGACGAAGCTGGCATCTTTTGATCTTGTTTAGGTGGGATTGTAAACTTCGGGATGCGCTCGCCCGTAGCCTACCAAGCCATTATAACGCACCCAAAAAACCGCTCCAGCATGAAGAGGCAGTCTTATCCGCATGGCAAATTCGTGATTAACAAAGCTGTGCCATCCTGCAGTCTGACGGAGAAATGGATACAGGAAAAACAGTTTTTGGAGTATGAGATTGCCCAGCTCCGGCTTGACGATAAAGGCAGGAAAAGAAACCAGCTGTACTCCTTTGATTACGAGCCTGCCAACTGTCGTGTAATCATGAAAGTTTCACAGATCAGCCGGAACTACAAACTTGCCAGGAGGGTGAACCTGTTTTTAACAGGCCTGTTTAAAGACTATAACTACAGAGGTTATATTGGCAGCTTGCGACTCCAGCAGGCCGGTGTTGACACCATAAAACCTATCGCGCACTGGACTTTCAAATCATCCTGGCTGAACCGCAAAAGTTATTTGCTATACCAAAAAGTCGAAAGTGAACTTACTGTATCGGAGTTGTGCAGGCATATTCTGCAGTCGGGGGGCCAGGGCAAAGATGCTCTGGTAGAAGCGATTGCAAACCGATGCGTTGAAATCGTCAAAAAGATTCATGCGGGTAACATACGCCATGACGATCCGCATGATCGCAACATACTGACAGACCTAACCCATCAGGACATTGCCGAGCTCAGTGTCGAAGACATCATGAAAGCCAGATTTACCCTGATTGACAATGATCGCTGTACGCTCTCGCGCACAATGACCCCCGTACTAAAGCGATTTTTCGACATCAAGTGCCTAGCAAGATTCAGCATCTGCGGAATTCCAAAGCAGGAGTTATTGCGCTTGTACCTGAAGGAAGACTACCGGACCTACTGGTGGCATGTATTGAGCTTCTGGAATTCCGGTGGATTCAACTTTCACAAAAGGATCAATTTTCTGAAATTGGCCAAATAGTCACAGATAAGATTTCTGTATCGCCAGACAACAAATAACACTGGAATGTTCACGTGGCCTGCAACGGGGTGGCAGGAAAAAGTCAGAAAAGTCAGGCGTTTGAAATCGAATCAATGATCGAGGTCGTCGAGCAGCCTTCCACATAGGGCGAGATGACAACCTCCCCTCCGTAGCTGCTGACCAGTTCGTACTCGGCCAGTTTCTCCTTTTCATAATCACCGCCCTTGACGTAAACATCGGGTTTCAGTTCCTCGATCAGCGTCAGAGGTGTGTCTTCGGAGAAAGGTATGAGCCAGTCAATGCAGCTTAACTCCTCCAGCACCTCAATGCGGTTTTGCAAACTGCACACAGGACGGCCGTTTCCTTTGATGCTTTTTACCGAGGCATCGTCATTGATTGCCACGATCAAGTGGTCACCCCTGGATTTGGCATCGCGCAGGCAAGCGATATGGCCACGATGAATCAGATCGAAACACCCGTTGGTGAAGACGATTTTTTCATTGTTGCGTCTCAAGACAGCTACTGCCCGCTTCAGTTCGGCAAGGTCAGTGACCCGTTTTCCTCGGGTAACTGAAGCCTGCATACTGAAGCTCAGGTCCTCTGCGGTCACAGCCACGGTGCCCAGCCTGCTGACCGCAACCCCGGCTCCCAGATTCGCGATTTTCACCGCATCCGCAATTGGATAGTCGGCTGATAGGGCTGAGGCAAACAGGCCCACCACGGTATCCCCGGCACCCGTAACATCGTAGACTTCCCGGGCCTGCGTGGGGAAATGCCTAGCCGGGTGTCCTTGCGCAAACAAGGACATACCGTGCTCACTGCGCGTGATGAGCAAGGCATCAAGATTCAGTTCCTTGCACATCCCGAGTGCTTTGCCCTCAAGCTCTTCCTCGTCCCTGCATTCACCGGCAACCTGCCTGAATTCCTGGTAGTTCGGGGTGATGATGCTTGCATTTTTGTACTTGTCGAAGCTGGCCCCTTTTGGATCTACGACGATTCGCTTGCCAGCCTTGTGTGCAGCTTCGATGATGCGTTCAACCCCGGCAACGGCTCCCTTGTCATAATCCGAGATCACGATGGTTCCGTGCTCGGAAATCTGTTGTTCGCAGACTTCCAGCATCTCAGTGTTGTCAGTCTCCTCGCGGCCGTTTTCATGGTCCAGCCTGAGCAGTTGCTGGTTACGGCTGACGACACGTAACTTGGTGGATGTCCTGTAGTTCTCCTTGCGCAGGATTCGTGTATCGATGTTCGTGGCATCCAGCAACTCCAGCAATGTTTTGCCATTTTCATCACGCCCGACCATCCCGATCAGGGTCACTGCGGCCCCCACGCTGATAGCATTGGCTGCCACATTGGCTGCACCGCCCAAGCGGTTTTCCATCTCTTCGATATTGATTACCGGTACAGGTGCTTCAGGAGATATGCGGCTGGTCTCGCCCAGCCAGTACTGATCGAGCATGACATCCCCGATGACCAGGACCTTGGCCTTTGCAAGATTGTCCAGGTTCATGAGGATTGACTCAGATGCACGCGGCAACAGATCGCATCAACAACAGGCTGGCTGGCTTGGTGCGCCGCTTCAAGGCCTGCCTACACGTAGGCAAGCCAGTCACTGGAAAACTCGCTTTTGCCGTGCACCAGATCAAAAAACATGGCTTGCAGTTTCTTGGTCATCGGACCCGGCTTGCCTTCCCCGATCGTGCGGTTATCGAGCTCCCGTATCGGTGTGACCTCGGCTGCGCTGCCCGTGAAAAAGGCCTCATCGGCAATGTACACCTCATCACGCGTGATGCGTTTTTCCACCAGAGGAATGTCAATCGACCGGGCCAGTGCAATTACGGTATTGCGGGTGATGCCGTCTAGCACCGAGGTCAGCTCCGGAGTAAAAAGCGTGCCGGCCTTGACGATAAAAAGGTTCTCGCCGCTACCTTCTGCCACGAAACCGTCCACATCCAGCAGCAGTGCCTCGTCATAGCCGTCCTGGAGCGCCTCATTCAGGGCCATCATGGAGTTGATGTAATAGCCATTCACCTTGGCCCGGCACATGGCCACGTTGACATGATGGCGAGTGTAGGACGAAGTCTTGACCCGAATTCCGTTTTTCATCTTCTCTTGACCAAAATAGGCATCCCATTCCCAAGCGGCAACGATACAGTGGACTTTCAGATTTTCAGCCCTCAAACCCATGTCCTCCGGGCCGTAAAAACACATGGGCCGGATATAGCCGTAACGAAGGTTGTTTTTTCGAACGGTGTCCAGTTGGGCCTGGCTGATCTCCTGAGGACTGTACGGCAGGGTCATGCTGATGATTTTCGCGGAATTGAACAGTCTGCTGGTGTGCTCATGAAGGCGAAAGATGGCCGTTCCCTGGTCGGTCTGGTAGGCACGCACTCCTTCAAATACTCCGCCGCCATAGTGAAGTGTGTGAGTCAGTACATGGGTGTTAGCTTCCTGCCATGGTACAAACTCGCCGTTGTACCAGATGAACCCCTCCCTATCAGCCATCGACATTTCTACTGGACTCCCTCAGATCAAATGGCCGTTTAGTGTAACAGACTTGTCCAATAGTTTTGTATGACGGAACGCTCTTCGGCGAACATGTCAGCTGCGACGGTTTCCGGCAACAACTGCAGGCTCAACTGGTGAAGATGCTTGCGGTATGCGATGTAAATTTCCTTGAGTTCCTCGACGGATTCGTGCTTGATCAGGCCGGCTTTCGCGCATGCATCCAGAATCCTGACATTGTCCGTGTGCACACAAATGTCGTTATGCTGGTTCGCATAGCTCAGGACGTAGAACTGCACGATAAACTCGATATCGACAATCCCGCCCCGGTCTTTCTTGAGACTGAACCGTGCCCCATCCCGGGAGGAATGGCCCGCCACTATTTTGTCGCGCATTTCAATGACTGAACTTCTCACCTCGTCGATGTCGCGTGGCTGGCAAAGCAGGTCTTTTCTCAATTTTTGGAAGGCATCGGCCAGGCTCCGGCTCGCGGTCACCGGCCTTGCGCGAATCAGAGCCTGGTGTTCCCACAACCAGGCCTTGTTCCTCAGGTAGTCCGCGTAGGTTGCCAGAGAACAGACCATGGCTCCGGACTGACCGTATGGCCTGAGCCTCGTATCGATATCGAAAACCTTGCCGGATGCGGTGGTCGTCGTCAGAAGATGTATGGTGCGCTGCACCACCCGAGTGAAGAAAACCGTGTTTTTCAGTTTGCGCTCGCCATCGGTTTCCCCTGACTCGTCGACGCCGTCATATACGAAAACCACATCAAGATCGGAGCCATAACCGAGTTCCAGACCGCCCAGCTTGCCATATTCGATAATCAACAGCTCCGGTGTCACGGCCTGACCATCCACGATGCATGTCGGCTCACCATGCTTGTCTGCCAAATCACGATACGCCTTGCGGGTCGCACTCTTGAGGCAGGTATCCGCAAGCCAGGACAGGTGGTCACTGACCCGCATGATGGGGTAGTCCGTGACGATATCTGCCGCAGCGATCCGCAAAACCTGGGCATGCTTAAACTCGCGCAGGCGTTCCATGTAGGCCTCAAGATTGGTCCCGGAGGCATCCATCAGCATCTGCAACTGCTCAAGCACCTGCATCTGGTACTGCATCTCCTCGAGGTCCGGGGGATCATAGTTGTCCGTATGCAGCAACTCATCCAGCAGCAGTGGATGCGTGGCAATGTACTGAGCCACCCATTGACTGGCCTCGATCAGCTTGAGCAATTTGCTCAGCTTGTCTTGGTTCTCGGTCAACAGGGCGATGTAGGTGGAGCGCTGCACAATCTTGGTGAGGATTCTCAGAAAACGGGTCAGGATCAAAGCTGCCTGAGAGTGGCTGGAAAGATCTCTCAAGAAAACTGGAAAAAACCGTTCCAGTCTTTGTTCCGCCACAGGATCTATCTGGCGTACCGATTCCTCAAACCCTCGCAAGCGACGATAAATGTCCTTGGCACCCTCATCGAAGTGCCTTGTCAGGATGTCCATGCACAGGGGCTCATCCTGGATTTGCGTCCAGACCAGTGCCAGATCACCAAAATCCTTACCAAGATCTTCGGGGCTTGCATGCTCGGTCAGCAGCAAGGCATGGAATATCCTGCTGACTTTTGCTGTGCGATCCAGGTACTCGCCATACAGTGCATCCCAGGATTCAAAGCCCATGGCATAGGCGTACTGCTGGCGCTCCAGATCCTTGGCCGGCAGACTGTACACCTGCTGGTCCTCGCGCATCTGCAGACAGTTTTCCGCTTTCCTCAAGAACAGGTAGGCATTGCGCAACTCGGTCACATTTTCGCTGGACAGCTTGCCGCTCCCTCCCAGATAGGCGAGTGCCTCAAGGGTTGAGCGCATCCGAAGGTCGGGGTCCCGGCCCCCGTATATCAACTGGAACATCTGCGCGACGAATTCGATTTCACGTATGCCACCCTGCCCGATTTTCAGGTTATCCCGGTTCGCCGCCTGACCCGCTTTGCGATCGACCATGACCTTCATCTCGCGCAACGACTGCATCACACCGTAGTCATGGTAGCGACGGTACATGAAGGGACTGACGTCTTTGAGAAATTGCTCACCAGTACTCGTGTTACCGGCGATTGCACGTGCCCTGATCCAGGCATAGCGTTCCCAGTCACGACCAGTGGTTTGAAAATACTGGTCGATTCCTGCAAGGCTTGGCACCAGTGCACCGGAATTGCCGAACGGCCTGAGCCTCGTGTCCACTCGAAAGACGAACCCGTCCTGGGTTTGCTGCGAAAGTACCTTGATCAGTAATTGAACAAGCTTCAGGTAGAAGCTGCCGGCCTTGGCACGCTCATCCTGCGAATGCGCGGACTCGTCCACATAGGCGAACACGAGATCCACATCCGATGAAAAATTGAGTTCACCGCCACCGAGCTTGCCCAATGCAAAGACCACAATGTTATTGGACATGGACTGCTCGAACTGACCGGCATGAGGGCGCGACTTCAGCCACTCAAAGCACCACGAAAGTGCCCGGTCGATGCAGATTTGTGCATAGGCACTGAGCTCGGACAGGGTCTGCTGCTCTGTGGCGTACTGCTGCAGGTCCCGCCATGCGATGCGTGCATAGGCACGGCTTCTTGAACCGCGCAGGATTTGCTGCAGGTGCTCGACGCCCGTGGCCTCGTGGAGCTCGGATTCCAGTTGCCCGGCGAACTGTGCGAAATCGCAATCCGTATGCAATTGCCCTTGGGAGAGCAACTCCTCCAGCCACTGCGGCTGGGAAAGACAGACCCGCCGAATGAAAGGGCTTGCATACCACATGGACAGGATCTCATCGCGGTATGTTTCAATGGATGCCCCCCCTGTTTTGGCAGCCAGTGTCTCGAAGTCCTGCTCGAATCGGGATGAAAGCGCGTTGGGCAAGGGTGTCAGCATAGTTGCGGAATATATATCAAAGCCTCGGGGAAGAAAGGTGAAATGCTGCCGATGCCTGTACAATCGAGATATTTTGAATGCTAATGAGAATAGCTATTATTATTGTATACTTGTGCAGCATGTTCATATTTCAAGAAGGACCTCCATGAAAAGCCGAAGCCTGCCTGGTGTGCAGTTTGTACTCGGTGTCAGTCTGTGCCTGTTGAGTTCACTGCTCAGCGCGGCTGAGGTGAACGTGTACTCGGCCAGGAAAGAAAGCCTGATCAAACCATTGCTGCTTCAGTTTGCAGAACAAACGGACATCAAGGTCAACCTGATCACCGGAAAAGCCGACGCACTTTTACAGCGTATCGTCAGCGAGGGTGAGCATTCCCCGGCGGATCTTTTGATCACAGTTGATGCGGGCCGCCTGTACCGTGCCCAGCAGGCCCGGGTCTTGCAGCCCATCGACTCGAAGATCCTGAAGGATTCCATTCCTGGGCAATACCGGGACCCTGCAGGATACTGGTACGCACTGTCACTGCGAACCCGACCGATCATGTATGCGCTCGACCGTGTCAGTCCCGAGGACCTGTCAACCTACGAGGCCCTGGTGGACCCGACCTGGAAGCAGAAAATCTGTATTCGCTCCTCGAACAACATCTACAACCAGTCGCTGGTCGCATCCATGCTTGCCCACCACGGGGAAAGTGAGGCGCTGGCATGGTCCCGAGGCCTGGTCGGCAATTTTGCACGCTCTCCCCAGGGTGGGGACCGCGACCAGATCCGGGCAGTTGCTGCGGGACAATGTGACCTGGCAATTGCAAACAGTTACTACCTGGGGAAAATGCTCGCGTCCAGGGACGCCGCCCAACGCAGCGCAGCGGAGAAGGTCAGGATTTTCTGGCCCAACCAGGAAGGTCGGGGTGTGCATGTCAATATCAGCGGAGCAGCCGTTGCCAGGCATTCAAAAAACAGGGCATCCGCCATTAAATTGCTGGAATTCCTGGTCAGTGATGATGCGCAGCGCTGGTACGCAGAAACCAATTTCGAATACCCGGTCAAGGCCGGCATACGGCCCAGCGAAATGTTGGAAAACTGGGGCAAGTTCAACGCGGACATCCTGAGCCTTCACCAGCTGGGTGAACTCAACGCGCAAGCCGTGATGGTCATGGACCGTGCCCATTGGAAATAGGCATCGACAATCCCGGCTATGGGCATACGTAATGAAGTGCTAGTTCCACTGGGTTTTCCCCAACGGTTCAGGCAACAAAAAAGCAACCTCGGGTGGCTGTTTTTTGCAGTATGCACTGCCTTGTTACTGAGCATCCCTGTCGTTACGGTTCTCTACTCGGTCACATTGCCAACCAGCGACATCTGGTCACACCTGAGGTCTACTGTCCTTGCTGACTACGCCCTGAATTCCCTGGTGCTGGCGGTCGGTGTCTGCATCGGAACGTCTCTGATCGGCATTACCACCGCCTGGTTGTGCAGCGCCTACAGTTTCCCTGGCAGAAAACTTTTTAGCTGGACATTGCTTTTACCGCTTGCATTTCCTCCGTACATCATTGCCTACACCTATACCGGCATGCTCGATTTTGCCGGCCCCGTGCAGACTTCACTGCGCACCTTCTTTGGCTGGGAGTACGGAGACTACTGGTTCCCTGAAATCCGCTCCATTGTTGGTGCCACCCTTATGATCTCCCTGGTTTTATACCCCTACGTTTACCTGCTTCTGAGAACCGCATTTTCAGAACAATCCTCCAGTCTGCGCGAGGCCAGCCACATGTTCGGCGTGGGTTCCTATAAAACCCTTTTCACAATTATCCTGCCCATGGCACGTCCGGCCCTGGTTGCAGGGCTGACCCTGGTTGTCATGGAAACACTGGCCGACTACGGAACCGTTCACTATTTTGGCGTGCCGACCTTCACGACAGGTATTCTTCGCACCTGGTTCGGTCTTGGTGACCGGGTAGCAGCCACCCAACTGGCCAGCCTGTTGCTGCTTTGCGTGTTTGCGGTCATCCTGGCAGAGCGTTACTCGCGAAAAGCGGTTCGCTACCAGAACCCTGCCAAGGTGCAAAAAGGCTGGCGCTACCCGCTGTCTGGAATCAAGGCCATTGCGGCTGTTGTCATTTGCAGCCTCCCCGTTCTCCTCGGTTTCGTTGTTCCCGCGCTTCAGCTGGGCGCATGGACACTCAGGACTGCTCCCGAAATCATTGACTATTCTTTCTTGACACTGATCATCAATACGGTGCAGCTTGCCGTCATCGTGACCCTCATTATCATTGCAGCATCCGCTGTACTGGCGTATGGAAAGCGTGTCGGCACACATTTCTCCATCCCCTACACCGTGAATCTCAGCTCGATGGGCTACGCGGTACCGGGGGTCATCATCGCGGTGGGCGTGCTGTTGCCCTTTGCATGGCTGGATAACGCGCTGGATGCGTGGCTGCAGCAAAACCTCGGGATCTCCTCCGGCCTGATCCTGACCGGCACCCTGATATCCCTGGCGTTCGCGCACGTGGTGCGCTTCATGGCCATCGGGTTGAACTCGGTGGACGCCAGCCTGGCAAAAATCCACCGCAGCATCGACGATGCTGCACAGCTGTTGGGCCGCAAGACCTTCGAGCGCTTTGCCAGCATTCACCTTCCCATGATCAGGGGCGGCATACTCACTGCGGCATTGCTGGTATTCGTCGAGGTCACAAAGGAGCTGCCGGCCACCCTCGTACTGCGCCCGTTCGACTTCAACACCCTTGCGGTACGAACGTACGAACTGGCTTCCGACGAACGCCTTGCAGATGCCTCAAGCAGCGCATTGCTGATCGTAGCTATCAGTGTTTTGCCCATTTTGATACTCAACCGCTCGATCATACAAAGTGGAGTCGTACATGGCGCCCAGACTTGAAGTACGCAATGTCAGCCTGAAGCTGCATAACAAGAACACTTTGCAAAATGTTTCCCTGCAGCTTGAGCCGGGATGCATTGCTTCCATACTGGGGCCGAGTGGTTGCGGTAAAACTACACTGCTGCGTGCGCTTGCGGGATTCCAGCCCGTCGCCAGTGGCGAGATCTACGTGCATGAACGGCTTTTCAGCAAGGCGCAGTTCACCCTCGCTCCGGAAAAAAGGCATATCAGTATGATGTTCCAGGATCTTGCGTTATTCCCGCACCTGACCGTCCGGCAAAACATCTGCTTTGGTCTTAAGTCACTGAACGAAAGTGATCAGAGGGCTCGCGCGAGAGCAGTGCTCGAACTGATCGAGCTCGAGCACAAGGGAGAAAAGTATCCACACCAGCTGTCCACCGGACAACAGCAAAGAGTCGCATTGGCACGGGCACTGGCACCCAAGCCCGAGATCCTGTTGCTCGATGAACCCTTCTCAAACCTCGATCCCGACCTGCGTGAACAGGTCGCAACGGGAGTGCGCAAGATTCTCAAACATGAGAATGTCACCGCGATACTCGTGACGCATGACCAGAACGAGGCCTTCGCCATGGCCGATGAGATCGGTGTCATGGCAGGAGGTCGCATCGAGCAATGGGACAGTGCCTACAATGTCTATCACAGGCCCAGAACCCGTTTTGTTGCCGATTTCATCGGCCTCGGCAGCATGCTCCCCGCCACGGTGCTTGACGCGCATACGCTGGACACCGAGTTTGGCCGGCTGCGGGGGAATCTGGATCCGTCTTTTGCTTGTGGTGAGGAAGTGGATTTGCTGGTACGCCCGGACGATATCCCCCATGATGACAGCAGCCCCATTACTGCACTGGTTGAAGAAAAGCGTTTTCGCGGTGCCGAGTTTTTGTACAAGCTTCGCCTCCAAAGTGGAAATTCCGTGCTGTGCTATGCCTCGAGCCATCACGACCACCAGATCGGTGAGCCGATCGGCATCAAGGTCGACATCGAACATCTGGTCATCTTTACCCGCAAGTCTCCCCTGCCATCAAGTAAATCACCCTAGGGCTGGCTTTCAGTCAACCACGCTCCCCCTGAGGGATCGGCAAGTCCGCATGATCGAGTAAAACTTTGCATTCCCAACGCTTAACCGCTATAAAAAGCCAAAAATACAATGCGCATCGATCCGCCAAGACTGCAGATCGAACGCGCGTAGAGGACTTCTTTTGGTGCCATCCTCCCTGGATGGCTGCATGTAGCAGGTAACCGGCTTTGAGCAAACGCAAACCGTCACGCAACCATTCTTCCATCATCGTGGATGGTGTGGAGCGGGCACCGAGCCGCGCCATGCTGCGGGCAGTCGGCTTCAAGGATGATGATTTCTCAAAAGAGCAGATCGGCATCGCATCCACATGGAGCATGGTGACGCCCTGCAACATGCACATCAATACACTGGCCGATGAGGCTGCCCGGGGTGCCGACCAGGCCGGCGGAAAAGCCGTGATCTTCAACACCATCACGGTATCTGACGGCATTTCCATGGGCACCGAGGGCATGAAGTATTCCTTGGTTTCCCGGGAAGTCATCGCCGACTCCATCGAGACGGTTGTGGGCTGCGAGGGATTTGATGGCATGGTGGCCATCGGCGGCTGCGACAAGAACATGCCCGGCTGCCTGATTGCCATGGCGCGCCTAAATCGCCCGTCGATATTCGTCTACGGGGGCACCATCCAGCCGGGGCACTACAAGAACACGAAGGTCGATGTGGTTTCGGTGTTCGAGGCCGTGGGACAGCACGCAAAAAACCAGTTGTCGGACCGCGAACTCAAGCAGGTTGAATGCGCGGCCATCCCGGGCGCGGGGTCCTGTGGCGGGATGTACACGGCCAACACCATGGCCAGTGCCATCGAGGCACTGGGCATGAGCCTGCCGAACAGTTCGGCGCAAAATGCAATCTCGAAAGACAAGCAGCTTGACTGCCTGGCCGCGGGCAAGGCCGTCGTGCAGCTGGTACAGAAAAATATCTGCCCCAAGGACATCATGACCCGGAAGGCCTTTCTGAATGCGATCACCGTGGTGACCGCACTGGGAGGATCGACCAATGCGGTGCTGCACCTGCTGGCGATGGCACATGCCATCGGTGTAAGGCTGAGCCTCGATGATTTCACACGGGTTGGCAAGAAAGTGCCGGTGCTGGCCGATCTGCGACCGAGCGGCCGGTACATGATGTCCGAATTGATCGAAATCGGCGGCATTCAGCCCTTGATGCGCATGTTGCTGGACAAGGGACTGCTGCACGGGGACTGCCTGACGGTCACGGGCAAGACCTTGCGACAGAATCTGCGCGGCATCAGGCCATATCCCAAATCCCAAGACATCGTGCGCAGTTTTGCTGACCCGATCAAAAAGGACAGCCACCTCGTGATCCTGTATGGGAATCTTGCGCCTGAAGGGGCCGTGGCAAAAATCTCCGGAAAGGAAGGCCTGCACTTTACCGGCAAAGCGCGCATTTTCCCCTCGGAGGAGAAGGCGCTGGCAAGGATCCTGGATGGCGGTGTCAGAAAAGGGGATGTGGTGGTAATACGCTATGAAGGACCGAAAGGAGGCCCGGGCATGCGCGAGATGCTGTCCCCGACCTCGGCCATCATGGGCAAGGGACTGGGCAAGGACGTGGCCCTGATCACGGACGGTCGCTTCTCGGGTGGCAGCCACGGCTTCGTGGTTGGCCACATTACCCCCGAAGCCGCAGTAGGCGGGCCTTTGGCACTGCTGAAAAACGGGGATCTGATCACCATCGATGCCCAAAAGCGCGAGATCAACGTCAAACTTTCCAAGAAAGAGCTGGGGCAAAGAAAACGGCAGTGGCGGCCGCCCAAGGCCCGTTACTCGAAAGGGGTTTTGGCCAAATATGCCCGGCAGGTGCGCTCGGCCTCAAGCGGGGCCACCACGGACTGAAAATCCGAAATTGTCAGGCAACCTGCAAATCCTTTAGGATTGTCCCTTCCGGTTGCCAATGACCTATCCGGAATAACGAGAACGATAACTCAGGAGTTGTGATGGCTACATTACTGTCCCCCGAAGAGCTAGAAGCCGTAATGGAACGCAAGAACAAGATGCGCCGCCAGGCCTATGATCGACGCAATGCGCAAGAGAACAAGGATGAGATCAGTGCCCGGGCCTGTCAGAAATTTATGGCCCTGCCCGAATACCAGCGCGCAAAAACCGCGATGTGGTACATCGACTGCCGCTCCGAGACCCGAACCAAGCCACAGTTGCTCGAAGAAGTGGCCAAGGGCGAAAAAAAGATCATCGTGCCCTATTGCACCGAGGATGAGAATGGTGAGAACAAGCTCGGGCTCTGGTGGATGGAAAGCCTGGAAGAGATGGTCGTTGGAAAGTGGAACATTTTGGAACCCCCGAGGGAACTGTGGGGAAATCCGGAAAAAGAGGCGGAGCCCGAGGACCTCGATATCATCATGGTGCCCGGCGTGGGCTTTGACCGGAAAGGGGGACGCATGGGAAACGGTCAAGGCTACTATGACCGCCTGCTGGAGAAGGCCCGGCCGGATTGCCCGCTGGTCGCGCTGTGTTACGAGTCACAACTGTTTGACGAGGTCCTGGTCGCCCCGCATGACGTCTACATGGACATGGTGATCAGCGAGGATGCGGTCTATGAAGGGATTGGACGGGGGTAGTCGTGGCAGCAATTATCGATGATACCTACGCCGAAGCGTTCAGGAGCCTATACACTGAATTCCTGATCACTGCACGTGACCGAAAATGGCTGGACCATGCGGTGCATGCAGCGACCGGGAATGCCTCAAGCTCAATCTTGTGTGACTGCGAGGCAGGCATGGACCGCTACGTGGGCCCCGGCGGCGATGAGGATTTCATCACACCGGATGGGCGCCCGGGTGCAATCGTACAGTTGCATATCCCGCGTTTTCGAAAGGACCGGGTCGAGGCCCTGGAGCGTTCGGCCCTGGTACGGATCAGCCAGAATGTCCTCACCTGCCCGACCGCTTCGTGCTTCAACCTGATTGACTCGGAAGAGTACTATCACATGGGTCGCAAGGTGGCTTACTTTGGCAACGGTTATCAAAGACGCATCGAACGATACGGGCGCAAAATGTGGTGGATCCCGATCCTGGGAGGCGAGTTCGTCCTCGACCGCAGGCTTGGTTATGCCGACGGCCTGATGGGCGGCAATCTGTGGTTTTTCGGGGACAGCGTTGACTCCGCGCTGGAGGCGGCGGAAAAAGGGGTTGAGGCGATTCTACCCATGCCCGGCGTCATTACGACGTTTCCGGGCGGCATTGCCGGCAGTGGTTCCAAGGCCGGCAGCAATTACGACTTCACCATTGCCAGCACCTATGAGAAGTTCTGCCCGCTGCTGCAGGAGAATCCGGAGGTCGAGGCGGGACTCCCGGAGGGTGTGCACTCCGTGATGGAGATCATCATGAACGGTCAGGGCATGCAGCCGATCATCGATGCCACACAGGCCGCGATCAAAGCTTCTGTCGACACACCGGGCCTGAAGATGATTTCTGCCGGCAACTACGGCGGGCGCCTGGGCAAAAGCTTTATTTTCCTGCACCCTGAAAAACAGCCGTAATACGGGGACGCGGACCCCCCGTACGCCCGCAGAACCCCGCATTTTACTCTCAGGGGTTTGCGCAGGCCTGAAACCATCCCGGAAATCACCCTTTTCGATGACCAAATTGCTTGAGTCAAGTGCTGTGCTTGTGGCAGGATGCCTAGTTTTTCGGACAAAAGCTTCCTGTATGAAGAAATGACTGCCCTGACTGTAGCGACAACCATCGAGGCGTTTGCATTTTTTACCAAATTTACAATTAAGGATTCCTGACCATGCCTAGCGAAAAACTATCATTTCCTGGACGAAATTATCTGTTTGCCCCGGGTCCGACCCACATTCCGCAGGCCGTGCAAAACGCCATGATCGTCCCGCAAGAGGATCACCGGGCCCCAGATTTTCCAGAACTCGTCAAACCCCTGCTTCGCGACTGCAAAAAAATATTCAAGACAACCAAGGGAACCTGTTTTCTGTTTCCAGCCACAGGTACCGCAGGCTGGGAGGTAGCACTCGCCAATACCATGTCCCCCGGGGACAAGATCCTCACCACGCGCTTCGGTCAGTTCAGTCACCTGTGGTATGACCTCGCATGCCGGATTGGCCTGGAGGTCGACCTTGTCGAAACCCCCTGGGGAGAAGGCGTTCCGATCGGCAAGTTCAAGCGTATTCTCGCTGCGGACAAGGAACACCGGATTCGGGCCGTGGTGGTTTGTCATAACGAAACTGCCACCGGAGTCACCAGCGATATTGCCAGCCTGCGCAAGGCGATGGACGCCGTCAAGCATCCGGCAATGCTGATGGTTGATGGAGTCAGCTCTATCGCGAGCATTGATTTTCGCATGGACCAGTGGGGCGTGGACGTAGCCGTCAGCGGATCACAGAAAGGATTCATGTTGCCGGCGGGAATGGCCATCGTGGCGTTCAGCCCGAAAGCCCTCAGGGCACGTAAACAAGCCCGCTGTGCACGTTGCTTCCTGGACATTCAGGATCATATCAATACCAACAAGGACGGATATTTCCCTTATACCCCCTCGGTACCCATGTTGCGGGGACTGCGTGCTGCCATAGACCTGCTCATGGATGAGGGTCTGGAAAATGTATTCAAGCGCCACCATCGATTGGCAGAAGGTGTGCGAAAGGCCGTCAAGGCCTGGGGACTGAAACCCTGTGCAAAGTCACCCAAATGGTACTCCGACACGGTGACCGCGATCGAGGTTCCTCCAAGTGTCAATGCTGCCGAAGTCATCCACATTGCTTATCACCGCTACAATATTTCCCTGGGTGCAGGGCTGTCCAAAGTGGCCGGCAAGGTGTTCCGGATTGGACACCTCGGGGATAACAATGAGGCACGAATGATGGCCGTGCTAGGCACTGTGGAAATGGCGATGCGGGATGCGGGAATGAATGTCAAAGCCGGTAGCGGGGTTGCCGCAGCCGGAGAGTACTACCGCAAAACTGCCAAGAAGATAAAGAAGTTCGGTTCAGTCAAGGCCCCGCGTGAGGCAAGAGCCGCAAAGAAAAAATCAACAAGGAAATCAAGATGAGCTTTACCCAATACAAACCGGCCAGGCAGCGATTGCAACGTTGCGAACTGGCTGTGCCCGGCTCCAACCCCAGGATGCTGGAGAAGGCCGTGACCTGTGCTGCAGATTATGTGTTTCTGGATCTTGAAGATGCCGTGGCACCTGATGACAAGGTACAGGCACGAAAGAACGTCATTGCCGCGCTCAACGAGTTCGACTGGAAAGGTCATGGGAAAACGGTCTCTGTGCGCATCAACGGACTGGACACCCATTATATGTATCGCGATGTAGTGGACGTGGTGGAACAGGCAGGCAGCAAGCTGGACACCATACTCATTCCCAAGGTGGGAACCACCGGTGATGTATACATGGTGGACGCCATGGTGACCCAGATAGAAGAGGCCAAGGGACTGGAAAACCGAATTGGACTGGAAGCCCTGATCGAGACAGCTTTGGGCATGGCCAACGTGGAAGCCATTGCTACTTCCAGTGCGCGCATGGAAGCCATGCATTTTGGTGTGGCGGATTATGCTGCAAGCAACCGTGCCAGAACGGTCAACATTGGCGGCTTGAACCCGGATTACCCGGGCGATCAGTGGCATGCAGCAATTTCACGCATGACGGTCGCCTGCCGGGCGTATGGGCTGCGCCCGATTGACGGCCCATTCGGGGATTTCGACGATCCGGACGGGTATCTTTTGGCTGCACGCCGCGCGGCTGCCTTGGGGTGTGAAGGAAAATGGGCGATTCATCCCAAGCAGATCGAACTGGCAAATGAAGTCTTTACGCCGCCTGAAGCCGAGATCAACCGGGCTAAAAGGATTCTGGAAGAGCTGGAAAAGGCTGCCAAAGAGGGTAAGGGCGCTGCCTCACTCGATGGTAAAATGATTGATGCAGCATCTGCACGCATGGCTGAAAATGTTGTGCGCGCCGCTGAGGCCATTGCTGCCAGGTCCTAGCATCTCAGCAGTTATTCCGTTCGTCTATTGTAGGCTCCCGGTAGGTGTTTGGATTTTGAACATCTATCCATCCGGCAGGATGTATTGAAGAGCAACGGATAGGCGATAGAAACGAATTATTTCTCGGGAGGGAATGCAAGTGGATATTCATGAGTATCAAGCGAAAGAATTGCTATCGGAGTTCGGTGTCGGGATCTCACCCGGGGGTCTGGCGTACAGCCCAGAACAGGCGGTGTACCGCGCCAAGGAGATCGGCGGACACCAGTGGGCCGTCAAGGCACAGATTCATTCCGGTGCACGAGGCAAGGCCGGCGGAATCAAGATTTGCTCAAGCGACGAGGAAATCTGGAATGCAGCCGAGGAGCTGCTCGGCAAACGCCTGGTTACCCATCAGACCGGCCCCGGCGGGAAGGTCGTTTACCGGCTCTACATCGAACAGGTTGCAGACATAGAACGCGAGATTTATCTCGCCCTGGTGCTGGATAGAAACAAGCAGCGTGTCACGATCGTCACCTCAACCGAAGGCGGCATGGATATCGAAGAAGTGGCTGCAACCAAGCCGGGGAGCATCCACAGGCTGGAAGTCGAGCCTGCCGTAGGCTTGCGGGATTTCCAGGCGCGGGAGCTCGGATTTGCCCTGAATATCCATCCCGAGATGATCAGCCAGGCAGTGCATTGCATCGAAGGCGCGTATCAGGCCTTTCGTGAACTTGACGCGACCCTGGTAGAAATCAATCCCCTGGTGGTTACCAAGGACAACCACATCCTGGCACTGGATGCCAAGATGAGCTTTGATGACAACGCCCTCTTCCGAAGACCGAAAATCTCCGAGTTGCGTGACAAGTCTCAGGAAGACTCGCGTGAGACCGCAGCATCGGACAGGGGCCTGAGTTACGTAGGGCTGGATGGTGATATCGGCTGCATGATCAATGGTGCAGGACTGGCGATGGCAACCATGGACATGATCAAACACAAAGGCGGTGAACCGGCCAACTTTCTGGACATCGGCGGCGGCGCCTCCCCGGACCGGGTGACCAAGGCCTTCAGGCTGGTGCTGGATGACGAAAACGTCAAGGCCATGCTGGTCAACATTTTCGCCGGCATCAACCGCTGTGACTGGATTGCAGAGGGCGTGATACAGGCATTCGACAAGCTGAATGTAAGAACTCCCGTCGTTGTACGTCTTTCCGGAACAAATGTGGAAAAAGGCATGCAGATGCTCAAAGACAGTGGCCATCCGGTCATCACCGCGGATACGTTGTCTGAAGCTGCAGAGAAAGTTGTGGCAGAACGCAACCGTGCGATTGAAGCCTCATAAAGCGTTAGGAGACACCCATGAGCATAATGATTGATAGCAATACCAAGGTACTGATCCAGGGCTTCACAGGCAAAATTGGCACGTTCCACGCCAAGGAAATGCTTGAATACGGCACTCAGGTGGTCGGCGGCGTAACCCCCGGTAAGGGCGGACAGACCCATCTCGACCTGCCTGTGTTTAACACGATGAAGGATGCGGTGGAGGAAACCGGGGCCGAAGCCAGTATCGTGTTCGTACCCGCTTCATTTGCTGCTGACTCAATCATGGAAGCGGCCGATGCGGGCATCAAAACCTGTGTCGCAATTACCGATGGTATCCCCGCACAGGACATGATGCTTGTAAAGCGTTACATGTACCGCTACAAGAAAGAAGACCGCATGCGGCTGACCGGCCCCAACTGCGCCGGAACGATCAGCCCGGATAGATGCCTGCTAGGCATCATGCCAGGGCATATCTATATCCCCGGAAACGTAGGTATCGTTGCACGCTCAGGCACACTTGGTTACGAAGCTGCATCCCAGATGAAGGCAAGTGGCATTGGAATCAGCACCAGTGTCGGAATTGGTGGTGACCCCATCAACGGCTGTTCTCACCGCGATATTCTTGAACTGTTTGAAGCAGACCCGGAGACCGAGGCCGTCATGCTGATCGGCGAAATCGGAGGACCCCAGGAAGCCGATGCTGCGGAGTATTTTAAAAATCATATGACCAAACCGCTGGTTGCCTACATTGCAGGACTGACGGCACCCAAGGGACGTCGCATGGGTCATGCGGGTGCCATCGTATCCGGCAAGGGTGAAAGTGCCGCCGAGAAGGTAGAACTGTTAAGGGATGCAGGTGTCACTGTCGCGCCGGACCCGTCTGAACTCGGATCGACCATGGAACGCGTCCTGAAAGAACTTGCCTAGGAGAAAAATAAAATGAGCAAATTGAAAGTCATCGTCTCGCGCGCCTGGCCTGCGGAAGTGGAAGCTACACTGAAAGAGAAATATGACGTGCAACTGAATGAGACTGACGTTGCCATGAGCAAGGATGAAATGAAGCAGGCATTGGGCAATTGCGATGCATTCCTGCCAACCGTGACAGACCCCGTCGATGCGGAGGTATTGAGTACCGAGCCTCTGCGTGCGCGGTTTATCGGCAATTTCGGTGTGGGGTTCAACCATATTGATCTGGATGCCGCGAAAGCACGTGGGCTGACCGTAACCAATACACCTGAAGTGCTCACCGACTGCACAGCGGACATTGCCATGACATTGCTGTTGACCGCGGCCAGGCGCACAAGCGAGGGCGAGCGTCACTTGCGTGCCAATGCCTGGACGGGCTGGCGGCCCACACACCTGCTGGCTACCAAGGTGACAGGCAAAACCCTGGGCATGATCGGCATGGGGCGGATTGCACAGGCCATGGCAAGGCGCGCGCACCATGGCTTCGGGATGAAAATTATCTTTGTAGACCCCTACCCTCCCTCCGACGAGGTGATACAGGAGTTCAACGCCACGCAGTGTGAATCGATCGATGAAGTTCTTGCAAACTCGGATTTCGTATCAATCCACTGTCCGGGCGGCAAAGAAACCTACCATCTTCTGAACAAGGAAAATCTTTCCAAAATGAAGTCCAGCGCATTCCTGATCAATTCTGCGCGTGGGGATGTAGTGGACAATGATGCGCTGATAGAGGCATTGAAAAATGGCACGATTGCAGGTGCAGGTCTGGACGTATTTGAAGGCGAACCCAACCTGGATAAGCGTTTTCTTGAGCTGGAAAATGCCGTACTGCTGCCCCATCTAGGCAGTGCCTCGACTGAGACACGGATTGCGATGGGTAACCGTGTACTGGAAAACCTGGCCGCATTCGAAGCAGGTGACACTCCCAAAGACAAGCTGGTTTAAATTTCTATTTCCCCAGCCCAAGCACAGATTCGGTGAATACCCTCCCGAAGCGGGAGGGTGTATTTAGCACCCTTGCTGTATATTGCATGTATTAATTTGATTCTGTACATGCAGCATGAATGACACCTCCCCTCTTTCCTGGACGCAGCTGACGCGAGTTGCCAGTGGCCGTGCCATTATTGACCCGGCCACAAGTTATGAGAACAAACTTGTAGACCTGCTGTACGAACAGCTGCTCGGTGTGCTGCGCACCCGGCAACCTGACATAGAAGCCTTCATAGAGGGTGACAGAGACATTCGTGAAAGTACGGACTCACAAATTCTGTACATCCTGGAAGCCCATGGCATCTGGTTCCAGCTACTCAGCATTGCCGAGCAAAATGCAAACGTACAGCAACGTCGCCAGATTGAGAAAGAGTACGGACGCCGCCGTGTGCCAGGAACTTTTGCACATACATTTGCCATGGCAGCCCAGCATGATATCCCAGCAGATGAAATCCAGAAGGTCCTGAGCAGGAGTTATTTCTGCCCGGTAATCACTGCACATCCCACAGAAGCCAAGCGTGTGACTGTGCTGGAAATTCACCGGCGCATCTACATACAGCTCAAGCAGTTGGAACTAAGGCGCTGGACGCCCCGAGAGCGTGACGAGTTGATCCACGAACTGCGCAATGAGATCGACCTGCTTTGGCTAACGGGTGAGATCCGTCTGGAAAAACCGACTGTCGCACAGGAGATCACGTGGGGACTACACTTCTTTACGGAGTCCCTGTTTGACAGCGCAATGAAGTTCTACGCTGAATTGAACCGTGCCTTGAGAAAAGTGTACCCACACATTGAATTTGAGGTACCTCCGGTATTTCGTTTTGGCTCCTGGATAGGCGGTGACAGGGATGGGAATCCGAATGTGGACACTGAAGTCACTGCCTACGCCCTTCGTGAAAACGCCAGGGCCAGCCTGAAGCGGTATCGCCAGGATTTGCGAGAGCTCGGTTCCAAGCTCAGTATTGCCAGTCATTCTTTGAGAGTTCCCGAACACTTTCTCAATGCCCTAGAACAAAAACTTGAAATGCTGGGGGAAACAGAATCCTTTTCGAAACGAAATCCAGGCGAGGTATTTCGACAGTACCTGAGTTGCATGCTGCGCAGTATCGACGCGACACTGAAAAATATTGATGAGCCCAGAGAATCCGCCATCGCTTACCACAGCGCAGCCGATCTGGCGTTTGATCTGCGGACACTTGAGCGTGGACTCACTGATGCCCGATGCGAACACTTGAGCAGGTCGAATGTAGTGCCCTTACGCCATATGGTGGACACCTTCGGTTTTCGAACTGCCAGTCTGGATCTGCGTGAGAACACAACCGTTACGAATGCTGTTCTCGCAGAAATCTGGCAAGCACTGCACCAGAAAACTCGCTTCGACGTCCCGGATTTCAAATCAGATAAGTGGAAAAAATGGGTGGTCAGTGAACTCATGCAGCCCCTGCGTGTAATCCCGAACATCGATTTTCTATCCAATCGGGCACAGGCCACGCTGGCCATGCTGGAGCAGGTCAAGCACTATCAACGCAAACTGGATTCAAAGGCGTTTGGTGTCTTTGTCCTCAGCATGACGCAAACGTCAACCGACGTGCTGGGAGTTTACCTTTTGGCGAAGTATGTGGGACTGTTCACGGATGTCGACGGTCTGGAGGCCTGTCGAATCCTGGTCGTACCCCTATTGGAGACTATAGAGGCCCTGGAACAGGGACCTTCCATATTGAATGAATTGCTTGAATATGGATTTGTCAGGCGCACGATACGCAGAAACGGCGACTCACAAGAGGTCATGGTGGGATACTCGGACTCAAACAAGGACGGCGGGTTCCTGACTTCAAACTGGATCATCAGTCAGGCACAGACCCTCATCAAGGAAGCAGGGGGAAAGCACAAAATACCTATTTCGTTCTTTCATGGGCGAGGGGGCTCGGTGAGTCGAGGTGGTGCGCCCAGTGGCCGTGCCATCGCAGCCCAGCCTGCCGGTACGATTGACGGGCGCATGCGGGTCACAGAGCAGGGCGAAGTCGTATCGTACAAGTATGCAAATCACGGCTTCGCTGAGGAGCAAATGGAGATACTTGCTGCCAGTGCACTTGCTCACACGCTTATGTCGGGCAAAGATCCAGCCTTCCGGATCAATGCGGAACTGGATGAAGTCATGCAAGCACTTTCGGGTACCGCATATGTCACGTACCGCAAGTTCATTGAAATCCCGGGTCTGGTAGAGTTCTATCAGCAGGCAAGTCCCGTTGAAGAGTTGACACTGATGAAAATCGGCTCAAGGCCCGCACGCAGATTTGGTGCGGCTACCCTTGAAGACCTGCGCGCAATTCCCTGGGTTTTTGCCTGGACACAAAACCGCATCATGGTTCCGGGGTGGTATGGAGTCGGAAGCAGCCTTGAGCAGCTGATCAACATCCGCGGGGAGCTGGGTAAAGAATTGCTGCAGGAATTATATAATACGCATTCATTGTTTCGTCTGATATTGGACAGTGTTGAAAAGACATTGTTGTTGGTCGACATGGAAGTTGCTGAAAAATTTTCCGAACTTGTGGTTAACACCCAGTACAGAGAAGCAATTTTTTCAGACATCAAGTCTGAATACGAACGTACGACCCAGATGATATTGCAGGTCACAAGGGAGGATCATCTGTGCGATCGCTTTCCGAATTTCAAAAGGCACTTCAGCAGGCGCCTGAAATCCCTGAACCAGGTCGGCATTGAACAAGCCGAGCTGGTCAAAAAGTTTCGCAATGAACAACATAATACCGAGGACAGGCAAGATGTGCTGGTGCCTTTGCTTTTGTCGATCAACTGTGTCGCAGCGGGAATCGGCAGCACAGGCTAGTGCTCCTGTGGGATACACTGACACCTCGATACCATGAAAAAGCTTTTGTACCACTTCGACACTGATCCTATCCCCAGTGTATTTGACTCTGTAGTCGCCTACGATGGAGGGGCAGACCACGTCACCCAACTTGGGGGCATCCATGAAAATAATTGTGCAAGCCTTGTTGAAGGTGCAGTCTATACTCGAGCCCCCAAACACAAGAGGAACACTGCAATTTTTATAGGGGGCAGCAACCTCGTCAGCGGCCAGTCCTTGTTCAGGGCTGTGCAAAGTCATTTTTTTCAAGATTTCCGTGTTTCCGTGATGCTGGACAGCAACGGCTGCAATACCACAGCTGCTGCCGGCGTTACCTTGTTGAACCAAGCCACTTCATTGGCGGGCAAGACTGCTGTAGTCCTGGCCGGTACCGGGCCAGTGGGACAGCGTGCCGCCGTCATGCTTGCGCAAAGCGGTGCCCAGGTACGCCTGACCTCGCGGAAAAGGAGTCGTTCGGAGCAGGCATGCGATGACATGGGGAAACAATTTGGAGTCCAGCTTGTACCTGTAGAGGCCAGTGATAACGATTCGACCCGTGCTGCACTGGAAGGGGCACAAATTGTATTCGGCGCAGGCAAGGCAGGAGTCCGTTTACTGGATGCAAGCCAATGGCAACAGCATGACAGCATTGAAATTCTGGCCGATGTCAGTACAGCAGAACCTCTAGGCTTTGAGGGCATCAGCATGAACGACAGGGATACCGAAAGATTTGGCAAGAGAATTTTTGGCGGCTTGGGTATAGGGGCATTGAAATTGAAGCTGCACCGTGCTTGCATCGACAGGCTGTTTACATCCAACGACCAGGTGCTGGATGCGGATGCAATCTATGGAATTGCACAGCAAATGGCAGGACCCCAGTAGTATGAAGTCCCCACCCCCGCTACTTGACATGATCGGGCAACTGATTGCTATTCCTTCTGTCAGCAGTACTCAGGCACAATTTGATACCAGCAACAAACCTGTCATCGACTGTCTGGCCAACTGGCTGGACGACCTGGGTTTTCACACGGAGATTGTTCCTTCCTCAGAAGAAAAACATAACCTGCTGGCATGGATCGGAGAAGGGGAAGATGGCCTTGTGCTGTCAGGTCATACCGATACCGTGAATTATGACCAAACCGGCTGGAATACTGATCCGTTTCGGGCCGAGCAAGTCGATAACCGTCTTTATGGCCTGGGCACAGCAGATATGAAATCGTTCTTGGCGATTGCCATTGAGGCAGCAAAAGATTTTGTCGACAAGAATCTTGATCAGCGTCTTACCATCGTTGCAACGGCTGATGAGGAAAGCACGATGCAGGGCGTCCGCACACTTGCAGAAAAAAACAGAAAGCCGGGGCGCTTTTGTGTGATTGGCGAACCGACAGACCTCACCCCTGTACGCCAGCACAAGGGAGTGTTCATGGAATCAATTACACTCTACGGAAAGGCCGGGCATTCGAGCAACCCGGCGCTGGGTAACAACGCATTGGAAGGCATGCGCGTGGTGCTGAATGAACTGGACGAATTCAAACGGGAACTTGCTGACAAATACACCAACGATGACTTCATCGTGCCGATTCCAACCCTGAATCTTGGCCATATCCATGGTGGCGACAACCCCAATCGGATCTGCGCAGAATGCGAGCTACACGTTGATTTACGCCTGCTGCCAGGCATGCAGATCAATACCCTGAGAGATGAGCTCCACGAGAGAATTACCAAAAGAACAGACCCGCTCGGCCTTACCTGCAAGTTTAAAGCGTTGTTTGACGGGGTTCCCGCATTCGAAACAGCAGGTGATTCAAGGATTGTCGAATTGGCAAGCTCGTATACCGGCAAAAAACCGAAATCCGTGACCTTTGCCACAGAAGCCCCATTTTTCAATTCCATGGGAATGGAAACGGTGGTGCTGGGACCTGGATCGATCGATCAGGCTCACCAGCCCAATGAGTTCATTGCACTCTCAACGCTCGAACCGACCATTGAATTGCTGCAAAAAATCATAGGTTCGATATGCACACGGAAATGACTGGGCAACCAGGATAATTCCCTTGCACGAAATCTCGGATGTGCACCCGAGACACAGCCCGCTTTCAAGAGAAGGCCGATCGGCGCCCTGTCCCGGCATGGATCAGAGAACACAGATGATGCAGTTTTACGATGGCCCGACCGTGCTTACTGTTTGGCATTTCCGTCCCTGGTGAAACGCCCAAAACGCAGCTTGTAGATATTCCCCTGAGACACCGTATCTGCTTCCATCAAGCTGGGGGCTGATCTGTATTCTTGACTGGGGGAAGTCAGTGCGCGTGCAGCCGCAGCATCCTGACAAGTGATAGGGCCAAAATCATGGTCATGATAGTCCTGGGACGTGCACGGTCGAAATCCCGGAAAAAATCTCGATTCGTAGATGGTCACATTTTCCGTTTGTGCCGTATGTGGCTCAGAATCCGGCTTGGCAGCAGGCGGTGCATCCGTAACGATCTCAGGTGGACCGCTGACTTCTCCGCCCACTTCAGCAAGCAATGGTGCTGCCCAAAGCACCATCCCTAAAAGCATGCAAACTTGCCTGACCATGATCTAGCTTGCCCGCGGCCTACAATTCCGTGGCATCACGCCTCGAGATTTCTTCACTGATGAGAGCAATCGCATTTTCGAGTTCATGAACGGAATAGATATTTTGAATGCGATATTTTTCATGAAGTACCGCGGCATAGGACTCATCCAGTTCCTTGAGGTACCTGCCCATTGATGTATTGGGATTCCGCATGTCCGCAGCCATGCGCTTGCGGAATTCGGGGCTCTCATTGAACTTGAGCATCATCGACATATAGACAGCCGAAAATCTGAAATCGTATGACTTATAGTCATCCAGCGTGTGTACATGCTTGCGGGCATTTCTGATTTCCTGATCAAACGTATTGCTGTAGCCGATCAACTCGTCACGAAATTTTCCTTCTATTTGATACTCGTCGATCAGTTTGTGGATGATCTTGACAATCTGCAGTCGTTTGTCATCGTGCTCAAAAACGGTTTCGAGAAATTTTTGTCTGGCAACTTCAGGGGCATCGCTGATCTGCTGAATGGCCGCAAGTTCTTTTACGAATACGGCCTTTTCTGCATGCAGTTGCTCCAGAGTCAAGTTTTCCAGATTGGCAGGCGCCGAATAGATCACCTTCACACGATCGAGAATGGGTGATTTCAGCACCTCACCACTGGCCAGAACCGCAGGACCGGCCAATGCCAGCAGCAGGCAAAACAAACCCGTTACGCTCGATAAAACTCTTCGCATTCTTTGTTCCTTATGTATAAAATGTGATCCGCCAGCCAGACGGCATTACCTACGGTAGTGTTAAGGTGATCTATTATAAGGGGCGAGCCAAGCCTCCGACAGCATAAAAACCAGTTGCGAAGAATCCTTCATCATTTCATAGGCTTACCTTGGATTGACCGCGTGATCCTGTCCCTGTATCTGATCGCAGTGTGAAATATGAACAGCACTTCCCTGTTTCAGACCGGGAGTTTTCGCCAAGCCGCCCACTACATCCATACCCATCGCGGCAAAACTTTCGTGGTCTATATCAACAGCCGTGTTCTGTCGGCAGATACCCGTCTGACTGCACTCATCCGTGACCTGGCGCTGATGCACACGCTGGGTGCCAAACTCGTGCTGGTACTCGGAGATGGGACATCGATTTCCCGGGAAACAGTTGCATCGGAGCAAAGCGCACCGCACCGCAGCTTACATGTCACTGACCACGACGCTATCGGCGAGATCAAAAACACTGCCAGTGACATGTGTGAGAATGTCAAAACCTTTTTTTCTGCCAGCCTCGCCAATACACCACTGGCAGGCGCCAGACTGGACGTTGCCTGTGACGATTTCCTACAGGCAGACTCCGACGCAGACAAGCAAATCCAAGTGGATTCCCCGCACGGGGATAACTGCAGCATCAACCAAACTGCACTGCAACAACAACTGGACAAGGGAAACATCGTAGCGATCACCCCCATGGCTAGTTCGACGGCGGGCAGCCTGCTCCTTTTACCGGGTGCGGAACTCGCAATGCACACTGCATGCGTACTGCATAGTGAGAAGCTGATATTGGTACTGGACCAGTTCAAGCTTCATAGCCAGAAAACACAAGGCGAAGATCACTACAGCATCGAGGAAGCCCGGGAGCTTGTAGAAAATCTGCCCGAGCACAAACAGGATGCCAAACGCTATCTGAGCGTCGCAATTCAGGCGTGCTCGAAAAATGTCAAGAACGCACATCTAGTCGATACAGAGAAGCCGGGCACGCTGCTTGAAGAACTTTATAGTCTGGACGGTGCCGCCACGCTGGTGACGGCTCAAGCCTATGAGGAAATCAGGCCTGCCACACTTGATGACCTGGACGGTATTGCCGAACTTATACAACCCTTCATGGAAAAAGGGATTCTGGTAGCACGTTCCCGTGAACAGCTGGAACTCGAAATCGACCGCTTTGATGTCATAGAACGCGACGGTGTGCTCCTGACCTGCGGCGTTTTGCATACCTTCCCTGAAGAAAATGTCGCCGAAGTTGGTTGTCTTGCCGTGCACCCAGAATTTCAGTCCATCGGGCGCGGCAGCAAAATGTTGATGCACCTGGAAAAGAAAGCCTGCGAAGCTGGCTTCAGCAAGCTTTTCGTACTGACGACGCAAACTGAGCTCTGGTTCAAGGAACATGGTTTTGAATCCGCAAAAATAGAAGACCTGCCCATGCAGAAACAGGTGCTTTATGACGACATGCGCAAGTCGAAAATCTACAGCAAAACTATCCAATGAACATCACGGCAGGTATCATGCGCAATACGGATCGCTGCATTCGGCAACCGATGCTTGACCCAAATAGCTAAGCTCAGGAGAGAAACACACCTCATGAAAACCAATCCCACCATATTGATCAGTCTGGGTGTTGTGGTAGGTATAGCACTTGCTATCCTCATTGACGGTGACACTGCCAAATTATTGATTTCCGGAGGGCTGGCAATTGTATTTATCATCGCCGTACCTGTCTTGATTAACCTGGTCCGCAACATCAGTGCAAGAACCTCAGGAGGCACCAAGGCAAAGACTACTTCCAGGCAGGCCAGAGGTACTGTCAAGTGGTTTAATTACAAGAAAGGTTTTGGGTTTATTGAGCAGGAAAATGGTGAGGACGTATTTGTGCACCACAAGTCCATAGTCAGCAATGGTCGCAGATCACTGCGCGAAGGTCAGAAAGTTTCCATGGATGTAGTGCAAGGTGCAAAAGGACCCCAGGCTGAAAATGTAAGCCTGTTGTAACAGCTGCACGCACTAGACACTGCGGCTGGCCTAGCCAAAACCAGAGCCTTTGGAATTTGACCCCGGGCTGCCCACTGCCACCTGAAGCTACACTCTGGCCCGGACACGTAAAATGGATTCTGACCCACGTCTTGCCCAACTGCATGAATGGATCAAGGAGATTCTCGGAGACGTCCCGTACACACTTGAGCCAGCCTCCGAAGATGCAAGCTTCAGGCGTTACTTCAGGCTCCGGTCTGAACAGGGACAATATATTGCTGTCGATGCCCCACCTGAAAAAGAATCGAATGAGGCCTTTGCAAAGGTAACACACCTGCTGGAAGCGGAAGGCCTGCACGTACCGCATATCCACTACAGTTTTTTGGATTCCGGCTATTTCCTTCTGGACGACTTTGGCAACACATTGCTTCTGGACATTCTGGATGCAGAAAATGCCGACAGCCTGTATGGCAATGCGCTTGAAGCACTAACCGTCATCCAGCAGATTCCTGCAGATAGTCTGCCAAAATATAGCCAGGAACTTTTGTTGCAGGAAATGGAGTTATTTCAACAGTGGTTCCTGATACAGCTTCTTGACGTCAAGATGTCAGATTCCAGTGTGCAGGTTTTGAGCAGTGCCTTTGCACACTTGAAAAACAACGCACTGGATCAACCACAGGTTTTTGTTCATCGGGATTATCATTCACGCAATCTGATGAAAATCGATACGAGATGGCCGGGCATTATCGATTACCAGGATGCTGTTTGTGGGCCGCTTACCTACGATGCAGTCTCATTGCTGCGTGACTGTTATATTCAATGGCCCCCTGATCGTGTGCAGGCCTGGGCGCTTGATTACAGGGACAGGATCATGGAAAAAGACATAGTTTCCCACATCGCTGAAGAACCCTTTCTGAAGTGGTTTGACCTGATGGGGATCCAGCGACACTTGAAGGCCATTGGAATCTTTGCACGCCTGAACCTGCGTGACAAAAAACCGGGCTACCTCAAGGATATTCCACGCACACTGGAGTACATAAAATCCGTTGCGCCAAAATATCCCGAGACTCAGGAACTGGCCGATTTCATAGACAAGAAGGTTTTTCTCTGATCATGATGAAGTGCATGTTATTGGCTGCAGGTCTAGGAGAGCGAATGCGACCTCTCACCCAGCATATCCCGAAACCTCTGATCAAGCTTGCAGGCAAGTCTCTGATCGAACATCACCTGACGAAGCTCAAAGCCGCAGGTTACAGGGAAATTGTCGTTAATCTTTCCCATTTGGGAAACACGATCCGGCAAAAGCTCGGGGATGGCGAGCGCTACGGGGTACACATCGAGTATTCCCATGAAGGCGAAAGTCCGTTAGGAACCGCAGGAGGAATTGCTCATGCCCTGCCACTTCTGGGTGACAAGCCATTTCTGGTAATAAGCAGTGATATCTGGTGCGACCACCCTCTTTCGTTTCCCGGCATTGCGCATGACATGGCACATCTGGTGCTTGTAGATAATCCGGCACACCACCGGAACGGTGACTTTGCCTACAAGTCCGGCAGGGCCTGTAGTTTGGGAGGGAAATTTTTGACCTTCAGTGGTATTGGCATCTACATGCCGGAGCTGTTCAAGGAATATGCAATCGAGCAAAAGGCCCTGGCACCTGTCCTACGTTCCGCCATTGCCCAGGAAAAAGTAAGTGCCGAACACCATACGGGCACATGGTTTGACATTGGCACGCCCGAACGGCTTCGCGAAGTCGAGCGACACTTGCAGAATCGGAATACAAGCTGACATCAGCGGGTGAATCCCTGACAGCACACGATCGAGTTCAAACCTTGATCGCTTTTCAGTCCGGCAAATTGGCCCCGTACGCTTCAGTGCCCATAGGCCTGAATATCTGCATGATAGGAAGAACGGACCAATGGACCGCTCGCCACATGATGGAAGCCCATGTCTTCTCCAGCACGACGTAAGCGATCGAACTCCCCTGGATCAAGATAGCGTTGCACGGGCAAGTGATGGCGACTTGGCTGCAGATATTGCCCCAGGGTAAGTCGGTCTACTTCATGTACGCGCAGATCCTCCATCACCTGAACCACTTCTTCCGTGCGCTCACCCAGACCCAGCATCAAGCCTGATTTTGTCGGGGTGTGCGGATGTCGCTTCTTGTATTCGTTCAGCAATTTCAGCGAATGGTGGTAATCCGCACCGGGCCGGGCGTAAGGATACAGGCGCGGAACAGTTTCCAGGTTGTGATTGAACACATCGGCAGGCTGTTGAGACAAAATCTGCAGTGCCCGATCCAGCCGTCCACGAAAGTCAGGAACAAGTATTTCTACTTTTGTCGCTGTACAGCACTCGCGTATACGCTGCATGCACTTCACGAAATGGCCAGCCCCTCCATCGTGCAGGTCATCGCGGTCAACCGATGTGATGACCACGTAACTAAGCCCCATTTGACCAATAGCTTCGGCCAGATGTTCAGGCTCTTGCTCATCCAGTGGCAACGGCCTGCCATGTGCCACATCACAAAAAGGACAGCGACGGGTGCAGATATCGCCCATGATCATGAATGTAGCCGTGCCGTGGCTGAAACACTCGGTCAAGTTCGGGCACGAGGCCTCCTCGCACACCGTGTGCAGCTGCTGTTCCCTCAGCAGCCTCTTTAAGGCTTTCACCTTGGCGGTCGGTGCACGCACGCGAAGCCACGCTGGCTTCGGAAGGTGTTGTAAAGACCCTTCCAGCTTGACCGGAATGCGGACAACCTTTTCGCTTCCGCGCCGTTTCACGCCAAGTTTTGCAAGGTGCGACTTACTGGCCAATGGTTTCTATATCCGTCTTTTCATAATCAAGGTGTTCACACAACTGCATCGTCAATTCCGCATGGATCTGCTGGCAGCTGGATTCAATCCCATGGTCTTTTAACTGTGTAACAGGCTGCCCAGGGAATCCGCATGGATCCATGCTGGAAAACGGGCCCAAATCCATATCGACATTGAGTGCTACACCATGGTAACTACAGCCACCGCTGACTCTCAAGCCGAGTGCGGCAACTTTTGCATCCCCTATGTATACGCCATGGGCATCGGTTCGGGCAAATGCAGAAACCTGGTAGCCACCCAACAGATCAACGACAGCCTGCTCTATGTGGTGTACAAACTTGCGGATACCGAGGGCCTTTCGGCGAAGGTCTACCAACAGATAGACAATGACCTGCCCCGGTGCATGGTAGGTGACTTGCCCACCCCGGTCCGTGCACACCACAGGCACATTCATTCCTGAATGAATGTGCCTGTGGCTGGAATTTGCCCCTAGCGTAACAACCGGCGTGTGCTGCAGACACCAGAATTCATCGGCAGTAGCTGCACTGCGTCTGGTATTGAACATACGCATGCTTTCATATACGGGAAGATATTCCTGTATACCCAAATCACGAACCTTGAGTGCGCACTTTCCTGGATTCTTCACAGCGTGTAACCGCGCCAAGGCTGGCCGGGGGGATTCAGGTCAGCCTGCAAGCTGTCAGGCCGCGAGCGTAGCGCGCCCTATACCTTCCTTTTCTGATACAGCGCATAAACATCCCTCCAAAGCTCGCCAGGAACTCCTTTTCCTACAACATGCTGGTCAATTTTTGTCGCTGCCAAAACTTCCCTTGCAGAACTCGTGACCCATATCTCATCTGCCGAGTACAGCCATTCTTCGGGAATCGCCTGTTCGCGAAATTCCAGCCCCAGCTCAGTTAGCAATTCCAGAACGAAATCGCGCGTTATGCCAGGCAGGATCAGATTGTCCTTGGGATGCGTGTGGACTATGCCCTCACGCACAACAAACAGATTGCTGGTGCAGCCTTCCAAGGCAAAACCATCGCGAACCAGGATCGCCTCGGAGGCTGAGGCCTGCGTTGCCTCTTGCTTGGCCAGAATGTTGGCTATCAACCCTGTCACCTTGATGTCGCAGCGTTTCCAGCGAACGTCCTTGACCGTGATCAGCGCAACCCCGTTTTGCAGCACTTCATCCGTGATACTGGCTAACGGATTTGCCATGGCAAACACCGTCGGAGCCGCATTTTCAGGGAACGGGTGATCCCGTTTGGCAACCCCCCGGGTCACCTGGATGTAAACGGCCAGATCGGCACCCTCTGATTGCCGGACGAGGTTTTCAACGATGGCCTCCCATTGTGCTCGCGTGTAGGGGTCCTGAATACGGACCTGTCCCAGGCTGCGCGCAAGCCTTGCCAGATGTTGCTGCATGTAAAATGCACTGCGAGCATAAACAGGGATCAGTTCATACACCGCGTCGCCAAATACGAAACCACGGTCCAGAGGTGAGATACGGCATGCCTCAAGAGGCATGTACTCTCCATTTAAATAAGCGGGCACTTGAATCATGTCTGAAGCAGGAGGTTTCAAGATCTTGCAAAAAAATCCACGACGCGCCGCCAAAAGTTCCCGCGCGGATTGGCGTGCAGGGCTACAAGCGGCCTTTCGGCGATATCTTCACCCCTAAAGCTGATCTTGACGGTTCCAAGCTGATCCCCCTTTGCAATCGGTGCGACTATGTCTTGCGGAATCTGTGAGACAGCTTTCAGATCCCCGAATTGACCACGGGGTATGGCCACAAAAAGATCTTGATCCAACCCCAGCGGAGTCAACTTTGACTCCCCTTGCCATATACGCTGCTCGGAAAGGATCTGACCTGCCTGGTACAGCTTGTGAGACTCGTAGTGCCTGAACCCGTAATTCAGCAACGCCTGGCTGTTCACCATGCGAGAGCGAGGACTGTCTGCGCCCATGATTACTGAAATCAAACGCATTTCCTTGCGTGCGGCTGAGGCGGCCAGACAATAACGCGCTGCTTGGGTAAATCCGGTTTTGATTCCATCTACAGCATCGTCACGCCAAAGCAAACGGTTTCGATTGTATTGCTTGATGTCGTTGTAAGTGAATTCCTTCTGTGCGTAGCGTTGATATTCCTGTGGGAATTCCATGATCATCGCGCGGGACAGTAAGGCAATGTCATAAGCGGTCGTGTAATGCCCTGGCGAGGGCAGGCCCGTCGCATTGATGAAGCTGGTGTTTTCAAGGCCCAACCGTTCTGCATAAGCATTCATCATGCTCGTAAAACTGTCTTCAGTGCCCGCAATGTGTTCAGCCAGCGCTATGCTGGCGTCGTTGCCCGATTGTACGACCATGCCCAGCAGCAAGTCTTCAAGGGACACCCTGCTTCCTACTTCAACAAAGGTCCGGGAACCAATACTGCGCCAGGCTTTCTCACTGACCAAGACCTGATCATCGAGACGTACATCACCACTTTTCAGGGCATGGTAGACGACATATGCGGTCATTATTTTTGTGATGCTCGCAGGCTCTACATGCTCTTTCGAGTTGTGGTCCACCAAAACATTCCCGCTTGCAAAATCCATCAGTATGTAGCTGGATGCCCCAAACTTTGGAGCTGCGGGTATCGGGACCGGTTCTGCATGTACAGATGTACAAACAAATAGCAGGCCCAGAATTGAGATCGCTGTCTTAAGCTTCATCGAACCTTCTGTTCTCCAAATAACTGCTCGTATGCAGTAGTCACTCAATTACAATCCGGTGTTCTCGCATACCCATATCAGTAAGCCTGGCAAAGGTAATGTCGGCAGACTGCACAGTAGGCAGTGGGCCGACTCGTACCCGATGAAGCACCCCTGTGTCTCTCGCGATTGAGGACACGGATACCGCCCCGAGATTGAGATTGCGAAGTTGATTTAACAGCTGATCCGCACTTGTGCGTTTGCTGAAGGCGCCCACTTGTACAAATACTTCAGGCCTTCCATGGATGACCCGCTGACCCGCTTCCTCAGTCCAGATCGCTGTATTTTCGGTCTTTTCAGTATCGGTATTTTGTGTGGCTTTTGTTCCAGATTTTTTTGCCAGCCGGTAGTGTAATGGATCGAGCGCACGAATTTCCACTAGGCCGGTCCCCTTAGTGACAATATCGAGCTTCTTGGCCGCCGAATACGACAAATCGATCACTCTGTTTTGATGAAAAGGGCCACGGTCGTTTACACGCACGATCACCTGTTTGCCATTTTCAAGGTTGGTAACCTGGACATAGGTCGGCAATGGCAAACGGGTATGTGCTGCCGTCATGGCGTGCATGTCATAGGTCTCACCGCTGGAAGTGCGTCGGCCGTGGAATTTTTTGCCATACCAGGAGGCAATGCCACGTTCGGTAAAGCCGCTGCTCGTGGACAGCGTATGGTAACGCTTGCCGAGTACTGTATAGGATGGCGGATTGCCGTAGCGGCTGCGTGGTTCAGCCTTGGGAATCGGGTCAGGCGGTAACCCGCGTGAAGGGGCCTTTGACACAGGTGGAATCACAGAAACCACCGCCGTATGTTTTTTTGATGTACAGGCTACCTGTCCCGAGACCAGCAGAACAAAAATACATGCATTGACGAAACAGACTGCAAGTCTAAGAGATTCAGTTCTGAGCAACGTAGTCTTTGAAATCCTGTTTGACCTGTTGGCTTAATTGGTACACAGCCATTGCGTACATGGAACTGTGGTTGTAGCGGGTGATAACATAAAAGTTGTTCAGCCCGACCCAGTATTCAGTGGAGCTGTCCTTTTTGAACTCCAGCAGCGCGACCTCACCCTCCTTTACAGGCAAATCGTCGTGCGGCTTGACGCCATATTGCGACAACTCGAAAATCGAAGCAGCTGGCTTGAGTCCCTTCTTCAAAAGCGCCTTGTACCGATCCCCCTTCACCGTGACTGGGAAAGTGACAGGTTGACCCATCTGCCATCCATGTTCCTTCAGGTAGTTGGCCACGCTGCCGATGGCATCCGCATTGCTCTCCCACAAATCCCGCTTGCCGTTTTCGTCAAAATCAACCGCGTATCTCCGGTAACTGCTGGAAATAAACTGACTCTTGCCCATGGCTCCCGCGTAGGAGCCCTTGATCACGGAAGGGTCCAGTGCCTCTTCTTTTGTCAGCAGGAGAAAATGTTCCAGCTCGCTGCGGAAAAACTTCTTCCGCGGTTCATACTCAAATCCAAGCGTGACGAGCGAATCAAGTACCGGATATCTGCCCTTGTATCGTCCATAGAATGACTCGACCCCGATGATGGCAACTACAATTTCGGGTGGAATGCCAAACTGCCTCTCCGCAGCCTCCAAAATAACAGCATTCTGGGCCCAGAATTGCAAACCTTCATTGATCCGCTTTGGGGTAATGAATATCTCCCTGTACTCGCGCCAGTTCTTTTTCTTCTCTGCCGGGCGTTGGATGGCGTCCAGCACCTGTACCTGTTTTTCCACATTCCCGATAAGGGCAGTCAAAGAGGATTTCGGGTACTGGTATCGCTCTGAAAAGTCGTCTATGAAGCTCCTGACTTCAGCAAGGTCCAGATAGCTTTCGCTCGCAACCCCCTGGTTGACTGCAAAAATGCACAGGACAAACACAGCTGCCAGTAATTTCTTCATGGCTCAGGACGTAAACATGTTTTGACTTGAATGGATGGACATCAGTATTCCAAAGGCTGCCAAAATGGTGACCATCGAGGTCCCTCCGTAGCTGATCAATGGCAAGGGAACACCCACGATTGGCAACAACCCGCTCACCATACCGATATTCACTACAAAATAAACAAAAAAGGATAAGCTCAGGCTGCCAGCAAGCAGCCTAGAGTAAGTATCCTCTGCATAAGATGCAATACTCAGACCGCGCATCACAACAAACCCGTAGACAAACAACAGCAGTACAGTCCCCAAAAAGCCAAATTCCTCACCAAACACTGCAAACACAAAATCAGTGGAGCGTTCCGGTAGGAAATCAAGCTGGGACTGTGTTCCATTCAGCCAGCCCTTGCCATACAGGCCACCGGAGCCCAGTGCTATCTTGGATTGAATGATGTGGTATCCGGCACCCAGCGGATCACTTTCAGGATTCAGCAGGGTAATGATTCGCTGCTGCTGATAATCGCGCAGATAGAACCAAAAAGCCGGCACGCTGGCCAGAATCAGACCCCCCGAAACTGCCAGCAGCCGCCACGTAATCCCGGCCAGAAAAATGACGAAAAAACCGAGACTTAATACCAGAAGTGCCGTACCCAGATCGGGCTGCAGAAAGATAAGCCAGACCGGCGCTGCAATCATGAGCAGTGCCACGACGATATACCGCAAGGAAGGCGGCACATGCTTGTCGCTGAGGTACCAGGCGATCATCATGGGAAGAAGTATCTTCATGAGTTCAGATGGCTGGAAACGGATAACACCCAGGTCCAGCCAGCGCTGCGCTCCCTTGCCGCTGTAACCCACGAACAACACCATGACCAGCAATGCCAAGCCTCCCAGATACAGCCATGGTGACCATTTGAACAGTTGCTTGCTCGGGATCTGTGCCAGGAAAAGCAGCACCAGAAAACCGATCACGAAATGGACAGACTGGTGCAGGACAACGCCTACGTCATTGTCTGCAGCACTGTAGAGTACGGCCAGGCCTGCCCCGCAAAGTATGATCACACCACCCATTAAAATGGGGTCGAGATTGAGCAATGGTCGTGCTGGGTGTTTCGTTATCGGGCTGAGTGTTGCCATGCTGTGTGTCTGCTGATAGAAATCATGAGGCATCCTGCTGCGCGTACTCATTCCCAAGCAGGTAATGATCCAAGACGGCTTTTGCTACCGGAGCGGCTGCAGTGCCGCCGCCACCACCATTTTCCACAACCACTGCAATTGCAATTTTTGGCTTGTCTGCAGGGGCAAATGCAATAAACAGGGCATGATCGCGGAGTTTCTCGTCGATTTCCTCCTCAACGTACTCCCGATACTCTCCGTCCTTTTTCAGGCTGAACACCTGAGCGGTTCCGGTCTTGCCGGCAATCCTGTACCCGGCATCCTTTCCCATTGCATACGCAGTCCCGTTCGGCTCGTGCACGGAATCTTCCATCGCTTCAACAATCCGATCCCAGTGAAGTGCATCGGCGATATCGACAGAGCGCTGAGCAGATACCGGATGCTCGCCTGTGCCATCCCCAGATGCACGGCTCGCCGGTAAAAATTTCCGCAAAAATTTTGGCTGTACCCCTTGCCCGCGCGTCGCCAAAACACTGGTTGCAAGGGCAAGCTGTAGCGGAGTGGCTGACAAGTATCCCTGGCCTATGCCTGTGATGACCGTTTCACCGGGATACCAAGGCTGTCCGTGCGCCTTTCGTTTCCATTCCTGTGAAGGCAGGATGCCTTTGGCCTCACCCCAGGTATCGAGCCCTGTCCTGCTGCCAAAATTGAATTGCGCAAGGACCTCGGCTATGCGGTCAATCCCGAGCTCGTATGCCAGCGTATAGAAATAGACATCGCAGGACTGGGTGATGGCCTTGGGCATGTCCACCCTGCCATGCCCTTCCTTTTTCCAGTCTCGGTACTTGTGCTGACTGCCGGGCAACTGATAGTACGGGCCTGCCCACATGGTATCGCCCACCCGGGTTACCCCATAGTGCAGCCCGGCCAGAGCGACCATCGGCTTGATGGTCGAGCCCGGCGGGTACAGACCGGACAAGGCTCGATTGAACAGCGGCTGATCCGGATCATCACGCAACTGTGCATACTGCATGCTGCTGATACCGTTCACGAACTGGTTGGGGTCATACGTGGGCGTGCTGACAAAAGCCAGTATTTCGCCGGTTTCCGGCTCCATGGCCACGACAGAACCCCTCCGTTCTCCAAGGGCCTGCAGCGCAACTTCCTGTAGCTGTGCGTCCAGGGTCAACATGACGTCTTTGCCCGGCTCGGGTGGAATGCTCTCCAGTACCCGGAGCCTGCGCCCCTGCGCATTGATTTCGATATGCTGGTAGCCCACGGTGCCATGCAGGGCCTGTTCATAGAATTTCTCCACACCCACCTTCCCGATATAGGTGGTCCCGCTGTAGTCCTTTCTATCCAGCTTCTGCATTTCGTCGGCGTTGATACGCCCCACGTACCCCAAAGCATGGGCGTTCACCCCTGCCATCGGGTAGTAGCGGCTGGCATGCGCGGTTATTTCGATACCTGGAAACCGATGACGGTTGACCGAAAAACGTGCCACTTCTTCTTCGCTCAGATTTACCTTGAGCGGGATGGATTCAAATGACTGTTTTCGCTTCAGGTCGCCATGAAATTTCTTGAGGTGATGCTCCTCGAGATCGATAAGCCTGCCAAGCTGCGAGATCACCCGTTCCATGTCATCTACTTCTACCGGGGTAACCCTGATCTGGTAGCTGGGCTTGTTGGCGGCCAGCAAGTTCATATTCCGGTCATAGACAAGCCCTCGGGTGGGAGGTACCGGCACGATTTTCATGCGGTTTTCATGGGACAAGGTTGCGTAGTGATCATGGCTGCTGACCTGCAGATAAAACAAGCGCAGGGCCAGGATCAATATGCACAGCAGGACGAGCAGGGCCACGAGATAGATCCGTGTCCTGAAATAGCGTTTTTCCAGCCGAATATCTTTAAAAAAATCGCGTGCGGCCAATTTCGACTATACAATCCAGTGTGCGACTCGGTGATGGTATCAAATATACACCCCGTATCTGTACGGATACACTCTTTCCGTGCGGTTTTCCCGTGGGCTGTTTCGGCATTTATCAGGAACCACGGGTGTTCGAATCAGGGAATTGTGCACGACCACATGTTGGCGAAGACCGGTATTCAAGTACAATACCCCGATTCCGGTCTGCGAGGACTGACTTTCATTCATCTGGATACCGTCTACTTCTTCGGCCACAGGGAACAATTTTGGCATCTCGATAGGGAGAAATTTTCATGACCATTCACCATCTGCCCGTCACGCTGGGTATCCTGGGCCTTGTCGTTGCGTTATGGATTTACCGGTCGGTACTGCGCTACCCCCAGGGCAGCAGCACTGTTGTCGAGATTTCAGACGCCATTCATACCGGTGCAATGGCCTTTATGCGGCGCGAGTATTCGATTCTGTTTGCCTTTGCCGCACTGGTCGCGGTCCTCATCTGGTTCTCTGATCTGGGCTCGAATACTGCGATCTCGTTTATTGTGGGTGCACTGTGTTCATCGGCAGCCGGCTATATCGGTATGTACACTGCGACCCGTGCCAACGTTCGCACGACCGTGGCGGCACACGAAAAAGGACGGGACGCTGCACTGAATGTAGCCTTCATGGGAGGTTCTATCATGGGGCTCACCGTGGCGGCCATGGGCCTGCTGGGACTTGGCGCCCTGTATCTGGCTTTTGGGAGGGATCCCGCTACGGCAAATGTCATCCATGGCTTTGGCATGGGCGCATCGGTTGTCGCCCTTTTCTCCCGTGTCGGCGGAGGAATCTACACCAAGAGCGCGGACGTGGGCGCAGACCTGGTCGGCAAGATCGAAGCGGGTATCCCCGAGGATGACCCGCGCAATCCCGGGGTGATTGCAGACAATGTGGGGGACAACGTCGGAGATGTTGCCGGCATGGGGTCGGATATCTTTGAGTCCTACTGCGGCTCGATCATTGCCACTGTGGCAATCTCTGCAACCCTGGCGCCGGCCGTGATTGAACGTTTGGGCGAGAGACAGGCTCTGATGTTCTTACCTTTGGGTCTGGCTTCGACCGGCATCATCTGTTCAATTCTGGGAATTTTGCTGGTCAAGGTAGCTGCCCGCAAATCTCCTGCAACGGCTCTTCGGATCGGGACTTTTTCCGCCGCAGTGATCTTTATTGCCGCGGCCTATTGGGTTGTACATGCGCTTGGAGTTGACACCGGTGTGTGGGCTTCCGTGCTCGCCGGCGCCGTCGGCGGGATCATTATTGGCCTGGTCACCGAATATTATACCGGGGCCGCACCGGTGCGGAAGATTGCCACCGGCGGTGAAACTGGCCCTGCAACGGTCATCATTGCGGGTTTGGCAACCGGTACACAATCCGTAGTTGTACCCGTGCTGAGCCTTGCCGCAATCATATTCTTTGCGAACCAGTTTGCTGACTTGTACGGGGTCGGCATTGCCGCTGTAGGCATGCTGGCAACCGTCGGTATCACGATGGCCATAGATGCCTACGGCCCTGTCGCCGACAATGCAGGTGGCATCGCAGAGATGGCTGAGCTTGGAGATGATGTACGAAAAATCACCGACGAACTGGACGAGGTGGGCAATACCACCGCAGCCATAGGCAAAGGATTTGCGATCGGTGCAGCCACGCTGGCGGCACTGGCAATCATCACCGCCTTCCTGGCCGAGGTCAGCCACGGAAAAGAACCCATAACCCTGGATCTGAGCGATCCCCAGGTCTTGATTGGATTATTCATTGGCGGGGTGTTTCCCTTTATTGTGGCATCCCTGACCATCACGGCTGTCGGAGATGCTGCTTTCGACATGATCAAGGAAATCCGTCGACAGTTTCGTGAGATCCCCGGACTGCTGGATGGCAAGGCCAAGCCTGACACGGTTCGTTGCGTGGATATTGCAACCACGGCAGCGCTGAAACGCATGGTAACCCCGGGCTTGTTGGCCGTGATCGCGCCGGTGGTCGTCGGCTTCGGTTTTGGCGCAAAGACGCTAGGCGGGATGCTTGGGGGTTCTCTGCTGGGCTGTGTCCTGCTAGCGCTGACCATGACCAATGCCGGTGGCGCCTGGGACAATGCGAAAAAGTATGTCGAAAAAGGAAATCTTGGCGGCAAGGGATCCGATGTCCACAAGGCGCTGGTCGTCGGCGACACGGTAGGTGATCCGCTGAAGGATACTTCCGGCCCATCGATGAACATCCTGATCAATGTGATGGCCATCGTGAGCCTCGTCATTGCACCACTCTTGCGATAATTCCGGCGGGACGCTGTCCCCACTGCCAAGGCGCACTCGTGCCCAGGGATAAGCTGCTGTGCATGACCTGGCCGTTTCCTGCTGGCTTGAGCCGTAGTCTCCAAAACCGTTTCCGCCCCGGGACCTGCCCGGGGTGGCACATCCCCCGGTCGCCTGAAAATCCAGTTCCGCCC
This sequence comes from Gammaproteobacteria bacterium, assembly GCA_965205685.1. Classification (GTDB taxonomy): domain Bacteria; phylum Pseudomonadota; class Gammaproteobacteria; order UBA4575; family UBA4575; genus WTFY01. The sequence continues at coordinate 543,920 of OZ242174.1, read as the reverse complement.
GTGCTACCATCACATGCTTATTTCCGCATCCACCACCCATGTCAAAAACAATCAGTAGCAAGCTAGGTGTGTCCATCCTGGGCAGCCTATGCCTTGTGGTGCAGGCCATCGGACAAGCCTCTGCCGAGCGTGTAGACCAAAACGCCGACCAGGAAAACCAGAAGTCCACACATCTGGTTTGCCAGACGGCCCTGGATCCGGAAACCGTTTCCGCACCAGATCCTGATGCGCCCGTCCAGATAAGTGCCGATCGCATAGAACGCGATGGAAGCGGCACAGTCACCTTGCAGGGGGCAGTGCAGATCAGGCGGGGAGCCCAGGTGCTGGATGCAGACCTGCTGCACTACCAAGAACACGACCAAACAGTACAGGCGCATGGCGATGTGCGCATTGAAGATGGGGAGTGGGTCATGGAAGGTGCGAAAGCACAGCTCAACCTCGATACCGGCTACTTTAAATCGGATTCCATCGCTTACCGATACAAACCGTTGCTTGCACGCGGCCGAGCAGACCACATCGAACGGACTTCCAGGGATTTTGCCTACCTGGAAAATACAACCTACACAACCTGCGCCGAGGGAGACGACTCATGGGAGCTTGCAGCCGGTACACTTGAACTAGACAGGACTTCCGGTGACGGGATCGGGAAAAAGGTCACAGCACGATTCATGGGCATACCTGTTTTTTACACGCCCTGGATACGATTCCCTATCGACGATGCCCGAAAATCAGGATTTCTCGCTCCCACCTTCGGCAATTCCAGTGATTCTGGCCCAACGCTCGAAATCCCCTGGTACTGGAACATTGCTGCCAACCAAGACGCAATCCTTACGCCCCGTCTGCTCGCGGATCGTGGATTGCAGCTTAAATCCAGTTACCGTTACCTCAATCGTGCAGGACTGGCCCAGTTTGGCGTGGAGTACCTGGATGATCGTGACTTCGATGATGATCGTTATCTGGCATCAATCGAATACCTGGGAGCGCTGACTCCGGGAATTGAACTGGAGCTTTCGTACAACAGGGCTTCCGACAAGATGTACTTCGAGGACCTCGGTGATGGTCTTGGCCTTAGCAGTACCCAGTACATCGAGCAGTTTGGACGCATGAGCTATCAAGGGCAACATTGGGAACTCACGGCCTTCATGCAGGGTTTCCAGGCGGTAGATTCCAGTTTGAGCAACGAAGAAGAGCCGTTCAAACGACTTCCACAGCTTGAGGTGAATGGGAATTACCTGTCTGCACTGGGCGGCTTTGACTTTTTCATCGAGAACGAATGGGTACATTTCCAGCATGATGACAAAATCGATGGTGAGCGGCTTCATTCGCAGCTTGCCGTTGAACGGCCTTTTGGGAATGCAGCCTATTTTGTCCGCCCCGGCATCCGCCTGGCTCATACCCGGTATGACCTGCATCGCAAAGATGGACTTGATGACAAGCCAACGCGCAGCGTGCCCAGTATTTACCTGGATACCGGACTGAAATTTGAAAGGGACCTGAAAAATTCTGCCAATATTCAAAGCCTAGAGCCCAGAATCTATTACCTTCATACTCCGTTTCGCGACCAGGCCGAAATCCCGCTTTTCGACACCAAGGAGTACGAATTCGGGTTTGAGCAGCTTTTCCGCAACAGACGTTTCAGTGGCCACGACCGCATTGGGGAAGCAGACCATCTGAGCGTGGGCGTGACTTCGCGAATCCTGAACACGACCACTGGCAGGGAGAAGTTGCGAGCCAGTGTCGGGCGCATTTTCTATTTCCGTGATCGAAAAACAGGGCAGCCGGGTGTGTCAGAGGAGCGCAACCCGTCCTCGGAGGTCGCTGCGGAACTGAAGCTGGGACTCAGTGAACACTGGGAGGCAATCGGCTCGATCTTGATGGATACCCGTAATGATCGTACGCAGAGAAACTCCATACGCTTTCACTACCGCGACGAAAATAATCGGTTACTGAACCTGGCCTACCGTTACCGGCACAAAAGCACAGAGCCACTCGATCCGGTTACAAACCGGCAACAAAGCCTGGAACAATCCGATGTCTCCATGGTGTTGCCCTTGAATAATCACTGGCGTGCCGTCACGCGCTGGAATTATGACCTGCAGAATAATCGCAACCTGGAATTGCTTGCCGGGCTTGAGTACGAAACCTGTTGCTGGAAACTTCGTTTGGCAGGAAGACGCTATAGTCAAAATGTAAACGAGGACTATAATACCAGCATAGAATTCCAGCTCGTCCTGAAAGGCCTGGGACAGATCGGTTCACCCTTGGGTGAATTGCTGAAACGCGGAGTACACGGGTACGATGACAAAGACGATCTAGGTTTTTACTGAAAATAATTCATCCCACCACTGCTGAAACCTTCGATACCAGAATGAAACTCATCACGTACATGCTTGGTGCCGTGCTGTTGATTGCCGGTGCCGGCGCAAATGCACTTGACCGAATTGTGGCCATCGTGGAAAACGATGTCGTCATGGAAAGTGAGTTGCGCCAACGCATACAAGCCCTGGTACGCCAGTTCAACCAAAACCGCAGCGCACTCCCACCCAGGGATGTCCTCATTGAGCAAGTACTCCAACGGTTAATCACAGAGCGCTTGCAACTGCAGCTTGCCGAGCGCCGCGGGATACAGATTGATGTACTCACGCTGGACCAGGCAATGCGCAGCCTGGCAAAACGCAACAACATGAACCTTGAGCAGTTTCGCGATACGCTGCTGCAACAGGGATTGGATTATGCGGTGTTCAGGAATCAGATCAGGGATGAGATGATCATAGAGCAGTTGCGCAAACGCATCATTGATCAAAGTATCCAGGTATCAGAAACCGAAATCGAAGAGTTGCTCAATCGGTCGGAAGGCGAGTTGTTGCAAAAAGAGCATGAATATCATGTTGCACATATACTGATTGCAGTCCCGGAGGGCCCGAAACCGGATCAAATCGAAAATGCCGCAAACCGTGCTACTTCAGTGTACGAGCGTGCCGTATCCGGAAGCAATTTCACCCAGCTCGCCATTGCTGCTTCCGATGCCCAGGATGCACTCAAGGGTGGTGATCTGGGTTGGAGAGACAGGGCTCAACTGCCGCAGATTTTCTTGCAGCAGATCAACCAGATGAGCCCGGGTGAAATAAGCAAAATCATCCAGAGTCCTTCAGGTTTCCATATTTTCAAGCTTTTAGACCTACGAGAAATACAAAAGGAAACCATGGTTGACCAAGTGCTGGCACGCCATATCCTGATCCGCACCAATGCCCTGTTGTCCGACGAAGCTGCCGAGACAAAACTGAAAGGCATCAAGTCCAGGGTAGAGGCGGGCGAGGATTTTGGCGAACTCGCCAAAGAGTACTCCGAGGACCTGGGCAGCGCTTTCAACGGTGGGCAACTGGGATGGTCCGTCTCAGGCACTTTTGTGCCTGAGTTCAAGGGAGTTGTTGACAATCTGGAACCCAAGCAGATCAGTGAGCCGTTTCGAACCCAGTTTGGCTGGCACATCGTGCAGTTGCTGGACGTGCGCAAACATGACAATACCCAGGAAGCAATCCGCGCCAAAGCCCTGGCACAAATCAGGCAAAGAAAAATCGAGGAAGAAACCGAGTTGTGGCTAAGACGGCTTCGCGATGAGAGTTATATAGAGAATCGGTTGCGCTCCTCTAATTGACCCCGGCTTCCAAGCCACCTGCATCTGTCGACTGCGCCATGCAACCCGTCCCCCGCATTGCTGTAACGCCTGGCGAGCCTGCCGGCATCGGACCGGAAATCGTGCTCAAGCTTGCCCAGCAGACACTTGCATTCGAGATCGTAGCCGTTGCCAGCAAAGTGCTGCTGGAAAGTCTTGCCAGGCAACTGCGTGTAGACGTGTCTGTAAGCATCTTCAACCCGGAGGATACACCAACACCCCATAATCCCGGCGAGCTCAAGGTAGTCGACATCCCGGTCCCGAATCAGGTTATTCCAGGAGAGCCGGATGTCGAAAATTCGAATTACGTCATCGAGACACTGAATACTGCGATTGGGCTTGCCCGGACGGATGTCTGCCAAGCAGTGACAACAGGCCCTGTACAAAAAAGCATCATCAACGAAGCGGGCATTTTTTTCTCAGGGCATACAGAATTTTTTGCTGAGAGAACAGGAGGCTGTCCGGTCATGCTGCTCAGCAATGAGATGGGCAGCGCAGGAACAGCACAGGTTCTCCGTGTGGCACTCATGACGACTCATCTGGCAGTTGCGGATGTGCCTGCCCGGATCACGGCGCAGCGCATTGAAGAGGTGCTGGGAGTCTTGCATCACGATTTGATTAACCGGTTCGGCATCGAAAACCCGCACATCAGCGTATGCGGATTGAACCCTCATGCAGGCGAGGACGGACATCTGGGATCCGAGGAAAAGGAAATCATTGGCCCGGCACTTGACAGGCTTCGCAAACAAGGCATGCAGCTAGAGGGGCCAATGCCTGCCGACACAGCTTTTACCCGGGGGAAATCCTGCACGAGAGACGTGATCGTCGTAATGTACCATGATCAGGGTTTGCCCGTGATAAAGTACGGCGACTTTGGAAATATCGTTAACGTAACACTGGGCCTGCCCCTGATTCGTACTTCCGTGGACCATGGCACTGCACTGGATATTGCAGGACAAGGGATTGCAGATGCTGGTAGCATCCGCGTAGCAGCAGAGATGGCCGCTAAACTGGCTGCCACTGCCCCAGGCAAATCAACATAAGAATGCAGACCAACCACTTTCATCCCGACAAGGGCAGATGAGCTACTCAAGAAAATCCACACTGCTTGCAGTGCTGCTGGTCTGTTGCTGCATCCCCGCTGCGTATCCCGTGGACCTGGGCCGCTTCATTACTATTTCCAGCACTGAAGAATTTGAGTTGCTTCATGGTGGCGAGGTTGCATTCAAGTTCAAACCCCTTTCCAGCAAAGCGCAGGCACTGGAAATCACAAAAGATGCCTCGGCCCTGGGCGTTATCCACCTGGGCCAGCTTCTGCTCAGGGAAAACTCTACGACACTGGCAGCCTTGCGCAGCATTGCGAACCAGATCGGGAAAAGCCTGGAGTTACGGTTTGGTGTAATCACGGATTCAACAACATCGGATGTCTTAAAGGAGAGCAAGCAGCTCCTGCTTTACCATCCGGATATCACCATTACCCTCACCCTGGTAAAACCGGTCGAGCAGGAACACTATGAAATTGTCTGTACATATGCTGTTCGAGAAACGAAAACCCGGACCCCCGACCTCATCGGGGACACGCAACCTGTACAAGCAGCAGCAAGCACAGAACCTGCCCCTCCCGCAGTACCTGCTGGAAAACCAACGCATCAGCATTGACTTTCCGCTTCAGGGTATACCGTGCCCAGTAGGCTACAGCCTTTCCTGCAGGCAACCATTATGAATGCTTTTGAGCCGACCAAGGTAAGACAGAGCCTTGGGTAAGTTGCCAAGGAACCAGCAGTGGCCATGAAACTCAACAAACGTCTGGGACAGCATCTGCTCACAGACAAAACCACGATCTCAGCGATAACACAGGCTATAGCCCCGGCCCCAAAACAGAACATTTGTGAAATTGGCCCTGGACTCGGTGCCATCACCCTGCCTGTACTGAATGTGGCAGGTGCCATGCATGCTATCGAAATTGATCAAGTCCTGTCTGAAGAACTGCTCAAGCAATGTCAGGGGGTCGGAACATTAACCTTGCACCAGGGTGATGTTTTGAAGTTCGACTTTCATCGCCTGGCCAAGCCAGACCAGGCGATTCGGCTGATTGGCAATTTGCCTTACAATATTTCTACCCCCCTGTTGTTTCACCTGTTGCAATTTTCCGAAGTGATTTCCGACATGCATTTCATGCTTCAGAAAGAAGTTGCCGAAAGGATCACGGCAGCACCAAAAGCCTCAGAGTACAGTCGGCTTAGTGTGATCATGCAGAGCCACCATAAAGTGGAAAACCTGTTCGATATAGCACCCCATATGTTCTCACCGCCGCCCAAAGTAACCTCATGCTTCGTACGCATACGGCCGGACCCGGTCACTTTGAGAAAGATCCGTAACCGGACGCGGTTCGATCAACTGGTGAAGACTGCTTTCCAGCAAAGACGGAAAACAATCAAAAACAGCCTGGCAAATGATGTTACGGAAAAAGAGTTGCAACGGGCAGGCATTGACCCCCGCAATCGCCCACAGGAAATATCCGTGCAACAGTACATAAATCTTGCCAACCTGCTCTTGGGGTGATATGTTTTTTTGAAACACACTAAGTGTAAATGCATAAAAAAACACTGTGGAAAAATCAGAAATTCATAATATTGATGTAAGTGTGGACAGTGCATTTATTGAGGCCGACGAAAAGCAAAATAGGTTCGTTTTTGCCTACACAGTAACCATACATAACACAGGACTTGTACCGGCCAGGCTCATGACACGCCATTGGATCATCACAGATTCCAATGGCAAGACCCAGGAAGTAAAGGGCGAAGGAGTGGTTGGAGAACAGCCCTATTTGCGTCCTGGCGAGGCCTTTCAGTACACCAGTGGAACGATGCTCGAGACACCTGTGGGCACCATGCAAGGGAGCTACCAGATGGTAACTGACGATGGCACAGAATTCGATGCAGAAATCAATCCGTTCACCCTAGCCGCACCCCGTGTTTTGCACTAGCACATTGCCCCTTGCCTTCTGACTCTTGACACTCGGGATACACACCTAAACTCTGTGTTGTGATCTGCCGATGGAGTGTATAGCCTTCGGGCTGCCTTGACTCAAATTGCAAACTTCACGGTTTTTCAATACTGCAAGCTGAAGCTCATTCATGGCTATCTACGCTATAGGAGATGTGCAGGGCTGCTTTGATGAACTCACTGCACTTGTCGAGAAAATTGAATTTGACCCGAAGTCTGATGAGCTGTGGTTTGTTGGCGACCTGGTGAATCGGGGCCCTAAATCACTTGAAACACTGCGCTGGGTCAAGTCGCTGGGCGGGTTGGCCACCACTGTGCTGGGCAACCACGATCTTCACCTGCTGGCGGCCCACGCAAAGATAAAGCCAACTACAGAAGCCAGCAGCCTCAATGCAATCCTCGACGCCAGCGATGCAGACGAACTTGTTGACTGGCTGAGACACCGCCCCTTGATACATTTTGACAGCAAGCTCAATATCGCCATGGTGCATGCAGGGGTTATTCCCCAGTGGAGCATCGAGAATGCGATCGCACATGCGCACGAAGTAGAAAGAGTTCTCCGTTCCGGAAATTACATGGACTTTTTAAATAACATGTATGGGGACCAGCCCAAGCAATGGGACGAAACCCTCAGCGGATGGGAACGATTGCGCGTGATCACCAACTCGTTCACACGGCTGCGCTACTGTGATCCCCAGGGTGTAATGAGCCTGGCAGAAAAAGGGCCGCCGGGCACACAAGGTCCTGGAGTACAGCCTTGGTATGAGGTGAATTCACGAAAAAGCAAAGATACCACCATTGTGTTTGGACACTGGTCTACACTGGGTTATCAGGACAAAAATAACGTCATCGCCACTGATACAGGATGTCTTTGGGGCGGGGCCCTGACGGCTGTAAATATCAGCGGGACCGAAAACAGGAAATATCAGATTGCATGTGAGGCCAAGCGGGCCATTCCGGCCATGCCATCCTTGCACCCCGACTCTTCCGCTACCCAGGGCTGACCTGGGCTTTGGCCAATGAGCATGCCAATGTCGCTCAGTTCCTTATGCTGTCACCAGTTCGCAGGTACTCGACATATTCCAGGTCATAGCAGTTCTTCTCGTCCTTGGGGCGAAATTCACGGTATACCTCCTGCCAGTGACCTTCATCCCATTGCGGGAAATAGGTATCCCCTTCCAGATCTGCGTGGACGAATGTAAGGTACAGTTGCTGTGCGAAGGGCAGCACAAGCGCATGAACTTCGGCCCCGCCGATCACGAATATTTTTTCCGACCCCGCTAGCAGGGCCTCTGCCTCTTCCCAGCCAGATACAACATCACAGCCCTTTGCAAGGTAATCCCTGTTTCGGGTAAGTACCACATGCCGTCGACCCGGCAATACACCTGGCAGCGATTCAAAGGTTTTTCGCCCCATTATCATGGGGTAGCCCATGGTGATCTTTTTGAAGCGCTGCAGGTCTGCAGGTAAATGCCAGGGCATCGCATTGTTTTTCCCAATGACACCCTGATGTGTCATGGCGGCAATTACAATAATCTCCGCATCCGGCACTAGACTGCTACCGGGGCTGATATATGCTCATGACACTGGTAATTCTGGAGCTCAAAATCTTCATACACAAAATCAAAAATTGAACTTACTTCCGGATTAATGTGCATCTTCGGCAAATCGTAAGGAGTTCGTTTTAGTTGTTCACGTGCCTGTTCAAAATGGTTGTTGTAGAGGTGCACGTCACCAAAGGTGTGTACGAATTCACCGGCCCGATAGCCCGTCACCTGGGCAACCATCAACAACAACAGTGCATAGGAGGCAATATTGAACGGCACGCCCAGAAAAACATCCGCGCTGCGCTGGTAGAGCTGACACGAAAGCCTGTCCTGAGCGACATAAAATTGAAAAAAAGCATGGCAGGGCGGTAGCGCCATCGCATCCAGTGCACCGACATTCCAGGCGCTGACGATATGTCTCCTTGATAACGGGTTTTCCTTCAGGTTATCGATCAGAGTACTGATCTGATCAACCGTTCTGCCGTCTGTACAGGACCAGCTGCGCCACTGCGCACCATAAACCGGCCCCAAATCTCCATTTTCATCAGCCCACTGGTCCCAGATTGAAACGCCATTTTTTTGCAGGTAGGTAATATTGGTCTCGCCCCTCAAAAACCATAGCAATTCATGGATGATTGACTTCAGGTGAAGCTTTTTGGTTGTCAGAAGAGGAAAGCCATCGGCTAAATCGAACCTCATCTGGTAGCCAAATACAGAAACCGTACCGGTACCGGTGCGATCCCCTTTCTCCACGCCTTGTTCCATGACATGTTTCAATAATTCGAGGTATTGCTGCATGGCTCAGTGCGCCCGGTGCGGCGCTCCAGATTTTCTGTATGCCTGATACATCAGTGCCAAGCCTACCAAGATCATGGGCACCGTCAAAAGCTGTCCCATCGTCATCCAGTCAAAAGCGATAAACCCCAAGTTCATGTCCGGCTCCCGTACGAACTCCACCATGAATCGAAACACCCCGTACAGCAGCATGAACAAACCGGCTACAGAACCAACCGGACGGGGTTTTTGCACAAAGAGCCAAAGCACCACGAACAGTACAAGACCCTCCAGAAAAGCCTGATAAAGCTGCGAGGGATGTCTGGCCAGTGCATCCGCACCCGGGAACACCATACCCCAGGGCACATCGGTGGCACGCCCCCATAGCTCTCCATTGATGAAATTCCCGATCCGGCCTGCACCCAGGCCTACAGGGACGGCGGGCGCTACGAAATCACATAAATGCAGAAAACTGCATCCTTTCTTCCGGTGAAAGACCCATAGCACGACGATGACGCCCAGCAGCCCACCGTGAAAGCTCATCCCCCCTTCCCAGATCCTGAACAGGTAAAGCGGGTCTTCAAGAAAATAGGAAAAATTATAGAACAGTACCGAGCCCAGACGGCCGCCGATCACAACACCCAGCATGCCGTAAAAAAAAAGATCGCCAACATCATCAGCCTGTACTACTGTATGCTCTTTTTTTGCAAGAGTATGGGCCAAGCCCCAGAATGCCAGAAACCCGATGGCATACATCAGGCCATACCAGTGAAGCTTCAGCGGACCAAGGGAAAAGATGACGGGGTCGATATCCGGGAAAGTCAACATGTCACATCAATATACACTTAAGTTTCCGGACTCATGCCCGGCATGCTGCAAAATCCGCGTACGGGACATGCTAAAACAGTGAGCGCATCATAAACATGATTCAAGCCAAAAACCATCTGGCTGGGCAAACCAGCCCCTACTTGCTTCAACATGCGGACAATCCCGTGGAGTGGTACCCGTGGGGTAATGAAGCCCTTGAGCGGGCCAGGCAGGAAAACAAGCCGATTCTATTGTCGATCGGGTATTCCGCCTGCCACTGGTGCCACGTCATGGCACACGAATCTTTTGAGGATGAGCCCACGGCAAAAATAATGAATGAATTATTCATTAACATCAAAATCGATCGCGAAGAACGCCCGGACATCGACAAAATTTACCAGACTGCCCAGTATGTACTTACGCAGCGTACGGGAGGCTGGCCACTCACCATGTTCCTGACCCCGGATGACCAGGTACCCTTTTTCGGAGGCACATACTTCCCAAACGAGGCACGCCATGGGCTGCCGGCATTCAAGGACCTATTGCAGCATATCTCGGGTGTTTATCAACAGCGACGTGAAGAAATCAAGGCGCAAAACCAGTCCATACAAAATGTACTGCAACAAATTCATGAGCCAAGCTACACGAAGACGGACCTCTCTCCTGACCTCTTCAAGACGTGCAACCAACAGATAGAGCAGGCCTTTGATGCGAGGGATGGCGGCTTTGGAGATGCGCCCAAGTTTCCTCACCCTACTCATATCGACCGGCTGTTGCGCTACTACTCACAATCAGGACAGGACAGTCCCCGCTCATTGCACGCGGCACTCTACACCTTGGAGAAAATGGCAGCAGGCGGTCTTTTTGACCAGGTCGGGGGCGGGTTTTGCCGGTACTCGGTGGATTCCCGCTGGATGATTCCCCACTTTGAAAAAATGCTGTACGACAATGGTCCTCTGCTGGCTTTATACGCGCAGGGATTTGCCATGACCGGCACAGAACAGTTCAAGGACGTGTGCGAGACCACTGCACAATGGGTGATGCGCGAGATGCAATCACCCGAGGGAGGATACTATTCCTCCCTGGACGCAGATTCTGAGGGCAGCGAAGGCAAGTACTATGTCTGGGACCGTGAACAGGTTGAGCAGTTGCTCAGCCGTGAAGAGTACGCCGTATTCGCACCACACTATGGTTTAGACCGGGATGCCAATTTTGAAGGCAGGTATCATCTGCATACCTTTGTAAGCAGGGATGAGGTATGCCAACGCACTTCCGTCAGTGAACAGAAGTTCGATACCCTGATCAGCCAGGCCAAGCAGAAACTTTTATCCCAGCGCGAGCAGCGCGTACGCCCTGGCCGTGATGAAAAGATCCTAAGCAGCTGGAATGCCCTGATGATACGCGGCATGGTCATTGCCGGTCGGGTACTGGGAAAATCCGAATATATACAATCGGCACAGCGTGCTTTGGATTTTTTACGAAACACAATGTGGACCAGTCAACACTTGGCAGCAACGTATAAAGACGGTACAGCCCACCTTGATGCGTACCTGGATGACTACTCGTTCCTGCTGGACGCCATTTTGGAAATCCTGCAGGTGCGCTGGTGTACCCGTGACTTGAACTGGGCCTGTGATATTGCCAATGTTCTACTGGACAAATTTGAAGACAATGCCGTAGGTGGCTTCTACTTCACTTCCATAGATCATGAACGGCTCATACAGCGGTCCAAAACACTGAGCGACGAGGCCATGCCTTCTGGCAACGGAATTGCCGCCACAGCCCTGGCCCGTCTAGGGTACTTGTTGGGGAAAACAGAGTACCTGGATGCGACAGAGCGTGTGTTGCAGTTTGCAGGTCAGGCTGTCACACATGCACCAATGGGACATGCCAGCCTGATCACTGCTTACGAAGAGCAATGCCATCCTCTGCAAATCATTATTTTACGTGGGGAAAAGAGTCACCTCAAAGAATGGCAACAGCAGTGCTCGCTGGGTTATCAACCCCGGCGGCTGGTATTTGCCATTGATGCAGACGAAAAAGATTTGCCGACAGGACTGGAAGAAAAGAAATTCCTCAAGCCGGCCCCGGAAGGTGTCGTTGCATATATTTGTGAAGGCATGCAGTGCAAACCTCCGGTTACGAGCCTAGCTGAATTGCAAAGCGCCATATCGGATACCGGAACTCCGCAATAAAATCGCAGGACGTCATCGCGTTTGATTCGATGAATATATTCAGAGGGACATTTCGGTTACTCCGCCTGCTTGTCCATCTCCTCAAAGGCATTCACATATGCTACACCGCACTGGGTGATGTAGAGAGATTTGACCTGACTGAAAAACAGCACAGGATCATCCAGGACTGGCTGTCCAAGGTGGCAAAAATCATTGGCATTGATCTTACCGTGCATGGCACACCACAAAAATCACCGGCATTTGTGGTGGCAAATCACGTGTCCTGGCTAGACATCGTGATCGTTGCTTCCGTATTGCCAGTTTCGTTTTTGTCCAAGGTGGAAGTTCGCAAGTGGCCTGTGGTAGGGACCCTTGCCGCCAAATCCGGCACCCTTTTCATCCACCGAGGATCCAAAACCGGCGCACTGGAAGCGATACACCTGATGCAGGAAAGACTCCGCGCAGGGCATAGTGTTGCTTCCTTCCCCGAAGCCAAGACTACAGACGGGACTCGTGTGCATGCTTTTCATCCCCGCCTATTCGCTGCTGCCATTGAAACGAAGTCTACTATTCAACCAGTGGCAATTCGCTATCCGCATGCCAGCGGCGTCAACCCAATTGTACCGTTCGTTGACAACCGTAATCTGGTGAAACACGCTTTCCGGATCATGTCTGCCAAGCGCACAGCAGTTGAACTGACTCTGTGTGAGCCCATATCAAGTGAAGGCCAGCCGAGAAAACAGCTTGCCCAACTAGCAAGAAATTCGGTTGCTGATGTGTTTGAAAACTTGAGTTAAGACACGCTGCCGAGTGCCTGTATGGCAGCCTTATAATCCGGTTCGTTCGCAATCTCACCAACAAGCTCTGTGTGGACAATCTGATTTTTCTGGTCTAGTACCACGATTGCACGCGCTGTAATTCCCGCGAGCGGCCCATCTTCTATAAGTACACCGTAATCCCTGGAGAAATCCTGGGAGCGCATGATAGAAAGTGAAGTTACGTGCTCCAGATTCTCGGAAACACAAAACCGGGACATTGCAAATGGCAGATCTGCAGAAATAATCAGGATCGCTGTGTCATCATGCTCTTTTGCAAAATCATCGAATTTCTTTGTTGATATGGCACAAACCGGCGTATCAAGGCTGGGAACAATGCTCAGTATTTTCCTTTTGCCCGGGAACGCAGAAAGAGACACATTTTCCAGATCCTTGTTCACCAGCGCAAAGTCCGGCGCACTTGAGCCAACGTTCGGCAGGCTTCCATTGGTGCGCATCTCATTTCCTTGAAGGGTAATCTTTGCCATTTTTATCTCTCCTGTAACAGGCGCATTCGTGTTGGCTTGGCAACATTCTGAGTGAGGTTGTCAGCTACTATCAGGTTCACAAAATGTGACCTCGCTTTATAGAATAAGTTTTGTGCTCCGGTTATAAAGATATGTGATCTTCATATTGGCTTGCATCAAGCAAGCTGTCAATCGATGTATCGCCCAGCAACTCTATCTTGCAAAGCCAGCCCTTCTCGTAGGGCAATTCATTCATCACTTCCGGAGAATCCAGCAAATCTTCATTGATTTCAATTACTTTCCCATCTACAGGCATGTACACCTCGCTGGCAGTTTTTACCGACTCCACTACCGCACAGGCCTCATCGGCTCGATACTCATTGTCTAGGTCGGGAAACTCAACGAAGACGATGTCTCCCAGTTCTGACTGGGCAAATTCTGTGATACCTATCATCGCCGTCCCGTCATCCTGCATCTTCAACCACACATGCTGAGACGAATAAACACGGTCATCGGGCGTACCATCCATTAGTTGCCCCCCGGGACAGAGGCTTTTTTTATTGCTGAATTATCGTTTGACATGGTTTTAGAACCGGGTATTGTACACTTCGTATAACTGCCTACAAAGCAATCACACTAATGTACAGATTTGCGGCCATTCTGACTTTTTTGCCGGTCATATCCTGTACACAGGAGCAGCGGAAGCCAATCACAACACGCAAGAGGACTATACACTTACCTGTGCAAGACAGGTTACACCGCTATTGTTAAGGGACCTTGACCATTCCCTGCTCAGACAGTACACGCCGATACATGCAGCGGCGGTACCAGGGACCCTGAACAGATCAGTCGAAATCACTCCGTAACCAGTACGGCAATACAACATTCATTTTGAACGATTTCTCACAAGCTTTTCTAAAAGCCATCCAACTGATCATACAACTCGACCCGGACCTGATAGAGATCGTCGCGCTGTCTTTACAGGTAAGCCTGACAGCTGTATTTATTGCCGGACTGATCGGGTTGCCACTGGGTGCAGCTCTTGCCTTGTACAGGTTTTTTGGACGTGGCCTGCTTGTCGCCTTGCTGAATACATTCATGGGTCTGCCGCCCGTCGTTGTGGGCTTGGTGGTTTACCTGATTCTCTCCCGCTCAGGCCCGCTAGGAGCACTGGGCTTGCTGTTCACACCGACGGCCATGGTCATCGCGCAGGTGTTTCTGGTCACGCCGATTATCGCTGCACTGACACGCCAAACCGTGATGGATGCCAATGATGAGTTCCATGCACAACTGCGTGCACTTGGTGCCAAGTCCCCAAGCATGATGAACACCCTTTTATGGGAAACTCGATATAGTTTGGTGACCAATGTGTTTGCAGGATTCGGCCGGGCAATTGCCGAAGTAGGTGCGGTGTTGATTGTAGGTGGCAATATCAATCACAACACTCGTGTGATGACCACCTCCATAGCGCTTGAGACTAGCAAGGGGAACATCGAACTGGCGCTGGCACTAGGTGTAATACTGATCACGCTTTCCTTGATCGTCACTTCGGCTGTCATGAGTGCACGGCATGCTGCCCACAAGATGTATACCTAGCCCCATGTTGTCTGCATCACCCTTACCACTGAAAATTCAACAGCTGAGCGTTTCCAGGCAGGGCAAGCAGTTGCTGGACAATGTGAATGCAACGATCGATTCAGCGGGGATCACCATCATCCTTGGCCCAAACGGGGCAGGGAAAAGTTTACTGCTTCACATTGCACATGGCCTGGAAGAGCCAGATCGTGGCTCATTACTGTGGAATCAGCACACCCCGAAGCCCCAGGAACCCTGGCGCGCGTTTGTATTCCAGAAACCGGTATTTTTGCAGCGTAGCGTGCAGGCAAATCTTGAATACGTGCTCTCCCTGCACAAGGTGCCCAAGACCAGGCAAAGCCTGCTCATCCAGCAGGCCTTGCAACATACAGGGCTTATGCAACTCTCAGGACAAAGCGCACGTACCTTGTCCGGTGGTGAGCAACAACGCTTAAATGTTGCTCGGGCCTGGGTACTTGAACCGAAAGTGATGCTGCTGGACGAGCCTACCGCGGAACTGGACCCTTCAGGTGTTGCAACTATAGAAATGCTGATCAGAAAAATTGCGCAACAGAACACCAAAATAATTATGACCACCCACAGTCTCGATCAAGCAAGAAGATTGGCGCACGACATTTTGTTCTTGCACCGGGGCAAATTGATTGAACACACTCCGGCAAAAGTGTATTTTTCTCAACCCAAAACGAGCCTCGCTGCAGATTTTCTTGCTGGCAAGTTACTCGACACGCACTGAAAGAAAAATCATGAGATATTTTCTGGCCAAAGCCATCGCATTAATGGTACTTGGCGTGGCACTGACCTCTGGGCTGGCGGAAAAATCGCCTTTTATCACCTTGTCCTCAACCACATCACTAGAAAATTCCGGTTTGCTGGACTACCTGATCCCGAGATTCAAAGACCGTACCGGCATTGACGTGCGGGTGGTATCGGTGGGCACGGGACGGGCGTTGAAACTCGGTGAGACGGGCGACACCGACCTGATACTCGTACACCACAGGCCCTCGGAGGAAGAATTTGTGTCCAAAGGCTTCGGGGTCAAACGTCGGGAAGTCATGTACAACGACTTTATCATTGCCGGGCCACCCGAAGATCCCCTGGGTATAGGAGAAGCAGACAGTGTAGAGCGTGTGCTCTCTCTTATTCACAAACATCGAATGCCCTTTGTTTCGCGTGGCGACGAAAGTGGTACACACAAAAAGGAAATGGAGTTATGGGACTTGGCCGGTGTTGACGTTCAGCAGTACAGTGGCAGCTGGTACCATGAAACCGGTGCAGGCATGGGCACTACACTGAACATTGCAAATGGAATGGGCGCGTATGTGCTCGCAGACAGGGGGACTTGGCTCTCGTTTAAGAATCGTAACGGACTGGCTTTGCTTTTCGAGGATGACCCTCTTCTACATAATCAGTACAGCATAATTGAGATTAATCCCGAGCGTCATCCACATACAAAATTCAAGGAAGCCGAACTGTTCACAAACTGGCTGGCTTCCAGTGAAGGCCAGCAGATGATCGCCAGCTTCACGTTAGACGGCCAGCAACTGTTTTTCCCTAACGCGCTACCGCAGTAACCCCGGCTTTGCAGCAATTTTGAATCCGTGTGGCTGGCACAAGATCTTGTTATCTGGCAAAGACCGGCCGATCCCTGCTTAACCCCATTGCATGTTCCATGAAAAACCTTTTCATCGAAGGCGTTTGTGCTGCCATGGTCAGTGCAATACTGCGTGCTGTGACAACAGGCTTTGAAGAAGAGCCAAATACAGCTACAAATGCATCCATCGCAAACTGCATGACCTGGATCTCCCCTGCCCTGGCCCGTTCGTATTTCCGCAATACTCGAAGACTGCCCATGTCCCGCTCCGTGTTTTCCAGGACATCGGCTAACACTGCTACATCCGTCAGTCCCAGATTGGCTCCCTGACCCGCTAATGGATGCAGTGTGTGGGCGGCGTCACCGACCAATGCAATCCGAGGCTTGACCAGATCCTTGGCCTGACCTGAAACCAAAGGGAAACTGACGCGCTCCGATATCAGCCTGATATTGCCAAGCCGTAAGTCGCTGGCCTTGGTAATTTCTTGGGAAAACTCTTCTTCACCCATTTGCATCAGTTGCTTCGCATACCCATGGTCAGCTGACCACACGATCGAGCATTCGCGATTTTCCTTGTCTGCTCCGATGGGTAACAGGGCCAATGGACCTGTCTTGAGGAAGCGCTGCCATGCCGTACGCTGATGGGAAAATTCTGTCTGTACATTTGCCACGATACCCTGCTGCAGATACAGCTTTTCAACATGCGAAATTTCTGCAAGGCCCCGTATGCCCGATCGACTCCCATCTGCTCCCACAAGCAGTTTTGCTCTGAGTACTTGCTTGTTTTCTAAAATTACCTCAACCACATCGTCACAATGGACGATGTCGGTCACGCTTTCCGGTACACACCAGTGAATACCGGAAACACCGAGGAGAGATTCATGCAGGCTTGACTGAATTACCCTGTTTTCCACAATGTATCCTAGGACAGGTTGGCGAACCTCCCTGGCAACGAAGCGAATTTTTGCGCTGCTGGCCTCGTCCCAAACAACCATTGCATCAAATGCACTTACTCGTTTCGCCTGCACGTCCGGCCAGACCCCGATGTGCTCGAAAATTGCCCTAGAGCCTGGGCTAACGGCGGTTACCCGAACATCGTAGGGAGTTTCACAATCGAATTCCGATGGCAGTACACGGTCAATGATGGCCAATGACTTGCCTTGTTTTGCCAACAGGCTGGCCAATGTGAGGCCGGCCAAGCCAGCCCCAACAATAATGACATCAACCTGTGTTTCTTTTGCAGTCATGTCGACTGCAGGGGTTTGCCTTGCAGGAGATTTGCCACAGAACTGGGAACCCCTGAGCTTTGGCGCAGAATAATATTTTCCAACACGGGGATAGCCCCCAGAAGTGCAAGACCAATCCCTCGTGTACGAGACAGCACCAGATCATTTGTCGTGAACAAAAAATTGAAGATATCTGTAAGGCGTATGGTGCGCTTGATATCGGATTGGCGTCCTGATGCGTACGCACAAAGCTTCTCGTCGACTCCATCAAGTCCGTCTTGGCTCGCATGAAGCATCTCACTAAGTTCTGCAACATCACGCATTGCAAGATTCAAGCTTTGTGCACCTATAGGATGCAATGTTTGAGCTGCATTGCCTATCAACACCACACGCCCCTGTGTACGTCGGTGACTCACTAATAGTGACAAGGGATAAGCAAAACGCTTACCTATTCCGGAAAAATAGCCCAGGCGGTAGCCAAAGGCTTGCTGTAGCTGAAGCAGGAAGTCCTCATCGGATCGGGCCATGAGTTCTCGTGCAATATTGTCCGGGAGCACCCAAACAAACCCGCAATTATTACCGGCATGTGGCAGTAGTGTTAGCGGGCCCTCCCGGGTGAACCGCTCATATGCCGTAAACTGATGATCATCATCCACGCTCACGTTGCCGACAATTGCCGTTTGATGATATTTCTTCTCGTTGGTGGGTATGCCCAGCTTGTTGCGAATAAAAGAATTCGTCCCATCAGCTGCAATTAACAAACCAGTCTGTATGGGCTCACCTTCACCATGCAAAATGACCCGATCAGCATGACTTTCAATATCAGACACCTTGTAGGGCCGTATGCAGTGGATATTTTCATAGTGCCGAAGATGTTCTTGCAAAGACAAGATAAGCTTTTCGGCAGGGACCATATAGCCGAAACCCTCTGATTCATGGTTTCGGCAGTCCATGCGCATGGCCCCAAATCGCCCCCGATCTGAAATATGAATTTTCCTGATCGCGATAGAATGCAAGCCGATCTGCTCCCATACCCCCAGGGCATCAAACATTTTTTTGGAAGCCAGGGCCAAGGCAATACTGCGCTCATCCCTGTTGCGACCTGTACCGTTCACTGAAGAAACGGGTTTACTTTCTATCAGGGCAACACGGCGAGATGTAGCGGCCAAAGCGCAAGCCAGGGTGCCACCAACGAAACCCCCGCCTACGATCGCAATATCATAATGACGCGACATGATGTACAGGGAAACTCAATGTACAGACCCTGCCATCAGGGCTTCAATTTCGTCCGGGTCACGGGTGAGTTTTTCAGTGAGTACTTGATTGCCATCTTTGGTGACCAGCACATCGTCCTCAATGCGGATACCGATATTCCAGAAATATTTTGGCACGCCTTTTGTCCGGGTAATGTACAAACCCGGTTCCACAGTCAATGTCATGCCCGGCTCAAGCAGTCGCCATTCTTCATCAAAACGGTAGTCGCCCACATCATGCACATCCAAACCCAGCCAATGGCCGGTTCGGTGCATATAGAACTGTCTGTACTTATCGTCTTTGATCAGTTTGGCAGGCTTACCTTTCAACAAACCCAGCCCCACCAAACCTTTGGTAAGCACTTTTACGGCTTCATGATGCGGGTCATTCCAGTGGTTACCGGGCTTTACCTTCCGGATTGCAGCAGTTTGGGCTTCCAGCACCAACTCGTACACTTCTCGCTGGATATTTGAAAAAGTCCCGTTTACAGGAAAGGTACGGGTGATATCACTGGCATAACCCTGGCACTCGGCACCTGCGTCGATAAGCAACAAATCGCCATCGTTGAGTACTTGGCTGTTTTCGGTGTAATGCAAAATACAAGTGTTGCCTCCACCGCCAACAATAGAGGGATAGGCCGGGACGCAGCCTGCTTTCTTGAATTCATAGAGCAACTCGGCTTCGATCTCATACTCATGCTTTCCAGGTTCACAAGCCTGCATGGCACGTACATGGGCTGCAATGGAAACTTTTGCTGCCTTTCTCATCAAACTGACCTCACTGCGTGACTTGTACAAGCGCATGTCGTGCAGAAGGTAGTCCAGCGAGAGCAGTTCGTGGAGAATGTGTTTTGCATCCCGATAAGAACCTCGGGACTGGTTCACCCAACTGATGACCTTGTGGTCAAAACTTGCATCACGGCCCATCGGATAAAAAATCCTTTCGCGGTCTGAAAGGAGCCGTGGCAATATTTCATCAAGCTGGTTGATTGCATAGGCCTTGTCTGCAAGGTAGTTCTTTTCTGCGCCTTCCAGCCCGGCCCTGCACCCGTTCCATATTTCCTGGTCAGCATTGCGCTCTCGACAAAACAATATGTATCGATCACCCTCCTTATCCGGTATCAGCAATGCCAGGGCGTTGGGCTCCTCAAAACCTGTCAGGTACAGAAAGTCACTGTCCTGGCGAAACACATGATCCACGTCCCGATTCCTCGGGACCGGATTCGCAGAGGGCACAATGGCGATCCCCTTGTGGCCCACCATGCGCATCAGCGTTTTGCGCCGCTTGATCAACTCTTTCGTGTTCATGTCATGCCCAGGTCAGAATGCCTTGACTATCTGCAAGTTAAGCTATTCAGTATATACAGCGGTTGCCAAATAAGTCTCTCAAAATTTGCTTGGTGGGGCCGCCGGTGGAGCCCGTCGCAGCAGACCCCTCCCAAGACGCGCTTCACGATGAAATATCTTTAGATTTTTCAGCATATCAAGGCATATTTCTTAAATTTGAGTTGACGATAAAGATACATCATCCTACCATTTTGCAATGGGGAAGACAGACTCAGGCCTGCTCAATGAACAGGAGCTAAAACGACTTGAGAGTCGTGTAAATAACCTTATCCGAGCATACGAAGACCTCCAGAAAGAGAACAGCCTTCTGAAGGCGCAGCAGGATTCGTACACCGCTGAAAGGGCCAGCCTGATCGATAAAAACGAGCAGGCGCGCAAACGGGTCGAGGCCATGATCACACGACTCAAGTCAATGGAAGTCAGCATATGAGCAACCAAGGTTCTCCTATAGTACTCAGTATCCTGGATAAGGAATATCGTGTTGTTTGCGGGGAAGGTGAAGAAGAGTCGCTGCAAACATCCGCAGAACTACTGAATGCGCACATAGAGGAAGTGCGCAATGGAGGCAAGGTCATCGGTGCAGATCGCATAACAGTGATGGCAGCATTGAACTTGGCCCATACCCTGCTTTCGCAAACCGATGAACAGAATCAAGCAAGCAAAAGTTTCTACACCCGTATTCGTGATCTTCAGGATCAGATTGACACTGTCTTAGAGAATACCCGACAGCTAGAGCTTTGAGAATCTGCTAAACTCATATTGAAACCGGATACCTCTGCGGTACCGGTGAGTTGCTAGATACATACCTTGAGCCTATTTTTTTACTCAGGGACAACGCTGTAAAAAATGTTGTTGTGCAACCCCAGAAAATGGGAAGCCTGATGCATTTTTCAGTTCTCCCACTTGAACCTCTGGTTCAAGGGCAATAGCAACCACAGTATTCGTGGAGTGTATCCGCGTACTACGCTTCCGGTTCTTCACAAAAATCTGTATACAAATAAATCGTAGGGTGGCCCGCCATGCAGTATTGGTTAATGAAAAGCGAACCAGGTGAATACAGTATCGATGATCTGAAACGAGACAAAGTGGAGCCTTGGGACGGCGTACGCAACTACCAAGCACGAAACATGATGCGCGACGATATGAAAAAAGGCGATTTAGCCTTTATGTATCACTCGAATTGCGATGAAATTGGGATCGTGGGCATCATGACTATTGCTCGCGAGTCTTATCCGGATCACACCGCCTTCGACCGGGAAGACAAGCATTACGACCCAAAAAGTGATCCTGAGAATCCACGCTGGTTCATGGTAGATGTACGTTATAAACGAAAGCTGAAACGCACTATTACGCTGTCAGAACTCAAGCAACAAAAAAAACTAGATGGTTTGCAACTCTTGAAACGCGGCAACCGACTTTCAGTTATGCCAGTAAGCAAAAAACACTGGGAATATATTTTGTCATTGGAATGAATTGATGCGTAGTGACTTTAGTTTTTGCGCATAACCTTAAATTAAAAACATCGCAAAAAAACTAGTATTTATATATCAAACGTATATACTTTAGCGCGACTACAACTCAACGTTTATTGTTTGGAGGGGAGTATTGATGGCCATCAAGAAACGTAAGACTGCTGCAACTGCCAAACGCAGGACTGCCAAAAAAGTCGTTAAGCGCAAGACTGCTGCAACTGCCAAGCGTAAGACTGCTAAAAAGGCTGTCAAGCGTAAGACCACCAAGCGTAAGACTACTGCTAAACGTAAAACTGCCAAAAAGGCTGTCAAGCGCAAAACCGCTAAACGCAAGACCGCTAAAAAAACCGTTAAGCGCAAGACTGCCAAACGTAAAACTGCCAAAAAGGCTGTCAAGCGCAAAACCGCTAAACGCAAGACCGCTAAAAAAACCGTTAAGCGCAAGACTGCCAAACGTAAAACTGCCAAAAAGGCTGTCAAGCGCAAAACCGCTAAAAAACCGCTAAAAAAGCCGTTAAGCGCAAGACTGCCAAACGTAAAACTGCCAAAAAGGCAGTTCGGCGTAAATCTCGCTAACGCAAAGTCGTCTGTACCACAAAAAAAGGCTCTTTTTAGAGCCTTTTTTTGTGACAAACCCCTCTTCAGGATTCGTTGCGTTACTAGCTTTAGATACCAGAGCCGTATGCTCCGAAACAATCTTAAATTTCTAGCCTAAGAACAATTTATATACCGGGTTGCTGGTTTCCTCCCAGCACCTGTACCCCAGTTTAGCCAAGAACTGGTCAAAGCGTTTTCGGTGTTCTGCTGGCACCTGAATCCCTGCCAACACACGCCCATAAGCTGCACCGTGGTTGCGGTAGTGAAACAGACTGATGTTCCATTCCTGCCCAATCATTTCCAGGAAGTCCAGCAATGCACCAGGCCGCTCCGGAAATTCAAAACGAAACAGGATTTCATTCTCCAGTGTCGGACTTCGGCCACCCACCATGTGCCGCAAATGAAGAATAGCAACTTCATTATCCGAAATATCAAGAGCAGGATACCCAGATGCTTCCAATGTTTGTAGCAGCTGATTTTTTTCGGTTTCAGCATCCTCCACGTTCACACCCAAAAATATTTGCGCTTCCTCGGTATCTGCATAACGATAGTTGAACTCCGTAACTCCTCGGGATCCGAGTAGCCGGCAGAACGCTAAAAAGCTGCCTCGCCTCTCGGGAATAGTTACCGCAAACAAGCACTCCCTTCGTTCGCCAAGTTCTGCACGCTCTGCTACATGGCGCAAACGATCAAAATTCATGTTTGCGCCGGTATTTACTGCGACCAGCAACTTGTCTGTGACTTTTTCCCGGTCAACATATTGTTTGATCCCCGCTAAAGCCAAAGCCCCTGCAGGTTCGAACAGCGTGCGCGTCTCATCAAAAAGGTCCTTGATAGCGGCACAGATCTCATCTGTACTTACTAACAACACTTCATCGACAAGTCTTTTTGCAATTTCGAAAGCTTGTTCACCAACACATCGAACGGCAACCCCATCCGCAAAAATCCCGACGGTATCCAGTTGCACTCTCTTTTTTGCCAGTAACGCATCATGCATGGTCGGTGCATCCTGAGGTTCAACCCCGATCACCTTTATGTCAGGTCGGTAGTGCTTGATATAGGATGCCATGCCGGCAATAAGTCCACCGCCTCCAATCGGAACAAACACTGCGTCTATGCCAGATGGAATTTGCTGCAGTATCTCCAGTGCGACAGTCCCCTGTCCCGCGATAACATCCTCATCATCATAGGGATGCACATAAGCCAGTCCCTGATTCTCTGCAAGTTCCTGGGAATGCAGAAAGGCTTCGTCATAGGTATCACCATGCAAAATGGCAGTTGCACCCATACTGGTGACCGATTGCACCTTGATAGATGGGGTGGTACATGGCATCACGATAGTAGCGTGAATGCCTAGTTTTTTTGCAACAAGGGCTACACCTTGGGCATGATTTCCGGCCGATGCGGCGATTACTCCTCGCTTCCTCTCAGATTCCGACAAGTGCACAATTTTGTTGTAGGCACCCCTGAGTTTGAAAGAAAAAACGCTTTGTTGATCCTCTCTCTTCAGGTAAATCTGGTTAGAAAACCGCTCAGACAGGGTATATGCAAAATCAAGTGCAGATTTGACCGCAACGTCATACACCTTGGCATTTTCTATCTTGTTTACAAGTTCTTCGTTTGCCATATCATAAAATCACAATAGATTATGCTTTCCGTATCTGGTACCGGTATCATTTATAAAACTCAAACTGCTTTCATGCAATGTCACTTGAAAAAAAGAAACTTGCTGCTGCCGAGGGTGCTCTGGATTATATACAAGCTGGCGATGTAATCGGTGTTGGCACAGGGTCTACCGCAAATTATTTTATTGATGCACTCGCAGGCATAAAAGGAAAAATCGATGGAACCGTGGCTAGCTCAGAGGCCACGGCACGGCGCCTGAAGGAGCACGGCATGCAGGTGCTAGACCTGAATAGCGTATCCAGCCTGCCGGTATACGTCGATGGTGCCGATGAGGCTACACACCACAAGTATTTGATCAAAGGGGGCGGTGGCGCGTTGACGCGTGAAAAAATTGTTGCGGGGGTCAGTGAGAAATTCGTGTGCATTGCTGACGATACCAAGCTAGTGGATACACTGGGAGCTTTCCCGTTGCCCGTTGAAGTAATCCCTATGGCAAGAAGTCACGTAGCAAGACAGCTTGTCAAACACGGCGGTATCCCCGAGTTGAGAGAAGGATATAAAACCGATAACGGCAATCTTATTCTCGATGTGCACAATTTGGAAATCCTGAATCCCGTAGACAAGGAACGCGAACTGAACAATATCGCAGGTGTTGTCACTGTCGGCATTTTTGCATTAAGGCCCGCCGATATACTGATTTTGGGTAAGGAATCAGGCCTTCAAATTATCTAACAGGACCGACTGACAACGAACCCGGCATGGGCTCCTCGGGGTACACGGGATAAATTCAGGCGGCTTGCCCTGAATGAATTCTAAATCTACAAATGATTTACGAACCCCGACACACCTGTGAATGCCAGGGAGATATAGGCATCGTCAAACTGTTCAGCGCCCAGGAAACTCCTCTCAAGGAGACGCAGATTAGCGCTTGGAATATTGTTCTTTCTTGCGTGCCTTGCGCAGGCCAACTTTTTTGCGTTCCACTTCACGCGCATCACGGGTGAGAAATCCGTTCTGTCGCAACGGCGCTCGAAGATTCTGGTCATATTCCAGCAGTGCCCGGGCTATTCCCAACTGGACCGCACCAGCCTGGCCGTTCGAACCCCCACCCTTGACCTTGACATCAATATCAAATTTGTCTGTCAACTCAGTAAGTTCGAGTGGCTGGCGAATTATCATGCATGATGTCTCCCTGCCAAAATATTGATCGAAGGCACGCATATTAACCGTGATCTGGCCTGAGCCAGGACGCAGATAGACGCGTGCAGTCGAACTTTTTCTTCGCCCGGTTCCGTAAAACTGTTCTTGTGGCATGGGTAGTTAAAACTCTAATGGTTGGGGTTGCTGTGCAGAATGCTTGTGCTCTGAACCTGCATAGACTTTCAGTTTTCGAAACATTGCCCGGCCCAGTGGATTCTTTGGCAACATCCCTCTTACTGCATTCTCAATAACACGCTCGGGATGTTTTGCATGCATTTCTTTGAGTTTGGTGGACTTGAGACCACCAACGTAGCCGGTGTAGCGATGATACGTCTTGTCTTCCATTTTGTTGCCCGTGACACGTACCTTCTCGGCGTTGATGACAACAATAAAGTCACCAGTGTCCACATGCGGCGTATAGATCGGTTTGTGTTTACCTTTCAACCGTGTCGCAATTTCACTTGCCATGCGCCCCAAAGTTTTATCGGTAGCATCCACCAGATACCAACTGCGCTGGACTTGTGCAGGTTTAGCGCTGACTGTGGTCATCAAACTCACCTAGGATTCTTGTTCCGCAAAGCGGGAGATATTAACGGACATCATAGTATGCTGACAAGCGCTCCCTGTTTTGGGGCAAAAAAAAGCGTAGGCTTTTGCGGCCTACGCTTAGTTAACTACCAGAGAGGTAGATGGAGGAGCTCTTAAGTTTGCATTCAAACTATCAGAATATGCGCATTTTCTAATATTTCTATATTATAGTCAACTAATTTTTGAGGAATTTTGCCTTACACCCCTATGTGGGTATATGGAAGAGGTCAGATTCTCAGACGGTCAACGATATCGCCATCAATAAGGTGCTTGGTAATGATTTCATCGAGATCACTTTCATCCCTGTAGGTGTACCAAACGGCGTCGGGATAAACCACGGCAATGGGGCCTTCATCACAGCGGTCCAGACAACCTGCCCGATTCACACGCACCCCACCCTGTTTTGCAATGCCTAGCTCTTTTGTCCTGTTTTTGGCATATGTACGTAACTCTGCAGCCCCATGGTCCTGACAACAGGGTTTGTCCTCCCGATGATTCACACACATAAAGAGATGACGTTTATAAAAAGACATGACTGACCTCTGTCACGGATTATCCATAACCACGTTTTAATTATACACTGGTACCAATACTAAACTGCCATCCTGTTTCTTGTTCAGGTACAGCACTATGACCTAAAACAGCGAGTGCGCATGTATTTTTGAAGCACCTTACGGCTGCATGCATAAAATCAGCTGTCGGCAATTCATACATGAGCCAAGCCTTACTTCCCCGAGATCTTCAAGTTCCCGCAATAGCACCATGCTAGCAACCAGATTTGAAAACAAAGACGTCATTGCCGCGACAGACAAATGTGTGATGTGTGGGCTGTGCTTGCCGCACTGCCCAACTTACTCTGTTACAAGAAATGAAGCGGAATCCCCGCGTGGCCGTATTGCCCTGGTGCGGGCCTTGCATGAAGAAAAATTGTCGCCCAGCCCCGCCTTGGTAGACCACCTCGATCAATGCCTGGCGTGCATGAACTGCATGTCCGTTTGTCCGACAAAAGTGGACTACGCAAAAATTCTGGATGCCGGTCGTGACATCACAGGCCAACAGCATACATTGCGCTATCGGGTCGCACGGTCACTGCTGCTGGTCACATTAAGCAAAACCGGAATCCGAAAGTTCATGAAGAGCATGTTACGTATCTACCATGCCCTGGGAATAGACCGCCTAGCAAAAAAGGCAGCTGTGCGCCTCCCGCACCTGCTGCGTGTGGCTACCTTGATCCCCCGACCAAACAGGACCCGTTTCACCGTCCCGTCCACAGCTGCTCGTGTACCAAAAGAAAGGGTTGCACTGATAGAGTCATGCGCCGGTGACATTTTTTCCGACGCTGCACTTCCAGCTGCTGAAACAGTTTTACGGGCCCTGCAGTTTGAAACGGTGCGTTTCCCGCAGACTCATTGTTGCGGAGCCTTGCACCAACACAACGGGGACCCACGCACCGCAAGAAAACTCATCCAGAAATTCTGTGACACGTTCAAGGGCCAAGATATTGATGCCTTGGTCTCCTTGGCTACAGGCTGTGCTTCACAGATAGATCGATACCCGGAACTGCTAAATAGCCCACTTTCCGCCGAACTGGCAGGCTGTCATAAGGACATCTGTTCGTTTACCGTTGAACACCTCGAAAGGCAGGCCCTGGATTTCCGGCCACTGCCGAAAAAAGTGTTTATCCACACCCCCTGCACACAAAGACAGATCGGCAGTGATGCCCAGGTAGTGGAAAAGCTGCTCGGTGCGATACCCGAAATCCGGCTTGAAAAGCTTCAGGATAATTCGGCATGTTGTGGAGCAGGAGGCCTGAATGTGCTTTTTCAGACTGAACATGCAGACCGCCTGGGCCAGAACATCATCACAGAAGTCGTGCATAGCGATGCCGCCTATTTGGTAACACCCAATATCGGTTGTGCTTTGCATCTCAGGGCACAACTCTCAAAAATGAATGCTGCCGTTGTGGTTTGTCATCCAATACAACTTCTTGCCGGGCAATTGATATACTCAGGGCATGCGTGAGCACAGCACACTTGACCACTTTTTGTCTCATACCGAAAGCGGTATACGAGCCATGTTCAGCATGCTTGGAATGGGTCCCGATGCCAGTTCTGACGATCATGTACTCATGGAAGACGGCTTGCTGGCACGTGACAAAAAAGTGTCTGCCCGCCTTATGCGTGTGAACCATGCCGGAGAAGTCGCCGCCCAAGGCCTCTATCACGGACAGGCATACACTGCGCGAGACAAAAAAGTCAAACAGCACATGCAGGACTGTGCACGAGAAGAGCAGGCCCATCTTGATTGGTGCAAGAAAAGACTAACCGAACTCAACGACCGCCCAAGCGCCCTGGCACCAGCATGGTACCTTGGCTCGTATGCCATCGGCGCTACTGTCGGATTGCTTGGCGATCAATGGAGCCTGGGCTTTGTTTCAGAAACGGAAAAACAGGTTGTGCGGCATCTTGACAAACACCTTTCCCGCCTGCCCGAAAATGACAAAAAGAGTCAGGAAATTTTGCAGAGAATACGTGATGATGAGGCAAGGCATGATGCAAATGCACAGGATGCCGGGGTACACGAGATACCCAAATTTGCCCGCCACTTGATGCAGGCTGCCTCCAAGGTCATGACCAAAACAGCCTACTGGGCCTGATTACTCAAGGGGCTCGCCCCGAAGTAAATTTCATCCATCTCCTTTTTCAATCGCGTCTCCAGGGCAGTTAACTCATCCTTTTGGGGTCTGTGTGCACAGCCTCTGAACAAATGATCGCCTAGCCTGAAATCGAGCCGCTTCATTCGGGTGTGGAATGTATTGGTCTGCAATACATTCATATCCATCATCCGGTACTGGTGTTTTGTTTCCTCAGACAGGAAGTCCTGTATGGATGCAATTCCATGGTCGGTGTAGTGCTTTTGCCCCAGGGTATCCCGAGTAAAGCCCCGAATCCGGTAATCCAAGATTACGACGTCTTCGTTGAAGGCCTCAATGAGATAATCCAGTGCGTCCAGTGGTGACACTTCGCCGCAAGTGGATATGTCCATGTCGACACGAATTGTGCTGATGCCGTCATCCGGATGACTTTCGGGATACGTGTGTGCCGTCACGTGGCTCTTATCCAGATGTGCGACCGTGGACTGCTGCACAGCTTTGCCCTGCTTGCCCACATGCAAACCGGCCGCGACTGCGGCAGGCAACACGGGTTCTTCGGCGATCAGGCAGGCAACACTGGAGCCGCGAGGCTCATAGTCGTACGCCGACATGTTCAGAATATCGGCACCGATAATGTCCACGACCTCACAAAGTACTTGCTGCAGACGCTTTGTGCTGTAAGCCTCATCGATGTGGCACAGATAGTCTTGCTGGTCTGCCGGAGTGTGTGCATAACAGATATTGTAAAAGTTGACGCTCAGGGTTTTAGTGAGATTGTTAAAACCATGAAGTTTGATTTTTGTATGATCAGTGTTCATGTGCGACGCCCTAACACAGCGGGCAAGAAGCTGGATCCCTAGGCACCAGCATCTTGCGCAAGGATTTCATAGTCGTAGGTGATATCGACGCTGTCGCGTAACATCACGATCACCGAGCAGTACTTCTCAACAGATAGTGCTATGGCACGCTCGA
Organism: Gammaproteobacteria bacterium; assembly: GCA_965205685.1. Classification (GTDB taxonomy): domain Bacteria; phylum Pseudomonadota; class Gammaproteobacteria; order UBA4575; family UBA4575; genus WTFY01. The sequence continues at coordinate 514,536 of OZ242174.1, read as the reverse complement.
CACGCCGGTGATCAAGGTCTGGCCCCGCGACAATAAAGTGCAAGTGTATCTTGGTAAAGACCGCAGGCACCGCATCCGCGCGCTCCGCATGTAACTCGACTTCACAGTTCTCTACGGGCTGTCTTGCTTTCTTGAGCATGTGCACCACGTCAAAGGCGCTGCATCCGCCCATGCCCACGAGGATCATTTCCATGGGGCGCGCTGCCAGATTTTGACCACCATGATCAGGAGGACCGTCCATGACCACCGAATGTCCACTGCCTGTTTCGGCCTCGAATCTCATGTGATCAGTCCATTTGACTCGCACCTTCACTTTTCCTGCCTCCCAAAAACATGAAAATTATCTGCTTGCACCTGCCCTGACTGCGCGTGGCTGATCTTGCCACAAAGAGACCGATGCCGTGCAACCAGCGACTCTCTATTGGTTCATGATCTGTGCAAATAACCTTTGATAAGATTCGTGGACGTCCTTCCCAAACAGCGGGTCTTCGACCTTATCGATAACCCTGTCAACTTGCTGCCAATCCTTTTCGTTGAATTTGGCATTAATCATGGGATATACGTAGGCCTCTTCGCGGTCAATATGCTTTCTCTGTATGGAGATGTATTCTCCCAAAATTGAACAAAGCTCTTCCCTTTCCTGGGGAAACCCTGCTAAGGCATTCTGTAAAGCTTCAAAAAGCCTGTCCGTAAGCTGGGGCATGTCATCATGCTCGAGAAGCAGGTCATGTATGTGCTCGTGTGCCTGCCCGTAATGTGTCAGAAAATGGTTGAAAATGGTGTTCTCGATCGGGTGATGAACATAATCAGGGTATTCCTTCATATACCTGACCGCATCCAAGGTTGTATCGAGATCAGAGGCCTCACCGTCTTCCAGCAAACGCAACTGGCCTTCCAGAATGCCTAGAAGCCTGTCGAAATTGATATGATCGTTATGCAGCTTTTCAAGTATCGCTTGCATGGCAGGTATGCATCGTCATCTCAAAAGTGATTGTTTCATGAGCTTAACCCGAGACACTGTGCAAAAAAAGTAAGCCAAAGCTACGCACCGTTGTCCTGAACACGTAATACGGCGGCGCCGTTCAGTTTTCCACAACGCAAATCCTCCAGCGCCTGATTGGCTTCGGTCAGGGGATATGGATGGACATGCGTGCGCACTGGCATTTGTCCGACAGACTCGAAAAACTCTATTCCATCCCGTCTCGTCAGATTTGCAACCGAGCTGATTTGTCGCTCGCCCCAAAGCGCTGCATATGGAAAGGACGGGATATGACTCATGTGGATCCCGCCGCACACCACGGCACCGCCCTTGCGCAGACTGTGCAGGGCTTGCGGGACCAGATTTCCCACGGGCGCAAAAATAATCGCGCTGTCCAGCTCATCCGGCAGGATCTGGTTCGAGTCTCCTGCCCAGGCAGCACCCAGCTGATCCGCAAACTGCTGCGCATCGAGATCGCCTGATCGTGTGAATGCATAAAACTTGCTGCCTCGGTTAACGATGACTTGGGCAAGGATATGTGCGGCGGCACCGAAACCAAATATGCCGATCTTCTGGTTTTGCCGGCACAGTGCATCCGCAGTTTTCAGACATCGGTAACCAATCAGGCCTGCACACAATAACGGCGCTGTCTCAACAGCGCTGCTTTCGCGGGCGATGGGAATACAATACCGGTGATCTGCAAGCGTGTAGTCGCAATAGCCGCCATCCAGCTGGTACCCGGTAAATCGCGCCTGATCGCACAAATTTTCCCTGTCAATTTGACAAAACCCGCAATCCCCGCATGTCCATCCAAGCCACGGGATACCGACCAAGCTGCCAACCAGTTCCGACGGCACGCCGGTCCCGGCACCGATGACTTCTCCGACAATTTCGTGTCCGGGAATGATGGGCGTGGGCACATCCGGCAACTCGCCATCCACCAGGTGCAAATCTGTTCTGCACACACCGCATGCCAAAACCTTGACCAGCACTTCTTTTGCCTTGGGTTGGGGTGTCGGCAATTCAACCTGCTCAAGAGGCTGCCCGACGGCATTCAGCACCATAGCCCGCATATGCGCCCTGTATCCGATATGACCCTGGCATCATTTTACCAACTTGGAGCAGGCTTAAATCATCTGTAGGCGATTCTTCCCCTCAAGAGGCCGCAGGGGTCAGGGCAAATACGGTATCCGGAACGGTCCACCGCTTCCTGAACGCAGGGAAAACGAATTGTCAAAAGATGAAGTCTAGAGGTTTCGCCGCTGGGACCGGCTCCAAAGATAATGCCCGGCAGGTTTCAAAAGATGCCGCATTTCTAGAAAAACAGCTCCCTCAGTTTCGCCCCCGGCGCCTCGGCCACCATCAGGGCTTCGCCCACAAGAAAAGAATTGACGCCCTTGCCTGTCATAATGGCAATGTCTTCTTTTGTATGAATACCGCTTTCGGTCACCACATGGCAGTAATCCGGGATTTCAGGCAGCAGCTCCAGGGTAGTACCCAGGGCAGTCTCAAAATTGTGCAGGTTCCGGTTGTTGATTCCCAGCAGGCTTGGTTCCATTGCAAGCGCGCGCTCAAGTTCTTCCCTGTTGTGCACCTCGATTAACACATCCAGTCCCAGCTCTTTGGCCAGGGCATTCAGTTCTGCCATTTTTCCATCTTCCAATGCTGCGGCAATCAACAGCAGACAATCCGCACCAACAGCACGGGTCTCATGCACCTGGTAGTCGTCAATAATGAAATCCTTGCGCAGGATAGGCAAAAAACAGGCCTTGCGGGCCAGCTCCAGTATTGCACAGGAGCCTTTGAAGAAATGGCCGTCCGTCAGCACGGAAATGCAAGTGGCACCATTCATCTGGTAGCTGGCGGCAATCTGCATTGGGTCAAAATCCTCTCTCAGGATGCCACGGCTTGGCGAAGCTCGTTTGATCTCCGCAATGACACCCGGGCGCTTTGCCAGCTCAGCATTTCGCAGTGCAGACTCAAACCCTCTGGATGCCGGAGCTTCCCTGGCCCACTCCCGCATCGTTTCCTCGGGCATGTGCCGTTTGCGTTCTGTCAGCTCGTCTTTCTTGTGCTCGATGATTCTTGCAAGGATTTCAGGCTGCTCGGACATACTCAGATATCGTTTGTGTATTCCACATACTGCTGAAATTTTTCCCTGGCCGCCCCACTGGACAAGACCGAGGTGGCCAGCTCCACACCTTCTGTCAAGGTTGGGACCTTGTCGCAGGCATACAGGGCCGCTCCGGCATTGAACCGGACGATTTCAGCCGCAGCATTCGTCTCGCCACTGAGAGCAGCCTGTACCATCGACAGGCTTTGCTGCGGATCCTGGACTGCAAGATCGTCCAGGCCGTACTGTTGAATGCCGAATTGCCGGGGAGAAATGGTGTAGCAGGTGATTTTTCCCTCTTTCAATTCGGCAACTTGCGTGCTGGCGTCGATGCTTATTTCATCCAGACCGTCTTCAGCGTGCACGACCAGCACATGCCTGCTTCCGAGCCGTTGCAGCACCTGCGCAAGCGGCTCAACCCAATGGCTGTCGAAGACCCCCAATACTTGATTGGGCGCTCCCGCAGGATTCGTCAAGGGGCCCAGCAGGTTGAACATCGTCCGCACGCCCAGTTCCTTGCGCACACCCGCTGCATGCTTCATGGCACTGTGATGTGCAGGTGCGAACAGGAATCCGATGCCGAGCTCCTCGATGCACTGCGCTACCTGTTCAGGTGCCAGCATCAAGTTGGCTCCGGCAGTTTCCAGGACGTCCGCACTGCCGCTTTTGCTCGATACCGAGCGGTTGCCATGCTTGGCCACCGAGCCTCCTCCTGCAGCCACTACAAATGCCGCTGCAGTGGATACGTTGAAAGTTCCCTTGGTATCACCCCCGGTGCCGCAGGTATCCACCAGGAAATCTGCGGAAGCTTTCACCTTCGTAGAAAGCTCGCGCATCACGGAGGCCGCGGCTGCGAGCTCTGTCACCGTTTCACCTTTCATGCGCAACGCTGCCAGAAGTGCGGCAATCTGTGCAGGAGTTGTGTTGCCGGACATGACCTCACGCATGGTCGCCGTCATCTGCTCTTCGCTGAGATCCTGCCCTTCAATAACGGTTTGCAGGATGTGCTGAATGTTCAAGTCTTGTTTGCCCATGTCATCGGTTCTGTTGAATGAAATTCGTCAACAAGTGATGTCCGAAGTCCGTCAGGATCGATTCCGGATGAAACTGCACCCCTTCCACAGCATGCCTTTTGTGACGGACCCCCATGATCTCATCCACGTCACCGGAATCGGTCTGCGTCCACGCGGTGACTTCCAGGCATTCAGGTACACTCGCTTTTTCAATCACCAGGGAATGATAGCGTGTCGCGGTAAAGGGGTTGTCGCACTTTTCAAAAACGTGCGTGTTGTGGTGGAAAATCTCGGAGGTCTTGCCATGCATCACATCGTGTGCCCGGACTACTTTCCCGCCATAGACCTGACCGATGCTCTGATGCCCAAGACAGACGCCCAGGATCGGGACCGTTTCACCCAGTGCAGAAATGACATCCATGGAAATCCCCGCTTCATTGGGCGTGCACGGTCCCGGGGAAATAACAATGTGGTCAGGGCACATCGCCTTGATGGCCTCGATATCAATCTGGTCATTGCGCACAACCTTGACCTCTTCACCGATTTCCCCCAGGTACTGCACCAGGTTGTAGGTGAAAGAATCATAGTTGTCGATCATCAGTATCATGGCAGTTCCGGATTATAATCAATGGCAGGGCTTAAACGATCGATTTCGCAATCTGGGCAGCCCTCATCAAGGCGCCTGCCTTGTTGTTGGTTTCATCCCACTCATTGTCAGGCACCGAATCATGCACGATTCCCGCCCCGGCCTGAATGTAAAGTTTCTGGTCCTTGATGACTGCGGTGCGGATTGCGATCGCCGTATCCATATTCCCATCCCAGGAAATGTACCCGACCGCCCCCGAGTAGACGCCTCTTTTCACGGGCTCAAACTCGTTGACGATTTCCATGGCACGGATTTTGGGTGCACCGCTCACCGTGCCTGCAGGGAACACCGCCCGGATGACATCGATGGCATCGAACGGCTCTTTCAGTTTCCCGGTAACATTCGAGACGATGTGCATGACATGCGAATAGCGTTCAATGATCATCTTGTCCGTCAGGGTGACCGACCCGGTCTCCGCTACCTTGCCAACATCATTGCGCCCGAGGTCGATCAGCATCAGATGCTCGGCCAGTTCCTTGGGGTCTTGCAGTAATTCCTGTTCGATCTCCCTGTCATGATCGTGGTCTTTCCCTCTTGGCCTGGTTCCGGCAATCGGGCGTACCGTGATCTCGCGGTCCTCAAGGCGCACCAGGACTTCAGGGGAGGAGCCCACTATCTGGAAATCGCCCATGTCCAGGTAGTACATGTAGGGAGAGGGGTTGAGGCTGCGCAATCCCCGGTACAGATTGATCGGCGGGTCTTCAAATTCGGCGCTTTGCCGTTGCGATAGCACCACCTGCATGACATCTCCCGCGCGGATGTACTCACGCGTACGCTCCACCGCCTGCTTGAAGGCACTCTCGGAAAATTCGGGAGTAAAGTCGATCGACTGCCCTTGGGTGCAGGTGCCAGCCGGGACGGGCGCGGGCTCTCGCAAGGTCTGCATCAGTTCGTCCAGGCGCTTCTGGCCCTTTTGAAAAGCCTGCTCATCACCCGGGTCCGCATGCACGATCAAAAACACCTTGCCGCTCAAATTGTCAAAGACAACCACCTCCCTTGACACCATCAGGAAAATATCCGGTGTTCCCAGGGTGTCCGTTTTGGTGATGCCCGCCAGCCTTGGCTCGATATACTTTACCGTGTCGTAGCCGAAGTACCCTACCAGCCCCCCGGTAAAACGCGGCAGTTCGGGAATGTCGGGCACGCGAAACTGGCGCTTGAACTCGCGGATCCAGGCGAGCGGATCCTTGCTCCGTACTGATTTTTTTGTGCGGGTGCCCTGCTCGAGCAGAATCTCCTCGCCGAAGATTTTGATTCGCTCTTCACACGACAGGCCAATGACAGAGTACCGCCCCCAATTTTCTCCGCCCTGAACGGATTCAAACAGGTAGGTGTATGGCCGGTTGGCCAGCTTCAGGTATGCGCTTAGCGGGGTATAGAGATCTGCCAGGACTTCCCTCAACAGCGGGATATGGGTATACCCCTGCTTTTTCAGCGCCTCAAACTCGGTGAGTTGCACGTCATCTCCAGGGTGTCATTGAGGGTGTTTGAGACGAAGGCAGTCCTATGCCGCAGCTGCCAGTTGCTGGCGCATTTCCGAAATGGTTTGCGCATAATCGGATGCGCCGAAAATTGCAGAGCCCGCCACAAAGGTATCGGCGCCCGCTGACTTGATATCTGCGATGTTGTCCACTTTCACGCCCCCGTCCACTTCCAGGCGAATCGAAAGACCCGAACGATCAAGCAACTCCCTGGCAGTCCTGATCTTGTCCAGGACCGACGGGATGAATTTCTGGCCCCCGAATCCCGGGTTGACCGACATCAGCAGGACCATGTCAATTTTCTCCAGCACGTAGTCCAGCACATCCAGAGGCGTTGCAGGATTGAATACCAGGCCCGACTTGCATCCCAGGTCCCGGACCAATTGCAGGCTCCGGTCGATATGCTCGGATGCCTCGGGATGAAATGTAATGTAGCTTGCTCCGGCGGCCGCAAAGCTGGTGATGATCGGGTCCACCGGCTTGACCATCAGGTGCACGTCGATCGGTGCCTCGATGCCGTAGCTGCGCAGCGCCTCGCACACCACCGGACCAAAGGTAAGGTTTGGCACGTAGTGATTGTCCATCACGTCAAGATGTATGATGTCCGCCCCGGCATCCAGCACGGTCGCAACATCTTCACCGAGACGCGCGAGGTCGGCCGATAGTATCGAGGGTGCAATCCAGTCAGTCTGCATGGTTCCAAACGCTCGTTTCAGGGAACAGCACTTTAGCCTATAACCATGTAATTTGCAGCCCGGTTCCAGTAAACTCTGCCTGTTCGTCGTCTGTCGCTTCCCGCGCGGGTAGGCCACAGCAAAGAGAACGCAAAAATGGATTTGCCGGCATACTACCGACCTGCTGCCCCCTACCCAGCCTGCCGCATGGCCAGCGAAGCAGGACCAAGCCCGGGCCCTTGCCGTGCTTAACCTGATCTGGCTCAGCTTTTTTATCGCTGGCTTCCTCAGCTGTCTCTACCAGGCCCTCGTACGGGACAACGGCGCGATATTCGCGCAAGTCATCCAGGCCACCTTTGACATGGCTGCACTGAGCGTTGAGATTGCGCTGGGGCTCATCGGGGTCCTTTGCCTGTGGCTGGGGTTTTTCACCATCGCGGAACGTGCCGGTTTCGTGGACCTGCTGGCCAGGCTGTTTCGCCCCCTGTTCAGGCATCTCATGCCCGAGGTGCCAAGCAACCACCCCGCCATCGGCTCCATCACCATGAACATGGCGGCGAACATGCTGGGCCTCGACAATGCGGCCACCCCGCTGGGGCTGAAAGCCATGCAGGACCTGCAGCAGCTCAATCCGAGCAAAACCATCGCAAGCAATGCACAGATTCTTTTTCTTGTACTGAACACCTCGTCCGTAACCCTGCTGCCAGTGACGATCTTCTTGTTTCGTGCACAGCAGGGATCCGAGGACCCGGCGGCCGTTTTCATTCCGATCCTGCTGGCAACATCCGCATCGACTCTCGCCGGCCTGCTGCTGGTTGCCTATATCCAGGGCCTGAACTTGCTCAACAAGACCGTACTGTCGTACCTGGCAGGACTGGGGTTTTTGATCCTGTTGCTGCTTGGTTTCCTGCTGAATGGTCCTCCCGGCGAGCTGACTGCCCGTTCGAGTCAGCTGGGCAACCTTTTGCTGTTGCTGGTGATTATTTCCTTCCTGGTGCTGGGCTATGTGCGCAAGGTCAACGTGTACGACGCCTTTGTCGACGGGGCCAAACAGGGCTTTGATGTTGCCGTGAAAATAATTCCCTACCTGGTGGCGATGCTTGTGGCCATCGGGGTGTTGCGTGCCAGCCAGGTCCTGGATCATGTATTGGCAATCATTGCGCAGGTGCTGGGCGTATTCGGACTGAACACGGACTTTGTCGCGGCCCTGCCCACGGCCCTGATGCGGCCTTTCTCGGGCAGTGGAGCCCGTGCCATGATGCTGGAAACCATGAATACCTACGGGGTCGATTCATTCGCTGCCAATCTCGCCGCCACCATCCAGGGCAGCACGGAAACGACATTTTATGTGCTGGCTGTCTACTTTGGCAGCGTTGGCATACAGCGTGTGCGACACGCCATCGGCTGTGGCCTGTTTGCGGATTTGGCAGGCGTCACGGCCGCAATTGCCATCGGGTACTGGTTCTTTGCCTGATGCATGGCCCAGGGGCCGGGCCTTCTAGTCCTTCAGTAGCCGCACCAGGACCCGGCCCTGGATTTCGTTCTTCAAAAGCTTTTCGAACACCTCTGGCAAATCCTCAAGGCCTGCGGTTCGTGCATGAATCCTGGAGATATGCTCAGGGTAGAGGTCGTCGCCGAGGCGCTGCCAGATCTGTTTTCGCAAGTCCTGCGGGCAATTGGAAGAACTGACGCCCAGCAAGTTTACCCCGCGAATGATGAACGGCATCGTCGACAGCTGAAACCCGGTACCTCCGGCAATTCCCACGCTCACCACGTTGCCCCAAGGCTTGGTCGCACGCACCAGGCTGCTCAGTGTCTCCCCGCCGACATTGTCGATGGCACCGGCCCAGCGGGCCTTCTCCAGCATGCCCCCGCCAGGCTCCACCCAGTCGCGGCCCACGACCTTGTCTGCGCCAAGTTCATGCAGGTAGTCGCGTGCTTGCCCGGATCCCGTGACCGCCGTGACTTCGTGACCGAGCTTGTGCAAGAGATCGATCGCAAAACTCCCGACTCCGCCGCTGGCACCGGTCACGACCACGGGCCCATCGACCGCCTGCTGGTGATTTTGCTGCATCAGATGGATACACAATGCGGCTGTAAAGCCTGCCGTTCCAATCACCATCGCCTGGTCCAGGCGCAATCGGGCAGGCAGCGGCACGACCCAGCCTGCAGGAATTCGCGCATATTCTGCATAGCCCCCGTCGTGGACTTCACTCAGGCCGCTGCCGTTCGCAATGACCTGGTCGCCTTGCGAAAACAGGGGGCTGGACGATTGCACCACCTCGCCGGCCAGGTCGATACCACCCACCAGGGGTGATTTCCTGAGAATTTTTGATTTGCCGGTTGCTGCCAGCGCATCCTTGTAATTCACGCTGGAGTAATGTACGCGGATCACGACATCGCCTGCAGACAGTTGTCCCAGCGCCAGCGACTCGGTTCCTGCATGTGTTCCGCTTTCGTCTGCGTGAATACGGAATGCGGAGAACTTTTCCATGGAATGAGGCTGGCTCAATGCAGGCTACAGTCTTGAAAACAGTTGCTCGGCCCGGTCCCGGGTGTCCTCACCGGGTGGTGCGAGCACGCAAAAGTGCCCCATTTTGCGACCCGGGCGCGCCTGTGTTTTACCGTACAGGTGCAGCTTGACCCCGGTGTCCTCGATAAGGTCATTCCAGCGAGGCTCGCCCTGCTGCCAAAGGTCTCCCAGCAGGTTCACCATGGTCACGGCACTGTGTGCGACGGTGCTGCCCAGAGACAAGCCGCAGACCGCGCGTACCTGCTGCTCAAACTGCGACGTATAACAGGCATCGATCGTGTAATGCCCGCTGTTGTGCGTGCGCGGTGCCATCTCATTGAAATAGAGGTTGTTGCTTTTGTCGACAAAGTACTCGATGGCCAGCACACCGCAGTAATCCAGATCCTCTGCGATCTTTCTTGCGTGGGACCTGGCCAGATCCTGAATCGCTTCGTCCACGCTTGCCGGGGCCGTGCTGGTGAACAGTATGCCGTTGCGGTGGACGTTTTCAGCAATCCCGAAAAAACTTGTTTCGCCCGCAGAAGAGCGTGCCAGCACGCTGGATATTTCTGTCTGCAGATCGATCCGTTTCTCCAGGATGCACTCGGCCTTGTCCAGGCCCTCCCACGCTTCGATGGCCTGATCGATACTGCCCACGGTGGCCTGACCCTTGCCGTCGTAGCCGAAACGGGTGGTCTTGAGAATCAGGTCAGAACCGATTTTTTCAAAGGCTTGCCGGATGTCCTGATCGCTGCACACCGGCTGAAAAGCAGTACAGGGAATGCCCAGTGACTGGACATACTGTTTCTCCCGAGTCCGGCTTTGCGCGATGCCCACTGCATCCGGGCTCGGATAAACGCGGCACTCGCCCTGCAGGTACTGCAGCGCCTGTGCCGGCACATTTTCGAATTCCGTGGTGACCACGGAGCATTCCCGCGCCAGCTCGTCCAGGGCCCGCTCATCGTCATAGTCCGCCTGTAAATGCACCTGGGCAATTTCCCCGGCCGGGCTGGCGGGGCTGGGATCCAGCACGATCACGCGGTAGCCCATGGCCGTCGCTGCGTGGACAAACATGCGCCCAAGCTGGCCGCCCCCCAGCATACCAAGTGTGGCACCTGGCAAAACCATTTCAGTCCGGCAAACGGGCCGCTAGCACCTTGGAGGTCTGCTCTTTGCGAAACTCATCAAGCCTTGCTTTCAGATCCGTGTCGTCACCGGCCAAAATGGAAACCGCAAAGAGCCCGGCATTTGCCGCACCGGCCTCGCCGATGGCAAATGTTGCAACGGGTATGCCCTTGGGCATCTGTACGATTGAGTACAACGAGTCCTGTCCGGAGAGGTGCTTGCCTGGAACCGGGACTCCGAGAACCGGGACGGGAGTCATTGCAGCCACCATCCCGGGCAAGTGGGCGGCACCGCCGGCACCGGCAATGATGCACCGGATACCGCGCGAGGATGCAGACTGCGAGAACTCCGCCATCAAATCCGGGGTTCGGTGTGCAGAAATCACGCGCTTCTCGTACAATATGCCAAACTGGTCCAGAACGGCTGCGGCTGCGTGCATGACCGACCAGTCGCTACTGCTCCCCATGATCAGGCTTACTGTTGGATTGGCCATTACGTCTGTTCCCCCGTACGGATTATGGAAACAAACGCGCATTTTGGCTGAGACAGGTGAATAAAACCAGTGTGCGCTGGACAATTGGCTGCCGAAACCCCGAAATGCTGCTAGAACCCGGGTTGAAATCCCTGAAAAAGATCTACCAGGGCAAGGTTCGAGACATTTACGAGGTCGATGACAGGCACTGGCTGATCGTGGCCAGTGATCGTATCTCTGCCTTCGATGTAATTTTGCCCGACCCGATTCCCGGAAAAGGCATTGTGCTTACCGCGATGTCCAACTTCTGGTTTCAGCGGTTTGAAAACCTGGTGGACAACCACCTCAGCGATATCCCTCTTGAAGCCGCCATCAAAGACGAGCAGGAACTAGGGGCTCTTGCAGGGCGAAGCGTTGTCGTGCAAAAGCTCAAGGCGCTGCCATTCGAAGCCATCGTACGGGGCTACGTCATCGGCTCGGGCTGGAAGGAGTACCAGCAGACCGGCATGATCTGCGGAGTACCCTTGCCCGAAAATCTGAAACTGGCACAGGCACTCGACGAACCTATCTTCACACCGTCCACCAAGGCCAGGGTCGGGGAACACGACATCAACGTGCGCTTCGATGAGGTCGTCAACCTGGTCGGCAAGGACATTGCCGAGCGCGTTCGCGATATCAGCATACAGATTTACGGGCGCGCGGCCGAATATGCCAGACAGCGCGGCATCATCGTTGCGGATACGAAATTTGAATTCGGCCTGGACGCTCAGGAGAACGTCGTCTTGATGGACGAGTTGCTGACTTCGGACTCGTCACGGTTCTGGCCAAGGGATTCCTATGTTCCGGGCAAAAATCCGGAAAGCCTCGACAAGCAGTATGTGCGTGACTATCTCGAAACGCTGGACTGGAACAAGCAGAAACCGGGGCCCCGATTGCCCAGGGAAGTGATCGAGAACACCAGCAAGAAATACCGGGAAGCCTGCGAGCAGTTGACCGGGGTCAGGCTCTGATCATTTCATCATCATGACCCCGCGCAAAGGAATATTCATCACGGGCACAGACACCGACGCCGGCAAGACCTATGTCGGCACACAGATCGTGGCACTGCTGCACCAGGACAGGATCAATGCGGTGCCCCGCAAACCCGTCGAATCCGGATGCAAGCGGGTACGCGATGAACTGGAACCTCAGGATGCGGTTCAGTACTACGAGGCGGCCAACCGGAAATTCGCGCTCTCGGAGGTCTGTCCTTTTCGCTTCGAGCCCGCGATCTCGCCACAGCGCGCAGCGCGCCTGGCCCGCCAGCCTGTCTACACAGAAGAAGTGTATGCCAAGTGCATGCAGGGCACAGGCGACGACGATTTCCTGGTCGTCGAGGGTGCGGGGGGATTTTATTCGCCGCTTTGCGAAGACGGCATGAACTCAAGCCTGGCGAAAAGACTCGGCCTGCCCGTGCTGCTGGTAGCGAATGACAAGCTTGGCTGCATCAACCATGTCTTGCTGACCGTCGAGGCGATTCATTCCCACGGGCTGTCGGTATGTGCAGTGATCCTGAGCCAAACGAGTGCGGGTGATACTCCCGTAATGAACAACTGCGAAGATCTTGGCGGACTGCTCGAGACACCGGTTTTCACGGTTTCCCACCAGGAAGTGCTGCAGGAAGCCACCCACAAGACTGCCCAAATCCTGCAGGCAATCAGGCGCCATTGAAAAAGGGGTCGCGACCCTTGCCTGCGACCCCTCTTGTTCTTGGTGCAGCCCTGCTGCAGGTCTACATGTTGTAGCCAGCTTCCTCGTGCTGAGTGATGTCCAGGCCTTCGGTTTCCTGCTGGTCATCCACACGCAGCCCGACGACTACCTTGATGATCTGCAGGACCACAAAGGTGGCGATGATGGTCCATACCAGCACGGCAAGAATGCCCTGGGACTGGACCCACAGTTGCTGACCCATGGTCACGCCCTCAGCGAGCCCGGCTCCGCCGAATTGTTCGGCCACCAGGATGCCACAGAGAAACGTGCCCAGTATCCCGCCGATTCCATGCACCGGGAACACATCCAGGGAGTCGTCGATCTGCAGGACCCGTTTGAGGTAGTTGGTTGCAGTAAAGCAGACGAGACCGGCAACTGCACCAATGATAAGCGCCCCCAGCGGCCCGACAAAACCAGAGGCTGGCGTGATGCTGCCGAGACCGGCCACCATACCCGTTACGATTCCAAGCACACTGGGCTTGCCGTAGCGGACCCACTCCGCGAACATCCAGACCAGTGATGCCGTTGCAGCGCTGAGATGCGTGACCAGCATGGCCATTCCCGCATCCTGATTGGCAGCAACTGCACTTCCTGCGTTGAAACCAAACCATCCTACCCAAAGCATCCCGGCCCCGGTCACGGACATCGTCAGGTTATGCGGCGGCATGGCCGTTCTCGGAAATCCCTTGCGCTTGCCGAGCACCATGGCGGCAACAATCGCGCCTGTTCCAGCCGTCAGATGAACGACCAGACCGCCGGCAAAATCCAGTATGCCTTTCTCACCGAGCCAGCCGCCTCCCCATACCCAGTGAGCGACCGGCAGATAGACCGCCAGCAGCCACAATACCGTGAACCACAGCATGGCGGAAAACTTCATGCGCTCTGCAAAACCACCAACGACAAGCGCCGGGGTGATGATGGCAAAGGTCAACTGGAACATGACGAACACGGTTTCCGGGATCGTGCCGCTCATCGAGTCCCGGGTAACCTCGGACAAAAATGCGTTGGACAGTCCTCCCAGCCAGTTGTTCAGAGCGCCGCCGTCACTGAAGGCCAGGCTGTACCCGAACACCAGCCACAAAATGGAGACCAGGCAGGTAATCGAAAAGCATTGCATCAGCACCGACAACACATTCTTGCTGCGCACCAGGCCTGCATAAAACAGCGACAATCCGGGAATGGTCATAAACAGCACCAGTGCGGTGGAAGTCAGTATCCAGGCGGTATCCCCGGTATCCAGGGCGGACTCAGCCAACACGACAGACGGCAGTGCACAGGCGAAAATGGCAAAAAGGCATAGGCTCTTGTGTAGTGTTCTCATTGGTTGTCCCCTGGCTCCTAGAGTGCATCGATGCCGGTTTCACCGGTACGGATCCGTGTGACCTGTTCGACGCTGGTCACAAAAATTTTCCCGTCTCCGATTTTCCCGGTGTTGGCTGTCCTGATGATTGCCTCGACCACCGATTCCACACGGTCTTCCGGGACTCCAATTTCAATTTTTATCTTGGGAAGAAAGTCCACGACATATTCGGCTCCACGATAAAGCTCGGCGTGTCCTTTCTGGCGGCCATAGCCCTTGACTTCCGTTACGGTCAGGCCCTGGATGTCAATTTCTGACAAGGCCTCCCGTACATCATCAAGTTTGAATGGCTTAATGATGGCCGTGATCATCTTCATGGCAATACTCCTTCACGTATGTGACTTCTGCAATACACGTATAAATCGTTGCGGCATTCGGTGTGTGGCTGAACCGGCAGACACTTTTGACCACTGGAAATTATAGGAAGATTATACACGGGCACACCGCGCACTTTCCCGGCATGGCATGAATTTATTATTGCAGGCCGTGCATCCGTCCCGTCTAGGCCGCCTGGCTTTCCACGGCATCCGTGTACTTTCCAAGGGCCGCCGTGCCGTTGCAGCGGGCGCGCCAGAGCAAGGCCTGCTGGGCCTTCTCCACGTTGGCGCTATCGCCGTTCCAGACTTGCATCGCCGTCTGCTGCAAGGCACGCCCGTAGGAGAACGTCAGCGCCCAGGGCTTGGTGCGTTCCGACAGATTTATGGCATTGAGATGCTGGCTTGCTTCCTGGTCGGTTTGCCCGCCTGACAGAAAAGCGATACCGGGCACCGCCGCAGGCACCGTGTTCAGCAGGCAGCGCACCGTCTGTTCTGCAACGGTTTTCACATCTGCTCGGGCACTGTTCGAGGCACCCGAGATCACCATGCTGGGCTTGAGCACGATCCCTTCCAGCGCAACTCCCTGGTTTTTGAGCTGGTAGAAGACGACCCGCTGGGTGAGCTCCGTCACTTCATAGCAGCGTTCGATGGAATGGTCCCCATCCATGAGCACTTCCGGCTCCACGATGGGAACGAGCCCTGCCTCCTGGCTGATGCACGCATAGCGGGCCAAGGCATGGGCGTTCGCCTCGATGCAGGCCCAGCCGGGCATCCCCTGTCCAATGGTAATGACCGCGCGCCATTTGGAAAATCGTGCACCCAACTCATAATACTCGGCACAGCGCTCGCGCAGCCCGTCCAGTCCATGAGTCACCAACTCGTTCTCGGACCCCGCCAAGGGTTTTGCACCTGCATCCACCTTGATCCCCGGGATAATGCCCTTGGCCGACAGGTGTTCCGCGAACGGTGTCCCCGCCAGGGTGTTCTGCCGGATGGTCTCGTCAAACAGAATCGCGCCACTGACGTAGTCGGACAGCCCGGGTGCGGTGACCAGCATGTCCCGATAGGCCTGGCGCATGGGTTCGGTGGTGGGGATGCCAAGCTTCTCGAAGCGCTTGTTGCAGGTTGGATGGCTTTCATCCATGGCGAGAATCCCGCGCCCCGGCGCTACCATGGCATTCGCGATCTTGTTCAGTTCCTCAATATTCATACGGTTTCTCCTAATACGCGTAACAGATCTTGCAACCGGCAGGCAGCTTTGCATGCCCCCCAATACCCACACTCATTCCGGTTCTATCAAATGCCCGACACGAACGATTTTCAGCGCATTCGTACCCCCGTCTACCCCGATCAAGTCGCCTTTGGTAATGATAACCAGGTCATTTTCTTGTACAACGCCACAGCGAAGCAGGACGTCGATTGCATTTTTGTTGACCTCCGCATGCGAGCGGCTGAGGATTTCCATGGGGGCCGGATAGACCCCTTTGTACAAGGTCACCCTGCGCAGGGTTTTCTCATGCTGCGTCAACGCATAGATGGGGATTTCCGAGCTGATGCGAGACATCCACAGGGCCGTGGAGCCTGATTCCGTCAATGCGGCAATCGCTGCCACGTTCAGATAATTTGCGGTGTACATCGTCGCCATGGCGATGGCCTCGTCGACCCTTTCGAATCTCGAATACATGCGGTGATCCGATCCCGTATTCAAGATCCGCCGCTCCGAGGCCAGGCAGGTACGATGCATGGCCTTGACGGACTGAACGGGATATTTCCCCACTGCGGTTTCGCCTGAAAGCATCACCGCATCAGTTCCATCCAGCACGGCATTGGCCACATCCGAAACTTCCGCACGGGTCGGGATCGGGCTGTACGTCATGGACTCCATCATTTGCGTGGCGGTGATCGCAATGCGGTTCTTTTCATGGGCCCGGTCAATCAGCAACTTCTGCACACCCGGCACTTCCGCATCACCGATTTCAACACCGAGGTCCCCGCGGCCAATCATGATCGCGTCGCACTCGTCGAGGATTTCATCGATCGCATCCAGGGCTTCCGTGCGCTCGATCTTTGCAATGATCCCCCCACGGCCCCCGGCTTCAACGAACAACTTCCTGGCCTGCCTGACATCCTCGGCCGAGCGGGGAAACGAAACGGCCAGGTAGTCGATGTCCAGCTTGACGGCATCGCGAATGTCCTGGCGGTCCTTGTCTGTCAGCGTCGCAACAGCCAGCCCTCCTCCCTGACGGTTAATTCCCTTGCTGCTGAGGAGTTCTCCCCCCGTGACGACTTCGTTATGGATCTTGCCCTCGGCAACCTCGGTGACCCTCAGTACGATCCGTCCGTCATCAATCAACAGGTGATCGCCTGCGCCCAGATCCTTCGCAAGCCCCCTGTACGTGGTTCCAACGGCCGTTTCATCCCCCTGATCTAGAGGCAGGTTTGTATCAATACAGAATGCCGAGCCGGCATCCAGGTGAACCCGCTTGTCCCTGAAAGCCCCGATCCTGATCTTTGCACCCTGCAGATCTCCGAGCACGCCCACCTCATGGTGTTTTTCCTTGCTCAGCCTGCGCAAGGTTTCAATGCGCCATGCATTCTCCTCGTAGGTGCTGTGTGAAAAATTAAGACGCACGAGATCGATGCCGACATCGATCAGGCCGGCCATGATCTGCTCGCTGTCGGTGGCAGGCCCTAGGGTTGCAATGATTTTGGTATGCCGGAAAATCGTTTTCCTGTCGCGGGCTTCCGTACTTGACTCCATGTCAGCTCCCGGCACCGTGTTGTGCCGCACAGGGCAGTGCGAATGAATCGTTCCGATCGATGAGTATGCTGCGGGTAATTCTACGCACTAGCGATTTGCTCTTTGCTCCAAAATGCCAACGGCGGGCAGGACTTTCCCTTCCAGATATTCAAGAAACGCACCGCCTCCGGTGGAGATGTACGAAATTTGCTCTCCCAGATCAAACAACTCGATTGCAGCCAGCGTATCACCGCCTCCGGCGATCGAGAACGCCCGGCTCTCGGCAACGGCCCTGGCCACGATCTCCGTACCCTTTGAAAAGGCTTCAAGCTCAAACACTCCCACCGGGCCATTCCATATAATTGTACCCGCATTGGACAGGCAGGATGCCAGTCTTTTCGACGAGTCAGGACCAAAGTCCAGGATCATGTCATCCGGACCGACCGCATCCACCGGCTTCGTGGTGGCCGCGGCAACTTCGGAAACCTCGGTGGCACAAACAACGTCCACCGGCAGCGGAATCTCCTTCTTCCGGCGAGCGCCTTCCCCGAGCAGATCCCTGGCGATGTCCAGCTGGTCTTTCTCATACAGGGAATTGCCGACTGGCTTGCCCGCCGCCGCCAGAAAAGTGTTGGCGATGCCCCCGCCCACAATCAGCTGATCCACCTTGTCCAGCAGCGATTTCAGAATTTTAAGTTTCGTTGAAACTTTTGAGCCTCCCACGATTCCGACCAGCGGCCTGTCCGGCTTGGCCAGGGACTTGTCGAGGGCACGCAACTCCTTCTCCAGCAACGGACCCGCGCATGCGATAGGAGCGTACTTGGCCACGCCGTGGGTTGAAGCCTGTGCACGGTGGGCGGTCCCGAACGCATCCATCACGTAGACATCGCACAAGCCCGCGATCTTTCGTGCAAGCTGTTCATCGTTGCCGAGTTCGCCGACCTGGAACCGCACGTTTTCACACAGGGTGAGTTGGCCGGCCTTGGTATCGACGCCGTCCAGCCAGTTTTTCTCAAACTGCACCTCAAGGCCGCACTGGTCTTTGAGAAATTGCGCAACCGGCAAAAGGGAGAACTCCTCGTCCCAGCGCCCTTCATCAGGACGTCCCCTGTGGGAAAGCAGTATGACGCTGGCACCCTGCTCCATGGCCAGACGAACCGTCGGCAGGGCGGCTTCGATGCGCTTGGCACTGGCTACGCGCCCGTTCTTCACGGGCACATTCAGGTCCTCGCGGATCAGCACACGGCGACCCGCGAGATCGAGGTCCGTCATGCTTAACACTGACCGGGTCCGGGGATCAAGCTGTGCGCTGTCGAGTTGCGGGAACCGGGCGATGTGTCACTTGGCATTCATCAGTGCAAGTGTCGTATCCAGCATGCGGTTGGAAAATCCCCACTCGTTGTCGTACCAGGAACAGACCTTCACATTGCGCCCGCCCATCACCTTGGTCAGGGAGGCATCAAAGTTGGAGGAGTGGGAGTCATGGTTGAAGTCCACCGATACCAGGGGCGCGTCCACATACTCGAGCACCTGTCCGTCCGCCGCTTCGCGCATGACGGAATTGACTTCATCAACGCTGGTTTCACGGGCCGCCAGGAACGTCAGGTCCACCAGTGAAACATTGATGGTCGGAACGCGGATCGCGAAGCCGTCAAGCTTGCCGTTCAGCTCGGGCAACACCAGGCCCACCGCGGAAGCCGCCCCGGTCTGGGTCGGGATCATTGACATGGTGGCCGAACGTGCTCGGCGCAAATCGGTATGGTAGAGATCTGTGAGCACCTGATCATTGGTGTAGGCATGCACCGTGGTCATCACGCCGTTTTCGACGCCGATTTTCTCATGCAGCGGCTTCACCATCGGCGCCAGGCAGTTGGTGGTGCACGAAGCGTTGGAAATCACCGTGTGCTCGGCGCTCAGAATGTCGTGATTGACGCCGTACACAACCGTGGCATCCACATCCTTGCCTCCCGGTGCAGAAATGATGACCTTTTTGGCACCTGCCTTCAGGTGTCCCGAGGCCTTCTCCTTGCTGGCAAAAAAACCCGTGCTCTCATGCACGACATCGATGTTCAGCTCGCCCCAGGGGAGTTTGCCCGGATCCCGTTCGGCATACACGCGGATGCGGTCTCCATTGATGACCATGTACTCGCCGTCGACATCGACCGTGCCGTTGAACCTTCCGTGCGCGGTGTCAAAGCGGGTCAGGTGTGCATTGGTGTTCGCATCGCCCAGGTCGTTGATTGCAACCACCTGGATTTCCGTGTTGCGGCCCGACTCGTACAGCGCCCGCAGGATGTTCCTGCCGATCCGCCCGTAACCATTAATTGCAAGTCTTATAGTCATCACTTTCTCCGTACTTATCTCGAAAACAAAGCATCTATCGGTCGAGCATTGCCGTCGCGTGCTCGACGATACGATCGCTGGTAAAGCCAAAATGCTGCATTACGGCCTGACCGGGCGCGGATGCCCCGAAAGTGGAGATTCCAATGGCATCCCCCTCAAGGCCCACGTACTTCAGCCAGTAGTCCGGCACGCCCGCCTCGATGGCCAGGCGGGTCCGAACGGCAGCAGGCAACACGGATTCCCTGTACGCCTCGTCCTGGGCATCAAATACATCCGTACTCGGCATGGAAACCAGGCGCACCTGCCGGCCCTGAGTGCTCAATGTTCCTGCAGCCTGCAACGCGATTCCAAGCTCGGACCCGGTCGCGATCAGTATGATCTCCGGGACTGCATCGCAGTCGAGCAGCACATAGCCGCCCCTGGCAATCCGGTCGACCTGTTCCGGGCTTCGCTGTATGAAGGGCAGGTTCTGGCGTGAAAAAACCAGGCTGGTGGGCCCGCTGTCGCGCTCGATGGCATATTTCCATGCGACCGCCGTTTCTACCGTATCGGCGGTACGCCATACCGACATGTTCGGAATGTACCGAAGCGTGGCAAGCTGCTCGACCGCTTGGTGGGTCGGGCCGTCTTCCCCGAGTCCGATTGAATCGTGGGTGTATACGAAAATGTTTCTCTGCCTCATCAGGGCTGCCATGCGCAGGGCATTGCGTGCATACTCCGAAAATACGAGAAAGGTGGCGCTGTAGGGGATGAACCCTCCATGCAGGGCAATGCCCGTGTTGAGCGCCGACATGCCAAACTCCCGCACCCCGTAATAGATGTAGTTTCCCGGCGCATGCGCTGCGCTCACGGCCACTGAGCCGGACCACCAGGTATTGTTGGAGCCGGTCAGGTCCGCCGAGCCTCCGATGATCTCGGGGAGCAGGCTCGCGTAACCTTCCAGTGCGAGTTCCGAGGCCTTGCGCGTGGCCACGGTCTGTTCTTCTGCAACCGCCTTTTGGACCACCTTTTCCGATTCCGCATCCCAGTCCGCCGGCAAGACCCCCTGCATTCTCCTTGAGAATTGGGCGGCCAGCTGCGGATGCTGATGCTGGTACTGTGCAAATTTTTCTTCCCACAGGGACTGCCGTGCCCGACCCTTATCCGTGGCATCCCATTGACCGTACACGGACTCGGGGATATGGAAGGGCGGATGCGTCCAGCCGATGCGGGTGCGCGCCTGTTCGATCTCCTCTTCGCCCAGCGGTGCGCCGTGGGTGGCTGCGGTACCCTGCTTGTTTGGTGCCCCCCAGCCGATCACCGTCTTGCAGCAGATCAGGGTGGGACGGGTCAGCGCATCCCTCGCGTTCTCAATGGCGTTCGTGATCTGGGTGCTGTCGTGGCCATCGACATCTGCAATCACATGCCATCCATAGGACTGGAACCGCTTCGGGGTGTCGTCGGTAAACCAGCCCGCAACCTCGCCGTCGATTGAAATGCCGTTGTCATCGTAAAACACGATCAGCTTGCCGAGCCCGAGTGTGCCTGCAAGGGAGCACGCTTCGTGCGAGATCCCCTCCATGAGACAGCCATCGCCTGCAAATACGTAGGTGTAGTGGTCCACGATGTCCAGGTCGTCCTGGTTGAAGGTCGCGGCCAGAACCTTTTCCGCCAGCGCCATGCCGACCGCATTCGCAAGCCCCTGCCCCAACGGGCCGGTCGTGGTTTCCACACCTGGGGTATCGCCGTACTCCGGATGACCCGGAGTCCTCGAATGCAGTTGCCGGAAGTTCCGGATCTCTTCCATGGAGACCTCGTACCCGGTCAGGTGCAGTAATGAATACAGCAACATGGAACCGTGGCCGTTGGACAGCACGAAACGGTCACGGTCCGGCCACTGGGGATCGTTCGGATTGTGCTTCAGGTAGTCATTCCAGAGCACCTCGGCAATATCGGCCATGCCCATCGGCATGCCGGGATGCCCGGAGTTTGCACACTGCACGGCATCCATGCTGAGGGCACGGATCGCATTGGCAAGTTCCAGTCGATTCTCCATTAGAAGATTCCTGCCGGCCTGTGCAGCCAGGTGTCCATCAAAACCGTTCTTGTGATCGTCAATGTCCCAAATAGAAAAGGTCCTGCTTGCCACAGGACCCTGTCATCCCGCTTCCGGGGGCGCTATTGTGAAATACTTGCCCAGACGGGGCAATAGCCGCCGGGGCAGCCTGCTGCAGAAAATCAGTCTGCAGGATCATCCAATCGCGCCAAAACTTCCCTCAACGCGGCATGAAGCCAGATGTCCGATTTAAAGTAAATATCCCGTATGAAGATGTTCGCGAGACAGGACGCTGAGCCGAGGGTACGGATTAAGAACAGGGAATTCCTGCCGCAGTGCCGGTGCTGTCCTGACATCGACCCATGTAAAGTTGCCCGAATCGCGAAAAGCCAAATCCCGGGAAGTTGTGGCTTGTCTGAACCGCCTAGACAGTATCGATTGGATGCCGGTGTCGTACCACCCTGAATCTGAACTTTCTGTTCGGGCTGAGCTTGGGCAGCGGATTGATCTTGAGTTTGTAATCTGCCGGCACCATCTCCATTTCCAGATGGCGCGCGACCAACAGTACATTGATGGCCATTTGCAATTCGGTCCAGCGTGAACCTCCACACATGTGCGTGCCCACACCGAAAGGCACGTAAACACCCGCGGATTGCTTGTGCTCGTTCCTTGGAGGCGCGTACCTTTCAATGTCAAAGGTCTCCGGGTCCTTGAAGTATTTCTCATCAAAATGAACTGAGGGAAAGGAAATCAATATCGTGCTGTAGGCCGGTATTTCCATGTCCTTGACCACGAACGCATTCATGGCAGTACGCAAGTGCATAGGGATCACCACGTGCAAACGCAGTACCTCCATTACAAACCGGCGCGCAACATCAATCGCCTGCGGGTTGAGTTTTTCGCTAACCGGGTCCCCGTCGGCAAATAGCGCATCGGCTTCATCCGCAAGCTGGGCCAGCACATCCGGATTGGCCAGCATCTCATACATTGCGAAAGCCATCGCACTCCCCAGGTAGTGCCCGGCAATGATTGGGGCAATGAACGCAAAGCCCAGGTCCGTTTCTGGCAGGAATTGAGGATCCCCCTGATGCAGCTCCATCAGGTCATCCACCAGATCCCGGCGCTTGCCCGCCCGCTGGGCAGGTGTGTGCGAGGCATGGATTTGTGCATACAGTTCCAGAACGCGCGCATGGGCTCGCTTCATGGCAGGGGTACGCAAGGTGAAACGGGGCAAAATCCGGAACACGTGCACGAGCAGTGCCCGGTATTCAAATGCCAGAAGGACATCCAGGATGTCGCCGGGATCGATGCTAACACTGAGTTGGGCAATCTGTTCACCGATCAGGCGCTGGCATGCCATCTCACCCGGGATAATGTTCCCGGTTCCCCAGTTTGCAAACGTTCGCCTTCCCATGGCCAGCACTTCATCCAGCCGGTCCTCAACCACGGCCCGGGAATTGCCCGCCTGCACAGCTTTGCGCATACGGAAGTGATCCGCCCCGTCCATGCTGGCAATGGACCGCGCTGTGCCCCACTCCCTTTGGAAACCCCCGATATAATCCTGGGTGCGAAGATAAAGGCGACCCTTGTGCCCGACCCAGCGATTCAGCTCTGCACCGGCAAACACGACCATGTCGCGGCCACCGGCCTTGATCCTGAAAACCGGTCCCAGCTCCTTGGCTTTTTCCGCCATGAACTTCGGCAGGTTGCCAGAACGGAACGTTTTTGATGAAAACATGCTGTACAGCCCGATGACCGGCAACGGCGGGCGCTGTACGGAACGTATACTTGCCGGGGGACGGTAGGAACTGCTTACGGCTGACGCGATGGTCCGGCCGATCAGGTCCAGCCGACTATAGAGTTCGATTCGCTTCTCGGCAAACTCGAATTCCTCGGGATCAAGCAGGGCACGCAGCCCGTCGCAGCTGTTCATCAAGCCAATGATGGCAAAGTCGCGGGGGTCCGGGATCTCGTCATCGAGCAGTGCCCGCATGATCCTGCTCTTGATTTCTTCGCTGGTTTTGCCGTCGGCTGTCGGGTAGCGCCTTGTGCGGGCGACCTTTCCGGACAGGGACCAGAATCCACCTTCGTCGACATTGAGTATGCCCATCTTTGCCAGGCGATCGAGTGTCATGTTGCTGATCTCGTCCGAGCGCTTTGCAATGCGCTCGACCCAGTATTGAGGGGAATGTACCTGTTCGTCCTCGGCGATTTCCTCCAACGTGGGATCTAGCAGAGGATCTCCGACAGGTGTCGAATCAAGCAGGGTAAGTGTATCTAGATCCGAGTCAATCCGGTTCTCGAATGAAAGGTCGATCAGGACGCTGCCGGCCAGCACGCATGACATTTTCCACTCTGGAATGGGAATGAAGTAGCCCGTCTCTTCGCTAAGCAACAGCAAAAGTACTTCTTCAGCAAATCGCATGTCACACGCTTCCCTTGGGGGACTCAGACAAGACTACTTGCATTTCAGTTTCATCACTAAAGAGCGAAGCGGCAGCAGGTGCCTCCACCCATTTTGAAGAGGGAGTTCCGTGCAAATAATAGCCCGCGGTTCACCAAGATGCAGTATATTTATAAGCCTGTATAGCTATCAGTCAATAGCTGATCGCATTTTGACCCTTCTGCCAGAAAGAAAAACCGTGCGACTAATTGAAGAATTGCTCCTTTTGATGCTCGATGAGCAAAGTGGCTACCTGGAAATGGTGCCGGGCTGGGATTTCTCATGCGTCATCGCGGGGGCGGTAATCGCCGACCTCGCCTTGGAATTTCGGATTGACACCGATCTGGACTCCTTGTATTTGATCGATGCCAACCCGACCGGCGACCCCATGCTCGATCCCATATTGAAGGAGATCAGCGAATCGAAAGATACCTTCGGCACCCAGTACTGGATAGAAAAAAATACCCCGCTTTCCGAAGATATCGTCGAGATCGCACTGGACCGCTTGGTTGAAAAGGGGATCCTGGAACATGAATCGGGCGGGTTCTGGACATTATCGCGGTCCGTTTCCCGTACCAAGACCTACCCGAAGGTCGATGGCACATCCAGGGAGGAGGCCAAGTCAAGAATCCTGAACGTCATCCTGAACGACGTCATACCGGATCCCCGCGATGTCATCCTCATCTGCCTCATGCATACGTGTGGGGGGTTCAAACTCATTCTCAGCGAGGAAGACTACCAGGAGAAAATCGAACGCATCGAAATACTTGTCTCGATGGACCTGGTCGGCCAGTCGATCTCCAAGGCCGTCAAGCTAAGCACCATCCAGCCGAAGACGAAACACAGCATCCGGACCAAGCCCATCCCCAAGATGAAGGTATCTGACATTCTGGGGAACTCGGATTTCCGCAAAGGCTTCATACCCAGGGCAATCTGCCAGATACATGACAAGTACGGGCCGGTCGTTGAAGCGCCAATGAAGATGGGGGGACAGAAATTGCTCCTGCTGATCGGCCTGAATACCAACCAGTGGGTTCAAAAAAAGGGAAGGTTTTATCTTCGCTCGAAAGACTACATCAGGAATCTGGAAGGCGAATTTGGCGCATCGCGCACATTGCCGGGCATGGATGGGGCGGAACACTACCGATTGAGAAAATCCTTGCGCTATGTGTATTCAAGGGCCAATCTTGCCCAAAAACTCCCAGAGCTTATTCACCTGTGCAGGAAATCCCTCAGCCGATGGCAGCCGGGCACTTTGCTGGGTGCGGCCAAAACCTGCCAGAACCATGTCAGCAGCCAGATTTCCCACCTCATGATCAGTGTAGACTGTGCCGACTATGTTGACGACCTTCTGGCCTATGAGCATCGTGCGCTAAACGCCCATGTGTCCGGAATGACGCCGAAAGTCCTGCTGCACACACCACGCATGAATCGAGCCAAGAAGGCGGTTCGAAAGCTTGTCGAATCCATACACGCCACGCATACGCCGGCACAACGGGAGGGGCAACATCCAGACCTTGCCGATGCCGTTCTTGAACTTCATAGAAGCGACCCGCAATTCCTGCCCGAAACGGACATCATATTTCCGTTTGTAGCTTCGATGGTCGCCAGCATCTATCTCGGCAGCGGACTGGCTTTCGCGCTGTACTGCATGATGAGTCATCCCGATTTGTACGACAAGGTACGCCAGGAAGCGGATGCGTTGTTTGGCAATGGAAGAGAACCGGATGCCAAGGATTTTGATCCGTCAAATATCGATGTCACCCACCGGGTATTTCTCGAAACCGAACGCATGTTTCCTGTGATCCCCTGGCAGCTGCGAACCGCGATGAATAACTGCATCATCGATGAATACGAGGTGCCTTCCAGAACCCGCCTGCTGGTATGCCAGACCGCCACGCACTACATGGAGGACGTGTTCAGGGATCCGATGAAGTTCGACATCGAGCGCTACAATAAAGAGCGCCAAGAACACCTGACCCCATGTGCCTATGCGCCCTACGGGCTGGGCACGCATGCCTGTCTGGGACATCGCTGGGTCAATTTGCAGATGATGGTCAATCTCCTGCTCATCGTCCATCACTTCAGACTGGAACTGAAGCCCGACGACTACACGCTGCGCATCAATCCCTTTCCGACCTCGGCACCGAACAAGAAAATGAAATTTCACGTTGCCGAAGCCAGGAACCCCATAAGCCTCCATTGAAGATGGCGGCGAGTCCCACAGGGGGCTCACCCGTTTGTACAACCGGCGTCTTTGGGATCGTTATGACTGGATAGACTGCAGTTCGTACAGGCCATCGCCACTGCCCTCGCGGTCCGGATAGAACTGCTCGCAATAGCGCCGATACACTGCGACCTCGCCATCCGAGCGACACAACCGCGGATTGGGCCGATACCGTTTCCGGCTCCAGACCGTGACATCTTGCAGAACGTCGCGCTTTTGCACCGAGGCAAGTATTTTCGCCATGAGCCGGCTACGCAGGCCCACCGGCATGAAACGCATGCCAATGATGGGCCGTTTTGGCTTGCGCAGCTCGCGCAACTGCCCTACCAGAACCAGCTCGATAAGCTTGCCATCCATCGGTGTTGCGAGCACCCACAACCTCGAGTCCATGCCCAAGGTGTGCTCACGAATCTCTACGAACGAATACCCCACCCCGAAGACGTGGGCGACGGCGGAAACATCGAAGTCAAACTTAAAGATTCCTGCAATGGACTGGGTTCGCCTGAAATCAAAGCAGCTTTCCAGATGCGCGCCCTGCACGGACACGGATGCCGTCCGGCACACATTGCTGTAGCCATGTACATAACGCAGGTGGGCCATGTCGACGGAATTCTCGGTGGTCTCCTGGGGGTGGCCGGGAAACTGCAGGGTTCGAAATTCCAGCTCCCCCCAGTCGGCCCCGGTCGGAGGATCTTCGGGAAGGCTCCATTGAGAAGGCCTTCCATTGCTCCCCCACCAGGCAAAAACAAGACCGAGGAGCTCCCGTGTCTCGAATACCCTGAGCTTGGCGAATTTGGGCGGTGGGGCAAACGGGGTGGCTACACACTGACCGGTAACGTCGTACTCGAACCCGTGAAACGGGCAGACGATGCAGCCGTTACGCACCTGCCCACCCGCTGCGGGGCCCAGTGCAGAACCCATATGCGGACACACGGATTCGGCCACGCAAATGCACCCGTCCCGGTCGCTCCAAACGACGATCTCCTTTCCCATCCAGGTCTTCTGAATCAGCTTCTCCTTGAGGATGGACTGACGGCTGGCGATGAAATACCAGCCCTCGGGAAAGGGATCCAGCAAGGAGACGTCACTTTCGACTTGGCTAGCCTGCATTGTTCACCCGAATTCTGTATGGATCGATGCGGTTCTCAGCATAGGCCGGGAACCCGTATAAAATACCATGGCCCGAGCCTGCAAATATACGGTGTGCCAGTGATATTTCAGGCATCCCGGCGTCATCCACCCATCATCTTGCGTGACGCAACCGTTTGATATCTAAAGAATATGCGTGCGCATAGAGCATGCACCGGGGGGCCAGAGCGGGCTATGTTGCGGTGTTCAGTCTGCAGGATTGACTGCCGCGGTCGAGGCGAGGTCCGCATCTGTTTCACTTCGTCGGATACTTCTGTGCAGGTGCATCGCCATCAGGGCGGGCACGAGCATCATCAAGATGGCTGTGGTGATGAGGATCCCGAAACCCAGGGATGCGGCAAACGGAACCAGGAACTGCGCCTGGATTGCACGTTCGAGAATGAGTGGCGTGAAGCCAAGGAAGGTGGTCACGGAAGTCAGCAAGATAGGACGAAAGCGCCCCTTTGCACCCTCGATGATCGCCGTTCGCGCAGGAACCCCTTCATCGAGTTTCTGGTCAATGAAATCGATCATCACCAGGGAGTCATTGACGACGACCCCGCTCAGGCCAAAGATGCCCATGAAGGATGCCGCGCTCATGGCGATCCCCAATGCCAGATGACCCCAGATTGCGCCGATGAGCCCAAACGGGATGACGGCCATGATGATGAATGGCTTGGTATAGGAGCCAAGCGGGATGGCCAGCAATGCAAATATCATGAGCATGGCGATAGCAAAACCGCGGATCAGCGAGTCCAGCGAGTCAATCTGCTCTTGTTGTTCACCTCCGAACGTATATGCCAAGCCCGGGTACATGGCCTTCAGTTCTGCAAGAATCGAATCGGCCAGGATGGCATTGGCCTCGCCGCCGGTAATCACCGTCTGGTCGACGTCCGCCGTGACCGTAATCACGCGCTGCCCGTCCTTTCGCCGTACCGCAGGCGGCGAAATGCCTGATTTGAGCTCAGCGACCTGGCTCAGCGGAACCTCGGCCCCGTCGGGGGTGTGAATCAGGTAGCCTTCAACATCGGTAATGGCATTGCGCTCATCCGCAGGCAGGCGCACATACACCCGCACCTCCTCGCGCCCGCGCTGCACCCGCAAGGCCTCCGCACCGAAAAATGCGGAGCGCGCCTGTTGAGCCATTTCTTCCAGCGTAAGTCCGAGTGTGCGTGCCTCGGGCCGCAACTCGAGCTGGATCTCCCGCACCCCAGGGGTGTGATCCGATCGCACATCAAAGACACCCTCCACTTCGCGCAGGCCATGAACCACGGATTCTGCAATCTGGTTGAGACGCTGGGGTTCCGGATGTGATAGCACCACCTCGATGGGATTGCCGAGGTCAAAGACCTTGCCGCTGAAAGCGACACCGCGGACGTAAGGCAGGATGCCGACCTCGTCGCGCCAAGCCTGGGCGATGGCCCCGGTGGAAATCTCCCGCTGCTGTGCACTCAGCAACTTGAACTCGATCGTGGCGATGTTGGGTTCCGGGTTCAGCGAAAGCTTCGGCGCCAACCCGCCCCCCTCGACTCGCGGCCCCTGGCCGACGGTCACGTTGACCCCGGAAAGCAGCGAGGGAGCACCTTCGGGCCGCTCGGCCGAGATCCGTTCAATCACCTGGTACCCGGCGGCTTCGAGTTCTTGTGCCACCTCGTACGTCCTTTGCGCAGTAGTACCATCCGGCATCTCGAGCGTGGCAGTCACAAAATCGCCCTCCACCACGTCTGCGAAGGACGTCGCTACGATGCCTGCCGGTATCAGGGAAATGCTGAAAATGAGCAGGCCGATGGCGCCCGCCAGCGTCACGATGGGCTGGGCAGTGGCGAAGTGCAGCCCCCGGTCCAGGGGACCCTTCACGAATCGGTTCAGCAACTCGTCGACGGTACCCTGAACCCGGGCGAAAAAGCGGTCAACCGATCCCTTCGGCACCCACTCCGGGCCATGCAGGTGAGACAGGTGGTTGGGCAGGATCAGCAGCGATTCCACCAGGGAGATCAGCAGCATCGCGATGATGATCACCGGCAAGGCCTTCCATACCTGTCCGATGCCGCCTGGGATGAAAAACAGCGGCGTGAATGCTGCGACCGAAGTCAGCACCGCAAACGTCAACGGCACCTTGATCCGGCGCGTGCCGCGGATCGCTGCAACGACACCGGGCGTACCTCGCCTGCGTTCATAGTGGATGTGCTCGGCCACGACGATCGCATCGTCCACCACGATGCCGATGGCCAGAACAAACGCGAACAAGGAGATGGTATTGATCGCAATGTCCACGGCCAGCATGACCGCCAAAGCACCGATCCCGGCTACGGCCAGCCCTGCCGCGACCCACACCGCGAGCCGAATCTCGAGAAACAGGGCCAGTGCAACCAGCACCAGCAGCAGGCCCAGAGTGCCATTTTTGAGCAGCAGATTCACGCGTTCCTGGTAGGTCAGGGAATCGTCGTTCCAGATGGTGATGCCGACACCGTCCGGCAGGGATGGGATGATCACGTTGGCAACGTGTTGCTGCACGGCCGTGGCAACATCCATCACCTGTTCTCCTTCTGCCCTGTAGATTTCGACAAAGGCCGCCGGCTGATTCTGGTGGCGTATGATCAGATCGGAATCTTGGAAGCCGTCATGTACCGTGGCGATGTCTCCCAGTCGCACGACCGTACCGTCATTTCTGCTGAGAACGACGATTTCCTCGAAATCCTGCTGGACATACCGCTGGCCCAGGGTGCGAACGCGCACCTCGGCATCCCGGGTTTCAATGCTGCCCGCCGACAGATCGAGGGACCCGTGACGTATCGTATTTGCGATGTCCGCCAGGGTGATGCCCAGGGCACGCAGGCGAGCCTTCGGGACCTCGATGGAAATCTCATAATCACGCACCCCGCTGGTCTCGACCGATGACACGGCAGGAAGCGAGGTCAGTTCATCCTCGATCTGGTACGCCAACTCCTTGAGGGAACGCTCCGAGATCGCGCCATAGACCAGCAGGCGGATCACGCTCTGGTGATTGGACATCTCCATGAATTCTGCGCGTTCGGCCGCCGCGGGAAAGGACTGGATACGGCCCACCGCGGTTTTGATCTCATCCAGCATACGGCCCATGTCGGTGCCCGCTTTCAGCTCAACACGCACCGATGCCATGCCTGGTGCAGCCACAGACTTCACTCGCTTGACATCATCCAGCGAGTTGACCTGCTCCTCGATCTTGACCACGATCGACTCTTCCACCTCTTCCGGTGTGGCCCCGGGGTAGGCCATGGAGACCTCGACGGTATTGAACGGCACCGTGGGCCATGATTCCCGCTCCAGGCCGGTCAGGGCCACCAAGCCGGCAGCCAGTATGGCGAACATGAACAGGTTGGCGGCGACGCTGTTGCTCGCCATGTAGGCGATCGGGCCGCCCGGCTCTCCAAGTTGGCTTCCTTTGCGGCTCATTGTTGCCCCGTGTCCAGACTGCGTACCCGCATGCCTTCGGTGGCAAACTGAATGCCGCCCGTGATTACGGCCTGTCCCTCTTCAAGGGCGCCGGTCACGAAGATCTCGTCATTGCTGCGCTGCAGAACCTGTAGCGGGACGATGCCGACTCCTTGCTCATCGCCGATGACCCAAACCTCATTCCCTGGCTGCAGGGCCGAGCGCGGGATGCGGAAATAGCGCTCTGGCGTGAGCCCCTCGATTTCAACCTCCACGAACTTGCCCACCAGAAGCGGGGGAGCCTGGCGGATGTGGTCTTGCGAGCCGACCAGGGTGCCTGCGGAAAAGGGCTCAGGGACACGCAAAATCACGTCAATGGTCCGTGTCTGCTTGTCGAGCGATGCCTCGGCGCGGTCCACATAGCCGTTCCAGGCGTAGTGCGCGTCTGCGTATCTCGCGATGACACGCGCATCCACCCGCTGCTTGGCATCCCCTGCCTGAAGCTCCCACAGCCCGGGGATCAATGCGGTGTTGGCATCGGACAGGGGTAGGACCACCTCGACCGCATCGGCGGCGAACAGTCGCCCGACGACCTGACCCACGGTCAGAAACTGGCCGATGTCCACGGACTCTTCACGCACATAGCCGTCGAAGGGTGCCTTCACACTGGTTCGTGCCAACGCCAGCTTGGCTTCGGCGACCCTGGCCTCTTCACGTTTCAGTGCCGCCTGGGCGGCCTTCAGCTGAGGCTCTCGCAACACCAGGGGACTCGCCTGGGTGACCGTGGACCCCGACTCGCGTTGGCGCCCGGAATACTGCTCGTACTCGGTACGGGCTACGACCGCCAGCTCCCTGGCCTCGAGCAGGGCCACTTTCCTATCTTCGAGATCAGCCATGGCCTCGCGCAGGCGATACTGGTAGTCCTCCTGTTCAATGCGGAAGATCGTATCGCCCGCCTTGATCCGCCCGCCGCTGTGGAAACTCGGATTCATCCAGTCGACCCGGCCGCTGACTTGCGAGGTGATGTCAATTTCCGCGCTGGGCCGCACGGTTCCGGCACCGTACACGGGAATGGCTCCAGCCCCGACCACCACCTGGGCGGACTGCACGAACGGAATTTGAGGTGGTTGCTCAACGCGTTCCGGCTCTGGAGCCAGCGACACCAGGATGGATGCCAGCACCACCGCACCCGCCAGGATCCCAGCGGCAACCAGGTAGCTTTTCAGTCTGTCCTTCAGTCTATTCATGCCGGTTCACTCCGTGGCTAGGGATGCGGCCCGAAGGTCCGCAACCTGTGGAGAATCGTCGATTCGTGCCGCCTCGGGGTCGGCCACCGTCCACACGCCTCCCAGCGCGCGATGCAGCGCCAGGCGCATGTACCCCAGATCGCGTTCTGCCGCCACCAGCGAGGACTTCATGCTGGTGAGCGTTTCCGAGGCTGCCAGAAAGGCATCGTAGTCGCCGACGCCGGACCAGTAGCGGCGTTCCTGAAAGGCCGCCTCTGCCCGGGCTTCCTCGACGGACGATCTCAGCAGGGCATGGCGCTGCTGGCTGGTCTCAAGCTGGGTCAGCACGGCCTCGACCTCGTTGACTGCGGTGACCACCGAGTGCCTGTACGCAAAAACCGCCTCTTTCAGGCGGGTCTCCGCGAGGGTCACATTGTGACGCAGCCGCTTGCCCTGGAATACCGGCCCGACCAGATTCAGGCTCAGGTTCTTGAACCACTGGGCCGCATCCAGCCACTCGCGGGTGTCTGAGCCCTGCAGCCCGATGGTGCCGGACAGGGACAGCGACGGCAGCAGCTCGGCACGCCGGGCTCCGACGGCATAGCGGGCCGCCTGCATTCGCTGCTGGGCCGCGCCCACATCGGGGCGCTGAGTGAGAAGGTCAGCCGGTATGCCCACGGGAATGTGATCGAATGTTGCAGAGGGCGACAGGGCATCCGGCAACATGCCGGCCAGCTCCGCCCGGTACCCGCCCAGCAAAGTCCACAGGCGTCCCTCTGCATCGGCCAGGCGCCCCCTGACGGCAGGCAGTTCAGCTTGCGAGTTCCACAGTTGCAGCCGTGCGGTATAGAGTTCACGCGCCGTGTTGAGGCCACGCTGGTAGCGGGCCGTGGTGAGTTTCTCGCGCTCCTGCAGGATCCCCACGATCTCGTCTGACAGCCCAAGTTGACGGCGCAGCCAGGCGATCTCGATGTACGTGCGCACGGTTTCTGCAACGACCCCGATCCGCGCGGCCCGGTAGTCCCACTCCGAAGCCAGGTGCTCGGCGCGAGCCGCCTGTGCATCATTGCGGTTGCGGCCCCAGAAGTCGGCCTCGTAGGAGAAGTTTGCATTCAGGGAGTACGTGGTCACCGCCAAGCGGTCCGGCACGGAAATGCCGAACTCCTGCTTGAGTTCCGGGCTCAACCCGATCTCTTCAATCTGCTCTCCCACGCCCGCATTGGTCGGCGTATCCGTGTCCTCGCCGGACGCCGATGGCTGCAGTGAAGGGTACCTGGCGGCATTTGCAATGCCCGCCCGGGCCCGGGCCTGCTCAACCCGCGCCACGGCTTCGGCCAGGTCGAGGTTCGACGCGAGTACGGCCTCGACGACCCGGTCCAGCCCCGGGTCGTTGAATGTTTTCCACCACTGCAGTGGCGCGTAGGCCTCACCCGCGGGTTCGCCGGTGAATTTTTCGGGCAAGTGCTGCGCAGACTCCTCGGTCGGCGGCATCAATTTTTGTGAACACGCGGCCACGAGAAATCCGGCGATGGCCACAAACAGCATCCCTGAGGCGGAATGCCACCGGTGCGCTGTCAGTCTTTCTGAAACGGTTGCCATTACCATGCAGCATATCGCACCACGGGTGCGATGCAGAAATTCCTGATCCGCATGACCGGCCACGTCAACCGGTCTGCTTCAGCCAGCGGACGCTCCCTCTCGGTTCATCCCCGGCAAGACCTCATGCCTTCCATTTGATGTTGCACCCCACACTGGGTTTCTGCACAGGGTCGACGATCTGGCCGGCCAGCAGGGCGTCAAGGGCAGATCGCAGGTCCTCGCCGGTCACCGGGATGCCGTTGCCGGGCCGCGAGCCGTCCAGTTGCCCCCGGTATGCGCATTCCAGGGCCTCGTCGAAAACAAAGATATCGGGCGTGCAGGCCGCATCGTACGACTTGGCCACCTGCTGGCTCTCGTCGTACAGGTAGGGAAAGGAGTATCCGAGGGACACCGCCAGCGCCTTCATGTTTTCCGGTGAATCCTCGGGATACTGGTCGGCATCGTTGGAACTGATGGCCACCAGCGAGACGCCCTGGGCGGGGTACTCCTGGCCAAGGCGCGCCAGCTCGTCCTGGATATGCTTCACGAAGGGGCAGTGGTTGCATATGAACATGACAACGGTCGCCACCTCGCCGCGCACGTCCGACAGGCGCACTTCCTTTCCGGAAACCGTATCCGGCAGGCAAAAATCCGGGGCCGGGGTGCCCAGCGGCATCATGTTGGAAGGTGTGCGTGCCATTGAATCAGGGGTACATTTTTTAATTGTGCTCGAATT
Source organism: Gammaproteobacteria bacterium (assembly GCA_965205685.1). Classification (GTDB taxonomy): domain Bacteria; phylum Pseudomonadota; class Gammaproteobacteria; order UBA4575; family UBA4575; genus WTFY01. Next base: position 480,228 of record OZ242174.1, on the reverse strand, counting down.
GCGTAGAATAGCGCGATTCAAGACGCCTGTTAACCGTTGACAGGCATACCAGACCCGAAGAGGCTCATGCCTGCGAGACGCGTTTTCACCTCCGAGTCCGTTTCCGAGGGACATCCGGACAAGATGGCCGACCAGATCTCCGATGCGGTGCTCGATGCCTTGCTCGAACAGGATCCCGGGGCACGCGTCGCCTGCGAGACGCTTGTCAAGACCGGCATGGTGCTGCTCGCCGGAGAGGTCACGACCACGGCCCACACAGACCTCGAGTCCGTGGTTCGACGCACGGTCAACGGGATCGGATATGACCACTCCAGGATCGGTTTCGACGGACATACCTGTGCCGTCATCAATGCGCTGGGCAAGCAGTCGCCCGACATTGCACGCGGGGTCGACCGCGAAAGCAAGGAAGACCAGGGCGCGGGGGATCAGGGCATGATGTTCGGCTATGCCTGCAATGAAACCGATGTGCTCATGCCGGCACCGATCACCTACGCGCACCGCCTGGTACAGCAACAGTCCGCAGTCCGGCGGGCAGGCAAGCTGCCCTGGTTGCGCCCGGATGCCAAAAGCCAGGTCACCTTCGTCTACGAGGACGGCACCCCGAGCCGCATCGATGCGGTGGTGCTTTCCACCCAGCATGACCCGGAGGTCCGCCAGGAAGACCTGCACGAAGCGGTCCGGGAACTGATCATCCGGCCGGTCCTGCCGGAGAAGTGGCTGACGGCGGACACCAAGGTCCACATCAATCCCACCGGCCGGTTTGAGACCGGAGGCCCGGTCGGCGACTGCGGGCTGACCGGGCGCAAGATCATCGTCGACACCTACGGGGGCATGGCGCGCCATGGCGGCGGCGCCTTCTCGGGCAAGGACCCCTCCAAGGTCGATCGCTCGGCAGCATACGCAGGGCGTTATGTCGCCAAGAACGTGGTTGCGGCGGGGCTCGCGGAACGCTGCGAAATCCAGATCTCGTACGCCATCGGCCTGGCACAGCCGACCTCCATCTCGATCGATACCTTCGGTACGGGGAGTGTGGCCGATGACAGGATCGAGGCGATCGTTCGGGACATGTTTGACCTGTCTCCCTATGGGATCCTGACCATGCTGGACCTGCTTCACCCGATCTACCAGGCCACGGCCAGCTACGGACATTTTGGCCGCAACGAGGACAGTTTTCGCTGGGAACGCACCGACAGGGTGGATGAGTTAAGGGAACGGGCCGAATCGGGTGCGGTGGTATAATGCCGCGAACTGGCTGAATCACACGACAGGATTATGAGTATTCAATCTGTGCAGAAAGAGGTGGCGGACTTCAAGGTGGCGGACCTCGCCCTGGCCGACTGGGGCCGCAAGGAAATTGCCATTGCCGAGACCGAAATGCCCGGCCTGATGGCCCTGCGTGAAAAGTACGGCGATGAGAAGCCGCTGGCGGGTGCACGCATCGCGGGCTGCCTGCACATGACGGTGCAGACCGCCGTGCTGATCGAAACCCTGACGGCACTGGGCGCACAGGTACGCTGGTCCTCCTGCAACATATTTTCCACACAGGATCATGCCGCTGCGGCCATGGCAGCCAGCGGAATCCCCGTGTTTGCCTGGAAGGGTGAAACGGAGGAGGACTACACATGGTGCATCGAACAGACCATCCACGGGCCCGGCGGCTGGCATCCGAACATGCTGCTCGATGACGGCGGCGACCTGACCAAGATCATGCATGAAAATTTCCCCGAGCTGCTGGACCACGTAAAGGGGCTGTCCGAAGAGACCACCACCGGGGTTCACCGCCTGATGGAAATGGAAAAAAGGAATGAGCTGAAAGTCCCGGCATTCAATGTGAACGATTCCGTGACCAAGTCCAAGTTCGACAACCTGTACGGCTGTCGCGAATCGCTGGTCGACGGGATCAAGCGTGCAACCGATGTCATGATTGCGGCCAAAACCGCGGTCGTCTTCGGCTTCGGCGATGTCGGCAAGGGCTGTGCGCAGTCCCTGCGCAGCCTCGGCGCGAACGTCCTGATCACGGAAATCGATCCCATTTGCGCGCTGCAGGCCGCCATGGCGGGATTTCGCGTGGTCACCCTAGAGGAGGTGGTCTCGAGCGCGGACATCTTTGTCACCGCGACCGGCAACTACCATGTCATCGGCCACGACCATCTGTGCGCCATGAAGGACCAGGCCATTGTTTGTAACATCGGGCACTTCGACAATGAAATCGATGTCGCAAGCCTCAAGCAGTATTCGTGGGAAAACATCAAGCCGCAGGTGGATCATGTGCTCTTTCCGGACGGCAAGCGCATCATCCTCCTGGCAGAAGGCCGCCTGGTGAACCTGGGCTGCGCCACCGGCCATCCGAGCTTCGTGATGTCAAACTCCTTCACCAACCAGGTACTCGCACAAGTGGAATTGTGGAAGTATCCGGAGCGCTACGAAAACAAGGTGTACGTATTGCCGAAAACGCTGGACGAGGAAGTCGCACGGTTGCACCTGGACAAGATCGGCGCGAAATTGACCCGGCTGACCGCGGAGCAGGCGGAATACATCGGGGTTGACCCGAACGGGCCCTACAAGCCTGACTACTACCGCTACTGAACCCGGCACTCACCTGCCTTCGGCACCATGCAGGCCATCCGTCTGTACACCCCCCAGAGGCTGACGGTACACGACGAAGTCAGCCTGGATGACAGCACCCGTCATCGTGCAACCCACGTGCTTCGCATCCACAAGCACTCCCCGCTGGTACTGTTCAACGGGGACGGCTACGACTATCCCGGCCAGCCGGTAACCCTGCACAAGAAAGCCATGACCGTGCGGATCACCGAACGGACCCCTGCCAGGGAAGAATCCAATCTGGAAACCCACCTGGTGCTCGGCGTATCGAAAGGCGCGCACATGGATTTCGCCATCCAGAAGACGGTCGAGGCCGGCGTGACCGAAATCCATCCGGTCGTCACTGAACGGACCGTGACCCGGTTCTCGGAGCAGACCAGGACCAACCGGCAGCGGCACTGGCAAAACATCATCATCAGCGCCTGCGAACAGTGCGGGCGTGCAGTCCTTCCCGTCCTGCACGAAGCCCAAGGCCTGGACAGCCTGCAGCCGCCCAGCGAGGGTGCACGTGGATTCGTGCTCGACATGGATGCAAACGACCGGCTGGCGCATGCTGCCCGTGATCCCGTGGAAAAAGTCTGGCTTGTGATCGGCCCGGAAGGGGGTCTCACCGGAGCGGAGACGGACCAGGTCATTGCCAAGGGGTTTGAGGCGGCAAGCCTGGGTCCACGGGTATTGCGCACCGAAACGGCTGCATTGAGCACCCTCGTTGTCGCCCAGCTGCTGTGGGGAGACTTGTCCGGGCATGCCAACAGCTAGCCCCAGCCGTATTCCCGGGCGATCGGGCCAACGGCCAGGCGACGGTTTCCCTGCCGGGCACCGGCAGCCGAGATGCTATCCTGTAGACAGCCGGTAGCGACGAGGCAGCGTTTTTCAATGAGCATAAAACTAGGTGTAGTCATGGATCCCGTAGGGGACATCCATGTCCGCAAGGACAGCACGTTCGCCATGCTGCGCGAGGCACAGCGCCGGGGCTGGCTCACCTATTACCTGCAACCGTGCGACATCTTTTTTCAGGACGGCGCGGTCATGGGCCGCACCGCCCGCATCACGGTGCAGGACGACCCCGACGACTGGGCCCGGCTGGAAGCGAGCACCGTCCAGGACCTGAGTGAACTTGACGTGATCCTGATGCGCAAGGATCCACCGTTCGACATGGAGTACATCTACACGACCTTTTTGCTGGAGCACGTGCAGCGAAGCGGGGTGCAGGTCATCAACCATCCAGTCAGCTTGCGCAATACCAATGAGAAACTGTTCGCCACCTGCTTTGCCGAATGCACCGTGCCCTATGTGATCAGCCGCAACCGGCAGGCACTCGAGCAGTTCGTCGATACCCACCGGGAAGCCGTGGTCAAACCCCTGGATGGCATGGGGGGCGACCTGGTCTTTCGCCTGCGACATGATGACCCGAACCGCGGTGTCATCCTAGAAACCGCAACCCAGCACGGCACACGCACGGTGATGGCACAGAAACTGATCGCCGAATACCGGGAGGGGGACAAACGAATCCTGCTCATCGGTGGTGAACCCGTACCGCATGCTCTGGTACGGATTCCCGCCGAAGGGGAACTGCGTGCCAACCTGGCCAAGGGGGGTTCCCCGAAAACTGCCGCTCTGAGCGAGCGGGACCGATGGATTTGCGAGCAGCTCCGGCCGGAGCTGAACGCCAGGCAGCTTGACTTCGTGGGCATCGACGTGATCGGCGATTACCTGACGGAAATCAACGTGACCAGCCCGACGGGCATCCGGGAACTGGACGCGATGTGCGGCCTCAACATTGCCGCGACCCTGTTCGATACGATCGAGAAAAGGCTCGGGCAGGCATCACCGGGATGAGCCATGAAATGGTGCGAGAGTCCTCCATTCTCCATCATTTTCTGAAAAATGGGCGGCATCTGCGGTATATTGATAGTATCCGCGTCCGGATGTTTTTGAAAACATCCCGTTGCATGCCCGGTCAAACATGTCAGAGAGCTTAACTAAACAACTGCTCGTGGCGATGCCCGCCCTGCATGATCCGAATTTTTCACGCACGGTAACCCTCATTTGTGAACACAACGAGCACGGTGCGATGGGCATTGTCGTGAACCAGCCGATCACCCTGTGTGTCGATGAACTGATCCGCTACCTGGACGTGGACACGGATGACCAGGACGCGGCATCGGCACACAATCCGGTGTATGCGGGCGGGCCGGTACATGCCAACCGGGGATTCGTGCTGCACGACTCAGACCGCAAGTGGACGTCCACCTACATCATTGACGATGACCTGAAACTGACCACTTCCGAGGACATCCTCGTGGATATCGGCCGGGGCACCGGGCCCGAGAATGCGATTGTCGCCCTGGGGTATGCGGGTTGGGGCCCGGGACAATTGGAACAGGAACTTGTGGACAACGCCTGGCTGACGGTCCCGTACCAGGCCAAAATCGTATTTGACACGCCGGTTGAAAAACGCTGGCAGAGTGCAGCCAGCAAACTGGGCATCGACCTGAACCTGATCTCGAGCGAGGCCGGACATGCCTGAGGGTGCACCTGCAAACCTGTCCATGATCCCAGGCTACCTGTCCGATAGCTTCCCATGTCCAGCGTGATCGGGTTTGATTATGGAGAAAGCAGGATCGGGGTTGCTATTGGCGTACCCAGTGCCGGGACTGCAAGTCCCCTGACGACGCTGGTCGTGCCGAGTTCTGGCACGCCGTGGGACAAGATCGATGAGATCATCGGGCAATGGCATCCTGACGCCCTGGTGGTGGGCAGGGTCGAACATCACACCCAGGACCAAGATCGGATCAAGCACCGCGTGCAAAATTTCTGCAAGGCCCTGCAACGCCGTTACCACCTGCCGGTAAAAACCGTGGATGAGTCATTCTCTTCGGCGCGCGCGTACGCACTGCTCAAGGACATGCGCGCCCGTGGGCAGCGCAAGAAAATCCGCAAGACCGACATCGACAAGGCCGCGGCAGCCATCATCCTGCAGAGCTGGTTTGCATGCCATGATGGCCTCCCTGCGGAAGGGGGCGCTTCGTGAGCGGCCTGGACGGCGCGCAGCTGATCGACAAGCTGGGGTATGACCTCGGTGTGTTCATGCGCGCACGGAACATCACCGACCCCTTGCTCGTGGGGATCCGCACCGGGGGGGTCTGGGTTGCGGAACGCATCCAGTCGATGCTCGAAATCAAGGATGAACTGGGGGTGCTCGACATCACCTTTTACCGGGATGACTTCAGCCGTGCGGGAATCCAGCCGACTGTAAAACCTTCCCACCTGCCCCTGAACGTAACCGACCGGCACATCATCCTGATCGACGATGTGCTGTATACCGGGCGCACGGTACGCGCGGCCCTCAACGAGATTTTCGACTATGGCCGGCCCGCATCGGTCAGTCTCGCCATCCTCGTGGAGAGGAATGGCCGGGAGCTGCCCATCCAGGCGGATGTGGTTGGCACGAGGCTCAGCCTGGAGGCCAGCCAGCAGGTACAGCTCAGCGGCCCGCAGCCGATCGTCCTGGAGATCGTGGGCTGAGCCTTTTCGCATGAGACATTTTCTGGACATCAGCAGACTGGACCGCAAGGCCCTGACCCATATTCTTGACACTGCCAAATCGTTCACCAGCGTCGATGGCCGGGCCGTGAAGAAGGTACCGCTGCTGCGTGGCAAAACCATCGTAAACCTCTTCTTCGAGCCCAGTACCCGGACCCGTACGACCTTTGAGCTGGCGGCCAAACGGCTGTCTGCGGATGTCCTCAACATCAGTATCGCCACTTCTGCAACCGTCAAGGGTGAAAGCCTGCTGGACACCCTGTTCAGCCTCGAGGCCATGAACACGGACATCTTCATTGTCCGGCACCCGGAAAGCGGCGCAGCGGATTTCATTGCCAAGCACGTAGCTCCCCACGTCAGCATCATCAATGCCGGTGATGGGCGCCATGCGCACCCGACCCAGGCGCTGCTCGACGTGTTCACGATTCGCGAACACCATGAGGATTTTTCCAAGCTGCGCGTTGCGATCGTGGGCGACATCCTGCATTCACGTGTCGCGCGCTCCCAGATCGAGGCACTCAATATCCTCGGCACGCGCGAGATCCGGGTGATCGCACCGCGCACGCTGCTGCCTGCGAACATCGAGCAGGTCGGCGTACAGGTATTCCAGAACTGCTGGCAGGGATTGCGCGATGTCGATGTGATCATCATGCTGCGGCTGCAGAAAGAGCGCATGCAGGGGGCCTTCATACCGAGTGAGCACGAGTACTTCCAGTTGTACGGACTGACTCCGGAAAGACTGGCGCTGGCCAGCCCGGATGCGATCGTCATGCACCCCGGCCCCATCAACCGCGGCGTGGAAATCAGCTCGGAAGTTGCAGACGGGCCCCGCTCCGTAATCCTGCAGCAGGTGGAGTACGGCATTGCCGTTCGCATGGCCATCCTGTCGATTGCGATCAGCACCGGCGACCCTGGAGACGGCGATGAAGCTTGAAATCCTGAACGGCCACCTTGTCGATCCCGCAAACGACATTGACGAGGTTGCGGATCTCTTTATCGTCGGCGGAAAGGTGGCGGCCGTTCGCAAACCCCCTTCCGCCTGGGAGGCTGACCATACGATCAATGCGGCCAACAAGCTGATCCTGCCCGGACTGGTTGAACTTTCGGCCAGCCTGCGCCAGCCCGGACAGGAGCACAAGGCGACGATCCGCACGGAGACCAAGGCTGCAGCCGCGGCCGGCATTACCAGCCTGGCGTGCCTGCCCACGACCAACCCGGTCGTCGATTCGCCCGCAGAGGTCGAGCTGATCGAGCAACTTTCACAGGACAGCGGCCACTGCAAGGTGTACGTGATCGGTGCATTGACGAGGGGCCTGAAAGGGGAAAGCCTGAGTGAAATGGCCGCACTCAAGGCGACCGGATGCGTCGGCGTCACCAACGTCCTGCATCCGCTGAAAAGCCCGCTGGTGCTGAGGCGTGCAATGGAATACGCATCCAGCCAGGCACTGACCGTGTTCACGCATCCGCTCGACCACCATCTGGCCAATCACGGCTGCGTGCACGAAGGTCTCACCGGCTTGCGCCTGGGTCTTCCCGGCATCCCCGCAGCCGCGGAAACGGCGGCGCTGGCCTTTCACCTGGCACTGATCGAGGAACTCAATGTCCGCACCCATTTCTGCCGCCTCTCGACCTGGCGCGCGGTGAACATGATCGCACGTGCCCAGCAGGACCACCTGCCGGTCACGGCCGATGCCAGCATCCTGCACTTTTTCCTGACCGACCACGACATCCGGGATTTTGATGGCTTGTGTCACAACCTCCCTCCCTACCGCACGCAGCAGGACCGTGACGGCCTTCGAAAAGGCCTGCAGGACGGCACGCTGTCCGCCGTTTGCGCGGACCACCAGCCGCATGAAATCGAGGCCAAGCTGGCACCCTTCCAGTCCACGGAGCCCGGCAGTTCCACCCTGGAATCCCTGCTGCCGCTAATCCTGCAACTGGTGGACGAAGGCGTACTCGACCTGGTCGAAGCGGTGCGCCGGGTCACCCAGCAACCTGCGGAAATCCTCGGCATTGCGGCAGGCAACCTGTCCGTCGGCAGCGAGGCGGATGCCTGCGTTGTCGATCCCGGGCTGGACTGGACCCTGAGCAGCGAAACCCTGCTCAGCCGGGGCAAGAACACACCGCTGCTGGGACAGCAATTCAAGGGCCGCGCGACACACACGATTCTTGGCGGCAAGCTGGTCTTCCAGCTTGAACCCGAGTAAGCCAATCTTCATCCAGCAACCCAGGGCATGACAACAGAGCCTAACCCGGTCTTCGAGGAATGCGTCCGTGTGACCCGTCATGATGCGCTGGCGGCACAGCAGTTCGTCCTCGAGCTGAGCGCGCCCGAATGTGCCCGCCACGCCAGGGCCGGAAACTTCCTGCACCTGCAGTGCGACCCCCAAAGAGCCCTGCGCCGGCCCTTCTCGATCATGCGCGCCGACCCCGCGGCAGGCAGCGTCGAGATCCTGTACAAGATCGTCGGGCAAGGCAGCGCTGAACTCGCAGCACGCAAGCCCGGGGACAGGCTGCAGTGCCTGGGACCCATCGGGAACAGCTTCAGGGTGCATGAAAATACCACGCATCCCTTGCTGCTTGGCGGGGGAGTGGGAATCCCTCCCATGATTTTCCTGGCAGAAACACTGCGTGAAAACACAGGACTGCATCCGCTCGCCATCCTCGGCTCGGAGATTCCCTTCCCTTTCCCCACCCGGCCCTCGAAAATATTGACGGCGGACCTGCCGGAGGGGGTCATCGCCGCCATGCCGCTGCTCGACGACTGGGGCATCGCATCCCGGCTCACCAGCCTGCAGGGGTACCCGGGCTGTTTCCAGGGCTACGTGCACGAACTGGCCGAACACTGGTTCTTGAACCTGGACCGCACCGCGCAACAGGGCGTGCAGGTATTTGCCTGCGGGCCGAACCGGATGCTGGAAGCGGTCTCGGAACTTTGCCGCCGCCATGACCTACCCTGCCAGGTGTGCCTGGAAGAGTACATGGCATGTGCGATCGGGGGCTGTGCCGGCTGCGTCGTGCCGTACCGGGAAAACAACCGGACCGTGGCGATGAAGCGGGTGTGCGTAGACGGCCCAGTGTTCGATGCAGCCAACATTTTCTGAGCAGACGCCGGCGACCCGCCTGCAGGCGGTCAGGGAAACGATCCGCCGCCTGGAAAACCGCTACCGGCGCACCCCCGGAAGCGTGCGCCTGCTGGCAGTCAGCAAGAAAAAGAGTGCCGAGGAAATCATCGATGCCGCCAGCGCCGGACAGCGTGATTTCGGTGAAAGCTACCTGCAGGAAGCCCTGAAAAAGATTGCCGCACTCAAGGACCAGGACCTCTGCTGGCACTTCGTGGGCCCCATACAAAAAAACAAGACCCGGCAAATTGCCGCCTACTTCAGCTGGGTGCACGGCATTGAGCGCCTGATCGTTGCCGAGCGCCTGAGTACGCAGCGCCCGGATCATCTACCGCCGCTGCAGGTCTGCCTGCAGGTCAACATCGATCGTGAACATTCCAAATCCGGACTGCAGTGCGAACAGGTGCCGGACATCGCAGCTGCCCTGCAAGAGCTTCCCAATCTGGAATTGCGCGGCCTGATGGCCATCCCGCGGCGAACTAGTGATACTATTCATCGACGCCTGCGCTTTGCGCAGCTGCGGGCGCTGCTCGAACAACTGAACCAGTCAGGTTTTGGACTCGATACGTTATCGATGGGCATGAGTGGCGATCTTGAGGACGCGGTGGCCGAAGGGGCGACCATCGTTCGAATCGGTACTGCAATTTTTGGTGCGCGAACAGCCGGATGAAATGAACCAGCCTTCAGAAAAACAGGACATCGTGATTTTCGGTGGCGGAAACATGGGGCAGGCGCTGATCGGCGGACTGCTCGACAGCGGATGCACGCCCGATGAGATTACCGTGATCGACACCGACCCATCGACGTGTTCAGCGCTGGAGAAAAGCTTTCCGCAATGCCGTGTCCACGCCGAGGCAGACTGCGCTCCGCTTTCAGCGCAGGTTGTGGTACTGGCCATAAAACCCCAGGTAGTCCGCCTCGTCTGCGAGCAAATCTCTGCACGGTACGGATCGGTGCGACCCCTGATTGTTTCCATTGCCGCAGGCACGCTCACCCGGGACATCGGCACCTGGCTGGGAGGTGGATTTCCGGTCGTGCGCTGCATGCCGAATCTGCCGGTCCTGGTACGCTGCGGGACCACGGGCCTGTTTGCAGGACCGGAAGTGTCCGAGGCCCAACGGGCTCAGGCCGAGCGTATCCTTTCCGGTGTGGGCTTTACCCTGTGGCTGGAGCAGGAAGCCTTGCTGGATGCGGTCACGGCGGTGTCCGGCAGCGGGCCCGCCTATTTTTTCTACCTGATCGAAGCCATCCTGGAAGCCGGCCAGTCACTCGGACTGAGCGCGGTGCAGGCGCGCCAGCTGACCGTTCACACCGCCCTCGGGGCAGCCAAGCTGGTCGAGCAAGGCGACCAGGACCCGCACGCCCTGCGCCGTGCGGTAACCTCAAAGGGAGGGACCACGGAAGCCGCCCTTGAAATTCTCGAGCAGCAGGACATGAAGAAAATCTTCGCTGCCGCGATCCACCGTGCTGCACAAAAAGCCGAACTGCTTTCCCGGTCAAGTACACCTTCCACGGAGACCCGTCCTGCCGGTGCAGACAAATAAACCATGAACGCCCTGCTTGGCATCACCGACTTCCTGCTTCACGTCCTGCTCACCCTGTACGTGTACGCCCTCATGATCCGCATGCTGCTGGGACTGACCCGCGCGGATTTCTACAACCCTTTTTCACAGTCCATCCTGACAGTGACAAACCCGGCGTTACGTCCGCTGCACAAGTGGATCCCGCATACAGGGCGCCTGGACACCGCTGCACTGCTGTTGATGGTCGCCGTCAAGTTCGCCGAGCTGGCGCTGCGCGGGCTTCTCGTTGGCAGGGCCGCAGAGACCGGGACACTGTTTCTTGCAGCAGTATTCGGGGTCATTGACCTGGCCCTGAACCTCTACATTTTTGCCATCTTTGCACTGGTTGCAATCAGCTGGCTTGCCCCCCACCTCCACGGACAAAGCAATCCGCTTGTATCGGTGCTGAATTCCATCACGGCACCCCTCCTGGCGCCGGTCCGAAGGATGATTCCACGGGTCGGGGTGTTTGATTTTTCAACCGCGGCCGTACTGCTGGCACTGTTCAGTGCAAAAATATTCCTGCATTCACTATAAGCGGGAAGGACACCTCTCCCTGCGGTGTCATTGTGCGCCGCACATGCACTCATTACACTTACCAGCCTGAACAACCAATCCCAGTACAGTGCCTGACTCAATTCCCGCGAATTCCGTTGGTCTGGTCGAGACCCAGTTCACTACCATCAAGCAGCCGCTCGATCTGGATTGCGGTCGCACGCTGCCGGAGTTCACGCTCGCCTACGAGACGTACGGCAAGTTAAACCCGGAGCGCAGCAACGCCCTGCTGATCTGCCACGCGCTGTCGGGCGATCAGCACGCGGCCGGGTATCACAGTGTCGAAGACCGCAAGCCGGGCTGGTGGGACAACTGCATCGGACCCGGCAAGCCCTTCGACACCGACCGTTTTTTCGTCGTCTCCCCGAACAACCTGGGAGGCTGCAAGGGCAGCAGCGGTCCCACCAGCATCAACCCCGAGACCGGCAAGCCCTTCGGACCGGATTTTCCGCTGGTCACCGTGCACGACTGGGTCGTCAGCCAGAGCCATCTCGCGGACGCCCTCGGCATCGAGCAGTGGGCAGCCGTGATCGGAGGCAGCCTGGGGGGCATGCAGGTCATGCAATGGGCGATCGACTACCCGGACCGCTTGCGCCAGGCGATCGTGATTGCCGCAGCCCCGAAGCTGACCGCGCAGAACATCGCCTTCAACGAGGTGGCGCGCCAGGCCATATTCTCCGACCCCGACTTCCATCAGGGCCACTACTACGAGCGCGACACCCTGCCGCGCCGCGGGCTCATGCTGGCACGCATGCTGGGGCACATCACCTACCTTTCCGATAACGCCATGCGGGAAAAATTTGGCCGTGACCTGCGCAAGGGGACCCTCAACTTCGGTTTCGATGTGGAATTCCAGGTCGAGAGCTACCTGCGCTACCAGGGAAAATCCTTCGTTGACCGGTTCGATGCCAACACCTACCTGATCATGACCAAGGCGCTGGATTACTTTGACCCCGGATTGGATTATGACAATGACCTGTCCCGGGCCTTCGAGTCTACCGGCGCAGACTTTCTGGTGGTTTCCTTCACCGGCGACTGGAGATTCTCACCTGCACGCTCGCGCGAGATCGTGCGCGCGCTGATCGCGGCCAAAAAGAAGGTCAGTTACGTGGAAATCGAGGCCGAACTCGGGCACGACGCATTCCTGACGCCGATTCCCGAGTACCACAATGTCTTGCGCAGCTACATCAACGCCCCTCCGACATGAGCACGATCTTGCGACCTGACCTGGAAATCATCTGCGAGTGGATCGCGCCCGGCGCCCACATCCTGGATCTCGGCTGCGGGGACGGCGCCTTGCTCACGCACCTGCGGCAAACCCGCGATGTGACGGGCTACGGCCTGGAAATCGATATCGACAACGTGCAGCAATGCATCGACAAGGGGATCCCCGTCATCCAGACCAACCTGGACAAGGGCATCACCGTGTTCTTCGAGGAACACTCCTTCAACTATGTGGTCATGACGCACACGCTGCAGGCCATCCATCATCCCGGTGAACTGCTGGATGAGATGCTGCGCATCGGGCAGGAAGGGATTGTGACTTTTCCCAACTTCGCCCACTGGAAAAGCCGCATACAGCTCGCACTGGGCGGGAACATGCCCGTCACCCGGGCCCTGCCTCATGAATGGTACGACACCCCCAATATCCATCTGTGCTCGATCCAGGATTTTGAAGCCCTGTGCGAGGAAAAAGGCATCAGGATTCTTCAGCGGGCCGCGGTAACCCATGCCAGCCGGTCCGGGCAGAAAACCCGCCTGTGGCCCAACCTGCTCGGTGAAAGCGCGATTTACCGATTCTGCAAATCCGGTTCCTAGGCCCTTGCCTGATGCAAGGATTGACCCCATGGCGCACCCGGGGTCTGCCGGTTTTCCTTCAATTCACGCGGGGGAAACCCCACCGGGCGACGTGGCATCATCCATCGATCCCGGGTCCACCGGCGAAACGTCCCTGTGCAAAAATCAGGGGGTGAGTCTGATGATAAGCTGGCAGTTTTTCATTACAATGCAACAAAAGCTAACTGTTCTACATTTCGATCATAGTCACCATCGGTTGCTCGATCCCTGACTGTGGAACTGTGCCCGATCTCGTTTACTGATGACTAAGGATGACATTACATGGCCACTTCCAGACCCGATAAGAAACCCCCTACAAAAACGGCAATTCTAAACGGGATTGCGAAAGAGACGGACCTTTCCCGCAAACAGGTCGCCTCCGTGCTCGAATCACTCGAAGGCATGATTGCAAAAGAGTTGAGACCGCGCGGCGCCGGATCCTTCAACCTTCCCGGCCTGCTGAAAATCAAGGTGGTCAAGAAGCCGGCCAAGCGGGCACGCAAGGGCGTCAATCCCTTTACCGGTGAGGAGATGACCTTCAAGGCCAAGCCGGCCAGCAAGTCGGTGCGGGTCCTGCCCCTGAAGAAGCTCAAAAGCATGGTTTGACGGGATGGACACCCGGGTGTCCATCCGTTGCTCTTAGTCCAGGCCCTGCTGCACTTCCAGCTTGGTCTGGATGAAGGTGCTGTGCGGCAGGTACAGCAGATCGGCAATCTTTCGGATCTGGTACTCCTCGTACTTGTCGAGCCTGCGATCTGCATAGGCCGTTTTCCACAAGTCCAGCAACAGCCTTTTTTTCTCCTCCGGCGTACAGCCGTCATTGATGACCTTTACGAATGGATAGATCGAAACATGATGCTCTTGCTCGGTGAGCGCCAGATCCACCAGACCCTGTACCTCCTGTTCGGAAAAACGGAACCTTTCCGCCAGGGCGCTGACGATGGTCCGCAACTCTTCTTCCTGAACGTCAAAATCCGCCCGGCTCACTTCCAGCAACAACACCGCAGTGGCCAGATGCATGATGTGGTCATCATCCGGCGTTTCGCGTTGTGGCTTGATTTTCCTTTCTACGAAGGCTGCAACCGACTCGAACATCTTCAGTTGGTGTTTCGGTAGCTGCTGCGGTACGAGCCTTGCTCGAAACTGTCGAAATAATCTTCGGTCAGGGGATGGGTGATCGGTGCCGGCGAGGCATCCAGCTCCAGATGCTGCTCGGCGACATAGGTGGTCATCAGTTGCCCGTCCACCATCACATGGTACCAGGGCTTGTCCTTGGGCGGTTTGGACTTCGCGACCTGTTCATACCACTCGTCCGTGCCGCTGTACTGCGCATCGACATCAAAAATGACACCCCGGTAATTGAACTTCTTGTGCACGATCACCTGACCGATTGAAAACTGTGCCTGAAACATGCCTTGAGCTCCTGGACTTCGGGTACGGGTTGTACGACTAACCGGTCCCATGCTACCGCAATTGCCGGCCCTGCTAAACAGGCTCGGAAGCTGTCCTTTCGCCTGCGCCATGAGATGGTATATCCCTGCAAATCTGTTAGGCTATATTCAGACCTTCCAACCGACACCGAAGAACGCGCGATACTCTACCCGGATCGTTACGACATGACTACCAGAAGCAAGGAACAACGTATATTGGTCGTGATGCGCAAACTGCTGGCGCAGATTGTCCGCGATACGACTCCGGGCCCGGGTGTCCGCCATCCCCTGAGTGAACAGACGATCAAGGACATTCGTGACTGCTTCAGCCTGATTGCAGCCCGGGAGCGAGAACTGATCGAGGATGCCGGGATCGAAAACAAGGATCGGCCCCATTTTGCCGACAAACCACAGACCTCAACCGTCCTCAAATTCAAGCCGCCGCCCAAAAAGTCAACGGATGATGACTGATCCGGCAGCGCATTCGAGCCCATGGAACGCCTGGCCGACATCAAGGTAAAGCTTGAGCCGGGCATCGAGATTACGGCCGAAAACAAGTGCGGCTATTGCACCAACTCGTACTGCTGTACCTATGTAACCGAAGAACTCATCACGCCTCGCAGCAAGCAGGACTACGAACACCTGCTCTGGCAGGTCTCCCATGAGGGCGTGGAGGTTTACAGGGACGACGAGGGCTGGTGGCTGATGGTGTCGGCGCGCTGCTCGCATCTTCAGGGGGACGGGCGCTGCGGCATCTACGAGGCGCGCCCGCAGATCTGCCGCGACCACAGCAACGACTACTGCGAATTCGATGCCCCGGTGGAGGAAGACTATGAACTGCACTTTCCGGATTACGAAACCTTGCTCAGGTACTGCAAGAAGCGCTTCAAGCGCTGGAACAGGGGCTAGTCAGACCGGCATGATCTCGGCAAAATTCGAAATGGCTTCATACGGCAGGGAGTCGCGCTCCGGCTTGGAGCTGTCGGGTTGGCGGATCGTCACGAGGTGACGGATGCCATAGGCTTTTGCGCAGGCCAGCACCTCCAGGTTGTCATCCACCAGCAGGGTCGTCTCCGGGTCGAACGGGAAGGAATCCATCATCTTGTCCCAGAAGCCCGGCTGCTCTTTCGGGCAGCCGAAGTGATGGGAAGAAATGATGCGCTCGAAATACGGCTCGATGGGTACGCAACTCATCTTCACGGAAATGCTGCTGGGATGCGCATTGGTGACCAAGGCAACATGTTTTTTGGTCGCCACAAGCCTTTCCAGAAACTGTTCCACATGCGGGAATATCCGGATACGCCCGGCAATCTCGCGCTTTAACGCGGCGACATCGAGATCCAGTTCGTTGGTCCAGTAATCCGTGCAATACCAATCCAGCGTACCGGCTTTTCCCTTATAATAGGACTGCAAAAGTTCCCTGGCATGACTGAATTCAATCTGGTTCTTCTGGCTGTACCTCAAGGGTAGATACTGTTGCCAGAAATACGAGTCAAAACTCAGGTCTAGCAGGGTGCCGTCCATATCCAGAAAGACGGTTTTGATCACTCCCCAGGCAGCAGACATTGGCATCGACAAAAATTCTTCGGACAAGTAGTTGCTGGTAATGGACCCGGATACTGCACAGCTTGAAGCGCTCATTGCTCCGGTCTGCGACATTGTAAAGCAGGCCGGTCAAGAGGTCATGAAAATTTATCTCGGGGGGTTCGAGATCGAGGAGAAAGAGGACCGCTCCCCGCGCACCACGGCAGACCTCGCCGCCCATCGCCTGATCTGCCAGCAACTGCAGACCCTGACCCCGGACATTCCCGTGCTCTCGGAAGAATCGGCCTCGGTGCCGTACTCGCAAAGAATGAGATGGGAGCGCTACTGGCTGATCGACCCGCTGGACGGGACCCGTGAATTTATCAAGAAAAACGGCGAGTTCACCGTGAATGTCGCCCTGGTCATCGACCATGTGGCCCGCCTCGGTGCGGTCTACCTGCCGGTGCAGGAGACCTGTTATTTTGCCGCCACGGGACATGGAGCCTTCAAGCAGGAACGTGAACAGGCTGCATGCCCGATCAGGACCCGCTTT
The DNA here is from genome assembly GCA_965205685.1 of Gammaproteobacteria bacterium. Classification (GTDB taxonomy): domain Bacteria; phylum Pseudomonadota; class Gammaproteobacteria; order UBA4575; family UBA4575; genus WTFY01. Next base: position 463,496 of record OZ242174.1, on the reverse strand, counting down.
TCCACGCCCGATGCCAGCCCGACGATCTGCGGCAGCCGGTCCCGTGCCGGACCGACCCTGCAGGCACTGCTGGCACAGATTGGCCGCCACGAGCTGATCCATGTCGGAAGCTCGATCAAGACCTGCCTGGTTGCGGAAGGCAAGGCCGACCTCTATCCCCGGTTTGGGCCCACCTCCGAGTGGGATACGGCGGCCGCGCACTGCATCGTGCACGAAGCGGGGGGATCGCTGGTCGACACCCGGCTGCAGGCTGTGCGCTACAACACGAAAGACTCGTTGCTGAATCCCTCGTTCATCGTGTTCGGAAGTCTGAACGACCGCTGGCGAGACATGCTGATGCAGTGGGGCTCACGGTAAAAAAAACACCGTGGCTGGCGCGTGCGGTGGTCAGGAATCCCAGCCCTGCAGGACGATCTTGCCGATCGTATGCCGGTTCTCGATCTGCGCGTGCGCGGCCTTGAGGTTTTTTGAATTGATGGGCTCGAGCACCTTGTTGACGGTCGTTTTGACCGTGCCCGCATCCACCAGGTCGGCCACCCGGCGAAGCAGGTGGTGCTGTTCGATCATGTCTTCGGTCTCGTACATGGAGCGGGTGAACATGAACTCCCAGACAAACGTTGCGCTTTTGCTCTTCAGCGTGCCCAGGTCCACGTAGGCTGCCGTCTCCACGATGGAGCAGATTTTCCCCTGCGGTGCGATCACCGCAGCCATGGTCTGCCAGTACTTGTCCGTTTCATTCAGACACAGGATGAACTCAAACCCGTCGATCCCCAGCTGGCTCACCTGCTCGGGAATATCCAGGTAATGGTTGATCACGTGGTCTGCACCCAGCTCCCTGCACCACTTGCGGGACTCGGGCCGGGAAGCCGTGACCGTAACCTCCAGCTCGGCGACCTGCTTGGCAAATTGCGTGGCCACGGAGCCTACACCGCCTGCACCCCCGATGATGAGAAGTCGCCGGCCCCGGTCCGAACCGTCCGCGGCAATCCCCAGCCGGTCAAACAGGGACTCCCAGGCCGTGATACTGGTCAGCGGCAAGGCGGCGGCCTGGGTGAAATCCAGGCTTTGCGGCTTGCCACCCACGATGCGCTCGTCCACCAGATGAAGCTCGCTGTTACAGCCGGGTCGAGTGAAGCTGCCGGCATAAAACACCTCATCGCCTGGCTTGAACAGCGTCGCTTGCGGACCCACAGCCTCGACCACACCCGCAGCATCCCAGCCAAGGATGCGGGGGGTGTCCTCCACCTTGTCTTGCGGAGCCCGCATTTTTGTATCCACGGGATTCACGGCTATGGCCCGTACATCAACCAGGAGCTCCCGGCCGAGCGGGCGCGGGGACTCGATCTCCAGGTCCAGCAATGAATCGTTCTCATCGATGGGCAGGTACTTGTACAAACCGACGGCTTTCAACGTTTTTTCTCCATTCTTTGCGGCCCAAGGATACAGGCAGTCTCCAGGCGAATATATAACCTTGAATATATAAAGTGGTTGTCACAGCATGATTACACTGTATGAAACTTATGCTGCTCTAGCAGCATTCGAATTATAGCCCCAAGTCATTATCCTCACAGTACTAATAAAGGACTTCGAAAAACTATAATTTTAGTTTGGTGGCTTCCTGAACCTCAACTCCAAGCTTGAGATCTCTCAATAAAATGCAAAGCTGATAACCATCGATAAGATCAATCGCTGATACGTCATCCCTTGATACCCTGTGCACTGCACAAGCGTACAACATATTTCAGAAATATCTCTCACTTGTATAGTGTGAAGATGTCAATGACTTGAGAATCAGCACTGTACAATAGGCAATTGTGAAAACTAAGATGAGGACTACTAATCAGTGCATGGAGGGCCAATGAGTGATGTCTTCATCTTAGGCGCCGGTTTTTCTAAAGCAATCCATAGAAAAATGCCGGTCATGGATGAGTTAAGCACTGAGGTTATTGCTCGCCTTGAGAAACTTGATTTTCCTATCCCTTCTGCTTTAGAGAATCTTGATAACAATATCGAGTTATGGATGACTTACCTTTCTCAACTGCAGCCTTGGCTTGAAAAAAATGATAATGACTATAATCGGGCAATGGCTGGGCGTATTCGTCAACAAATAAAGGAAATTATTAATGAGCGTGTTTCAGTTGCCACCCTAGTTGATACACCTCAATGGCTGAACAGCTTGATTAAGTTGTGGCACAGGCAGCGCGCTACCATCATGACCCTGAATTACGATACGCTGATCGAAAGAGCGTCCAGAAAACTGCCAATCTCTGATGGCATAGACCGAATCCGAGCTGAACAAATGTATCCTCCTTATTTCTCAAATATCGCTGCAAGGTCAGGAGTCGGTCTATGGGGCGAGGAAGCCATCAAGACATTCCGATATATAAAACTCCATGGGTCGATAAATTGGTACTACTCAGGAAAAGATGATTTTTTTGGAGAATCTATATTATTTTCAGATGTACCACCTTTGGGCAAGGATCATTTGGATATAGAACGATCAGTGTGCCTACGAGCCAAGGATAAAGAGACTTTGATAATCCCTCCTGTTACGGAGAAAACTGTTTACTTTAACAATGAAACTATTAGAACTTTGTGGCTGGAAGCAGGAACTGCTCTTCGCAATGCAACGAGGATTTTCGTTATCGGATATTCTTTACCTATCTCAGACCTTGGAATGAGATTCTTTTTAACTGAGAACCAACCAAAACCAAAAACTAGAGTCTATGTCGTAGATCTAAATTCTGAAGTTGCAATAAAATTTAAAGAACTCTTGCCCAATTTAGAAATCATGGATCGATTCAATAGCGACCAAATAACTATAAGCAATTTTGTCAAAAACTATCCCGACATTCCTGTTTGATGAAGCTGGATTGGGATTTGTTAACAACTACTAACTTGGAGCTTACAAACAAGTACAAGCTCGACATTATCGAGTGTGGACTATGGCCTCAAACTGTAAATTGTTTTGTTTAAAGAATTTATCTTCCAATACTAGACTGAATTTGGAACTGTGTGATTAATCAATTATTCAGTTTCGAGCCCTTCTAATAATTCAATGTGTTCACTGGTTTTTATTGACCCTGTAGAAAAAAATCTATTTTCACTAAACGGTACGTCAAATACTCTTTCTACTCGAATGAAGAAAGGATTTTTAGATAATCCCGGGTCTGTTGCCAAGTGAAATCCCATAAACTCAAAATTACCTACCTTGTCGCGATTAATATAGCTTGAGGATTTTTTAATAAAAGAGTTCGTTGACTTACTAAAGAATTCTGGTGTTTTATTGAGAGAAAAATAAACTTCACTTAAATATCTTTTGTTTATAGGTAGCTCACTATGCGGAACAGTACCATAATTATCGCTAAGAAAATTTAATACATCTTCTATAAACATATCAGAGTCTTCGGTGGAAGACCTTGTGTCCGCAGCAAGCCATTCATCATGAATAGTTAATGATACGTCGATAGGTGCATCATCTTGCTTGATAAATGTGCCAGTCTTTAGCTCCAAACCCTTATTCTCAGATCCTAATACCTCAGCAAGAGGTGTCGATTTAAGAAACGAATAACGATCTATGATTTCCTCTACTGCAGGCATTAACTGTCTTCCACTTGGATTTAAATAATTTATGGGAAACACCCATATGGATCTGGCTGTTTGCATGGATAGTAATTTCATAGCTATCGTCAATGAATGGTAGCAGCAATACCACTCAGGGTATTTGGAGTACCTTGTCTTTGGCTAGTTGGTTTCAATGTGTGTCCTGCAGTTTGAGACCTATTTTCTTGGCTGCTAGCTTTGAAAGCTTTTTCAAACATGATAGTGACATATTGTAGTGACTCAACATGATCTTTATCCTTATGGGAAAGTACAACCTTAGATGACAGCAAATCACCGACCTGCGGATTATGCGCCTCTAAGAAAGGAACTCGTGGTTCTGCTGAAAGCCCCATGATTCTATTTATGTTCGTTGCGTATTGTCTATCTTCATGCAACGAAACAATTTCATGTTTCAATTCTGCATCCATAGCTAAAAGCAGATCACTGATAGTGTCTAGTGTCCAGTTATTAGGGCCAGCAAACCATCTGGTAATTTGGGAAGGATCTTTATTAAGTAAATTTGCTATATCTTTTTTCGCCAAATTCTTTTCTTTTGCTAAATCGGCAAAATGTGAAAGCACTGACTGAAAAATCTTGTTTTTGAGTCTTTGTCTAAAGAAAAAGATATCTTTTGAGGGTAACTTCTTTTTATTTAAAGTACCGTCCATTTAATGCCCCTGTGAATAATTGATTTAAATCGCTAGTCGTTTTATATGAGTAGGCAGGGAAAAGACTTCTCCAGATACTTTTGGCATACCTGATTTCTTTTCTCCACTGTCCACTATTTTTGTCACCTAGTTCTTCTCTTAGCTTATAGTGAGTACCAACAAAAATATCTTTTGCTGCAAACACACCAAAAACTCTAATTTGAGGTTCTTGTCTCGTACTTCTTATTTCCCATATACCATCCCTAGTAGGTTCTAAACACCATAAATAACCTGGGTCAATAGTGTTGCTGGTTACAAATACCTCCAAGTCAGCAATTAGATTTTGAAACATTTCAATTTCAGATAAACTTTCTTTTTCTTCATTAGCCTCATCAAATAACTCTCTGGTCAGATAAAGCTTCCTAAGCGTTTGATCAGACGGAACCCTTGGAGTAACCAGTCTCAGTTTCCCACCAACAACGTGTGAGGCTAACTCCTTTTCAATTGACATTAAAGTCAATTCCCTTGACATTTGCAAGCAAAGTTTTGTTTTTCATACGCTAAATTGATATTAGAGGCAGCCTCAATTTCAGGTACATTGAAGGCCTACTCACCAACCAATCTTTGCTATTCTCGAATTTATCCTCAGTGCAATTATCTACATATTTTTTAAATCTGACTGCCAAAAGGAGACAATCCGCTCTGACAAGGAGAGTCTTTCCAACCAGCGAGACTTGCCAGAAGCACCATCTATGGCATCCCACATAACTGAACCCCGTTCCGACACTCCTTTTCCCATAATATGTGCTTTATGCAGGTCAGACTGTGAGTACTCGTAACAATCAGTAACATCGTCTTGTACTGAAAATTTGTGCATTTGCAATGGTTTGGAGAGCTTCCTATCATTCGCTATCTCGTGTTTCGCGATTGGTATTCTCAACAACCTGAGATCATGAGCCAATGTCTCAAAAGTGTCGTTCTGACTCAAAAGTTTCTTGGATTTCAGTAGTCTGAAAATTTCATAGGATTCGCAAACCCAGGCTCCTGAAAGCATGAGTTGATGATACAAAGCAAAATCAACTTCAGTTGCCGACTGTATTTGAGGGATTGCCGCTGCAGTCTCTTTCTCCATACATCTCAACAATACATCGGTATGTCCGATATTCTGTATTGAAACCATGAGTTCGGAGTCTGGCAATAAACTTCCAACTGTGTGTGAGGCTTTAATCCAGATTCCCATAGTTTCCTGATGATGTGTGAGCGCTTCCGAAAATGCCGCACAAATTAGTGGTTTTACGTTAGGCATCCCAGTCTCCTCGTCAACAAAACCGGGTCATATGGATTTTGGACTTCAGCAAAGAGGTATTTCGAGCCTATTCTTTTTATCTGTGACGACCCAAAGCAAAGCGCAAGCAGTGCACTAGTTTTTGGTATAGCGACATTCCTAGGCATGCAGCCAAACTCTTGCAGCATTATCGACCAAGATAAGCTACCGCTACCTGTTTGCGCTCATGGCCGAGTTCCTGGCTGATGGTAAGCCGAGCCCCCTAGTTCAGTTCATGTCGCTCAGGAGTCAATGATTTAGTCTCCTACCCACCCGTGACCGGGTACTTCCACTTAGTAAGCTCTTCATACCGTTCCTGTGCGTACGTATGGCACAAGTCGTACAAGCTGGACAAGTTGCTAGAAGGGACCCGCCTAGGGCACGGCTTCAGCGCCTGTATTTTGACAGGTGCACCCAGGTATTGATCACGGAATCCGGATTCAACGAGATGCTGTCAATGCCCTGCTCGACCAGCCAGTAGGCAAATTCAGGGAAATCCGAAGGCCCCTGTCCACAGATGCCCACGTACTTGCCGGCTTTGCGGCAGGCACGGATGGCCTGGCCTACCAGCTGCAGGACCGCCTCGTTTTGTTCATTGAACTGCCCGGCCACGAGTTCGGAGTCCCGGTCCAGGCCGAGCGTCATCTGCGTCAGGTCGTTCGAGCCGATGGAAAAGCCGTCAAAATATCGCAGGAAATCCTCGGCCAGCACTGCGTTTGAGGGAACCTCGCACATCATGACCACCTTGAGACCGTTTTCCGAGCGCGCCAGACCGTGTTCGCCCAGCAGCGCGGTGACACTTTCGGCCTCCTCCAGGGTGCGCACGAAGGGGACCATGATCTGGATATTGGTAAATCCCATCTCGTTGCGCACGGTGCGCAACGCCCGGCATTCCATTTCGAAACAGGGCGCGAACAGCTCAGACAGGTATCTCGATGTGCCCCGGTATCCGATCATCGGGTTTTCCTCCGGGGGCTCATACAGCTTGCCGCCCAGCAGGTTCGCATACTCGTTTGACTTGAAGTCCGACAGCCGGACCAGCACGGGCTTGCCTTCAAAGGCGGCTGCCAGGGTCGCGATGCCCTCGGTCAGCTTCTCGACAAAGAATGTCTGCGGGTCCGCATAGGCGCCGCTGCGCATCTCGATCTGTGCCCTGAGATCATCCGGCAACTGGTCAAAATCGATGAGTGCCCGAGGGTGCACGCCGATGGTCTTGTTGATCATGAACTCCAGGCGCGCCAGCCCGACCCCCGCATTGGGTGTCTGGGAGAAATAAAAGGCCTGCTCGGGGTCGCCGACGTTGAGCATGATCCTGCACGGGATATCGGGCATCCTGTCCAGCTGGGTTTTGTTGATCTCGAATTCGAGCAGCCCTTCATACACGTGGCCGGTGTCTCCCTGCGCACACGATACCGTGATCTCCCGGGCGGACTGCAGGGCATCGGTGGCGTCCCCGCATCCGACGATCGCAGGCACCCCCAGCTCGCGTGCGATGATGGCCGCATGGCAGGTGCGCCCGCCGCGGTTGGTGACGATGGCTGCAGCGCGTTTCATCACGGGCTCCCAGTGGGGATCGGTCATGTCCGTGACCAGCACTTCGCCGGCGCGCAACTGTTCGATTTCGGCCAGTGAAGGAATGACCCGGGACCGGCCGGCGCCGATGCGCTGCCCAATGCTTCGGCCCGTTACCAGCACCTGCGAGGTTTCCTTCAGCAGGAATTTCTCGATCACCTTGTGCTCGATGCTCTGCACGGTTTCGGGACGGGCCTGCACGATGTACAACTGCTGGTCGGATCCGTCCTTGGCCCATTCGATGTCCATCGGACGTCCGTAATGCCGCTCAATCGCCACGGCCATGCGTGCCAGGGACTCGACATCCGCATCGGAAATGCAAAAACGGTTCTGCAGGGATTCCGGCACGGCCACGGTTTCCGTGCCGCTGCCACCCTTCTTGTAAATCATCTTCTGCAGTTTGCTGCCGCAGGCACGCCGGATGATGGCCGGACACTCACGGCCCAGGGCCGCCTTTGACACATAAAACTCGTCGGGGTTGATCTGGCCCTGCACGATGGTCTCTCCCAGCCCGTAGCCTGCCGTGATGAACACCACGTCCCGGAAGCCGGATTCCGTATCCAGGGTAAACATCACGCCGCTTGCCGCCAGATCGCTTCGAACCATCTGCTGGATGCCGGCCGAGAGTGCGAGCCCGTCATGCCCGAAGCCTTTCTCCTCCCGGTAGGCGATGGCGCGGTCATTGAACAGGGATGCAAACACCAGCTTGACCGCAGCCAGCACGTCGATGATCCCGCGCACATTCAGGTAGCTCTCCTGCTGGCCCGCAAATGAAGCCTCCGGCAGGTCTTCGGCAGTGGCCGAGGAACGCACGGCGACGGCCACATCCGGGCGGGTTCGCGCCTCCAACCCTTGGTAGGCTTCGGTGATCGCCGTGTGCAGTTCAACGGGCAACTCGCCCTCCAGGACCCATCCGCGTATGGTCTTTCCGACCTCGGTCAGCCTGGGGATGTCCTCCACGTCCAGGGTCTCCAGCTGGCTTGTGATTTTCTTCGTCAGGCCATTGGCCTGCAGGTACATGTGGAAGGCTTCCGAGGTTGTCGCAAATCCACCGGGTACCCGCACCCCCAGCGTATCGAGATTGCGAATCATCTCGCCCAGGGAGGCATTCTTGCCTCCAACCCGGGGTCCGTCCTTGGTTCCAATTTCGGCAAGATCGATCGTACAGCGGTTCATTTCATCGGTTATATTTACAAGATGGCGGCCAAAAAACAAAAGGTGTTCTTCATTTCAGACAGCACCGGGATCACCATCGAATCCCTGGGCCAGTCCCTGTTCGCACGATTCCCGGACACGGAGTTCGTCAAGACGGTCTTTCCATTCGTCACCAATGCGCAGGAGGTGCAACGCGTGATCGCAAGTATCTCGGCCGTCATGGAGGCAGAACCTGCCCCACCGATCGTGTTCACCAGCCTGACGGACAAGTCCCTGATCGACCTTTTTCAATCTCACGACATTCCGGTGCTGGATATCTTCTCCACCTTCATCCCGCAACTGGAATCCCGCCTGGGCACGAAGGCCAAGCACGCGGTCGGCGAAACTCACGGGGTAGGCAGTCCGCTGAAATACGTGCAGCGCATCGAAGCGCTGGATTTTACGCTAAACCATGATGATGGAACAAAAATTATTGACCTGGCAAACGCGGATATCGTGCTCACGGGAGTCTCCAGAAGCGGCAAGACGCCGACCTGCCTGTACCTGGCCATGCATTACAACCTGAAGGCGGCGAACTACCCTCTGGCTGATGCCGACTTCGAGAGCTCTGCCCTGCCGAAGGCGATTGCAGGCGTTCAGGAACGTGTGTTCGGACTCACCCTGTCACCGCGCCAACTGCACAAGATCCGCCAGGAAAGGCGGCCTGACAGCCAGTATGCATCCCTTGAGCAGTGCGAGTATGAAGTGCACCGCGCAGAAGCCATTTTCAGGGCGACACGGTTGCCCTACCTGGACAGCACCTCCATCTCGATCGAGGAGATTGCAACAACCATACTCCAGCGCCTGAAACTGAGGGCGCAGCCAAGCGACAGCCAACTGCCCGCATCCCCGGCTCAATAGAGCCCGGGCAAAACTCCCGGGTTTTCAGAAACTACCCGGCCTTGCTGCTCTCAGAAATGGTAACGGAAACCGATTTCTATGAACTGGACATCAAAATCCGTTTTGGTGTTGACCGTGTTACCAAAAGCATTTCCTCTGCCCTTGAATTGCAGGTCATCCGAGGTCTGGTAACGATAACCCAAGCGCAACACGATATTGTCCTGCCACTGATAACTGACTCCCGCAGCTGCCTGATAGGCAAACACAGTATCCGTCGTGGAGACTCCGGGCACATACCCTGACGGGAGTGGGGGCCTGACCGCGAGGTAGGCGTCCCGAGGCACCATCGGGTTCTGCATCAGATACACCTCATCTGCTACGTGCTGTGCCAGTGCATTGTCGTCATATTTGACGTCACCGAAGTCAACCTCAATCACACCGACTCCGACCCCAACATAAGGCGTCCACTTGGAGCCAAGATCGATGTCATACCACAGATTGAGCATGGCTCCTAGCTGTTCAGCGGAGCCGGATACTGGAGGATGTGTTTCTCCGGGAACATGTACTGCAGGGTGATTTCCCTGTGGAATGACAATGGTGGTACTTACGTCGCTGTAGGTGAGCTTATCCACATCAGCTTCCGAGTAAAACAGCTCAAGCTCTATGCGAACATTTGGAAAAAGCTCGTAACCGATGACACCTTCCAGCTTGTAGCCAGTATCGTATTTGGTGACGGCTTTCCCCCGGTATGTGCTTGGCGGTACTGGATTGCCATGCAACAGACCGCCAGCATTACTGCCCGTGGTAGTGGTGTCCGAGTCATCAATGTACATTACCGGAAGGCTTGCCCCGACGTACCATCCGGAGTCTGCAGCATCCGCTTTCGGCACACCGATCAGTAGGAAAAATGCGGCCGCGGCTACCGCGATGATTGAATTGCCTGCTTTTGCAGAGAAAAAGGCCTGTCTCATGCAACTACCCTCCCCCATTTGGCTTTTCTTGCATGCTAGCATACCGGACCTTCGATTTTAATCGCCCGTTGACCTGTCCGTGGCTGAATTCCCCGCATGCAAAACCTTGAAATGTATCCATTTCGAGCCTCGCACAGGGGCTTGTGCAAGGGCTTCGTGCAGTTCGCTGACACCCTGCAGGCAGGACGGCGCAACAAAGTATTTGAGAATGGTTCCCATTGGCCAGAATCCGGGAATTATCCATATCAGGCAGGTACCTTTTCCCGGTCACTTTGGTATCTTGATGGGCGGTCGGGTTTTGCATAATGCAATGAGCCCACGCCGTGAGGCAATTAAGGCAAGGCAGCTGCGGCACTGAGCCATCAAGATGCCGAAATGTGTTTTTGCAATTGTTAATGGGTTTGGGTGACACAGGGCCTTGAGCTCCGATCACGGAGCCAAAGACAAGAGCCTGAACCAGCGATGCTATTTTTGATTCATTTGCGAGTAGTCATGCAAAAGGGTGTGCACCTTCTGGATGCCGGAGTTTGGCCTGTGAAAAACAGGTCCCTACTGGCCTGCACCCGCCAGCCGTCCCGATAGACTTTTTCAAAGACTCCATGCCACCCGTATTTCCCTGTACACACTGACGGACCTGTCACGATCCCAATCCAGCCGACCCAAGATGAGAATATCGTTCATGTGCCACAGGGCTCACAGGAAGTGTTTTAGATAATGAACGCGACCATCACAGCAGTCCGCGACCAGGCCAGTGACTTCGTTGAGTTGTGCAAACCACGAATCACGACTCTCGTGCTGGTGACCACGTTTGCGGGAATGTGGCTGGCAGGCAGCGGTACCTTGCCCCTGGACCTGATCATCTTCACCCTGTTGGGGACGGGGCTCGCGTCATCGGCAAGTGGAGCCCTCAACAATTATGTGGACCGGGAAGTGGACAAACGCATGGCGCGAACGCGCATGCGTGCATTGCCGTGTTCCCGCCTGCATCCGCAACAGGCCCTGTGGCTGGGCGTCATGCTCAGTCTGTGGTCCTTTGCAATTCTTTTTTACCTGGTGAACCCCCTGACCGCGTACCTGGCTGCAGCGACCACGTTTTTCTATGTAGTGGTGTACACCGTCTGGCTGAAGCGCGCATCCCCTTTATGCACTGAAATTGGCGGGGTGGCCGGTGCACTGCCCCCTGTTATCGGCTGGGTAGCCGTAACCAATGACATCGGCCTGCCCGCATTGGCCATGTTCGCAATCATGTTCATGTGGCAACCTCCACATTTCTGGGCACTGGCCCTTTTGAGATCCGATGAGTACAGGCAGGCCAGCCTGCCGATGCTGCCGGTGACCCATGGACAGCAGGCCACGAAGACCCGCATGCTGCTGTATACCGTTGCCCTGGTGCCCCTGAGTACGGCGATGTACTGGCTTGAGGTCGTGGGCCCCGTCTATCTGGTACTCAGTATCGTACTTGGAATAACCTACCTGCTTTTGACCATAGACTTTGTTCGCAAACCGATTACCCACCAGAGCACGCGCAGGCTGTTCGGCTTTTCCGTCCTTTACCTGCTGGGCCTGTTTACCCTGATATTTGTGGATTGCGGATGCAGTGGTGGAATTATCTGGTGAGCCTGATGCAAGTCCAGTGCAACCGCCGTATTGGAATGACTAAGGAGTCTAGAACATGGCCATAGCCATTATATTGATCGTTCTGGTAGTGGGATCGGTCGTCTTCCATTTTATGAGCCCGTGGTACTTCACGGAAATTGCTTCGAACTGGACTGCCATCGACACGACGGTGACCATTACCTTCATCGTATGCGGCATAGTTTTTGTGGCGGCCAACCTGTTCATGGCGTACTGCATCATCAAGTACCGCAACAAGGACAAGAACCAGCGCGCCGATTACGAACCTGAAAACAAGAAGCTGGAAGGCTGGCTCACCGCGATCACGACAGTTGGCGTCGTCGCCATGCTTGCTCCAGGACTGATCGTGTGGGGCAAATTCGTGTCGCCGCCTGAAAATGCGGCCATTGTGGAGGTGGTCGGGCAGCAGTGGCAGTGGACCTTCCGCTTCCCGGGCAAGGATGGTCAGCTGGGCACTACGGACAGCCGCAAGATCAGCATCGACAATCCATTCGGCATGAACGACGAAGACCCGTATGGCCAGGATGACGTTCTGATCGAAGGCAACGAAGTACACATCCCCATCGGCCTGCCCATCAAGTTCCTGCTGCGCTCCAAGGATGTCCTGCACAACTTCACGGTGCCCCAGTTTCGCGTGAAAATGGATCTGGTACCCGGCATGGTCACGTGGCAATGGCTGACCCCCACGCGTGTCGGTACCTTCGAAATCCTCTGTGAGGAACTGTGCGGAATCGGCCATCACACCATGCGCGGCAAGGTCACCGTGGTGGAAGAAGAGCAATTCCATGAGTGGCTCGCTCAACAACCCACCTATGCGATGCTGTCTGCCATGGAACCCGGAAATGCACAGGCGGGTCAGGCCCAGTACCAGATTTGCGCGGCCTGCCATGGCATTCAGGGGGAAGGCAACCACACACTGAATGCGCCCAAGCTGAGCGGCCAGGAAGACTGGTACCTGAAACGCCAGCTGACCTATTTCAGGGACGGCATCCGGGGCTCAAACCCCGAGGATGTTCTGGGCCAGCAGATGGCGCCCATGGCGGCGGGTCTCGTCAACGACACCCTGATCCATGATCTCGCGGCCTATATCCAGACGCTTCCGGACGAGCCTGCACAACAGACGGTCCAGGGAGACGTGGACAACGGTCGGGACCTGTATACCACCTGCGGCAAGTGCCATGGCAAGAAGGGTGAAGGTCGCTGGGCGGTGAATGCCCCGCGCCTTGCAGGCATGAGCGACTGGTACCTGGCTGCCCAGCTCAGGAATTTCAAACAGGGCATACGGGGTGCACATCCGCAGGATGCGACCGGACGGCAGATGGAATCCATGGTGCTCAGTCTGAATGACAAGACAATCGATGATCTGGTCGCGTACATCAATACGTTTTAGGCAGGCATTGAACTCCGCAGGTCCTATTTGAAGACACGGTGCGAAACGAATACAGTACCCATAGCATACAGTTGAGGAGAAGCCAGAATGGCGCATGTTGCATTAGCCGATAAAGAACAAGAACTTGCCCATCCGAAGACATGGATCGGCATGTATGTCTGGAGCCAGGATCACAAGATCATCGGCATCCAGTACATCATCACCGCGACGGCCGTCGGAGTGGTTGCGCTGATCTTGTCCGGCCTGATGCGCCTGCAACTGGGCTTCCCCGGGGTTTTCGACTTCATACAGCCTGACGAGTACTACCAGGCCGTCACCATGCACGGCATGATCATGATCGTCTTCATGCTCACGGCATTTTTCCTGGGCGGATTTGGCAACGTGCTGGTACCGCTGATGTGCGGCGCCCGTGACATGGCCTTCCCGTACATGAACATGCTGAGCTACTGGGTATACCTGCTGTCTGTCATCGTCGTGTGTGCGAGCTTCTTCGTTCCAGAAGGGCCCACCGGTGCAGGCTGGACCCTGTACCCTCCACAGGCCATTACGGAAGGTACCGCGGGTGCGGACTGGGGCATCATCTGCATGACCGTATCGCTTGGCCTGTTCGTGGTCGCGTTCACGATGGGCGGGCTCAACTATGTGACGACAGCCTTCCAGGCGCGCACGCGTGGCATGACCCTGATGCGCATGCCCTTGTCGGTATGGGGCATCATCATGGCCACGATTCTGGGCCTGCTGGCGTTCCCGGCACTGCTCGTAAGCGTCATCATGATGACGCTGGACAAGACCCTGGATACCAGCTTTTTCATGCCGGCAATCTCTTCACTGGGTGAGAATCTGTCCCACGAGGGCGGCAGCCCCATCCTGTTCCAGCACCTGTTCTGGTTCTTCGGTCACCCCGAAGTCTACATCGTGGCGCTGCCGGCCTTCGGAATCGTCTCCGACCTGATCAGCACCCATGCCCGCAAGAACATCTTCGGATACCGCATGATGGTCTGGGCCATCGTGGCGATCGGGGGCCTGAGCTTCGTCGTCTGGGCGCACCACATGTATGTCAGCGGGATGAATCCCTATTTCGGCTTTTTCTTTGCCACGACCACACTGATCATCGCGGTACCCACGGCCATCAAGGTGTACAACTGGGTGCTTACGCTGTGGCGCGGAAACATTCATCTGACCGTCCCGATGCTGTTTGCAATCGGTTTCATCTTCACGTTCATCCACGGGGGCATCACGGGGCTGTTCCTCGGCAACGTGGTCGTGGACGTGCCGCTTTCCGACACCTACTTCGTGGTCGGGCACTTCCATATGGTGATGGGTGTGTCACCCTTCCTGGTGGTATTCGGAGGCATTTATCACTGGTTCCCCCTGCTGACCGGGCGGATGCTCAATGATGCGATGGGGAAAATCCATTTCTGGCTGACCTTCCTGGGCACCTACGCAATCTACCTGCCGATGCATTACATCGGCATACTGGGCGTACCGCGGCGCTACTATGCCAACGGCACCACGGAGTTTCTGCCGGACAGCGTACAGGCCGCAAATCTCAGTATCACGATTGCAGCACTGGTGGTTGCCGCAGCACAGTTCCTGTTCCTGATCAATATCTTCTGGAGCCTGTTCAAGGGCAGGAAGTCGCCGCGCAACCCGTGGCGGGCCACCACGATCGAGTGGCAGACCCCGGACTATCCTCCCAAGCACGGCAACTGGGGCAAGGAGCTGCCGGTGGTTCACCGCTGGGCATACTCCTACAGCGTCCCCGGAGCCAAGGAGGACTTCATTCCGCAAAATGAACCCCCCAGCAAGTACACCCGGGGTGAGGGCGACGTTTAGAACATGACGGCGACACTGATTGTACTGGCCCTGATCATGGGCGGCGTGGTGTTTTGGCTCATCTTCCAGACCATCAACGTCCAGCCCTGGGCAGAGGAAGGGCCCATCGGCCAGCATCATGCCGGCGGGGCGTATTCCATTCCTGCCGCGAAAATCGGACTTGTCGTGTTCCTGTGCGTCGCGGCTTCACTGTTTTCATTGTTCGTCAGCGCCTACTTCCAGCGCATGGACCTCAGCGACTGGCGCCCGCTTGCAGAACCTGACATCCTGTGGTTCAACACGGCCCTTTTGATTCTGGGCAGCGTGTTCTTCCAGCGCGCACGCAATGCCGTGGTCAAGAACAAGATCAAAGGAGTACGGGCAAACCTGCTGATTGCAGGCCTGCTCACCTTTGCCTTCATCGCGGGGCAGCTGTGGGCCTGGCAGGGCCTGCAGGAACAAGGCTACTTCCTGTCCACGAATCCGGCCAATTCCTTCTTTTACGTGTTGACGGCAATCCATGCCCTGCACATGCTGGGCGGGCTCTGGGTCTGGAGCACAACGGTCTTCAAACTGCAGAATCAAATTGAAGCGTACAAGATTCGCATGAGCGTTGAGCTCTGCACCATTTACTGGCATTTTCTGCTGCTGGTCTGGCTGGGCCTGTTTGCGTTACTGCTATCGACTTAAATAAGGGGACAAGGAAAAAACATGGCACAAAGCCCGGGAAATGCAGTTTTAGCCCACGATGCCGTAACGGATCTGGTATCAGACTGGAGCGCCGAAAAAGAGGTGTTCAAGGTCCACTGGGGCAAGGCCATGATGTGGATCTTCCTGTTGAGCGACACCTTCGTTTTCACGTCTTTCCTGGTGGGCTACATGAAGGTCCGTATCAGTTCCACCGTACCCTGGCCCAACGCCAGCGAAATCTTCGCCCTGAGCTTCGGCGGTGATCCGATCCCGCTGATCCTGATTGCGATCATGACCTTTGTCCTGATCACCAGCAGCGGTACCATGGCGCTGGCCGTGAACTACGGCTACCGGCGCGACCGCATGAAAACCGCGGTCCTGCTGTTCATCACCGCAGCCTTCGGCCTGACGTTCGTGGGCATGCAGGCCTTTGAGTGGACCAAGCTCATCGTCGATGAAGGAATTCGCCCCTGGGGCAACCCGTTTGGCGCCGCTCAGTTCGGGGCCAGCTTTTTCATGATCACCGGCTTTCACGGCTTACATGTCAGCGGTGGGGTCGCCTATCTGACCTACGTGGCCATCGGTGTCATGAACGGACGTTACGAGAAAAAGGGCTACGACATCGTCGAGATCGCCGGGCTGTACTGGCACTTCGTCGATCTGGTCTGGGTATTCATCTTCGCATTCTTTTATCTTTGGTAGAGGGCAACAATCATGGCGGCTGCAGAAGAAGGTCAACAACATCCACTCAGTATCTACATCGGGATCTGGGTGCTGCTATTCGTATTCAGTGCGTTTTCCTACATGGTGGATTTCTACCAGCTCCAGGGCTACCTGAGATGGAACCTGATCCTGATTTTCATGATGCTCAAGGCGGGCTTCATCGTCGCGATCTTCATGCACATGGCGTGGGAGCGGCTGGCACTGATCACCGCAATCCTGCTGCCGCCCCTGGCATTGCTGGTGCTCATCGGCATGATGTCCATCGAAGGGGACTACACGTACCTGTCGCGCGCCGAGTTTTTCGGGGTAGACGAAGCGCCCGTTGTCGAACACCATCACGCATCCGGGCACTGATTTTCCCGTACCGGCAAGCTGCGGCTGTGCCCGACAGGGCGCACTGCATCCCGTGGCGTACTGAGTGCGCAACCGCCTGAATCTTGACGTACACTTCCTCGGCACGCGCAGCACTTCTTCTGGCCTGTCTGGTCCTGTGGCCATACCCGGACGTCCATGCGCACGGAGGTGTATTCCTGGAGGATGACCTTTGCTTTATCAAGATCGGCTTTTACAAGGCCCATTTCAAAATCTACCAGCCGCAGAAAAGCCAGCACGAGGAATGGTGCGAGGATATCCCCCATGCCGATGAGAGCGTATTCGTGCTCGAATACCTGCACGACAGCCTGAGAGAAGTCCCGGTTGAATTTCGCATCATCGAGGACGTCGACAATCGCGGGCGGTTTGCAAGATGGAATGACATAAAAGAGGGTGTGCAGCGCAACACCGTGTTTCACCAGCCTCCCCTGATCGAACCAGACGGCACGTTTCTCGCCCTGTACCGGTTTACCGAGGAAGGCAATTACATCGGCATCGTTACCGCCAAAAGCCCTGATCACAGCCAGACGTACACGGCCATCTTTCCATTCCGGGTGGGCGGGGCGGACTGGGGGTTGATTCCCTGGTTCATCGCACTGGCCGTGTTCCTGCAGCTGAATTACTGGCTGATGAGCGGCGGCTATGCGCGCATACGCAGGCTCTTGAAACGCGGAAACTCGTCAGGTGACATGGACTGAGCCTGTGAGAATCATTAAAGCTACCTTTGCCGTGCTTTGCGTGTACGCGGCGCTCGCATGGGCGCAGGGCAATTCCGCACAACCCATTACCGAGGCATCCGGGCTCTCGGATGAGCAACACTTCGAGGTTCGCTTCACCAGCCATCTCGATCCAATCGCGATCAACACCATGCACGCATGGACGCTGCACATCCAGGACCGTTCGGGCAAACCCGTCGCCGATGCCACCGTTGAGGTCGAGGGAGGGATGCCGGACCACGACCACGGGCTGCCGACACGGCCGAGGGTCACGCAAAATCTGGGCGGCGGGGACTACCTGCTCGAGGGCATGAAGTTCCACATGGGCGGCTGGTGGCAGGTCACGCTCCTGATCCGGCAGGATCAAATTTCAGACCGCGTGACCTTTGACCTGAACCTGTAGGCACACCATGTCGAAAGCGGTACGGGGCATGCTTGCAGTAGCCGTTCTGGCCCTTCTCGCCGGTGCCTGGTGGTATGCCCAGTCCAGCCTGAGCAGCAAGGCCTGGACGGATTTGGAAATCACCCTGATTCGCTCGCTCTGGATCGAAAACCTTCCCCCCTTGCCAGCGGGCAAGGGCAATACCGTGGCCGATGACCTGCAGGCTGCAGAATTCGGCCACCGTCTTTTTTTCGACAAGCGCCTGAGCGCCAACGGGCAAGTCTCCTGTGCAAGCTGTCACCGTCCCGAGCACTCTTTCACGGACGGCCTGGAAGTTGCCAAAGGTCTCGGCACCGGCAAGCGAAACACCATGAGCATCGTCGGTGCAGCCTACAGTCCCTGGATGTTCTGGGACGGGCGCAAGGACAGCCTCTGGTCCCAGGCCCTGTCCCCGCTTGAAAACCCGCTGGAACACGGAGGCTCACGCATGCAGCTTGTGCACCTCGTCGCACAAGATGAGCACTACCGTGCACAGTACGAGAAGCTGTTCGGACCTTTGGATGATTTCTCCGATGCTTCGCGTTTCCCAGCGGCCGCAGGCCCCGTAGGCGACAAGCACCTGGATGAGAACTGGCAGTCCATGGACCCACAGGATCAGCAAGCGGTGACAAGGGTGTTCGTGAATATCGGCAAGGCCATCGCCGCCTATGAGCGTTTGTTAATACCAGGAGCAGCGCGTTTCGATCGCTACGTGGAGGTGCTGGTAGCAGGAGACCATAAACCCCCCGAGATCCTGAGCAAGGATGAACGTGCCGGCCTGAGGCTCTTTATCGGCAAGGCACAGTGCATCAACTGCCATAACGGCCCGCTTCTCACCAATCACGAGTTCCATAACACGGCCGTGCTGTCCAGCCCAAGCTCGCTGCCGAGCAAGGGCCGGATCAAAGCAGTGCAGCCCGTGCTGGAGGACCCGTTCAACTGCCGGGGGGATTTCAGTGACATCAACCCGAGGGAATGCACCGAGCTGCGCTTCATCCGAACCGGCGACAACCTGGTGGGGGCTCACAAGACCCCGTCACTCAGGAATACCGCAAAGACTGCCCCCTACATGCATGCGGGGCAGCTGGCAACGCTTGAGGAAGTCATCGATCATTATGACCGTGCGCCTGCTGCCATGGTCGGACACAACGAGGCCAAGGTACTGTCCTTGAGGCGCAAGGAAATCAAGCAGATCGAGGCATTTCTGCATACGCTGACGGCACCGGTGGTAACCGATTCGAAGTGGCTCAAGGCGCCGGACCCAGCCGTCGACTGAAAAAAGCTTCACGGGGCTTCCGCCAATCCCATCGGGCATGTGCCAGAATACCCGGATTGCGGACGTAAGGTCTTGATTTTTGTACAGGGTGAAGGCTCGCAGGCAATTGTATTTATTGCCTACACCCTTATAATGTAATAACTATTAATTGGTCCATAGTTATAATCTATGGTTTCAATAATGATAAAGTCTTGGACGGGAAAGCGATAATTTACTATAGATAGCTTATTAAGCTTGCGTTAAGGGAGTAAGCTTAAAAAAAGCATATAACACAGGATCCTGAAACTGTTATGGCTGGGTTACTCTAGGACAATCTGGCCAAAACCCTTGCACGGGAGGAGTAAAACCATGGTCAACTTTAAACCTCTGCCATGTCTCATGGCCGCAGCCATTTTGGTGCTTGCGCAGGGTGTCGGAGCGGTGGGCTTGCCGGATGTTCCCAACACCCATCACAACCCCCATCACAAAATGACGCCGGACCACACGCATATGGGTCAAGCGTTGACCAACGGCCGATTCGATTTCTGGTCACGTGTGCGCTTTGAGAGCGTGGAAGATGATTTTCCGAGCGGCCACCCTCTTGCTCACACCGACAAGGCCGATATGATCGTCTTGCGCAATGCACTCGGTTACACCACGGGTCGCTTCCATGGTTTCTATGCCCGGATCGAGGGAGAGGTCAATGATGTACTGAACTCGGACAGGGCACTAAACCTTGATGGAGATTTCAATACTCCTCTGCAAGGTGCTGCCTTTGGCTCAAAACGTGCTGGACAACCTGATGCATGGTGGCCAGCGCCGTTCGGCGGAACACGCACTGGCCCACCTTTCATACCCGCAGTTAATCGGCATGCCGAGGGGTATGCCATTATCCCGGACAATGATTTTGAGGAGATCAATGAAGCCTATATCGGGTGGCGTGCTCCAACGGGTGGTTGTCCAAGTGCACCCGGGCCATGCGATGGTCCTCTTTCGTTCAAATTAGGGCGTCAAACTATCATTTATGACAACCACAGATGGGTTGGAGATGTGATCTGGCGTGGGAACAACGTGGCAATGGATGCCTTCAGGGTAGACAAGTCGTTTGGAAAACTTGGGATTTCTTACTCCTACCTTGACAAGGTGAAGCGGCTCTTTGGCCCAGATTCCGTTTTCAATGAGTGGAAAATGGATGACTCTCACCTGATCAACATCTCCTACAAGCTCCCGCAGTTCAACGGCAAAATCGTTGCATATGGGTATCTACTCGATTTCGATAATAATCCACGCACCCCCTTCATGGAGGGCACAGGAATGGCGCCTGATTTTATAGGTCCGGTGATATTTGACTCGGAGACCTTTGGTGTCCGTTTCCTGGGCAGACACGAAATCAGTGATAGATTGGATATACAGAGCGAACTAGAGTGGGCGAACCAGGACCCAACTGATGATGCGGCGAGCCATTTGGATGACAATGATTACTACAACATTGAGTTCGGAGTCAGGTTTGGCGGCACACGGGTCGATAACCTGGGCTTCATGCCCATTGGTGAACCTACCTATCAGATAAGAGTAGGGTACGAGGTCTTGGAAAGTAACGGCAACAATGCCATACAAACCCCTCTGGCTACAGTACACGCCTTCAACGGCTGGGCTGATAAGTTTGTTGCTGCCCCTGGTGGTTCAGCAACGCCTCTTGGCGGCATTGAAGACACCAGCATTACCCTGACTGTTTTGGGTCTGTTCGGTAACAAGATTGGCAAGAACAAGCTTGTCATTAATTACCACGACTACAGCACAGACAGGTCCTACATGTCAGGAACCAATCGCATTTCTGATTATGGAGATGAATGGGGCATCCTGTGGGGTAAGCCCTTCATGGGCAAATTCCTGTTTGCAATCAAGTACACGGACTTCAAGAGTGAGGACGGATTCTCCACAGACACCGAGAAGTTCTGGACACTGCTGCAATACCGCTTCAAATAACAACTTGGTAAGCAGCCTTCATTGGAAGGCAGGACTTACACTAATCCGAGGGGTGCAGATTGCACCCCTCTTTTTTTGTGCAAAGATCTAGTGTTAATCGCAATCTCTTGTACGAATCACTAGGTGAGGCTCACCCTTCAATAGGAATTGGGTAGCAAAATCCACGGAAGCCGATCCAATCACCTGAGCAGCCAGTACACGGGCAAAGCCACAATGCATGACCGCATCAGCTAACAGCCGCTTGCTTTAACTGCCCAAGTGTGCACTTTCAAATAGTCGTGTGTTGAATTTCAGATAGTCGGCCACTCTGGAAGCTGAATCGCATAGTTGCAGCTCCGCTCTCAACATTGTGATCTTGAAACCCAAGTCTTACATACACCTGATCGTTCGTGCAGGTTCCCGGGTTTAGCACTGGGCTCCTTCAACCAGCGAGCAAAATGGAGCATTGACAGAGAAACTGATCCTGGAGTTTCGTCCGTACATTTGGGTGCGGACCATGCTGTACAAGTATTACTGTAGGAGCTGCACGACGCCTTGCCTCAGCAGAGGTGGGTTTCCAGACAGGTAGGACGGACTTTCGTCCGAGAAGGATTTATCGTACGGGATGGCGACCTGTATTTTTATTTACAAGCCAGCCAAAAATACAGGCTTGGCCACGGTCATCATGACCATGGCCAAGCCATCGAGAGGAATTCTCAGCAGTTTCCTGTGAGGTTTCCCAAATGCCTAGTGGCAAGGGAAAACTTGGGTATGGCGAACATCATGGGCCGCGTTGTGCACTGCAGCCGAATTTGCAAAGCCCACACCGTACAAAATTACGGCACCCAACAAAAAGGCAGTGGCAATCTGTAAGGGACGCCATGTTGCCTTCGAAATCGTTCCATCATGCAGTTTTGCTCTGGTTGCTATCTGATTTTGCATAGTTATCTTTTTCCTCGATTTAGTTAATGCAGCAAATTAGTCTGTGTTCGTTCGGTATTTGCTTATCTTCAATGGTGCCAGCTGTACTTCTTGATCATCATCGCGCAGGAGCTGTCAAGTATGTAGCCCATGATCCCGATAGTCAGTACCATCGCCGTCAAGTGGTCATACGAGAGCGTCTCCCTGGCATCCGCAATGGAATAGCCAAGTCCCGAGGTCACCCCGAGAAACTCTGCCGGTACCAGCACAATCCATCCGACACCCAGCGCGAGCCGTACGCCCGTCAGGATATCGAACATGATGGCTGGCAGGATAATTTCCGTCACCATGTGCCAGGGCTTGGCACCCAGGTTGCGGGCCACCTTGAACCAGGCAGGGTCCACCTTCGCCAGGCCGGCTGCCGTAGCAAAGACGACGGGCCAGATCGCGGCGACCGCGATCAGGAATACGATTGCCCCGTTCCAGGTGGCAAACACGATCACGGCGATGGGCTCCCAGGAAAGCGGGCTGATCATACGGATCAACTGAAATGGCGAATTGCTGAGCTCACGAAAGACCACGCTGCGCCCAAGCAGGATTCCGATGGGTATCCCAACGACAATCGCAATGAGCAGCCCTGCCCCCAGACGATAGCCACTGGTAAAGACCGCTGCCTGGATCTTGCCAATCGCAAACAGCTCCGGAAATGCCTTGAACGTCGGGATCGGTCCGAAGTCACTGAAGTTCGTGGTATCGGGGTTGAGGTAGATGAGATACCCACCCAACCACCAAAGCGCAAAAAGGATCGCCAGGCCGGCAGCCCAGTTGAACAGGCTCTTGCCCATCGACTTGGCTTTTTTCCTGTTTTGTGCAGCCTTCAGTGCCGCTGCGGAAGAATCCGCATCGACATCCACCACATCCACTTTGCCGTTACTCAAAGTACGAACACCTCGGATCGAATGTACGGATCGCCTTCCTGCGGCACACTCGCATCATTTCTCCATTTCGGATTAGCTTCCAACGCATTCTTCACGTAGTCATAATTGACCAGATCATCGGATACATGCTGCGGAGTTAGCGTCTCCAGGAATCGCGCATCACCTGTGACCACAGTCTCCTTCAGGTCACTGACCACGAGTTCCGTGGCCGAGCGATACGGCCATGCCTGGAAGTCAATCCTGTTCTGTCCCCAGTCCGGATGCTTGATCGCAAGCGGGTTTTTGTAGTAGGCGGGGTCGTAGAACATCATCGCCCGTTTCACGACTTGTTTCGGCACCGGCAGGTAACCCTTGCCGTCACGTGAAAGCAGCTCAGACATGGACTCCCTGTTCTCTGCGAGCGTGATCTGCGCCCTGACTACCGCGTTGTGTACCCCTTGGGCCCAAGCAGCACGGTCCGGATCCATGGCGTCTTCCTCGTGCATCACGACGACGCAGCAGGGGTGTCCTTTCCAGGCATCACCAGTGAAGCGCAGCACTTTTCCGCCAGCCTTGAGCTCACCCAAAGCGTTGAAAGGCTCAGCCACACAGTAACCATCGATGGTTCCAGCAGCCAGCGCAGGCGGCATGGAGGGCGGCGCAAGGACAAGGAAGTTGCACTCGTCATCCGCCAGCTTCGCGGACTGCGGCCTGATAACCGGCTTGATGCCAGCTGCCTTCATGATCCTTTGAGAAACAATATTGTGGATTGAGTACCAGTACGGTACAGCGAACTGCTTGCCTCCAAAGTCCTTGGGCTCGTTGATGCCGCTCTTCTTGCCCACCAGAACAGCAGAGCCGTTGGTGTGGTCCCAAGCTGTGACCTTGATCGGGTACTTGTTGTTGTAGCGCATCCATACCGGAATCGGTATCAGCATATGCGTCAGGTTGAAGCGGTGCGCTGCAAAGGCTTCCACCAGTGGCGACCAGCCACGAATCAGTGTCGGCTTCACAGAATCGATGCCCTCATCCTTGAAATAGCCCAAGTCGTGGGCGATCAGGAGCGCGGCTGCATCCGTGATGGGGATGTACCCGATCTTGATGACCGGGTCCCACTTTTTCTTGGCGAATGTGGGCATCGGCAAGGCACCGGCTCCACCTCCCAAGGCAGCCAGGCCTCCTACCTGCAGCAATTCACGCCGGTTGATACCGGTACCCAGCGCCCCCTTGAAGAGCGGGTCGTACTCTATGGCGAGCCTGGGATCATCGGTCTGTATCCCGTCGCCATGCTTTTCGTAAATTTTCTTCATGTCGGAATTCCTCTAATCGTTACTCTCGTAGTTAATAGGATCTGAAGTGCACTTTCAGATATTTATTCTAGTTTCCTACCAGTTCAACATCCTGTTGACTGGCATCGTCTCCTTCCTCATTGGAACTGTCAACAGGCACACCTGCCGCCTGATGAAATATTTCCATCAGGTTCGCACGCATTGCCTGAACCTCGGGGTCCTGTCTTTCTCGTGGATCTTCCAGATCCACCTTGAAATCATGGACAATCTCACCAGGCGAACCCGCCATGACCAATGCACGATCGGCCATGATGACTGCCTCATCAATATCGTGGGTAACCATCACCAGATTAAACCCCAACTGTTTCGAGATCGCCCTTACATCTTTTTGCAGTGTTGCCCGCGTGAATGCATCCAGTGCCGAAAAAGGCTCATCCAGCAGCAACAGATCGGGTTCCATCACCAAAGAGCGGGCAAGCGCAACACGCTGTTGCTGACCCCCGGAGAGGTCTTGCGTATTGTTCTGCGCAAATTCATCAAGATGTACCAGATTAATCACCTCGGCCACCCGCTTTTTCATTTTCTCCTCCGGCCAACGCGCAAAGCGCAAGCCAGTGCCTACATTCTGCTCTACCGTCATCCAGGGAAAAAGATGCGGTGCCTGAAACATCATTATCCAATGTGAGGAAGGCTCCGTAACATCTTTTCCGTCAAGCTGTACAATGCCGCTGGTTTTCTCCAGCAGGCCGGCCAGGATATGCAAAAGCGTTGATTTCCCGCAACCGGAGCGGCCAATGATAACCAGTGCCTCGCCGGGTTCCGCCTTGATATTGACTTTCTCAAAGGTAAGCGGGGTTTTCGCAGTATAGCGATGGGTAAGGTCGCCAATATCGATGCGTACGCCGGTGCGTCTTTCCATATATGTTTTCTGCCTCTACGTCCGGTCTTCATCTTCTCTGTCTTGCCGGTTCATCTGTTTTACACACATACACTGCACAAAAAAATCAGGCAAGGGTCGAATCAGGTCTATTCAGGCCACTGTCCTCTTTCATTCCGCAATGATCTTGTCAGACCATTCCACACTTTCCACGAAGGTGGTGGGGTTACCAGGCTGAGCTCCAGCTTTCGCCATATCTTCTTCACTCACGCCTCGGGCCCTGGAACATGCACCGCAGCATTCAATGCGTACGCCGTTCCCGATCGCTTCATCCCACTGCTCGGCGACTGACGGCCAGCCCAGTGGCACCATGTTCTCGCGAACCACAGGACGTGCCAGACAAACGGCCTCACCGAGTAAAAATATCCGCACTTCATGACCTGCGCCTGCCAAGGCATTCGCATGCCCAAAAACCATTGCCGCCCGTGTCGGGTCATCGCTTCCCCATGAAGACTTCATAAATATGTTTGCCATCGAGTATCGTCCTTAGTTTCAGCGTCTATCGGTCATGCACTGTTGAGACGCTTGCTGACAAACTTCATGCGAAGTGCCAGTTCATCCTCATCAATTAATCCGCGTTCAATCATCGAATGGGCAAGTGCCAGCAACTGTCGCTCCGGATAAGGAACATCCTGATACAGGCTCTCGGAGAGCACATCCTCCTCGTTCCTGCGCTCCAGTACAGGAAGCGTACACTGCTCAGCGGAAAGTGCCTCGCAGGTGGAGTCCAGATTGATCTTCCAGGGGGGCTCAGGATTATCCACGCCGTACTGTCTGGCCAAATCCTCCCAGACCTTTCCTTTCTCGCGAACCTTCTCCAGCAATGAAACCGAAGAAAAATCCGGTTCCTGGTTTACCGGGCCAGTCCCAGCATTTTTGTCCTGGCCACTCATCACGTTGCCGCTTTAGTGCCCATGCACCGGGTTGGCTGCCTTGTGCACAGGCCGTTTGTCATCGGCCTTGCGATCCGGATGTGGCAGGGCCACGCCCAGCATGCAGTCACGCGTCACAATTTCAGCGAGCTGGTCTTCACTCCAGTCCTCGGTACCTTCGGGGCGCATCGGCATGACCATGAAACGGCACTTCTGGTTGGAATCCTCGACCCTCACCTCGACATCTGCAGGAATCTGCAGACCAAACTCTGACAGCACCTGACGCGGCCAGCGCACCAGTCTGCGACGATAATTGGGTGTCCTGTACCACTCGGGGGAATGGCCCAAGATCGGCCTCGGGTAACACGAGCACAACGTGCATACCACCACGTGATGCACGGACGGGGTGTTCTCAAGCACGCGCAAATCACAATAGTCGCTGGGTGTCCCGAATCCCGTCGGGTTCAGCCAGTCTATGCCAACTTCCTTGCTCGCAGTGAAGCCGTCCTCCAGTGCCAACTTCTTGAACTCGGGGTCCAGCCAGGACTTGGCAACGAGCCGCCCAGCCGGCAGGGGGCCTATGCTATGCGCAAATTCTGCAAAACGTCGATGATCCTCAGCACTGAACAGACCCTTTTCAATGGCCAGCTCGCGAACCGCAACTTCCAGAACCTCGAAGTCACTTACTTCATCTACCATAGGTGCAGGCTTATGTTTCTCTGCCATGATTATTCCTCTCTATACAACTCTTTATGATCGATTCAACCCGTTGGATTCATGCGGACTCTAGCCAGCGTTCGGAAAATTCCGTCTGCAGGGTATCGTTCTCGTACACGTCGGGATACTCGGGCCAGAGTTCCTTTTGCTTGAAGCGCACGATGTAGAACCACTCGGGCTTGTCGACATTGTCCCAAGCCTCATCCTCAGGGGCCGGGCTTTCGTGCGTGACCACAGCCACCACACCTTCCGCGCCGCGGGTATACACCTGACACCGGGTGTAGAAGATGTCCGGCAAGTCCCGGATCCGGACACGGTCACCAACCTTGAATTTCGGTGCCGACGCCTCGCCTCTGAAACATTGCGGGTCGCCTTTCCCGGTAGCTTTCTCAGCGTGATGGCCTCTACTCATGGCGGTTTTTCACCTCTTCAATCTTATTCATTAGTTCTGTGAGCGTGATGTGCTGCTTGTCCACCATGATCCTTGCGGCAGATAGCAGCCAGCGGCCGTAGTACGGCAGGCCCAGGTACTGGGTCTGCCCCAAGTCAACATTCTGCCTGCGGCGTCTTTCCTCGGCATTCCATACGCCGCGCCATGCCAGGCACTCGCACGTCACGTAGGTGTTCAACTCCCACTGCTCCTCTTCTTTTTCGTGCCACTGGATGGTCACATCGGGCTCTCCGCCGACATCGTGCGAAGTCCGCATATAGGCCCTGTAGTGGGCGTTATCGACCTCTGTGGGAAGGGGGGCATGCTGCGGCTGATGCAGAGCTGGTTGCAGTTGACCAACAATGTCAATGTGCCGCATTACTTTTTGTCTGGTATCAGATGGCATGACTTTGAACTCCTCTTATTTTCTGCATATCTGGATGTCAAACACGCTGCCTTGCATGCTAGATGATTCAGGATACTTCAGTATTCTCTTATATACTTATTTTATAGGGCCTTAATATGAGATAATGACAAGTCTAAAGGAGTTATGTTATTAATCCAAGACTTTATATTTATCAAACTCATAGGGATTAGCTATGGACCGACGGGACATCTTTCCGCGCTCCCTGCAGTACCTGATTGCGATCGCAGAATACGGCAGTTACACGCGCGCGGCCGAAGCCCTACATGTCTCACAACCGACCCTGTCACAGCAAATCAAGCAGCTGGAAGAATACCTGCAATCCCCCCTGCTGGACCGCTCCGGGCGCACGGTACAGCTCACCGATGCCGGAAAAATCTTCCTGCGGCATGCGCGGCGCGCATGGGGGGAACTGAACATCGGCACCCGGGCGATCCAGGATGTCCAGGACCTCAGCCGCGGCTCCCTGCGACTGGGCTGGACCCCGATCACCGACTACCTGACCTGCGACCTGCTGTCGCGCTACAACCGGTTGTACCCCGGCATCGCCCTGAGTACGCTGGACATGCCCCAGGACGATATCGAGCCGGCCATCTCGGAGGCCCGGATCGATATCGGCATCACCTTCAGCAAGCCGCCCCATTCCGAGGAAAATTCCAGTCATACCGAAACATTCACGCTGTTCGAGGAGGCCCTTTATCTCGCCGTCGGCGAGACGCATCCGAGGCGTATCCAGAAAAGAAAGCGGATCAGTGCCCAGGACTTCGGCAAGGAGGCCCTGGTTCAGCTCAATACGGACTTCGCCCTTCGACATCACATCGACCGCTACTGTCATGACTGCGGCATCGAACCCCGCAACGTGATCGAGACCAATTCGCTGACCGTGATCATCGAGATGGTCGAACTCGGCTCACTCGCCACGGTCTTGCCCAACACGATCATCAACACGCAGGACGGACTGTATCCCATCGCCGTGGTGCCCGAACTGCCGCATCACACCGTCAGCATGATCTGGCATAAAAGCGGGTACAAAAGCCCGGCATGCCTCGCCTTTCTGGAACTGGCCGCAGAGTGGTCGTCCAACATGCTTCAGGGAAAAAGCCCGGGGTGATACCCTGAGACTGGGGCTTCAACCCGCACAAGTCCTGCAGATCAAGGAAGTTGCATCGTTTTGGTGCGAATATGCGCCTTCATGGTGCATTTTTGGGACAACCTGGGTCGGCTCGGCGTTCCCGGTGCCACAAGTCCGTGAAATTCCATGGTTCGCCGGGTTGGCTCGTTTTTTGCTGAATTATCAATACAGTTTTATACGGAGGAACTGAAATGACCAAAGAAGAAATGACTGACCTGGTCCTGGCCGCGAAAAAGGCCAAGGGATTCACCTGGGAAACCATCGCCGGCAAGATGGGCATGGGCGAGGTATGGGTGGCTTCTGCCGGCTACGGGATGAACAGCATGCCGGAGGATGCCGCGAAAAGCCTGTGTGAAGTCCTTGACCTGGATGAAGAGGTCTGTGCCGCGCTGCAGGAATTCCCCGAAAAGACCTGGGAGGCGCTCATTCCCCAGGATCCCGTCATGTACCGGTTCTACGAGATCGTCGGCGTCTACGCCTACACGATCAAGCAGATTATCGGTGAGAAATTCGGTGATGGCATCATGAGTGCGATCGACTTTTCCATGGACATCGACAAGGAGGAAAACCCGAAAGGGGACCGCGTCGTGATCACCATGAACGGAAAATTCCTGAAATACACCACATGGTAGGCGCGCAGTGCCCGGCAGGGCATGCGACGAACGGTTGGCCGACGGATTCCAGGCGCTGACCGCGACTCGAGAAAGGGGCTTTGCAAACGGTGATGACGCCTGGGGCCACCGGTGTCCGCACCGTTTGAGCGCCTGACGGTACCACCACAACAGTAAGCACAGAAGGCACAGTCTGCCCGCATGCAGGACTTGCAACAGACACTGCTTCGTTTTTTTGAACGGGTCGCCCGAAAAGACCCGGCGTTACTGGAGGTGCTCGAAGAAGAACCGGGTTTCGAACTGGAGCCGGGATGCTGGTGCTTTACGCTGCCGGGGCTACACGCCTTCCTGCAGGGTCATGACCCGGCCTTTTGCACGGTCGAATACGGCCCGTTCCGACAACTCATCTTTCAAAGCGCCATCAACCAGGCCCTGAAATCCCATGGGGCCGAGATCACCGTGCACGAAAACCGGGGCAAGGTGGACCAGTCGAGATACGCCCTGACCTGGCAGGCGGGTCCTTGAGGCCGTGGTCGCGGGCCCTGGCTTTGATCCGGGTATCCCGGACCATCCGAACGTGCCTACCTCTGCTCGCGTTTGCGTTTGCTGGCGGTTGAAAGATAGACGATGCTGTAGGAGATTCCGAAGCCCAGGAACAGGGAAACCACGATCAGGGTGACATTCGCCAACTCGACATCTCCGCCGATATCCGTCCTGACGCCAAGGAGCTTGGCCAGGATGTTCATGATCAGCAATGCCAGGAATATGCCTCCGAACAGCAGGATGCGGAACGGACGGTTGCCCGCCGTGATGACGTCCACGAATCCATCGATGATCTTTTGCCCCAAATTGTTTTTCATATCAAATGGCCAAGCATTATTTTGCACGGTTGTTCAGGCGCATGACGCCTGATCCCCCAATGATAATGCACCTCCCGGAAAAATCGATGCCCAAGATGGATTAATCCGCCGCATGCGAGAAGGGCTCGCAGTGCAATGCATCGGCACACAGCCCGTGTCGGGGAAAAGTTGCGCGAACCGCAGCCACCATTTGCGAGGGCCCACTGGCATACACCTGCATCCCCGACAGGTCCGCATGTTCCGACAGCACGGCTTCGTGCACCTTGCCCCGTCGCCCGTCCCAGTCCGGATCGGGCTCGGACAGGACCGGCGAGAACTCGATGCCGAGGTCTCGCACCCAGCTGCGTATCTGATCCTGGCGGTACAGGTCCTCCCGGGAACGCACCCCCCAGTACAACCGTATCGGTTTTCGCGCGCCACCCCTTCGCAAATCCTCCATCATGGCGGCCACCGGGGCAAAGCCTGCGCCTGCGGCCACGAAAATCGCGGGACGCGGGTCATCGCGCAGGAAAAAGGTTCCCAGGGGACCCATGAGGGGCAGGACATCCCCGGGTTTCAGTGCACGCAATTCCTCCTCGCTGAACCGGCCGCCCGGAACTCGCTTCACATGCAGTTCGATCACTTCGGGGTCTGCAGGCGAGCTGGCAATCGAGTAGCTGCGCCTGCGATGATCCCACAGCAGGAGATCAACATACTGGCCTGCGCAAAACTCCAGAGTGCCGCGTCCTTTCGCAAGACCCAGCGTAAGTGCCATCACATCGCGGCTCAGCGACTCCAGGGCCTGCACCCGGGCGGACAACGTACGCACCTGCATGCCTGCCATGGCTTCAAGCTCATGGGCTTCGATCACGACATCAGAAAGTGGCACGGCCTGGCAAAGCAGGATCGCCCCGGACCGGCCGGCGTGGGGATTCGCATCCACCCCGGGCGCCGCACCCAGGGCAATTTTCCCGGAGATGAGACGGGCACGGCAGGTATCGCAATTTCCACTGCGGCAGCTGTGGGGGAAAACAAGGCCTTGGCGAAGCGCGGCGGACAATACCGTCTCTCCATCCCTGCTGGTAATCTCACGCCCGCCGGGCTGGAAGTAAATGCGTTTCATCGGTGCCTGGATATTTTCTACCATCGCGCAGGCAGATTAAAGCATGACCCGGAGCCCTCGAAAACGATGAGCCGGTCTGGGAAAAGAAGCCTCAGGGTACGGTATTGCCGTTGCTGTTCCAGGGGCGATAGTATTGGTACTGGCACTCTTCTGGATTTTTCAAGGTGTTGCAAAAATGAAATCTGCAGGCCCATGTCCGCAAAAGAACCCTACCGCAAACACGTGCAGTTGCGCATGAGTGCAGGCATATTCCGATGAGTGCAGTTGCCCAAAAGCGCTTTCCCGCCCCGTCGTCATGTGAGTCCACCGGCTCGGTGCCCAGCGAATCAGACCGCCGCGAGTCCGATGTCCTGCGATTCATCCACATCACGGATACCCACCTGCTCGACGGCGCCGATGACACGTTCCATCGCATCAACACGAAACAAAGTCTGCAAGCCGTGCTGGACCACTGTGCGGCGCGCTACCCGGACGCCGACTTCTGGTTGTTCACGGGCGACATCTCGCAAACCGGCGCAAAGGAAAGCTACGCCCAGTTCGAATCCGCCATTCGCGAATATGACGTGCCGGTGTACTGTGTGCCCGGAAACCATGACACGCCGCAGCTTCTGCAGCAGGTGGTCCCTGAATGCCCGCTGGACTCCATCCGCATCATTTCGCTCGGCAGGTTTTCGCTCGTGCTGATCAGCACCTGGATCGCGAACGAGCACCACGGGATAATTTCCCGGCGCTGCCTCACCCAACTGCATGAACATCTGCAAAACTGCAAGGACCGGCTCAACGTGGTTGTCCTGCACCACCCGCCGGTACCCGTGAACAGCAAGTGGCTGGATGAAATCGGGCTGCAGAACAATACCGATTTCATACAGACCCTGAACAACCATCCCGGCGAGGTGCTGGTGCTGTTCGGGCATGTGCACCAGAGCGTCGATCAGCAGGTCAACCGGCTTCGCTTCCTGTCGACCCCTTCCACCTGCCACCAGTTCAAACCGAATGCTCCAGTTCATCTCCCCGACCCGCTACCACCTGCCTACCGGTTTGTCGAAATAAGCACAAATGGCCGCATCAACACGAGAGTTCATTACATCCAGTAAGTGCCCTGGGATGCGCTGGGATGGGTTCCAACCCGGCTTTCATATTCTTTTCATCTATATATTCCAGACAATGGATAATCAGAATTTATGGAATTTCAGGGCCCGTCTGTTGGCAGTGTGGCCGGGTTCCTTTAGACTCGGTGCTTGGTCAGGCGGACCTCGCCTGTGACCGAGAAACCGGAGAGGAGGAATGAAATGAATACAAGCCAGAATACAAAACACATGTCCGCCTCAGCGCAGACCGCGAAAGTGACCATGGACACCGCCCTGGCGGTGAGCGCTGCCATTCTGATCGGCACCCTGATCATTGGAGCCGTTGGTTTTGCAGCCCCCGAGGTAGTGCATAGTGCTGCCCATGACCTGCGCCACGCGATGGTCTTTCCCTGCCACTGACCGGGCCCGGTAATAAAACTTTTCAATACCATCCTGTTGGCTGCCTTGCTGGGAGGCGGGCTAGCTGGCCTGATCCTTGGAGGCATGCAGCAGATTGCCGTGGTCCCCATGATCCTTGAGGCCGAGACATACGAAACGGGGGGCGACGAGGAGAGCGAGCCTGCCCCGGTCGATGAGGCCGAGGTGGAGCCATGGGCCCCTGAAGACGGAGCCGAACGAACCTTCTGGACGGTGCTGAACAGCATGCTGGTGGGGATCGGATTCGGCCTGCTCCTGAGCGCGTGCTATGCCTTGCGCGGGAGAGTCACCTGGCAAGGCGGGATCCTGTGGGGGCTTGCGGGCTTTGCTGTATTCAACCTGGCGCCCTCGCTGGGCCTTCCGCCGGAACTTCCGGGGGATGCCGCTGCAGGACTTGAGCAACGGCAGGTGTGGTGGGTCCTCACGGCTGCGGTGACGGCCGCCGGTCTCTGGATCATTGCCTTTCAGCCCAGACCCTACCTGAAACTGTTCGGAGTCGCCCTGCTGGTGCTGCCCCACGTCTTCGGTGCACCGCATCCGGACGTGCATGGCGGACTGGTCCCCGACGAACTCAGAACTTCGTTCGCCATCGCAACCATGCTGACGAATGCGGTTTTCTGGGTCCTGCTCGGTGTCTTTACCGCACTGCTCTACAGACACTTTGGAGGCGAGGCCGAAGACCCCGCCGCAGCCTAGGCCCGGGAAGGGCCACGGCAACGAGTACTGACATCCCGCAACACGCGTACGGCTCGCATGGGTGCCCGCATCCAGGCACACCCAAGCCCGGGACTGTGAGACACGACCCCGGGCCTATATAATCTTGCGCGATCGGGGATCAAACATCGGAGAGGATAATGCGCGCAGGCAAAAAAATTTCCACGGCACTGGTTCTGGCGGTCCTACTGTGTATTACCTACAGCATCCATGCCGAGGAAGGCGGGAGCTTCAGCATGATCACGAGCTGGGTGCACGACTATGAAACGATCGAGCGCCCCGGGCGCGCGGTCACGGTAGGAACGCTCGAGGGGATCATGACCATTCTTGAAAGCAGCCACAGTCCCTTCGTGGCAGGTGGGCACAGCGTCTCGAAGTGCCTGGTCTATGCGAAAAGATCAGAAGACAAGCACAGCCTTGAAGCCCATTGCACCCTGACCGACGCCTCAGGTGACAAATTCCACATGGGTGGACGAAGGCACGAAGGCGACACGGAAGCCGGCGGAGGCGGTACCGGTGTCTGGAAGTTTCTGGGAGGCACCGGGAAGTATGCCGGGGTATCTGGAACCTGTGAGTACAGCGTCGAATACCTGGCAGAAAACTGGGCGGTGAACACGGCCAGACACTGCAAGTGGCACCGGCAATAAGTAGGCCTACTGAACCCAGGCCTGCTGAAACTGCGAACCCGGTCCAGGCCTCAGAACGCGACTACCTTGTCGGGGATAAAATCCTGGTTCAGGGCGCTGGGTGAATATCCCCGGGGGTTACACACCACTCGGGTTCCATCGACCGAATAATCAAAGGAATCATGCACGTGCCCATGGATCCAAAGGGCGGCGTGGCGCTCCCCCATCAGGCTTTCCAGGTTGCTGGCAAAGGACGGTGACAACAGGCTGCCCGCGTAGCGTCGGGCAATCGATCGCGACGAAGGCGCGTGGTGCGTCACCACCACCGTTTTGCCGCTGAAGGGCTGGGCCAGCATGGAGTCCAGCCAGGCCCGGCTGTCCGTGTGCAGGCGCAGGGCATCCCGGGGAGTAAAACAGCGACCTTCATGCCCGATGACTGCGAAGTCCGTCATGCTGTGCTGTGCTTCGAGCATGGCCGCCACCTTGCTTGCCTGGCCGAACAAGGAAAAGTCGGTCCACAAGGTGCTGCCCAGGAACCGCACGCCGCCGATAACCACCTGCTCATCGTTGAGCACATGCACGTTCTGCGAAGCTTTCACCCTCAGCTCATGGATCAGGTCGGTGCTGTATCGATAGTACTCGTGGTTGCCCGGCACGTAGATCACGGGCCGGTCCGGAAACCTCATCTGTGCCCAGTGCAAACCTTGCAGCCCGACCCCGATATCCCCCGCCAGCACCACGACGTCGGCACTTGTTGCAGGCGGCTCGAAGTCTTCAAATTCAATGTGCAGGTCATTCAGTACATGTACTTTCATGGTCGGACTTCTTCGGGCGAATTCACACCCACCACCTTACTACAAGTTTCGCATTCGAACCCGCGCCAACTCAGCGGGTCTGCCAGGCAGACAGGAGGCTACGCCCTTCAGCCAGGTCGGCGGGCAATGAAACTGTAATAGTTGCACGAGGCAAAGAAGCGCTGTGCCTCGATCGCCTGGTGCTGCGCGTTGACCCATGCATCAAGGGCCGCCTTTGGCACGAGACCGGACTCGGCCATCAGGGGAGCGTAGGTATCGGCCATGCTGCGAAAATAGCTGCCTTGTCCAATTTCTGACACCAGTCCGGAGAGGATCTCGGTGAGCTCGAAGCCGGCGGTTGCAAGCAGCTGTGACATATGCCGCATGACCACGGGGTTATTGAAAACCGTCCGTGCCAGTGCCCAGTCCACACTCCGGCCGATCTCGACATCGTCAAAGCCGTAGGTCAGCGATGCGTAGTCGCCATCGAATACCACCAGGGTGCCGCTCGGCTTCAGGACCCGGTAGGCTTGTTGCAAAACCGTGACAGGGTCGCTGACGTGGCTGATGACCGTGTGCGCGATCACGGCATCAAAGTGCCCGGATGCAAACTGCAGCGCATGCGCATCTCCAACCTTGAACGCCAGCCGGTCTTCGAGTTTCTCATGGGCTGCGTACTGCTTGGCAGCTTCGACCAGGGCCGGACTCTGGTCGATGCCCGTGACATGGATTTGCTTGCCTGGCATGGAGGCCAGCAGGCGCGCAATGACGCCGGTCCCGGAACCGATCTCGAGTACGCTGGCATTGTTTGGCAAAAGCAGTCTGCTGGCATAGTTCTCGAACAAGCGGGTGAACGCGGGTTCCTTGCCGCGGCTCTCGAGCCGTTCGATCAGGCGATCGATAGCATCGGAATCGAGTTCGTTGATGAACCGGTGCGGATCGCGTACGGACGGTGCGTCATGGGCAGGCGGGTCTTGCCTGCGGGCCGTGGCTTTGCAGCTTTTCGAAGGGGGGTCAGCAGGGGTCGCCATGGGCCGCTCCAGTATGGGCAGGGCAAAAGTGTACCGCACGAACCTCGGTTGAAAACAGAAATTTCATGTGCGCCAAGCTGAACATCGAAGCCGGAAGCGAAAGAAAATCTTTCGCACGCAATGGCTATCGTCTGAACACCGCCTTGCCCATGCCGCCGCCAAAGCGACCGGCATCATCGCCCGCGCGGGCCAGTGGTGAGGTGGCCGCGGCGATCGAGCGACCGATTTGCATGCCTGCCCAGGCCATCATGGCGCTCCACAGCAGCGGCAGGCCGAGGTACAGGCTGGTGGTGATCATGTTGAGCAACATGCGCTTGAGATCGTGCTCACCGGGGTTTG
Organism: Gammaproteobacteria bacterium; assembly: GCA_965205685.1. Lineage (GTDB taxonomy): Bacteria > Pseudomonadota > Gammaproteobacteria > UBA4575 > UBA4575 > WTFY01. The sequence continues at coordinate 427,142 of OZ242174.1, read as the reverse complement.
CGAACACCTGCAAGAAGACATTGACGTCCGGATACATGGACAGGATCAGGTTCTGGTCCACCCACAGGGCCAGGTACCACAGTACGCTCCAGAACTTGACGGTGAAGATCGCAAGTGCGCCGGTGACCATCATCGACAGCGAATAGCGTGACAGTACCACCACCATCGGCAGCAATGCGTAGATGCCGAGAAGCAGCACCGCCTGCACCATGGGCAGGGCCTGCAACACCGTGGTCACGGTCACGGAAAACAGTGCCGAGGCAGTCACGATCCCGCCGGCGGCAAGTCCTCCCTTGAGCCATTGCTCGGTGGTGCCGAGCCAGCCTGCGTGCCCGGAATTGCGTGCCACCAGGTCGTTGTTCGACCACACCGGGGGCGCATTGGCCAGCACGGCGCGCGCCGCGGTATCCAGGTGCTGCTCGTGGGCCAGTGCCGGGGCGACCGATACCACCAGGCCGGAGAAACCTGCCGAGGTGAGATCCGCCTGGGCCACCAGTTTCCGGCGCAGCCCGATACTGGCCTCTTCCCACCATTGCTTGCACCAGGGCCTGCCCCAGCGAGGTGGGCTCCCCGGCGGGTACTCGCTGTCGCGCACCGTATCGAAGGTCCAGCCCGGCACCGGCATGGAAGGCCGAATCGCATCATAGTAGCCGGGGCTCTCGCGGTAGACGTGCGAGCCCATCCAGTCCGGGTCAGACGGGCCGTAGGTGGCCAGCAACGACTGGATGGCGGGACTGCCCGGGCGCTCGGCGAGGTACCTCGAGCGGGCTACCACATAGCATTGGCTGAAGAATTCGCCCGCCTCGCGGCGCAATGCGGGATCGGCGATGGTGGCCAGGCGGGCCTGCTGCTCGTAGGTGCGAAGATCGCTGGCCGAAGGCAGGCCCTCGACCACCGCATGGTTGAGTCCCGAGGCAATGGCGAGCACCGCGTACCACCAGACCGGCACATGTACCAGGCTCGGGGCTCCGGCAAAGCCCGAGCTACCGAAGCTGCTTTGCGGACTCGCCACGGTGGCGGTGACCGGGCTTGGATCAAGCAGGCTCGGCGGCGGCGTATAGGCGAGCGTGCTGGCCTCAAGCGGCGCCAGGGCTGCGGGCTGCCCCGCCAGCACCACCACCAGCAGGGCCATGAACAGCTGGATCTCCATGCGCCGCAGGGACAATGCGGGGGCGCTGCCGAACTCACCGCCTTCGGCCGACTCGCGCCAGTGGTCGATGAGGATACCGAGGAAGGGCAAAAACACGATGCCGGTCCCGACCAGCACCTCCCAGAAGATGTTGTAGAAGGTCCAGCCGAACAGGGTGGTGAACAGCTCGAGGTAACTGTCTACGCTCATGGACCCACCCCGGCCGCAATGAAATGGCGCAATAGCTGCTGGCCAAGCAGCGCCTCGATCACAGCCAGCCAGGCGACCAGGCGCCAGTGCCGGGCCAGGCGGTGTTTCAAAACATGCACACTGATGCGCCCTGCGCGATGCCGCAGGTACAGCAAGGCGAATCCGCCAAACGCGATCAGGGCCAGCGCGCCGAGCCTAGCTGCGGTCAGCAGCGGCTGCCAGGACTCAAGGCGCACCTGTACCCCGAGCACGGATGAGACCTGCACCGAGTGCCAGAGCACGAATCCTGTGATCGCTGCCAGCACCAGCGCCAGCAGGCTGAGCCATACGCGTGCCATGCGCATGCGCGGATCAGGGCACCCGGCCCCGCACCAGGGGCCTTGGATCGAGGCTGGATCCTTCGGGGACCTGCAGGGATGCGCGCCTTCTCGCTTGTGCACGCTCAAGCAACACACCTGCGGTCTCGGAGACAATTTCGCGGCGCACGCGGGTCTCAAATAGCAAGCTTTCGATCTCGCGGTCGAGTTCTGCAATCGAGGCATCGGCATGCTCGCGGGCGACCTCGGTGGCATAGACCTCGGGGACCTGGCGGCCGGTCAGCAAAAGGCGGCGTGCAAGCAGGGCTTTCTCCACCGTGCGCGCGGTGCTGATCTCGGACACGAGACGGCCCATGACCAGCGACTGTTCAGAGGCTGGCATCTCCCGGACCGCCTCGATCAGTTGCCTCGTCACGGCCACCCCGGGGGCTGCGACCTGTTCCAGGTTGACCAGGGTCGGCGGGCTTGTCCCGCTGACCAGGCGCTGCAGCTCGAGCGTGACCGTGCCCGATTCCTGGTGCAGCTTGGGCAACAGCCCGGTGCCCGGGATGCTGTCCTTGCGGCAGGTGTCGCAGGTGGTGACGATGTTCTCGCCGACCACATCCACTACCCAGCGCTGCGCCTCGGCCGGGGTGTTCCAGACTTCGGGCAGGCGTGAGCCCGGCAGGGGCGGGGCTGCTGTGCTTGCGGTGACCGGGCGGTTCAGGTTGAGGTTGTAGCCGGCCTTGACGATGTCGCCGGTGAACTCCAGCACCGGCTGGGCCGAACCCCCGGCCAGCCCGCCGATCCAGGGCACGCCGTTATCACCGTTGGCCGCCTCCACGGAAGCCTGCGCACTCACCGCATCGTTGCCGCCGATGCCCATCTCGCGCTTCCAGTCGTTGCCCTTGGACAAGACGACGAGATCGGCATAGGGATTCTTGCCCTGGGCGATCTCGGTTTCCATCTGCTGGCAGGACTTGGTGGCAAGCGACAGGGTTTCCTCGGCCTTGATCAGCGCGTTCTGGAACAGGTCGTACAGCCCCGGGTTGGCGCGCTGCAGGATCAGGGCCGGCAATGCAGCCAGCGCTGCGGTCGCGGCATTGGTCATGGCCCCCATCATGCGATCCACCCCGGCGCCGATTTCATTGAGCGTGTTGGTGACGGCGACCACCGGGTCGAACTGGGCACAGCTGTAGCCAAGCCCTAGTTGCGCCGAGCCGCCGAGGGTGACCGAGACCACCGACGGGTTGGCCGGCCGGGAGATCGGGCGTGCGCCGCCGATCTCGTAGTACCAGAAGCCGTCTTCGGTCGGGGCCATGACGGCCTGCAGGCCCCCCGGCATGCACAGGATGGCAAGTGCAATGCCCATTCCCAGGCCAGATCCCCGGCGACTCATGGCGGGTAGGTCATCCAGTCGACGTTGAACAGGAACCACTGCCCGCGGCGCCTGCAGCACTGGTAGGGACGCCACAGGGTCCAGGCATAGTCCCCGCCCGCATCCACGAGCCCGCCACCCCAGCTCGTGACGTCTCCCCGGTCATCGTCGCCGAACACATCACAGCCGGATTCGGGTTCGGGCAACAGCCGCTGCCATTGACCGCTTCGCCCATCGCCCTCGATGAGCGCTCCCGGCGGCCACATGCGCTGACCGGAAGCGGACGATCCGGCCAGTGCGACATAAACATGCGGCTGCAGGCGCCGGGTGACGATATCGCCTGCGCGCTGTGCGATCACCGCTGCAGCCTTGGGCTCATCGGATTGCGTGACCCAGCCGGTTCGCGGGTACACGGACCCCCAGGTCTGCAAGGCACCCGCACCGATCTCGCGAAGCCCCGGGACCAGGCTTGCCGGGTACAGCATCTCCGGCAGCGCCGAGCGCCAGGCCAGCGCATCGATACCGGACTGGAAGTACGGCACGAAGGGGCGAGCCTGCGAGCCGCACATCAATCCCGGCACCGGCAGTTGCGTGAGCGGGTGGCCGATCGCATCGGCCTCGCGAAACATCAGGTTCGTGTGCGAACGTGGAGAGCCTTCGGTGCGGCTGCCGGCACTTCCAGGCGTGACCGAAAGCAGCGAACCCAGTAGGCCACGAACGGCGGTCTTTTGCGCCATGCCGAGGGTAGCGCGAATCTCGCTCCAGGGATTTCCGCCAAGCTCGTTGTAGCTTGCGACCACCAGGTCCGGGTTATAGTGACCGATCTTGAGCGAGCTGCGCACCCGACAGCCGCGCCATGTACAGCGAAGCCAGAAACAGGTACCGATCGGCATCCACTGCATGCAGGAGGGAGCGGCGGCTGTGGTCCGTGCAAGGATCTGTGCGGTGTTGATGGAACCGCCCGGGGCCGGGCCCGAAAGGCCTGCGAAAAGAACCAATGCCAGAACACTGAACCCGGCTCGGTTCATGGCCGCTGCCAGCGCCTGTAGTGAGCCAGGGCGGCTTCGAGGTCGGTAAGGCCGTACACGACCAACTGGCCGTCGAACACCATGGCCGGGTAGCGGTCGATTCCGTAGTGTACCGCCCTTGCCAGGCCAACGGCCGTACGTTGCAGCCGTGCACGGTCTGTCTTGTTGAGCCGGTAGATCCGCTCAAGGGCCTGGCGGCGCGCCTGCGAAGGATCGCGGGCCAGATTCTCGGAGAACTTCGCCTCCAGCACCTGCAGGCCATCGAGCACGTAGATGTGAACCCTGGGCCCTTCGTATCCGGAACCGACGGAAAAAGCCTGCAGGCCGATGATCGGCGTATCCGCACGGGTGAACACCTCGATCCTTGGCACGGCATCGGTTTCGGCCTGTACCGGAAGCAGGCCGAGCACGGTCAGGAGTACACAACTCAGTCGTGCACTCCAAAAAGGGATCGGTCCGGACACGGCCCCACTCATGGCCCTGGGAATTTCTCAAACATGTCATGGCCGGGTAGCGGTCGATTCCGTAGTGTACCGCCCTTGCCAGGCCGCACGGCCGCACGTTGCAGCCGTCACACGGTCTGTCTTGTTGAGTTGGTAGATCCGCTCAAGGGCCTGGCGGCGCGCCTGCAAAGGATCGCGGGGCAGGTTCTCGGAGAACTTCGCCTCCAAGGCCTGCAGGCCATCGAAAACGCCTACGCTAGCTGGTGATGGAGGAGGAGCACGTGGATGTGAACCTTGAGTCCTTCGTGTCCGGATCCGGCGGCCAGGGCCTGCAGGCCGGTGATCGGGGTATCCGCGTGGGTGAACACCTCGATCTTTGGCAAGGCATCGGTTTCGGCCGCTGACCTGCTTATTGGGCAGGAAGCAGGCCGAGAACGGTCAGGAGCACGCAGCTCAGGCGCGCACTCCAAAAAGGGATCGGTTCGAACGCGGCCATGTTCATGGCCCTGGGAATTTCTCAAACATGTAACGCCCTCGCGTCCTTGGGCAAGAGAAACAGGCAAGCGGAACATCTCCGGCATCATCGTCGCGCACCGTCCGAGGGGGTGGAAGCGAAAAGGCATACCGCCGGTGGCGAGGTTTTCATGAATCCTGAATGGGGGCCGGCTGCTGGCTTCTTGGACCGGTGCTCAGATACCGCAATGCGATGAAAGTACACACCCAGGAACGAGTGCCCCACGATTGGGCTGGTACGCGCCTTATGATCGAACCATGAACGTCTTGTGCCGAGACTGCGGCATGACCTTTGTTGCGAAGATCGCCGCCGGATGCCCCTCCTGTGGTTCAAAGCGCCTGGTGCGCCACGACGAACTGCATGAACTCGCCCTCGCGCATCTCGATTGTGATGCAATTTGTAAGATGGCACCGGCTTGCTCCACAGGCTCAACACAGCAGCCACCAGCCCCTCTACGCCGCTGTTGAGAAACGCGATCGACCGGAGTGGCGCGAGCTTCCGCTGATCGTTGGCGGGCGACATCGCGAGCTTCCGCTGATCGTTGGCGGGCGACATCGCGGTGTGGTGGCCGCCTGCTGTTATCTCGCCCGCGCCCACGGGGTGCACTCGGCCATGCCCATGTTCCAGGCCCTCAAGGCCTGCCCCGATGCCATCGTGGTGCGTCCCGACATGAAAAGATACCGGCAGGTGAGCGAGGCATTTCGAACCATGATGCTGAAACTCACGCCCCTGGTCGAGCCGCTGTCCATCGATGAGGCGTACATGGACCTGGGCGGCACCGAAGCGCTGCACGAGACAAGCCCGGCCGTTTTGCTGGTGCAGCTTGCGCGCGAGGTCGAGGATACGCTCGGCATCACGGTATCGGTTGGGCTGAGTTACAACAAGTTTCTGGCCAAGATCGCATCCAACCTGGACAAGCCGCGTGGCTTTTCCATGATCGGGCGCGCCGAGGCACGCGCGTTTCTGGCCGACAAGCCGGTCGAGATGCTGTGGGGCGTGGGCCGGGCCCTGCAACAACGCCTTGCCCGTGACCGGATCACGCGAATCGGCGACTTGATTCCCTTCGATGAGCAGACTCTTGTGGCACGCTACGGCAAGATCGGCCATTCGCTGTACGGCTTTGCACGGGGCGAGGACGAGCACACGGTCAATCCTGAACGGGAAGCCAAAAGCCTCTCCTCGGAGATCACCCTGGAGCGCGACACCAGTGATCTGGAGCAGCTTCGCACCACCTTGTGGAAGCTTTGCGAGACCTTGTCGAACCGCATGAAAAAGGCAGAGGTGCTGGGCCGCGGTGTAACCCTGAAACTCAAGACCGCCGACTTTCGCCTACTGACACGCTCCAGGCGCCTGGATACCCCGAGCCGCTCGGCCGAGGCCATGTTTCGCACCGCAGAGATATTGCTTGAAGGTGAGGCTGACGGGCGCGCGTTTCGCCTGATCGGCGTCGGTGCCTCGCCCCTGCTTGCCGCCGACCCGCTGCACCAGGGCGAGCTGTTCGAGGAGGCCTCGGGTGACGACCCGGTCGATCAGGTGATGGACAACATCCAGGATAAATTCGGTACCAAGGCCGTGATTCGCGGGCGCGGCTTTGGAGTCAGCCTGCAGCGCCAGGGCCCGAGCAAGGTCGAGTAGTTTTTGGACACGATGACAGTACCGTTCGCGTAGAGTATCAGGACACCCGGTATGGCCATTAAGAACACCACCGAAAACTACGGGTCAGTCGCGAAGTGGTTCCACTGGGCAACAGCCTTGCTGTTTCTTGCGGCCTATTGCGCCGTCTACTATCGACAATGGTTTACCGAGAAGGATACGCCTGAAAACTGGACGGCACTCCAGCTGCATCTGTCAGTCGGTGTGACGATCGGGGTGGTAGTGGTGCTCAGAATTATCTGGCGTGTCATGAACCGGAATCCCGACCCGGCCCCGGGAACACGGTTTGAACACTTGGCTGCACGGAGCGGGCACTACACGTTGTGCCTTGTGATGATCGCCATGCCGATCTCGGGCTATATCGGTACCGGCGTACACACCGAGTATTTCTTCTTGTTCGACGTCCCAAAATTTGAAGACACGGCATTATTTCAGTGGCTAGTGACAGACCGATTGTGGTTAACCTTCGAGGAATTCGAAAAGCCCATTGATTTTTTTCACAAGGACATCATGGGAGCCTGGGTGGTCTGGTTGCTGATCCTGGGTCATACCCTCGCCGCCTTATACCACCACTTTGTAAGAAAAGACCGCACTCTCAGGAAGATGACCACCGGTCGTCCATGAGCCTGAGCAAGGTCGAGTAGCCCGTGGACACGATGACAGGCTTCGCGTATAAGCAGGAAGCCTATCACCGGCCTGCAATGCCACCATAAGTAAGGATGATTCAAAGGACGGCACCCATGCAAATCTCCTCCGACACACGCCCCTGGCATCCTGTCGCACTGGTACTGGCAGGTGCCATCCTGCTGGGTGGCGCACCGGGTCTCGCTTTGGCCGAATCGGCCCATGAGGGCGCACCGATGTACGTCGGTCTTCTTGCAGGCTCGGCCTGGTCGAACAACGAGATCAAGGATCTGGAAGGCTTTGCCCATTGGGGAATGCCGGGCTACACGCTGGACTACCATGACTCGGGGCTGGTGTTCGGCGTGCTGGCCGGGCACAGGCTCGTAATCGCTGGCTTGCCGTTGCGCCTTGAGATCGACGGCATGATTGGAGACATGACGGCACGCTCGAACCGGCTCGATCCCGAGGGCCTGGATGAGACGGTGGAAGTGGAGTTTCGCTGGCTTGCGACCGCCCGGGTCGGCATCGAACAAGCGATGGGGCCGGTGCAGGTATTCGCCTCCACCGGAGTAGCCCTGTCCGGGATCGACCGCTCGGTCACCGACATCGATTCGGGGCGCAACATCGACCCGTACGTGGATGCCGACGACTCCTTCAGCGATCACACCACCGAGGTAGGCTGGGTGGCCGGGGCCGGCATCGAAACCCGCTGGTCGAAACCCTGGGATATTCGCCTTGAGGGCCTGTACATGGATTTCGGGCAAAGCACCCACTACGTGAACCATTCCGGCAACAACCGCTGCGGGCCGGATGGTCCGCAAAGGCCCTGCCCCTACAGGATCGACAATGAACTCGGGATGGTGCGCCTAGGTGTCACCTACCGGTTCGGCGGCTAGCCTTTTGCGGTGAACACCCTGTATCGCAAATGCATCGTGGCAATGGCGGCACTCGGGCTGCTGGTCGCAGCCGCTCAAGATGCCGCGGCCCTGAATATCGAAAAGCGCAACCTGTTTTCCCTTTGCGCGCCGCTGAACATCGTTGCCGAGCCCCTGCGTGATGACCTCGCGCGCAAGATCGGCCTGCACGGTCCTGCGATCGAGCGCGTGCTGGAATCGAAGCTTGCTGCGGTGCATCTGTTCGATGCTGACTCCAACGAATTCTTGAGCGCGCGTGTCAGTCTTGCCGATGGCGGGGATTTCTTCAGTATGGAGCTGAGCCTGAATCGGTTTGTCGGCAACATGGGATACGGCATCGGCGGGATCGTCACCCTGTGGACGACCCGCACTCTGGGCAGGCATGGAGACTCCGACCAGGCCATTTTGCAAGCCGTCGCGGCCCTGACTGATGAATTTCTCGGCCATTACCTGTACGTCAATAAGGCGGAGTGCCAGGCCCGGGATGACGCGTCCGGGAACTAAACGCCGGTCGGTAGCGAAAATGGAGGCCATTGCATAGCTTTCAGGATCGAGAGGTGTCTGTGAAAACAGATATAGAAAATTGTCTTTTTTTCTATATGCGTGTGATTGAAAAACTCTGTCCCTTCCCTCTATAGTGGGTTCTTGCTAAGCGTTGATGATAAGGAGAGAGAAGTGGATCGCGACAGAGACGAGCGTACAGAAGAGGCAAATATTACCGCTTTAGTAAAGAGTACATCTATAAAAACCTATCCGACTTCTTTTAAAGCCGTTTTTGAAGAAGTTCTTCGACTGTTGCCGTCACCATCTTCCTAGAGTTTGGCAACCACCGCTTGCAATTCCCTTGCACTGTGCTTCCATTTGCTTTAGGAGTATTGACCCGCCACCGCGGGATACGCGCAGTGCGGAAATTTTAGCCATGTCCCACACCCGATTTCCCAACTACTAATTGGAGTATGTATATGATTCCCAGAATCTGCCTTGTATTTACGCTGTGCGCCGGGCTTGTCGCCTGTGGCGGGAGTCCAGCTCCTTCTGCAGAAAGTCGGGCAATCATGGAATACACACGGGTCGCCTCGAATTCCACCCACATCCTTTTTACGGACTGGATCAACAGGAGGCCCGGTAGCACAGAACCTGAACGCGTTTCCGTGGATTGCAGGGGCGAGTACTGCGAGGTGGGCGATTCCCAAACCCTGACTGCAAACAGGGTCGTCGAGGTGGATCCTGATCAGCTCACGATACTTCCGGATACCAACGGAATCAGCACGGGCATCGAAAATTTTGTGGGATTCGGTATTGAAGCGCATAACTTTGTCGGCTGGATGGAGCACAGTCTCTTTGCCTCAACATCACGCACGTTCACAGGCGAGTCGCACCCTGACAGGGGATCGATCCGTATGTTTGCCACGGTAAACGGGAATGCGCCGCTGGCCAATCCCGAGGTGGAAGCGACCTGGACCGGCTTTGTATCGGCAAGGGATGACGCTGCAGTCACTGCTCTTGACTCGTATGTGACAGGAGATGCCCGTATCTCCGTCAGGATCGGCGAGCAGGTCATGGCGGATGTACACCTGACCGACATGGTCAATGTCACCACAGGCCAGCAACACGGCGACCTAGTCTATGAGGACATGTCCGTGATTGACGGTCAGTTCGGTCGCTATCATGCTGACGATCATCGGCTGTCGGGCACGTTCTACGGTCCCAACCACGAGGAAGTAGGGGGGATATTCGAGCACCCCCAGGGGCTGCTGGGGGCATTTGGCGGCGATAGAGATTGAACAAGGCATGGAAACCATCAAACAGAAAGGGGGTCTGCTGAAAAGTGCTTCAGTATTGATTCCTGCTTTTATCCTGCTTTGCTTCCAGGGGAGCGCTGCTTCCCCTAGCACCTCAACTGAGGATTTTTACATCAGAACAGGTGTGGGCATTCATTGGCTTGACCTGCCGGAGTCCGGCCCGTTCATCCGCACCAACGGGCGCGAAGAGGTCCTCGGATATCTGGACCACTATGACGGCGAAGACGATGGCGTGTTGCTTGCCCTTGCCCTGGGCAAGGCACAGGATCACCGGTTCACCGAGCTGCGCGGCTTTCTCACCTCCTATACATCCAGGCACAGCCGTGAATACGACTCTGACCCTGCCCCATGGGCGGAGGTTCGCGCCCGGTTCCAGGACCAGCACTGTCCACCCGGTGCAGTACTCGGGGAATGCCTCACTTCGCAGACCCAGCGACACCTGCTCGATCTGATCGGGGATGATCCCCATGTTCGGACGGTCGGGTGGGTCGGAAGGATCGATGGCACGGCCCTGCCGTTCGGCTCTGCCATCTTTGCCTGGGGCGATCCCATCCGCATCCGCACCAAACGGGAAGTGGATTTTTACGGTCTGGACTGGGTCATGGGCAAGCGGGGCGAACCGGCAGGCCAATCCGGTGCCTCGATGTACTTCGGACCCAGCTACAAGAGATTAAGCCAGGACACCAGGACGTTCGCCTATGAGTCCAACCGCCCTGCCACGGTCAACAATCTCACCCTCAGCGAGGATCTGGATGCTTCCTACCTGGGCGGGGTAATCGGCACCCGTCGGGATTTCCCGCTTTGGCCGGACTGGAACTTCACCGTGGATGGCACACTCGGGCTCTACTACCTGGATGCAGACTACCATGGCAAACAGCGCACATTCATATCATCGGGCATGTTTGCGATAGACGAAGTCACGAACCACCGCACCAGTGATACGCAATGGGCCGCCACTGTCGGCCTGCAGGCCTCATTGGCTTTCTCGTACTCCGAGCACGTGACGCTTCGTTTCGGTGCAGGCATCGAGTACCTGTCGGACGTACCGACCATGCGTTATGCAAGGCGGGGGGAGAGTCTTGGTCCCGGAGATTCCCATTCGTCTGCACGCGTTGACTACTCGGATGCGTTTGGCTACTCCAGTTCGGTTTTCCTGGAATTCAGATAAAAGATCCTGTCCTGAACCCCGGTCTTTTTGGTTCAGGCACGGGGGAATGTTTGTGCAGCCACATGCGTGGCAAACCCTGAACCCGCCTCCGCATAAACATTGAACACGGTGGATGCTCCGGCCTCCATAAGCGGTTCGATCTCATCCGCAAACCGGGCCGTGGCCGCGACCCGGCCATTGAATGAGGCGGTCTTGAGCTCATCCAGCACGGCAAGGTTGGATGCCAGGTTCGGCAATGCCAGCATCACCAGTTCAAGGGTGTGTGTGGCCTGCACGCGATCCCAGAAATCCGTGTCACTGGGGTCTCCCAGCAGTACATTGCGCCCGCTCGATTGCAGGCGCTCGACCTTGACAGGATTGGTGTCCACGCCGACGACGGCACCGCCGTGGCGCTCGTGCATGTCGTCGTAGGCCCCGGTGCCGACACGCCCCATGCCGATGATGGCGATCTTCGCACCACCGATATCGAGTGCATGGTCATCGGCCAGACGCTCCGGGCGCTGCAGGCGTTTCAGGACCTCACCGTAGCGGGTGTAGAGCGGATGGGCGATGACATTCAATCCTGCAGCGATCACGCAGGACAGGGCCATGGCGATTGCAATGACGATCAGCCAGGCATTGTCGATCCAGCCGTTGGCGGCCCCGATGGCTGCAACGATCAGTCCAAATTCACTGAAATTGGTCAGGTTCAGCGAGGCCAGCAGCGAGGTTCGCGCACGCAGCTTGTATCGGGTCAGCAGTGCGAAGAACAGCGCCGTCTTGAGGAACACGAACGGTGTGATTGCGGCACCGATGAGTATCGTCTCAAGCGTCAGCGGCCCGGACAACCCGATGGACAGGAAGAACCCGACCAGGAAGAGATTCTTGAAGCTGAACATGACCTTCGACATCTCGATGCCCTTGCTGTGGCTTGCGATCAACACGCCCATGACGAGCGCGCCCACGTAGCCCTTGAGCCCGACCAGCTCAAACAGCTGTGAGCCGCCCACGGCCAGCAAAAAGCCGTACAGGACCAGCAGCTCGCCGTGGCCCACACGGTCCAGGATGGCGTTCAGCACCGGGCGCAAGCCGAACAGCAGCAACAGGAGAATGGCCCAGCCCGCCGGGTACTGACCAGCCGAGCCGGCGAGGAAGATGACGGCGGCCAGATCCTGTACGAGAAGAATGCCGATGGCGATGCGACCATGCAGGGAGGAGGTCTCCTCCTTGTCCTCGAGCGCCTTTACCACGAACACGGTGCTCGAGAAGCTCAGGGCAAATGCGATCAGCAGCGCGGTGGAAAAATCGAGGCCTTCGAACAGGGCCGCACCTGCCAGCGCCAGCGCATAGATAAGTGCCCCGAACACCACCATGGTGATGGCCATGTGCAGTCCTGTGACCGCCCACACCTGCGGGCGTGCAAACGTTTGCAGGTTGAGCTTGAGGCCGACGACGAACAGCAGCAAGGTGATGCCGAGCTCCGAGAGCGCCTCGAGCATCGCGCCGCTGGTGACCCCGAACGGGTTGAGCACGAATCCGGCAACGAGAAAGCCGACCAGCGGTGGCAGACCGACGGTCCTCGACAAAAGACCGAGCGCGAACGCAAGGGCGATCCAGGTAACATCCCCCAGGGCAATGGCGATGGTGTCAAAACTCATGAAGCGTCACTTTGATCCTGCATAATTCGATCGGTAAACCAGTGACGCTACTATGCCATGGATGGCCCACCCACCCTATCTTCCGATCGAGAGGACGATCATGGCCTGCCGGCCATTTTACCTGCGGCCCACGATTCTGGGCTTCAGCATGCAGCGGCTTCGATTCGACAGCCCAAGCGCCTGTCCCAGTTGTGCGGCGAAGATGTCGAGGCGGGTGAGCAGGGCATCCTTCTCATAACTCTCCTCGCCAAGGACGGGACTGGCAAGCACGACATCGGCGTAAAACCCTGACTCCCCGCCGATGGGGCTTTTGCGAAGCGGCGGGCAGGTCATGATGATGGCCTCGGGGAGATGCTGCTCCAGCAATGCGTCAAACTTTTTCCCGACCGAGTTGTACGGGTCGAGATTCAGGGCGAACAGGAGTACTGCGGCGCGCTCGGCCACCGCCCGGATCTGCGGGACCACGACGTCTGATTTTTCCGGAAGGAAGTCCTTGAACGGATCGATCAGCACCAGGTCCCGGGCCTCGGCATGCTCCGCGTATGCCGAAAGGAAGCGGTAGGCATCGTGGCGACCGGCATCGTCCTTGCTGTCCGGAATCTCAGGCAACAGGGCGAGGCCGTCCTCGGCGAGCCTTCGGGCGCGTTCCGGATCCTTGTCTTCGCCAAAGACCTCGATCCTGCCCGAAGCAAATCGCTGGCCCAAGTGGCGAACCAGTTTTGAACTTCCGTAATAGCAGCCTTTGTCGATCTCGGGCTGGGCCTCGAACAATGCGCTTTCCTTGAGCCCATGGATGCGCGAGACAATCTCATCCGGGGCGGAATCGCTTTCGGGTTCGCCTGCGAAGAGGTCCAGAAAGCGGACTCGGCTGCCCGTGTCAGTGCGCCAGCGGACGTACTCCGCCAGCACGCCGTGCTTGAGCAGGTCGTCGGCATTGCCCATGCAGTATGGCAGCGATGCGCGTTCGGATGCACTCATCTTGGCTCACCACAAAAGGTTTCATGCAGGAAGGTTCCGCATCCCGCATCGTCTGCGGGATGCGAAGCAGGCCTATCCCTGGACGGTGATTTTCTTCGGCAGGGCCTTCTCCTTTTTCGGCACGTGAAGCTTAAGCACACCCTGGTCGGTCCGGGCAGAGATGTTCTCGCCATCGGCCGTATCCGGCAGCGTGAAGCGGCGAAAGAAGCTTCCGTAAAAGCGCTCCGTTCGTGCATAGCCCTGGCCTTCGTCGCGGCTCTCGGTCTCGCGCTGGCCCTGGATCGTCAATACCCCGCCCTCGAGGGAGATCTCGATATCCTTCGAGTCCACCCCGGGCAGGTCCGCGCTGACCTCGTAGGCCGCCTCCGTTTCCTGGATGTCGATCGGCGGCACCCAGTTGGTGGCCGTGTCGTCCTCGCCTTGCGAGTGCGCGCCGAGCATGCGGTCCAACTCGCCGCGAAATTCACGCATGGCATCCCACGGGTTGTGGTAAATCCTTCTTGCTAACACCATTTTGTACCTCCAGTAAAAATTCGTTGTAGATACCGAATAGATAGGGACGAAAAAAAATGATTTCAAGGCATGAAAATGAATTTTTTCCAGTGTCTGGAGAGGACCTTGATTCGCGTCAAACCTTCAAAATGAATGATCCCGCAAAGCAGCGCTAGGGCCCGAATCCGTGCTGTCTGCAGGTCCCCGGGTTTTGACGCAATGCCTCCCAAAGGCCATAATGCCGGGGCTGACCACTACTAACTAATTACAACCCCCAAGTCGGCACACGACACAGAAGAATAACGATACAAGCAGGGAGCCCTCGCGTGATGAAATCCAACGCATTGCCCACCCCGGCATCGATAATGCTGGGACTCAGCCTGATGGTGTTGACCATCATCTTGCCTGTCACACAAACCGCTTCGGCGCAGATGCACGAAGCCTGTCCCCAGACACCGGGGGTGACCCCGATCGCGGACCCGCAGGTGACCGCACAGCAGGTACAGGCCGGCACTGCCAGCCTGATGGACTTCGCACGGGAGGCAAGCGGGCAATTCAAGCAAGTGTCCCAGCAAAGCGTCTCGCAAGCCTACTACTTCGCATGCCTGATTCGACAGGACGGGGGCCCCTGGCAATCCGGTTCGACCTACCTGGTGCAACTCACGCTCGACGGCCGGATATTCGTGCACACCCGGGACATGACACTGTCGGGCAGGCGTCTCAACCGGGCGATCCTTGCAGAAATCCTGACATCACTTGACGTCGACCCTGCCGATCTGGCCAACCCGCAGGCCATCCTTCGCACCCTGCTGGACGAACCGCATGCCGCGTTTGATGCGACCGCTCCGGTCGGTCAGCGACCGGGCATCCCGGGGGCCAAGGGCTATGCCAGCGTCTACAAGACTGCGCGCCGTCCGGACCCGATCATCCTGCTGGCAGGATTCGATCTTCGCCGTGCGCACACGGAACAGGAACAGATCGATTACGGCGACCCGGCCGTGACGGCCGCTGACGTGGTGGATCGCGAAAGCCTGAAGGAATTTGTTTACGAGGCGGCCACGTACTTTGGTGAAGCGCGCAGGGCCGAAGGCCGGGTTGGCGTCTCCAAGGCCAAGATCGCCATGCGTGACCCGAACGGGCCCTGGCGACACGGCTCCGTGTACCTCTATGTGCTGGATCTTACAACCAACATCATCCTGATCCACGGCGCATTTCCGGACCGTTACGAACTGCGCCCGCTGGTTCCGACCGTGCGCGATGCGGTCACCGGCGAACTCGTCCTGCCGCAGGTGCTTGCGGCAGCGGCCAGCAGCCCGGAAGGCGGCTTCGTGGAGTACTACTTCGATGACCCCTCGGATGCCAGCGACAGCGCGGACATCCCCAAGGTGGGTTATGCGCGCCAGTTCGAATTCCAGCCGACAGGCATGGGTCCGCCAAGCCGGATCGTGATCGGCTCAGGGTTCTACCTGAGCGACCCCGGGGTCGTGGCGGCACGCCAGAACCTCGCCATCGAGGACGTTCTGCCGCAGGTCATGCGGGCGATGACGGCGAGCACCGTGGATGCGGTGTCCAGTCGCATCGAGCAGGCACATTCCGGAACCCCGCCTGCACAAGGCTACAGCCTCGCCGGGGCCTCCTCGCTCTACGATGCCCTGATGAACAACGGAAGATCCCTGGGTGCGGGTAACCTCAACCCGGCTCGCATGTTGGCGAACTCCTCCTTCGTTATGCCGCTTGCGGGAGCCGGCGGGGGCACCAGCCAGTCCACGTTGTGGGGCACCGGAGGGTACCGGGACTTTGATGGCGGTGACAGCGACTCGCTTCGCTACGATGGCGATGTGGTCAGTGCCAACCTCGGCTGGGATACCCGTCTCAGCACGGACCTGCTCGCCGGGGTCTCGCTGCAATGGGCTCAGGGTTCGGTGGATTACACGGACTCCAGCAACGTCGATGGCAAGTCCAAGACCACCCTGACGAGCATCAACCCCTACGTCGGCTGGCAGGGAGCAGGAGACCTGACCCTGTGGGCCACGGCCGGTTACGGCTGGGGAGAGATCGAGGTCAACGATTCGGCAGTGGATGAAGAGGACAGCGACCTGACCCAGCAGATGGTGGCAGCCGGGGTCAGTGGACCCCTGATGGCCAGTGCGGACGGCAGCATGAGCCTGCGTCTGAAGGCCGAGAGCGCGTTCACCTGGGCCGACGTCGATGGCTCCGGGACGCTAGAGAGCATGGACCTCAACGCCAACCGCCATCGCCTGCTGATCGAGGGCAGCCATGTCAAACAGCTGGCCTCGGGAGCGACCTTCACGCCTGCACTCGAGCTTGGCGTGCGCCATGACGGCGGCGACGGCGATACCGGCTCGAGCATCGAGACCGGTGCCTCCATGCGGTACTTCAATCCGGAGTCCGGGCTGACCGTGGAAGGCCGCGCCCATACCTTGCTCGACCACAGTGATGATTACGATGAGTGGGGCTTCAGCGGGCTGGTGCGGCTTGACCCCGGCACTTCGGGGCTGGGACTGGCCCTCAGCATCCGCCCGGTCATTGGTCCAACGACCGCCGGCGCCCAGCAACTGTGGGAGTCCAACGTGGCCGAGGCACTGGAGTCGACCCGCGCGGCGAGGGAACACCTGAATACCCGCATCGCCTACGGCATGGTGGCCAACGGATGGAACGGTCTGCAGGGCGTGCTCACCCCCTACACCGACCTGTCGGTGGATGGCGAGGGGGGCAGGCGCCTGAGTCTTGGCGGAAGCTTTGACGTCGGCACCGCGCTGAGGATGAGCCTGGAAGGCGTACACGACCGCCCGGTAATCGGTGCCGTCAGCCACAGCGTCATGCTGCAGGGCACCCTGAGCTGGTAGTCATACAGGGAACCAAGCTTTCAGGTCCGGTTCGGCATGCGGTGAGTCGCCCGCGCCGGACCGGTGCCTGAAACCGGGGCTTGGCATTCAATGCTGCGATGTGCAGTCCGGCCACGTCGGAGCACGCATCAATGCAGTCTCGCCCCTGCCCTTTTTCTGTTCCACGGTCGGCACGATCGTCTGGCGATGCCCGTAGGGCTTCCAGGCCGGTGCGATCACGTTCGGCATATCCGAGCGGTGCAACAGGCTCGCGCGCATCAGGGTGAACTCCCCGTAGTGGTCATTGATCGCATCCATGACCCGGTTCAGCCGATCCGGAGGGTCCATCTCCTCTGTAAATAGTTCCTGCTGGCCCTTCGCCGGGCGCGGGTCCAGGGCGGATACCTGCACCTGGAACACCCCTTCACCCTGCCAGTAGTCGCACAGCATCTGCTTGCACAGCTCGATGACCGCCCGGCTGTCATTGGTCGGCAGCTTCGTCCTGAAATGATGGCTGCCAATCCAGCCGTCCCGGGTGCGAAGCCCGACCAGGTACCGCTGTGCCACCAGGGCGTGCTGGCGCATTCGCGCGCCCAGCTTCTCGGCCATGTGCACCAGGTACATGCGGATGACATCGCGCTCGGTGGTATTGGGCGGCATGATCTTGCCGTGCCCCAGGCTCTTGGGGGCGGCGATCTTGGTCTCCACCGGGGCGGAGTCCTCGCCGCGGCACATCTGCCAGATGCGCCGGCCCGGGTTGCCGAAACGCTTGCCCAGCACGCTGATCGGCAGGCTTGCCACCTGCCCGCAGGTCAGTGCCCCACGCTGTGCCAAAAACGAGGCGATACCCCGGTTGATCCCGCAGAGCTCGGTGACCGGCACGTCCTTGAGCCGTACGCGGGCCTCCCAGGGCGGGATGATGGCCAAACCGTTCGGTTTTTTGCGCTTGGCGGCATACTTGGCAGTGGTCTTGTCACCGCTGATGCCCACGGTACAGCCCAGCCCCGAGACCGCGTGTACGAGTTCTTTGATCATCTGTCCCATGACCTCGGGGGGCTTGTTCCAGTACCCCTGGCAACGGGTGAGATCGAGGAACGCTTCATCGACGGAAAAAACCTCGACGTCCGGGGTGATGTTTTGCAGGGCGACCATGATCTGAGTGGAGACCTCGGCATAGCGCTCGGGGTGCGCCGGGACCCGGATGATCTCCGGACACAGGACCCTGGCCTTTTTCAGGCGCGTGCCGATGCCGATGCCGTAGGCCCTGGCTTCATACGAGCAGGTGATGAGGCAGGTACCGGTCAGGCCGTTGGTGATGCCAATTGGGCGACCCCGGTATTCGGGGTGGTCGCGCTGCTCGATGGAAGCGAAAAAGGCATCCATATCGACGAAGGCGATCAGGCGGGGCCAGGGTTTGGGGGTGTCCGGCATGGGACCATTCATGCCGGGACCCCGGACCGGAATCAAGAATAAAGCGAACCCCGGGTTGTTTCGGTTTTTCGGGTCAGGCTAGGCATGTGCTTGCGGAGGCTTGATCAGTGATTCCGCCGGTATGCCTAGTTCATGATGCAACTTCCAAATCATCTTGAGCGTGAGGGAACGCTTGCGGTTCAGGATTTCGTACACCCGGTTACTTTTGCCAATCATCGGCTCAAGATCCTTGACCGTAAGACCTTTTCTTTCCATCTCAAATTTGATGGCTTCCACAGGGTCCGGCATCTCCAGCGGGTAGTGTTTGCTTTCGTAGGCTTCGACGAGTGTAGCCAGGATATCCAGTCTTTCCCCATCCGGCGAATCCGGAGTGGCCAGCATCAGCTTCTCAATCTCCTTGAGTGCCCTGCGGTAATCGGCATCGGTTTTAATGGGCTTGATATTCACGGCTTTTATCTCCAGCATCAAATCGTCTGCGCGTCAATTTTGTCATACTCGTCATGAGTGCCTATGAAGAGGATATAAACCACCTGATAGGCGTAGTTGATCCATACGACCAACCGGTACTTGTTGCCGGCAATGTTAAAAACGACCCTGCCATCCTTCAGGATACTGGCATTTCCAAAATCCCGTTTTACATCTGCAGGGGTTTTCCAGTCTGCTTTCAGTGCATATCGGTACCAGGCCAGTACAGGGTCGGTTGCATCTGAATGCTGGGGGTTTTTCCCCCAAAATGCCTTAAGTGCTGACAAAGCAATTATTCTCATGCCCAAGTATAGTCCCAATATGGGACTAACACAAGCCGCATTCAGAATCCTTTGCTTTGGTGTGAATCCGGGTGCAGGTCGCGCACCCAAGTCTGCGGAGGGATTCATCTGACTGCGGGAGTGTGCAACTAAATACCCGATCACCTGTCCAAACATTCATTGGCCACTGAAGCAGTGTCGTGTCCAACATATCCCCATAACCAAGGAGACCAGTCTCATGAAAAAACAAACCATACTTCGATCCACCATCGCGGGAATTTTTGCCATCGGCGCAGGCCTTGCCGCCAACAATGCCTTGGCCGGTGTCCCGGATGCCCCGAAAAACTGGGAAAAATGTGCGGGGGTTGCCAAGGCCGGCATGAACGATTGCGGCTCCTTCGATGGCAAGCACAAGTGTGCAGGACAGGCCACCGAGGACAACTCCGAGCATGAGTGGGTCTATCTGCCGGAAGGCACCTGCGCCAAGATCGGTGGCCTAGTCAAGGCTGTCAAACCTGCCAAGTAACCCGGACCCGCCGGGATGGGATGCGATCCGCTACAGGATCCGGCAAAGCCCTGCACTCCAAGGACCGGAGTGGGGCTTCGCTCCCCGCATGTCAAGGAAATCATTGAAACCCGCCCCAACCTCGATTTCTTCGAGCTGCTGACCGACAACCACCTGTGCGACGGGGGCTACGCCCGGCAGCAAGCCTATCTGATCCGAGAACATTATCCGGTCAGCCTGCATTGCGTCGGCATGTCCTTGGGCGGCACCGACCCCCTCGATTTCACCTACCTGGACAAGATCAAGACACTTGCCAGAGAACTCGAACCCATGCATATCTCCGATCACCTGTGCTGGACTTCGTATCAATCCCATCATGCCCATGACCTGTTGCCCCTACCCTATACCGAGGAGGCAGTGCATCACGTCAGCCGGCGCATCCGCAACATCCAGGACTATCTTGAGACCACCCTGGTGGTGGAGAACGTCTCAAGCTACCTGGAGTTTGCCGCCTCCGAACTGAATGAGTGGGAATTCCTGGCGACCGTGGCAGAAGAGTCCGGCAGCCAAATCCTGCTGGATCTGAACAACATCCACGTGAGCCACTACAACAACGGCACCGATGCCGTAGAGTACATTGAGAACATTCCGCTCGATCGGGTAGCCGAAATTCATCTTGCAGGGTTCGAGCACAAGGGCGAGTACCTGCTCGATGCCCACAACAATCGGGTGTCCGATCCCGTCTGGGAACTGTACCGGCAGATCACGAAAAAAACCTTGTCCATCCCGACGCTGATCGAATGGGACAACGACCTGCCACCGTTGGAAACACTGCTGTGCGAGGCCGGCAAGGCAAGAGGCATCCAGTCGCAGGCCGCGAATGCTCGAAACTGAGCCCTATGTCTGAACTGCACGCCATCCAGCACGAATTCTGGTCCAGCATAAAGCATCGCGAGACGGATGCCGCCGCCTTGGAACGGGTGTGCGAGGGCGGGAAGGTCTCCCGGGAGAGGCGCGTGGACATCTACCGCACCACGATGCGCGAAGCTCATGTGCGTGCTCTGGCTACCACCTACGCGTGCTGCGAGAAGATCCTCGGGGAACGCTATTTCAGGCAACTGGCCAACGAATTCTATTATGGAAACCCTGCAACGCACCAAGATTTAAACCGCTACGGGCGAGCCTTCCCCGACTTTATGCGGGAACTCATCGAGCATCATGCAGAGCTGGCCGAGTACCCCTACCTGCCCGACTTGGCACGACTGGAGTGGCTGTATGAGCAGGCCTATTACACCCAGGAAGATGCGGCATTTGATTTCCGGGCGCTGGCAACACTCGATGAGGACGATTACCGCAAGCTGCGTTTTGTGCTGGGCGCATCGGTTGCGACCCTGAAGTCCGTCTACCCGGTCTACGAATTATGGAGGGCTCACCAGGGGCAAGGCGGGACCAAGGAAGTCGCAGCCATTGGTGAACCCCAGTACCTGTGTGTCGCAAGGGAAGAATTCAAGCCACGCATCCACAGGATCGATTATGCCTTCTGGTGGGTGATGGGCAAGATTGACCAGGATTGTGCGTTTGGGAAGCTTGAGACACTTGCCGAACAAGAATCGACGAGAATTTCCCTGCAGGTCATCATTCCCGAGTTAATCGCTAGGGAGTGGATTTGCGAATACCAGATAGTCAACGTTGCTGCAAACAAATGAATCATGACGAACTTAGAATGTCCCTTGCGCGCTCATAAGCTTTCTGGGAGGAGTCGATTTTGACCGGTTATTTTGGGCTTAATATGATGAAGGTGGCCTGTATTGATTGAGTTCCCAAAGGTCATCTAATAATGTCAAAGCGCTCAAAATCACACGCATCTAGAAGCCAACATTCTCCTCGACCTGCTGAGAGGAAAAGCCCCACTTTGAAGAGAGGTAGCTCTACAGGTCGGTTTGTCTTCTCACAGGAGTCCAACACTAGAGGTCGGGATGCCTCACCGAAAAAAGTGACTCCGACTTCCGAGCGAATTATCAAGGAAACTTCCATAAAGCGAAGAAAAGCCATGCAGGTGCTAGCTAATCGCTAGACCACATTACCGCATCACGTGGGCTGACACTGTCCGCGGTCATGAACAAGCGCTTGAGGAAGGCGGTGTAAGTCAGAACAAACCAAATCCTCGATTTCTTCTTGACGCGGGTAGCTCTGACTTAAGCTAGTCAGCATTGGCAATCGCCACACCGATAAACCCACAGCCTCCGGCTACGAGAAGATTCCATTAGACCGGAGTCACTTGTAGGTGCCGAAAAACAGGTCCCAGACAGGCAGGATCGAAGAAAAATTCTTGTTCTGGTCTTTCCAGTGATGGCGGTCGTGCCGGATGACCCAGCTGTTCAACCATCCGAGCGCCGGATGCGGAAACACCAGGCTCGTGTGATTCGCGATATTGGCCCAAGCGTGGATGAGTGCAATTACCAGAAATGAAACCACGCTCAGGGGTGCGAACAGGTACATGCTGACAAACAGCAGCGTCAACGCGGCCAGCGCCTCTGCCGGATTGATGTACATCCCATCCAGTGCTTCGGGATAGCGGACCTTGTGGTGGGTGCCGTGCACCCAGCGAAACATGACCGGGCGATGAAGCCAGCGGTGCATGCCGTAATACAGCAACTCGAACACCAGCAGGACACCGGCGATCTGTAGTACCACTGCCCAGGCCGAGACTGGCCCTGCGTGGATGAGTTGATCCCTGAACAGGAAAATGAACGTGAGATAGTACGCCATGCAAAGTACGCCGTTCAGTCCGATGAGCAGGTAATGTCGCCTCAAGGGCGGAGTTCGCTCGGTCACAGGCCGGATGCGATAGCTGTTGAATTTTCCGGAGCCCAGGGCATAAATCGCAAACGCTCCGTATGTCGATATGAACACGAAGATCGCAGCTATCCCGGATACAAGTACATAGTCCATGGGAGAATTCAAGCACACGGACAATCCTGTAGTCAAAACCCCGAAGGGCACTGCTATGGGCGTGTGCGGCCTCGACCAGGGAACACAGCCTCAGACCGGATTCACGGATAGGACCGGCTGCGACAGTGACTTCAAACGAAGGTCTCCCGTAGTCTTCGCTGCGCAGCAGCTCAGACCAAGGTGTCAGGCGCTGGCATCAGGACTGGGTGGGAGCCCAACGTCCTTTGCAATCGATTTCACATGCAGATCTCTTTGCGGGTACGGGATCTGCACGCCGTGCTCATGGAATAGATCCCACACGCCGAGCAGGACTTCGTTTTTCACGTTCGCACAGCCGTTCATCGGGTCCTTGATCCAGATGCGGATCTCAAGATCCACGGAACTGTCCCCGAAGCCCGTCACCAGACAGGTCGGCACGGGAGAGCCCAGCACCCTTTTCACGCGGTTCGCCGCGCGCTTGCACAGCTCGATGGCCAGCGCCACGTCCGACTCGTAGTGAATCCCGAGTGGGATTCTCAGGCGCACGTTCTCATGGCTGTGCGACCAGTTCTCCACGCGGTTGGTGATGAGCTCCTCGTTCGGCACCAGGTGCTCGATGCCGTCGCGGGTGATCACGGAGACGTAGCGCGCCCCCAGGGTCTCTACCCGGCCGTACTGTCCGGCCACGAGGATGGTGTCCCCGGGCTTGATCGACTTGTCGGTCAGCAGGATGAAGCCTGCGACGAGGTTGGAGAAGATCTTCTGCAGACCAAATCCGAGGCCCACGCCGATGGCACCGCCGAACACCACCAGGGCTGTGAGATCGATGCCGACGGAGCCGAGCGCGAACAGGAAGGCCGCGACGATGATCAGGATCTTGAGAATCTTGGCGGTCAGCACCTTGGTCGTTCGCGAGAGCCCTTGGCTCGCCTGGATGCGTGTCTCGAGCATGCGCACGATAAACAGCCCCAGCCACAGGAATACGGCCACGGCAATGGCTGATGCCACGATATCGTAGACACTGAGGGTCGTGGCACCTAGGTGAAACGTCCTGGCATCCAGGAACTCGATCAGGGGGATCAGCATATCGAACACATGCAGGGCGGCGATCCCCCAGATGAAGGTCGCGACCGTCCTGCCGATCAGGTGATCGGCGATGATCGATGAGCCCAGGCGAATGATGGCCCAGGCGAAAGTCAGGATGAGCGCGGCCTCGATCAGCGCGTAGGGTTGCTCAAGACGGGTGTACAGTGCCGCGAAAACCCCGAGCCACACGAGCAGCAGGATCGGCACGGCGAATTTGAGCATGACACCGGTCAGGAAGGAGGTAATGCGGACCTGCTCGGTGGACTTGAGGGTGGCCAACCGGGGTCTGATGGTCTTGGCCAGCGCCAGTGTGACGATCAGTCCTGCGACAATGATGGCGATCTGGGTAAGGTTGTCAGGTGCGAATACGTGCTGGCTGGCCCACTGGTAGGCGTGCCCGAGGGATTCGGCCCAGGTGAGCGGGTCCAGCACGGTCTCGATGAGCGTCTTGTTCTCGTCCATAGCGTCGGGTCTTGCCAAAACCGGTTGGTGCCTCCAGGTGATCACCCCTGCCGAGCATGGTATCAATTTCTTGGTGTGAAAAAACCTCGGCGGGGCAACAGTCTCTGTCGAATTTTCCAGATCTGGCCCTCATGCAAACCTGCGGTGGCAAACAACTCCGGATTCCACTCCTCGGAACGCAAAACACCGGCAATGGTGTTAGATTTGCAAAAAAGAGAGGGTTGGGATGACCATAGAAATACTTCTGCAAGCCCAAGCAAAATGATCAAGATCGTCAGTTGGAACATCGCCAAACGACCACAGCCGTGGCACGAGCTGGTGGAGATGGCAGCACAGGGCGCGGTGGACGTTGCGCTGCTGCAGGAAGCCGGTAGACCTCCTGGGGATCTGACCCATTTCCTCCACTACGAGGACGATGTGTTCTGGAACCGTAACCTGTACGACCGCTGGTGCGTGGTCGTGCCAATGTCCGATCGCATCAAGATCGAACCTTTGCGGCAAGTACCGCCGACCCGTGAAGTCGGCGACCACGAGATCGGCGTCAGTGGCATCGGTTTGATCGCAGCAGCCAAGGTGACACCGCGCGAGAACCCGCAAGATGCATTTGTCGCAATCTCCATGCATTCCCACCTGATGAAACCTCACCCATCGACGAAGAGCACCTGGCAAGTCGGTGCCTCTGACGTGTCTGCTCACCGAATCCTGTCGGACCTCTCGGCCTTCATCGGGGGCCGCGATCCTGAAAGCCATCGCATCCTGGTGGCAGGTGACATGAACATGATGTACGGAGCGACGGGCTACCAGTTTTCCTTGCCCGAACGTGAACGCTCGGTCTGGCAACGCTTTGAGGGTCTCGGGCTTGAGCTTCTGGGTCCGCAAATCCCCGACGGGCAACCGGTGGTTGTCAACCAGCCGGATGTGCCGGCGGATACGCGCAACACTCCGACCTTTCATTCACGAAAGCAATCCCCGAACGAGGCCAACCGCCAACTCGACTATGCGTTTGCCTCAAGGGGTTTTCACAAGGAAATCAGCGTGCGTGCATTGAACGATGCCGGAGAGTGGGGCTCGAGCGATCACTGCCGACTGATGATCGAGGTCTCTAAAGAGTAAAGGCTGCTTTACATCCGCTAAAGTTTTCCAGTCAGCTTTCAGTGCATACCGGCACCTGGTCCGCACAGGGTCGGCTCACGTGGGCGGTGCAGGGCTCAAGGTGCCCAAGCTTTCACTGGAACTGTTCCGTTGACCCATAGTGCGCACCCACGAAGACGGATTCGCTTCCACCGTCCGTGGCGGCGTAGCCTCTGTGAGTCCCTGCGAGCGCACGTGGATTGCCGGAGCCGTCATCGACCGTTGAAAAGCGCCCGGCCCATGAGCCATTCGAGGAGGCAATATTTACCGCCGGGTGGGTGAGCGTGATGTCGTTGCCGACAAACTGCCCGTTCTGTCGAATGGATGTGGAGCCGAATGTCATGACATAGCCCGTGGATGGAGTATCCGCAAGCTCGAAGATGTCTCCACTGGGAGTGACGGTGTACGCGTTCAACGTGTCGACGTTGCGGATGTCCCCCGAGATGGAACGGCTTGCGAAATTCGCAACCAGCATGAGTGCACCTGCGTACTCGCCAAATTCAAGGCTTCCGGCAGGCAGGGTCTGGGTCGAAATGTCCGTGCCGTAGCTCGTGATGTAGAGGCCGGCGGCACGACCCGTGTAGGTCGCCGATCCACTGGCCGGGACGGTCACGACATTGTCGTAATCGGGCCCGTCGATGAATGCCCCGATCTCGACGCCCGAGGCGGCAATGTCGAGGTGCATCCAGTAGCCTCCGGCCAGATAGTCCGCAAAGTCGGTGTCCGACCATTCCACGCCGACCCCGGCGAGGGTCACTTCAGTGCTGTTTACGCGAACGATGTACCCATCCACGGCGGGCCGGTCTGTGACCAGGTTTTCCGAGGGGGCGTACTCGGTGGTGATGTAGGTGTCATCCCGGTCCGTATCCAGTGTGGTGGGATTTCCGCCTTGGCGCTCGATGCGAAGCGTAAAGCGGTCGCCGTCGAACGAGGTGTCGATCCCGCTGACATCAGGAAGCCCGGATGCGAAGGCTTGCGCGACACTGCCAAATACCGTGGTGCCGCTTTGCTGCAGGACACTCGGGATGCTTTGCGCATTCTGGGCAAGCGCATCCGTGCTAGCGGGCCGTGTTGCGGAAAATGCCGTCTGAATGCTCGCAGGATTGGGGGGCTGCGGGGTATTCATCTCCATATCCATGCCACCACTGCTGCTGCCCCCGCCTCCACCACAGGCGGAAAGCACGAGCAGGGACACCAGAACGATCGCAAGAAAGGCACTTTTCATTTTTTTCCCTCCATTTAAATACTCGAAGTCAAACCCTTGCGTGGTTTGCACAGGCTCATTGCGTCCCGGCCCGCGCTAGATAAAGAAATGGGGCCTGCATGCTCACTGAGTCTTCATTTCACGGTACACCGGGTGCGGAGTCTGTACCTAGATAAACAGCCGGGCCGGACACCTTCCTTCTCCACTGGCGTCTGGGCGTGGATAGGGCAGGCTCAGCCCGAACTAGGGGAGGGTCGCATTAAGCAATCGGTCGGGGCGCACCCTGGCACCGCTCTCAGAACCGCGCCCGAAGCTGCAGGCCGACGTCGTGTTCGGGATTGGTCGGTTCGTGGACGGGTTCCCGACGCCGAACCCTGAAGTCCAGTTGCATGGAGCCGGGCGCGCTTGAGTCAAGATCCAGACGCGTGCCGAGTTGATACTCGTGCTGATCCGGCGAACGTCCCAGGCCCAGTTCCGGGGTCAGGATCAATTGGCCCCCATGGAGAGCGAAGCCGTAGCCGAACTTCATCTCCAGCTGGCGGTTGCCTGCGGCGTTGTCGTGGTCTTCACCGTGCAAGCTGGCCATCGTGGCCCGTCCCAACAGTGCATCCATGCTGCCTGCGGCCGAAGATCCCGACGTTCGGGACAGCGTCAGCGTTGGCCCGCGCAGGGATGCCGGCCTCGGATCCCAGGCCATTGAGGCGCTGATCCCGGTGTTCTCAAAGCCGCTGTCTTCATGGGTCAGCATGGCCCGGGCATCAAGCTGCGCACTCAGGCCGCTGTGCGGGTTCAGCCAGCGGATCCCCGCTCCGACCTCGGCCCCGAAGCCGGTCTCCGCATCGCCGTCGTCGTGGCGCAGCCCGACCTCAAGGTGCGGGCGCAGCATCGAGCCGCCCGCAAGGTCGAAGGAGCGCGCCCCTTCCAGGCCAAAACGAATCCTTGTGACCTCGGCCTCGGCCGAGACTAGGCCGGTGGTTCGGTCCGATTGGGTGCGCACGCCCAGGACATCCCCCTTGAAGGCCAGCGCATAGCCGCCGGACGCTTCAGCCTGCACCAGCTCGCCGCGAAGCCCGGCCGCACCCATCACCAGATCCAGGTCGGTGCGCATCGTGTCCTGCCCCTCGGGCGTGATCCTGAGAGTGCCCTCCCCGTAGCCGGCCATTGCCCACACGGAGAGGTGCTCGCTGGCCCGGTAGCGGCCCCAGGGAAACAGCCCGGTGAGCCCGGAGGATACCGAGCCCGCACCGGAGTCGCCGCGGTAGCCGCCGTCGGCGTCGCTGTGCGAGAGGATCAGCCCGGCCATGACATTGCCCTGCAGCCAGTCCACGCCCAGCAGGGCGCTGCTCACCTCGCCATCGAGTGAAGTGCCGTCGTCGCGCCCGTCAAAGCGGCTCTCGGCAGCACGGCCCCACAGGGCATACTGGCCCTGCGCGCCATGATCGGTGCCCACCAGGGAGAAGGCGGCACCGGAGGGCAGGGCGCCAAGGCTGCGGGAGGTCGCGGCCGTAGTGGGATCGCCCACCCCGCGGCCTTGCAAGCGCGCAGGCCCCTCATCCCCTTCCCTGAACTGCACACCGGCGATCTGCACCTGCGCCCCCGGGGCGCGGGGGGCCCGGATGCGGGACTCGACCGCATCGATCACCTGCTCGGCCACCGTGCGCCCGAAGCGTGCGATCCACGCCTGCGGCATCGCATCCGTGTTCCTGATTGTCCCCGTCGCCTCGCCATCCTGCAGCCAGGTGTTGTCGCCCGAAGGGTTCGAGAGTATCAGCCGGAAGGTCTCCGCGCCCTCGTCGTGGGCGTCATCGAGCACTGCCACCGACACCGTCTTCGCGGTCTCGCCCGGTGCGAAGCTGAGCGTGCCTGAGGCGGCGGTATAGTCCGTCCCGGCCGTCGCCGAACCGTCCGAGGTCGCATAGTCGACCGTCACCGTCTGCAACGAGGCGCGGCCCAGGCTCACCGCGAAGTCCAGCGTTGCCCCGGCGGCCTCCTCCACTTCGGCATCCGCCACGCTCAGTCCCGGCGGGCCCGGGATGGTCGCAGACACGCTGTTCGAGAGCGCTTCGCCATCGGCGCATACCGCGCCCGCCGCTTCGCAGTCCGCTGTTGCGGCGATTGCCACCGTGAGGTCTTCCTTCGACACCGGGTCGAGCGCGATCTCCCAGCGGTCGTTGTGCGGCTTGTTGAGACGCCGCGCACGGGCCACGGCGAGCGCCTGCCCGCCCTGGGTGACGGCCAGCGTCTCGTCGCGCATCGTCCTGTAGCTGTAGCCCGGGTCCGGCTTCTTGCTGAACACCACCCGGAACACGACCCGGCTCGCACCGTCATGCTCGACCGGCACGTTCTCAAGGTCCACCGTAAGCGGCGTCACCGGCGTATCCGAAGGCGCATCCCTCGGCACCGTCACCGAGACCGCCGCCGAGAGCGGGCGCCCGTCCTGCATGCAGATCGCACCCGCCGCTTCGCAATCGGTAGTCGCCGGCAAGGAGACTGTCACCTCGCCTGCGCCCGCGTCCGGCTCCACCGTGATCCGCCACACCCGGTTCGGCTCCATGCCATCCGCCTCGTGGTGCGGGTTGTCAACCCGCCGCGCCCCGCTCACGCGCCCGCCGGTGACCGCGAACGCGCGGTCGCGTATCGTCAGCCAGCTCACTGCGAACGCCTCGCTGAAGGCCAGTTCGACGGTGAACGCCGCACCCTCGTGGCCTGCCGGGACCTCCGTCAACGAAGCCGTAAGCGGCGGTGCAGCGGTTTCGTCGTTGTTGATGGTCCCGGTTGCGCTCGCCTGCGCCAGAGTCGCCCCGCCACTGGGGTTCGATAGCGTGAGGGTGAAGGTCTCGCCGCCGTCCTCCACCGAATCGTCGATGACGGGCACCGAGACCGTCTTCGAACTCTCGCCCGCGGCGAATGTCAGCGTTCCGGCCGTTTCGGTGTAATCCGCGCCCGCCGTCGCCGTGCCGTCCGAGGTGGCGTAATCGACCGTTACCTGCGCATAGGCCGGCGGGTCCAGCGTGACGGTGAAATCCGCCGTCGCGTCGGTTCCCTCGGTGACCGCGACGCCCGCCAAGGACAGGACCGGGGTCTTCCGGAGTTGCACGTTGTACTCCTCGCCGATATCCCAGGGCTGCGATATCCCCCACCGAAAGGTCCCGTAGGAGATCCTCGCATCGGCCACTCGAAACACGACCCCGTCAATCACGAACTCATAACCGGCCAGGGCCCTCAGGGCATTCGTTTCCTTGAAACCGATCTCCAGGGCGTGGTCTTGAACATACACGAACAGCCCGTTCAGTTCGTAGGTCCGCCCGTCCAGCGTAATCATGCGGCTGGTCAGTTCTCCATAGCAGTAGTCATACAAGGATTGACTGCCTTCGGGCAAACCCGGAATATCGTCGAAAAATTCCCCGATGCAACTGACTCGACGAAAACCGCGTTCGATTTCCTCGCCTTCTCCGTTTCGGGCTTCTCCCGGTCGCGGAAACCAGCCCGAGTACGGGTAAAGCAAGAGGTTGCCCACACTCATTGTGGCGTTCCACACCACCCCGCCGGAAGCGTGAGCAGGAGTTTGCAGCAGGATTGCGCCCGACAGCAGCAGGGCCCACAGGACCAGCGCGCCGACGCCCCGCCGCAAACACGGGAATCGTGGATTCGATCGGCGAAAATGTTCTTTCACGTTATTGGTCCCTGAGTAATCAATGTCGCGCTCCTTCATGTGGCATCGATGCGCAGTTCCATCGAACTGCGCGCGCCCGCGCCTGCGCCCCATGGAGCCAGGATTGTTGTGCCCAGTGATCTCTCCTGAGAGCATCACCGGTCCGCTTCCAGCAAGCCGCTGAATATACGCACGCGTCGCTGCGCTGGCTTCCATCAATTGATGGATAGGCCGAAGTTAATTCGCACGATTTGCCTCTCAACTCTTGCTGGATGCGGGACACCCGATCATTGCTGACCGGTGTGGCTGCGCCGCGCTTTCAGTCTTTCGGCGCAGAAAGCTTGGAGAGGGCCAGCAGGGTCTGTACCAGCTCGACTTGTCGCGAGAGTCCAAGCTTGGTGTAGATGTGATTGAGTTGTGTGCGCAGGGTGCTGTATCTGCGCCCGGTAATCGCCGCAATCTGGCGTAGTGTCCGGCCCTCGGCAAGCATGACTGCGATCCTGGCCTCCTTTGGCGTAAGGCCCAGGATTTCTTGCATGAGGCTTGAGTCGATGCGCGCCCGGTCCATCGGATCAATAACCAGAATGAGTGCGGCGATGCGGCGGGCGCGGTAGTGCTCATCCTGACTCGACACGGGCAGAACGTGCAGCACCAGCATGGGAAACAGGGAAGATCGCCGGATCACCATTGAACCGCTCATCGCCTGATCCGTATAACGCGGCAGTGCCCGGGCCAGCAGCGTATCCAGCCTGGACTGGTCCTTGGGCTGTACGGCAACCAGCGAATCGGCCCGGCAGGAAAGTCCGTTGCAACTTCGAACCAGCTTTCCTGCCTGTTCGTTCATCTCCACGATCATTCCACGACGATCCATCTGGATGATGCCCACACGGGTGCTCTCGAGAAGTTTCATGGCAGCGTCACCGGGTGCGTTTGCCTCGACAAGTGCAGAGTGTACCCGTGCATACTGGCGAAGCTGCGGAAGCAGGCGAGAAATCATTTCAACCCGGGGCGACGACCAGGCGATCGAATCCACGGGGTCTGCCAGTGCCCATACGATGTGGGAGTCGTCAGGGCCATCCAGGCGCACTTCCAAAGCCTTTTGAACCTGGTACCGCGAATAGATCTCGTTGTAGCACCGCGAACTCTTTCGCTCCTCTTCGGTAAACAGTTCGGCAACAGGAACGATTTTGCCGTCAGGGAGATTCCGCATGCGCGGGATATGCTCGTCCGTGGCGTGGTAGTGCATCAGATAGTCATGGATCACTTCCGGACGTTTTTCGCCGCGGTAGTAGCTTTTGGCGAAATAGAATTCGACGCTGTCACTCGGGTCCACACGCCCGAAAAACATGATGTTGCCCTTGGCCCCGCACGCTTCATCAATCAGCCTGGAGGCTTTCGGCCAGAGGGCGTCATTGAGCATGGCATCGTTCAGCAGGACGATGATCTGATTGAAGAGTTCTCGCGGGCTCACCCCACGCCCCAAGCGGGGTCAGTGCGCGCGAATGGGCTGCGCGAAATACGGGCGGGCAACCAACATTTCATTGCCATACGGGAAGTGCATACTCCATTTGATGTATATGCAGTCTAGCCTGTTGGGTTGTGCTTGGCTTCCATCAATTGATGTACGCCAGCCTACCCGAATTCTGCAGGCCCGGTTGCGTGGATGCCGGCAAGGAAGAAGCCAATGCCAGCCTGGATTGGGCTGCTGCCGTTTGAGCAACCAGCACACCACTGTCCTGCGCAGCCGCACTGCCCTAGCCTTTCTCGTCCAGGTCAAAGCCATTGCGGTTTCGCTTTCTCGGGCAGGCCCGGTCCAGGCGGAGCATGAACTCTGCCCAGGCGTGCACAGGGTTGGAATCGTCCACGGTGCGCATGATCACCGTCACCCCGACCAGGTGCTCGCGAAGCGCCTGCACGCCGAAGTCATCGGTGAGCCACTGGTGGTGCCTGCACCTGCGCTCACCGTCCTTTTGCCTCGGGTTTTTCAGGCGCAGCTGGTAGAGCAGGCCGTCGGTAATGCGCGAGTAGATGATGTCGTTGGTGATGTCGCCGACGATGGGAGGATGGATGGCGCCGGGTCCGGGCCACACCCAGCCCTTGAGGCGGTACAGCTCCTGGTAGAACGCGTCCGGGAAGCGCTTGGTCCAGCGCCCGTGGAACGGGCGCAGGTACGCTTCGAGCAGGTCCTCGTGTGCAGTGCTTGAAGGCATCGTCCCTGATCTTCTGCCACCCTAGTAACGAATGCGGTGCTGCAGCTGAAGGTAGGTGCTGTTCATGGCATCCCTGCGCATCCAATAGTTACGATCCCGTCCGCTTCAGGGCGCACCTTCCGGGCGCACCCGTTTCCATCGTGCCGGTCAGTGATCGGTCATGGCGGCTCTAATCCGGGCCAGGCAACTTCATGCTTCGCAAGTGTCTGGATGCGAATCAGGAGGTGCCAGGCCCAGAACTCATGTACTCAGAACCGCACCCTCAGCTGCAGTCCGGTCTCGTGTTCGGTATCGGTGTCGCGGGCATCGGACTCCTTGCGGACCGCATCGAGGCGCAGCTCCATCGAGGCGTGTTCGCGCCCGGCCGGGGTCAGCCGCGCACCGAGGCGGTACTGGCGGTGTTCGCGCGAACGCGCGAAGCCCAGTTCCGGGGTCAGCGTGAAGCGCCCGCCGTGGACGCCGAGGCCGTAGCCGAACCGCATCTCCAGCCGGCGCCGGGCGGCTTCGTCGTCGCCTTCATCGGACACCAGGCCCGCCATCGTCTCGCGCTGCAGCAAAGCCTCCAGGGCGCCCGCATCCGCAGCCCCCACCGCCTGGGAGAGCGTGAGTGAAGGCCCGCGGTCGGTGGCCGGTTTCGGGTCCCAGGCGAGCGCGGCGCTGAGGCCGGTGTTGCCGAAGCCGCTGGCCTCGTGCGTCAGCAGGCCCCGGGCCTTGATTTCTGCAGCGATCCCGTAGGCCTTGTGGTCGTAAGTGAGGCCCGCGCCGAGCTCGGCGCCAAAGCCCGTCTCGGCATCGCCGTCATCGTGGCGCAGCCCGACCTCGAGGCTCGGCACCCAATGGCCCCCGCGGTGCAATATTCCCTGCCAGGTGCCCTCCAGCCCCAGGCGCACGCGCGTGACGTCGGCCTCGGCCGGGGCCAGGCCCGCGGTGCGCGCCGATGCGGTGCGCACGCCCAGGACATCCCCCCTGAAGGCCAGCGCCGGCCCGCCGGACGCTTCAGCCTGCACCAGTTCGCCGCGCAGCCCGCCCGCCCCCATCGCAAGGTCGATATCGGCCGCCATCGACGGGCCGTCCCCGGGCTTGACATCCAGCTCGCCGCGCCCGTAGCCGGCCAGGCCCCAGAAGGCCAGGCGCTCGCTGTATTGATACCGCCCGTAGGGCCAGAGCGCGCTCAGCGTGCTCTGGACCCGGCCCGCGTGCGCCCCGGCCCAGTCGCCGTCCCCTCTTGAATGCGACAGCAACACTCCGGTGGTCCAGGCCGCCCGGCTCCAGTCCGCCCCCAGCATCAGGGTGTCGGTCTCGCCGTCGAGGCTGATGGGGCCGGTGCGGCCGTCGAACTGCGCGAGCGCAGCTCGGCCCCACACGGAGACCCGCGCTCCCGCCGCGGACTCGCCGGTGAAGCTGAACGCGGTGCCGGACAGCAGAGTGCGGACACTGATCGAACCCGATGGGTCGGTATCCTGCGGTTCATGGGGATCGTGCACCCCACTCTGGCCTGCGACAGTGTCCTGTCCCACCTTCAGCGCGCGGGCCGCTTCGGCTTCCCTGTCCTCTTCAGCCTCCCGGATCCGGGTGTCCGAGGCTTCGAACTCACTGATCGACCGCCCGGCCACCTGCACCTGCAGGCCCGGGGCCTGCGCGCGCGCAAGCCGCGCATCCACCGCCTCGATCACCTGCTCGGCCACGCTGCGCCCGAAGCGCGCCAGCCAGGCCTTCGGCACCGCAGCGGAGAGCTCGACCCTGCCCGCACCGCTCGCAGACCACGGCCCCGCCCCCTCGGCGTTGCGGGCGCGCACCTGCACCTGGTAGGTTGTGCCCGGGGTCAGGCCGGGGATCAATGAGGCCGTGGCGGTCACGTCCTGCGGGCCGGCGCTGAAGTCGCTGTCGGTGGCGCAGTCCGTCGCAGATCCCGCACAGTAGCGCAGGGCGTAGCCCGTGATCGCCGGGCGCCCGGCGTTGTCCGGGGCCGTCCAGTCGACCTGCAGGCTCATCTCGTCCTCTGCGGCATACACTTCAGGGGCCGCAGGCGCACCCGGCGGCTCGTTGACGTCGGTGATCTCGATGGTGACCGCAAGCGTGGCGCTGGCGCGGCCGTCGCTGGCGCGCAGGGTCACCGCGTAACTGGCCTTCGCCTCGTGGTCGTAGACCACGCCCTGTTTGGTCCCCAGCTGGCGGGTGGCGGCATCAAAGTCGAACGCGGCCGCATCCGCACCCTCCAGCGTGTAGCGCAACGCATCGCCGTCGGCATCGGTGGCGCCCGGCAGGGCCGCGCCGATGGCCGCGCCCGGGGCGGCGTTCTCCGCGATGCTGCGCACCAGCGTGGTGGCGGTAAACTCGGGTTTGGCATTGGCCACAGCACTCGCGGTGGTGCCGGCGCCGGAGGCCGACCAGGGACCGTCGCCCTCGGCGTTGGTGGCGCGCACCTGCACCTGGTAGGCCGTGCCCGGGGTCAGCCCGGGGATCGTTGCGCGGGTGGCGGTCACATCCTGCGGGCCGGCGCTGAAGTCGCCGTCGGTGGCGCAGTCCGTTGCAGATCCCGCGCAGTAGCGCAGGTCATAGCCCGTGATCGGGGGCCGCCCGGCATTCGCCGGGGCACTCCAGCGCACGTCCAGGCGGGTGGTCTCACCCGAGGTCGCCGTCACCGACGGCGCCGCAGGCGCGATGGGCGCCTCGTTGACGTTGGTGACGCTGATGGTCACCGCCACGGTGTCGCTGTCGGTGCCGTCGCTGGCCCGGATGGTCACCGCGTAGCTGGCCTTCACCTCGTGGTCGTAGACTACGCCGGACCTGGTGCTGAGCTGGCGGCTCGTGGCATTGAAGGTGAACGAAGCGGCGTCCGTGCCCTCCATGGAGTAGGTCAGGGAGTCGTTGTCGGCATCGGTGGCCGCCGGGATCGGATCGCCGATGGCGGTGTTGGCGGCGGCGTTCTCCGCGACGCTGCGGGCCAGTGTACTGTCGGAGAACGCCGGGGGAGTGTTGGCCGCCGTGCCCACCACGAGGTCGAAGGTGTCGCTCACCGACTGGCCGTCAATGGGTACCTCGCCATTCGGATCGTAGTCGTACGCCGTCACCTTGACCGACACCGTACCGGCATCCGAGGCCTGCGGCGTGCCCGAGAAGGTGCGCGTGCTGTCCGTGAAGCCCAGCCAGGAGGGCAGCGCACTGTCGTCCGGCCGGGTCGCCTCGTAGCTCAGCGTATCGCCGTCGACGTCGCTGAAGGTGTTGGCCGCGAACTGGAAGCTGAAGGCCGTGCCGGCCGTCGCGCCCTGGTCCGGGATCACATGGTCCACCACCGGCGCCTCGTTGACGTCGGTGACGGTGATGGTCACCGCCACGGTGTCGCTGCCGCCGTTGCCGTCATCCACCTTGATGGTGACCGCGTAGCTGGCCTTCGTCTCGAAGTCCAGCGCCGCCTTCGTGCTGAGCTGGCGGCTCGCGGCCGTGAACGTGAACGAAGCCGCATCGGTGCCCTCCATGGAGTAGGTCAGGGGGTCGCCGTCGGAGTCGGTGGCCTCCGGGATGACATCGCCGATGTTCATGTTGGCCGCGGTGTTCTCCGCGATGCTCCTCGTCAGCGTGGTGGCGGAGAACTCCGGGGCGTTGTTGGCCGCGGTACCGGTGCTGCCGGAGCCGGAGTCGGACCAGGGGCCGTCGCCCTCGTCGTTGGTGGCGCGCACCTGCACCTGGTAGGTGGTGCCCGCCGTCAGGCCGGTGATGCTTGCACTGGTGCCGGTCTGGTCCTGCGGGCCGTTGCTGAAGTCGCTGTCGGTGGCGCAGTCCGTCGCCGTGCCCGCGCAGTAGCGCAGGTCATAGCTCGCAATCGCCGGGCGGCCGGTGTTCGCCGGGGCACTCCAGCGCACGTCCAGGCTCGTGGTCGAGCCCGAGGTCGCCGACACCGAAGGCGCCCCGGGCGCGCTGGGCGGCTCATCGACATCGGTGACGGTGATGGTCACGGCCACGGTATCGCTGCCGCCGTTGCCGTCATCGACCTTGATGGTGACCGCGTAGCTGGTCTTGATCTCGAAGTCCAGCGCCGCCTTCGTGCTGAGCTGGCGGGTGGCGGCATTGAAGTTGAACGAAGCGGCGTCCGTGCCCTCCATGGAGTAGGTCAGGGTGTCGCCATCCGAGTCGGTAGCCTCCGGGATCGCCGCGCCGATGTTCATGTTGGCCGCGGTGTTCTCCGCAACGCTCCTTGTCGCGGTGTCGTCAGCGAACACCGGGGCATTGTTGGCCGGGGTGGCAGTGCTGCCCGAGCCGGAGGCCGACCAGGGCCCGTCGCCCTCGTCGTTGGTGGCGCGCACCTGCACCTGGTAGGTGGTGCCCGCCGTCAGGCCGGTGATTGCCGAGGCGGTCGTCGTCACATCCTGCGGGCCGGCGGTGAAGTCGCTGTCGGTGGCGCAGTCCGTCGCCGTGCCCGCGCAGTAGCGCAGGTCATAGCTCGCAATCGCCGGCCTGCCGGTGTTCGTTGGCGCCGTCCAGCGCACGTCCAGGCTCGTGGTCGAGCCCGAGGTCGCCGACACCGAAGGCGCCCCGGGCGCGCTGGGCGGCTCATCGACATCGGTGACGGTGATGGTCACCGCCACGGTGTCGCTGCCGCCGTTGCCGTCATCCACCTTGATGGTCACCGCGTAGCTGGCCTTGGTCTCGAAGTCCAGTGCCGCCTGGGTGCTGAGCTGGCGGGTGGCGGGATCAAAGTTGAACGAAGCCGCATCGGTGCCTTCCATGCTGTAGGTCAGGGTGTCGCCCGCATCGTCATCGGTGGCCTCCGGGATCGCCGCGCCGATGTTCATGTTGGCCGCGGTGTTCTCCGCAATGGTGCGGGTCGCGGTGTCCGGGTTGAAGACCGGGGCATTGTTGGCGGCCTCCTCCACGGTGACGGTCACCCAGTCGGGTTCGCTGGCGATCAGGCCCTGGATGCTGGTCGCGCGCACCGGGGTGGCGATGAGCCTGAAGTGCAGGGTCGCGGCCGCGTCCGGTGCGGTGAAGCTGGCCGAGGCGCTGTCGGCGCCGGCCAGGGTCACGCCGGTGGTGACCGGCGTGTTCGAGCTTGCACCGTCCACCTGGGTCCACTGCCAGGTGACGTTGTCGCCCCAGGGGCCGGTTGCGGTGCCGGCGAGCGTCACGGCGGCGCCGGTGGTCACGGACTGGTCGGTGCCGGCATTCGCCACCGGCTTGAACGGTGCGCCGGGATTGTTTTGCAGAGCCAACCCCGTCAGCGCAGTGAGCTTGTCGAAGATGTCCGAAGGCAGCGTGGACAGGCTGTTGTTGTTCAATTGTAAAGTCGTCAGCGCGGTGAGGTCGTCGAAGAGGCCCGAAGGCAGCGCGGACAGGCTGTTGTGGTTCAACAACAGCCTCTGCAGCGCGGTGAGGCCGTCGAAGTCGCCCGCCTTGAGGCCGGTCAGGCTGCTGCGGGAGAGACTCAGGGTCCCGTCGATGGCCGCGAGGTGGGTGGCCGTCACCGCGGCGCAGTTGCTGACGCCGGTGATCTTGGCCAGGATCGCGGTCTGCACCGCGACCGTGCGCGCGCAGATGCCCGCCGTCGAGGCCGCCACGGCGATGTCGAAGGTGTCGGAGACCGTGCCGCCGTTGCCGTCGTCCGCCGTCACCTTGACCGACAGCGTGCCGGCGTCCGCAGCCTGCGGCAAGCCCGCGAAGGTGCGGGTGCTGTCGGTGAAGCCCAGCCAGGACGGCAGGGCGCTGTCGTCGGACAGGGTCGCGGCGTAGCTCAGGGTGTCGCTGTCCGCATCATTGAAGGTGTTCGCCGGGAAGGCGTAGCTGAAGTCAACGCCCACCGTCGCAGTCCGGTCCGGAATCGCGTTGGCGACCGTCGGGGCGGTGTTCGACGCGGTACCGGTGCTGCCGGAGCCGGAGTCGGACCAGGGGCCGTCGCCCTCGTCGTTGGTGGCGCGCACCTGCACCTGGTAGGTGGTGCCCGCCGTCAGGCCGGTGATGCTTGCACTGGTGCCGGTCTGGTCCTGCGGGCCGGCGGTGAAGGCGCCGGAGTCGCCCACGCGGTATTGCAGGTCATAGCTCGTGATGGCCGGGCGGCCGGTGTTCGCCGGTGCGCTCCAGCGCACGTCCAGGCCGGTGGTCGAGCCCGAGGTCGCCGACACCGAAGGCGCCGCCGGTGCGATGGGCGGCTCATCGACATCGGTGACGTTGATCGTCACCGCCATGGTGTCGGTGCCGCCGTTGTTGTCGTCGGCCTTGATCGTCACCGTGTAGGAGGACTTCGCCTCGTAATCGAGTGCCGCCTTGGTGCTGAGCTGGCGGGTGGCGGCCGTGAACGTGAACGAGGCCGCATCGGTGCCCTCCATGCTGTAGGTCAGGGTGTCCCCCGTATCGGCGTCCGTGGCCTCGGGGATCACCGCGCCGATGGCGGTGCCGGCGGCGGTGTTCTCCGCAATGGTGCGGGTCGCGGTGTCCGGGTCGAACACCGGGGCGTTGTTGGAGGATCCTCCCTTCGCCTCGCCGTTGATTGTGATTCGAAGTGCTGCGGTGGAAATGGAGAACCAGCTGTCTCCGATTTTGAGCACGTATCCGTCACCGATCGTCCAGTCGTCTGCCCCGCCCGCGTCCTCGTCGTTGGAGCTGGTCGCACCCAGACTAAGGTTATCATCGCCGGGCGAGACAATTTGGACCGCGTAGGTCGTGCTCGCACTAAGCGTCGTATTGGCGGGGGCGGTGAAAGAAAGAGTCCCGGCGGCAAACGAGCTTGGCGCGGTAAGCGCCGTGCAGGTGGAAGTCGGGTGACCGGAGCTGTTGGTTTCACAGACGGAAACGGTCACATCATCACTCTGAGCGTCTTTTGAAACGATTTCGACGCTTGCCAAGGTGTAGCCAGTCGCGTTGGTTCCGGTGGTGAAGAGTTGCGCTCGGGTACGTGCGTCATCAGCTGGGCTGTCATTGCCTTGGCTCGCATTGCTGACCAGCACTTCGGCCTGTGCCGGGGCGCCCGGCAGCGCGGCGAGCGCGAGCAGGGTGAGCAGCAGGGCACGCGCAAGGATTTCTGGAGAGGCCAGCCTGGGGACTGCTTCAGTCTTTGAGGCCGGTCGCCCCTTATTCTTCAGCAATGCCACATGCCCTCCCCAAAAGCAGGGCATCTGCACAGGCGCAAACCGCGTTCATTTTCGAATCTCACCCCATGCTCTGAATTTAGAGTCGCTGCACAGGGATTCACTTACTTTCATTGATGCGGATTTCCTGTTCGCAGACATGCCTTTGAATTCAATCAATTGATAGAAGACGTCCAGTTGTCATCGGTTGTATGTTCCCGCCGACACTTCACATGCGTTCAACTCCCGATAACTGTAAATATCGGGAGTCAACTTCCAGGGCTTGAATCCGTGATAAGGAGGTCCATGCATGCACCCCGCTGCCACAAGTCCCCCTGCGCCGCGCACCGCGGGCCCCGCCCCCGATGCGGGGCTGGGTGCGCGCCTTTCGGCGTACCTGAAGGAGGCTAAAGGGGCGTTCAGCGACAACACCGAGCGCGCGGTGCGCTCGGACGTCGGGATCTTCACGGACTGGTGTGGGCAACGAGGATTAAGTGCCTTGCCGGCCAGAACGGATACCGTGGTGGCCTTCATCGATGCCATGGCCCAGGTCCGGGCACCCGCGACGGTGCGCCGCTACGTGTTCAGCATCGCCACCTTGCACAAGGCCGCCCAGCTGGCGAGTCCCCTGAAGCGCACCGGGGTGAAGCTTGCGCTGCAGCGCATGCATAGGAAGAAAGGCCGACGCCAGGCGCAGGCGCAGGGCCTGACCTGGCCATTGCGGGAACGCATGCTCAATGCCTGCGGGGCGCGGCTGATCGATGACCGCAACCGTGCGCTGCTGGCGGTGGCCTATGACACTCTGCTCAGGCGATCAGAACTGGTGGCTTTGGATGTATCCGACCTGCTGGTGGAGGTGGACGGCTCGGGCACCTTGCGGGTGCAGCGCAGCAAGACCGATCCTTCAGGGGAAGGGGCCGTGCTGTACCTGGCTCCCGATACCGTGAAGCTGGTGCAGGGATGGCTGCAGCGAAGCGGCATCACGCAGGGCCGCCTGTTCCGTTCGCTGCGCAAGGACGGCAAGCTCGGGAACCGTCTCGACGACAGCCAGGTGCCGCGCATCTTCAAGGGCATGGCGAAAGCGGCGGATCTGGGAGACGACGTCGTGGACGGTCTTTCAGGACACAGTGCCCGGGTCGGGGCGACCCAGGACATGATCGCCTGCGGCATCGAGCTGCCGGCGATCCTGCAGGCGGGACGCTGGAAGAGCACCGCCATGGTGTACCGCTATGGGGAGCGGCTGCTGGCGAAACGAAGCGGCGCGGCCCGGCTGGCCGAGCTGCAGCACCGAAAATAACCAGGAAGCATCATGCGTGCATGGACGGCCCGGCAGGGCCGTCCTGAGGAAAGGGAGATCGGGAAGAATGGACCGGCCCAGACCGGTCCAGGACCCCGCCGTGCCCGGCTCCGCAGGACCCGGATGTCGATTTTGCGCGATGTTATCGGGAGTAAAAAGTACAGCGCTTCACCGGACCCGAAGCTGCCCGGGAACATCAGCCCAGACTGGCAGGCTTCACTGAACTTCCATGGAATCAGGAAGTTATGTGCCGATCCAGTCAGGAATGCAGGTGGAAAGTGGTGGAGGCCGGACCTGGAGAAAATCCCTTCTTTGACAAGTTGGGTCCTGATAATTACAGCTATCGGGAGTAAAACCTTCGTTCCGGCACTCCCCGAACAGGCTTAGAACTGCCTGTTTTACCTATGCTTTTGACTGCAAATTCCGGGGAATGTTCCAGGTTTAAGGCGTTATGGGCTTGGACAGGCATCATGGCTGCGACCGCTGCAGGCAGCCTAGTCCAAAGTACGCAACCAACACCGTCTGATGCTGCTTGGATGACGGCCTGCAGGCAGTGGTCAGTATCAGATTCGACGCGCTAACGGTTGTTCAAATCCGGTACGGACGCGTACGCCTTGCATCGGCCTGGGTAACGGGTGAGGCCGAATTGTCTGAGCTAGAACTCACGCAAAGGGAATACTGGGCTGAACTTCATGACAGGCTGGATGCTGTAGGCAGGCCTGTCCGCAACAAACTAACCAGCCATTCTGGAGTTAACACCAAGTGAGCGTGAAAGAGAATTGATAATCTAATATGTTGAAAAGCACGGGGACCTTCCCAAGTGCAACAACAACTCAACCCGTTAACGGAGAAAAACTATGCCTGATGCCCAGTGACAAGCGTGGACTGGGTATTTTGCGTTTGAGGGTGTCAAGTTATGTGGTTTCCCAAATCATTTGTTTGACAAACCCCGTGACTGCCTCAGTATGGAGACTGGATTGGGAATTCCCGGTCGGCGTTAGGCCTTGGTGTATACCGAGGCTTTTCGTTTTTTTAGGGGAAGTGTTTTAGCCCCCAGCCTCTTATTCTTTCCATCAGGCGGGTTCCTCGATTGCGATCCGTAAAAGGCTTCATATCCAGGGATCTCTGCGGAAAGCTACATGGGCAATGCAGATTCTGGCTGGAAGCTGGTACCCGCAGTGGATGCAGGATGTCATCTATTGTCTGAAATCAGTTTGTGGTTCTGAAACAGGTCCAGCACTCTTTCCGACAGGAAAAGCCGCTCCAGCTACAAAGCTTCTCTGGTATCGAGATCAAGCGCCTTCCACTCGATCGAGCCACGCGGGGAGTTTCTTGAGTTCAGACTATAAGCTCTCCTTGGATTGTTTAAATCATATCCGGACGGGTCGCTAAATATGCTCAAAACAGAGGTCTCTCGTATCAAGGCTTGTTCTTTGATTGAACTCGGGTGTTCTTTCAGTTTCCAGTCCTTGGCAAGCTCGTGCTTGTCAAATGGAACTCTCAGCAGTCTCAGGTGGTTTTCCAGTTCATGAAATGTGTCGTTCGCCTGGATGAGTTTTCTTTTTTTCAGCAGCCTGAACACTTCATAGTTTCAGAAACCCAGATTCGTGAAAGCATGTCCTGATACCGGTGTGCCATGGGAAATTCGACCCTGGATCCGCTTTCTCTGGCGCGGTCGATGACCGCTTTCGTGTCGTTTTCCATGCATCGCAGAACGAGATCCAGTGCCCCGATATCATGAACTGTAGATCCAAGCAGGGAGAATGGTAATGACCTGCCGCTGAGTTGAAAGGCGATCTCAATCCAAGAATTATAAAGGTCTTGATGTTGCAAGATCGCTTGATCAAATGCCTTCTCGACAAGGTCGCTGACAGATGTGGGCATGGGTTCAAATTTCTAGAATCTGATTTAATAACCCAGATTTTTATGGCATCGGGATAGGCTGTACGGAAAACATTACGAGGACGTCTGCCCCAGCCTCTCCGAAAGATCCTGAGAGGAGCAGCCAGCGTTTTTCCGGTCTTTGCAAATTTCCAGATATGTTCTCTGCTGTGTCCACGTCGTCTCCCATGTTGTTCCAGCCTGAACACTACAATCGTTCCTTGCCAACATGCAGTACCAGAGTATCCTCAGGGATGACTTCATCATGGATTGTGAAGTCAAGTTCGATGAATTGTATTGGCGACTCCGAGCAGGGGATTGGCATGATTTTAGTACCTTTTTGGATGGGCCCGGTACTCTCGACGCAAGCCACGGGATCCAAAGCGCTCGAGTCGTCGTAAAGACTTGCTTCAATCAGTGCGTCCTGCAGAGCCATCCTGGCTTCGTAGACCCTACTTGTTTCTACCTTGCTGGAAATTATGAACACACCGCCATCGTCTGTTTCCGCGTAACGTCGTTCTGCATGTTTTAGGTACACATTCGTGTATACCCAGCCTGCTTCTTCCAAAATGGTTTGGATAGCTGTTGCTAGTTCCAGGGAATCTTGATCTCTGAATACTTTCATGTCGAACTTCTGCCCTGCATACGGCTTCAGCCTTGCAGCTAACATATGCTTGGTTTCTGGCTCCATACGCCTCGGCGTTCTGATCTCGGTTATCTGCTTCTCTGCACTATCTACTCGTTCTATAGTTTCAGATGCTCGTTCCTCGGTCTTGATACTGGCCAAGTAACTCAGCCCTCCCGAGGCTATTGCCAAAATAAACAGAATGCCAGCAAGGCCATATGAAATACATTGCCCTCTCTTTGTTGGCTTGCGGCGACCGACTATGAAAAAGATAAACGACAGCGCGGCCGATACTACAGTGATGATAAACATTGCCAAGAACATGTTCGCGTGCTCCTTTTGTTCAGGACCAGCTTATAGTGCGAAATCGTAAGCAAGCAAACAAGGCTGTTCTGGACCTTCGCGGTCTACTGAGATGGTGGGTCTAGGGTGTGTCTGAGGTCGGAAGGTAACGACCAATCCGCGAACAGTGCCTTACAGGCCCGACAGCGTGATCATGGGATTTTGGTAGCCGGTTCTACCAGATAAGCTTAACCTATAACCGTAGTAGGTCAAGCCGACACATGACATAAGATTTGAACTGACCACACAATTTATTTCTAGTGTTCAGTTTGAATGCACAAGTAGCCAGATGTGAATCTGCAGAGATCCAACGCTGAGTAAACTAACTGCGATTCCGATCACTCGCGTCGCAAACAATTGTCCCAACACTTTCACAAACCCCGGTTTGTATTCCGGATGTTTAGCATTTCTTTCAAATGGTTTCTTGTGAAGATCACCTGGTTCAATTGCCAAACACAGTCTCGATATCACCTGTGGCCGAATATTTACTAAGGCCTGTCTTCTCCCAAGTACTTTCGGGAGCTTCCCTAGGCCATGGGAGATCAGGTGTTGTCATTTTTGTAGGCCCATTCAGGGCATATGCCTTACCATCAATCACTAGCCAGAGAACATAGCGTTCAACCCCCCTGTAGCGTGTTTTGGGTACATATACATATACTCCATTTCCCTTAGGGTTGTTCATTGCCTTCAGATCGGAGGCTTTAATATTGAGCTTGTTAATCCCTATAGAGGTTGCAACTGTCTCAATGGCTCGTTTCTTGTCATCGTCTGTATCTGCATAAACAGATACGCCCACTAACCAAATCCATAGACAGATCGTTGTGATAGATAATGATATTCGCATCATGATGAGATTTCCTTGGCGGATCACTTGTAACCAATCATTATTTACAGAAGATTGAAAACACTAAATGTCATTACTTGTCTGATTTATCCTTTGTATCTGTAGAATTGGTCTCACCGTTAGTTTCATCTTTATTGCCAAATACATTTGAGAACTGACGTAGGGCATGCTCAAGACCTGATGGCCCACTCTTAAAACCAAGCCACATATAAAAAGCAATCAATGCACTCAAGATCGCCGTTACACCAATCAAGATCAGATATGCAAAATTGTAGTTTTTGGTTTTTTCAGCGTGATTGAGTGCTAATTCAAAAAGTTCTGGGTAAATCCAGATTA
Organism: Gammaproteobacteria bacterium; assembly: GCA_965205685.1. Taxonomy (GTDB): domain Bacteria; phylum Pseudomonadota; class Gammaproteobacteria; order UBA4575; family UBA4575; genus WTFY01. Next base: position 382,292 of record OZ242174.1, on the reverse strand, counting down.
GTACACCGCACAGCAATGCCCCCACTAATCTTGGCATGGGTCGAGTCCTCCGTCCTGTTTGTGCGCCCTCTATCCACCATCCTTCAGCCCATGACCAGGATAAAGATACTTCAGAATCCCTCTTTCCTTTCCATGGTCCTTGATATTGGATCCGGGGCTTAACTAGTTGCAAATCCAATCTGGATATCCGGTCCAAGCTTCTAAGTTCCACTTGAACCATAGGACTATTTGTTGTAATCCGGTACCTGTTTATCTTTTCGAGCTTCAAGCATGGGAAGATTCTAATGGTATAAGGAATTCCTCCAAATATTCTTGCAATATATTTCAAGGTTCTCCTTCAAGGATTATGAGAGCCAGTAAATTGAATAACCCACTGATTGTACAAAAGCAATTGTCATTTGACGAAATTAGTGATTGTTGTGTTAGGTCAGTTCGGTATAGGTAGAGAAAAGTGACAAGTGTACTGTGAGTGTTCCGAAAAGGGTCACAACTTCATTATTTTGATACTTTTAAAATGACTGCAGTTGCATCACCCGAATTAGCCATCACTACACCAACTCTCTCGTTTACCTGTCCATGGTCTAACATGTCCTGTCTTGAGCATTAGGTCAGATATATTGACAGTCTTTTCATCTATAACCGCCTCTACTTCAACAATGACTTCTCCGTCCTCCCTAACACTTAGGTCAGATACGATTACAACTCCCCTGAACCTGTAAGAATCTAGAATTAGTTCAAGTAGGTCGCTGACCGAATTTGCTGCCGCAGACTCCTCGCCACCACTGCAAATATTGTCTAATGCAGGAGCCACAATCCTTGCGAGCATCACAATTTTGGATGTGTAATCGGGTTTCCTTATCCAAATTGAATCCCCAGAAACTGCTTGGCTGACACTTACCTCCCCCCGACCAAGAGAGTCCCTCCATTCTTCTAATTCAGAAGCTGATAGCTTCAGCTCCGTTAAATGATTTGAGGCCTCCGTAATTGTCAGCGGGTAAATTTGAATAATAACAATCAGAGATAGGAACACCTTTATTGGTATTAAAGTCTGGCCTCTCAAGCATACATTTTCTAACCAAGGACAGAGCGCTGGACAGCAGTTTGTTAAAATGTAACCCTGCTCAAGCTTAAACCACATGGTGACCAAGGCCAAGCTTACGGCCCTTATGTGAAATTTAAAGCTTGCATTACCTTTTTGCACGCTAGGGAAATATAAATCGTCGTGTCAAATACAACAGAGCATACAGAATCTATCCTCCATCTCGCGGCAGAGGTCATGGACAAGGTGGGTACGGGTGAGGAAGTTAAAACCGAGCTTGCTACAAGTCAGAGAATTATTGCACGTGTCACTGATGGGATATATCGCGAACCTTGGGCCGCATTTCGAGAGTTGATTGTAAATGCATACGACGCGGATGCAACGCGCGTTATCGTTGAAACTGGAGCTCCGGATTTCGAACAGATCATTGTCCGTGATAATGGGAATGGGATGACTCCAGAAGGTCTAGCGTATATTTTGAAGTCGATAGGCGGCAGCTCAAAGCGAACAGAAATTGGCACCAAGTACAACACTGTCTCCGAAAGCAGTGTCTTCGAAAGCCCAAAGGGCCGTCCACTAATTGGAAAGATCGGGATAGGCTTGTTTGCGGTTGCCCAGCTTACGCAGCATTTTCAAATCATAACCAAGGCTGCTAGTGGTGAATATCGAATATCAGCAACGATCAAATTAAAAACCCACGACGAGGAATACCAAGCAGCTAGCAGCAAAGAAGATGAATATATTGCGGGGGACGTGTCTATTACCAGCGAAAAAGTGAAAAGTGATGACATTGGCACTCATGGTACGACAGTTGTTTTATACTCCCTTCGTCCCGAAATCCGCAGGTCACTACAAAGCCATCATCGATGGCACCTATCTGAAACAGATGGGCCAGACTCAAAACCTGTTAGCGAACCGCCAATCTACTATATTGGGGCTTTACCAAACCAGGTGCCTGGCCGCTATAAGAGTGGCATTGATGCTAATTTGCCTTGGGTTGATGAAAATGACCCCCTGAAAAAATTCAGCACCTTAGTTAATGCAGCTGCGGAATCCTCGAAATTTTCAAGAGCTCCTGCAAATCTGGAGCATTTCGACAACTACCTGAAACTCATCTGGCAATTGAGTCTGGCGCTTCCTCTTAAATACCTGTCACGCCATCCTTTCGATCTTGAAGGAAGATCGGGAATCATCTTTTTGACTGCGCCAATAAGTCACAAGAAAGTATTGCCTTTGAAACTAAAGGAAGACGAATCTCTACGGAACAAGCTGCATCTCAATGCCGTTGATGAATGCAGCAATCTCCCATTTCAGGTACTGATTGATGGTGTTGAATTGCGAAGGCCAGTTGATTTACCAGTAAAACTGAGACGTGAATCGAGAGTTCCTTCCCCTATGATGTTGGTGGGGAAGGTGGAAAATGCGTTTAAGAAAGAGGAGCTTGAGCGTGCTGGGGGGCAGCTGTCGTTTGAAGCCTATTTATATTGGAACAGTCAAATAGTTCCTAAGGAAACCTCTGGGGCATTGATCCGGGTTCACAACGCCAGTGGCAGCTTATTTGATAGAAGTTTTCTAAATTACCAAATATCTGAACAAAATAGGCTGTCTCAGATAACAGCAGAGATATTTGTACACGCTGGCCTAGACGGCGCAATTAACATTGATAGAGAGTCCTTTAACTATAGCCACCCTCACTTTCTCTTTATACAAAAATGGCTTCACAGGGCTCTGCGACTGCTAATAAATAGAAACAAGGGGCTTGCAAAAGAGAATCTGGAGGCAGAGCGCCAAGAAAAGAAAAACGAGACGGACAATAAGCTGATAAGCCATGCAGTCAACATATGGGAAGAAAGGAAGGGCGAATATGCAGATCCTCCACTACAGAAAGAGGACCAAAGCCAGCCTGTATTTGATGTGGGCGGTGTGGGAGTAAGGCGGGATTCTCTGGCTCCTGCCACCGATAATGCGAAATCTTATGCTATAGCGGTTGTTCTAGAAGCTTATGGACTGCTAGGGCAGCTAAAGCTGGATGATCGTGCTGCCCTCATCAGGGACCTGCTCAAGGTACTAGATCAAGACTAGTGCAAGAAATAACGAAATGGAATTCGACGAAAATATAGAGGACGCGGTACTGCCAGCAGAGGTGGATGATCGTGCTGTTCCTATCCCGCTGGATACTCTAAAACCTTGGCACCAGCCAAGAAAACAATTCATACGTGAACGTCAATGGCGAAACTGTGCTGAGCACCTTATTCAAGAACTTAAGAGAAAAAGAGCCCCATCCATTCGATCTGGGAAAATAAACTACCTCACCTTGCCCGGCGTTGACTACTTTGATGTGGAGATCCTTGGGGGCCTGACCCAAGATATGGGACTGGGCCTAGATGTAACAGGATTTCTAGCGGAGGCAGAACAAAACAGCGTAAGAGCGCGCTTGCAATTTCGTGAAGACACTCTTGTCAAGCGCGGGTTGATTGAGGATACATCTGTAACTTTTCCATATCGGCTGGAAGACATGTCCAATGAGCGAAGTCAACCATACCGTGAGACGAAAGCAAGAGCACCATTCCACATCATCAATGTTGATGCATGTGGCTCTATAGCCGCACCAGCTGATGACCACTCCACCAGAGTTATCGATGCGCTACACAAGCTTGTTGAACTGCAGCTCAGAACCATGCGAGACCCGTGGATTTTATATCTGACAACAGACGTTAGAGCAGCCAACCTTTCTGAAGGGGTGAATTCTGCTCTTGACAATGCGATCCGGCACAACGCAGGCTTGTCTGATGTCTTCAGAAGAGAGGCGATCTCATGCTTTGGCATGGATGGCGATGATCTTGATGCCGCGCTCGTTAGAGCTTCAAATGACCCGGAAGGATTCGTGTTCAAGTTCAGCCTCGGACTTGCGAAATGGCTCCTTCACAACGCTAATGGTGAAAACTGGGATTTGAAGTGCTTGCCCTTCTTTTGTTACTCAACGACACCGCAGGATGATAATAGAGTCTCTATGCCATGCTTGGCATTCAAGTTTCGCCCACGAACGGTTGTCTTAAGGGATCAATTTGACGCTGTAAGGTACCAAAATCCCTATCTTCAGGAACCTATTGACTACTCAATTGAGGCCCTGAACAAAACTCGGGATATGCAAAACGTAGATACCTTGCTTCAGAATGATGACAACTTAAGGATTCAATACGCGCAAAGCCAGCGTGATCTTTTGCAAAATGCTGGTTATCAGCCAACCGCCCTCGCGGATTTTGATGAGCAGCACTTAGCATAGATGGAATTTCCTATCGATTGTGCAATAGCCTTTGCAAGCGGAGGGGGAACTGCTTCGCTAATCTGGGAAAACTGATCCGACAAAGTCCCCATCATTACAAAGTTCTTGGGAAATCCTTGTAGCAGCATTGCCTCGTAAACACTAAGCCTGCGATTGCAGTCTGGATGGACGTGGACCTCGCGATGACCATATGAAACTGTGTAGCTGGGCTTATCCCAATCAAGGGTTTTAAAGCTGCGGCCTGTTGATCTACCTGGCTTTAGGGTTTTGTCTGAGAACTTTCTGGATCTTGGGGTCATGCACCAGTGATTGGGATGCTCCGGGAAAGAATCGACAGTTCTTGACTGGTTGTAGAAAACAGGATCAGGCAAATCGGAAACCAGATCGCGCACAGTCAGGGTGTCATCCTGCTCAGACGGCTTGATCCAAGGACTCTGTTTTCGAGACCTGTTGATAGCAACAAGTATAAGTCTGCGGCGTTTTTGGGCCACTCCGTGCTTTAAAGCATTGTAGACATGTGAATGGACGTCAAACCCATGCCTGTCGAGCCTATCAATTTGTTTCCTTAGTAGCTGGCCTTCATCTGCTAGGGAAACTTCAGGGACATTCTCCATGACAATAAAATCTAGCCCCTCCCTGTGTTGGTGGATTCGAAGCGCCAAGTCGAAAAACACATTCACCATCTTTGTTCTTGGGTCGTTCTTTTTTTTGGAAGAATTGCCACGACTGAAGCTTTGGCAGGGAGGTCCCCCAATTACACCATGAGGTGAAAACCTCCCTTCGAAGTCTTGATCAAGATGCCTGAGCTTGATATCTGAGACATCTCGCACGAAAGCGCACGTCCGCTTTTGGAAATAGTTGTACGAATTGACGGCAGATGCCCGGAGGTCGTAAGCCAAGCTCACTTCGTAACCGGCTTGTACAAAACCGAGATCGAGGCCGCCACATCCTGAAAAAAGACTCAGAATAATAGGGTTTGACTCCCATTGATTCGTATTCGCTGCCATAGGTCTTTGGTCTATTTGCGAATAGAGGACCCACTCCCCGAACAGTCAGACGCAGTCACTCTAAGATCCTCCATCCCAATAATTGTCCTGCCTGCTTCCAAGTAGCCCAACGAGTTGTCTTCTTAAGAATTTGGGTGATAGTTGCGTGTATTTGTTTTTGGGCTTGATACATTCTAACACAGCCCCTAGTCCGTCCATTCGAAGTTTAGAGCTGAGCATCTGTAGTTCCCTAGCCTCCGCTTCAGAAGCCATATGAAATGCTGTATGAATTCCCGCAAAGCGTATCCCGCGCCCTAGTGCAAATAAGTTCTTTGAACCGGAAACTTGGCTGCTTACAATAGGGGGAGTCCAAGGAGGTAATGACACGGGTCTGCGGCCTCATGACCGATATTCTCACCAAAGCGGAACGCAGCGATTTGATGAGCCGCATTCGCAGCAAGGACACTAAACCTGAACTTATTGTCCGTCGCTTAGTTCATGGCATGGGATATCGCTACCGATTGCATCGCCGAGACCTGCCTGGTACGCCAGATTTAGTGTTTCCTAGTAGGAAAAAGGCCATATTTGTACATGGATGCTACTGGCATTACCATGAAGACCCAGCATGCAAGCTGGTCCGCTTGCCAAAGTCACGCCTTGATTATTGGAAACCCAAGCTGGAGAGGATCCGCCACCGTGACCAAGAGAACTGCGATAAGCTGCGTGACATGGGCTGGGATGTTCTTGTGATTTGGGAGTGCGAGATAGACAATCGGCAACATATGCAAAAGGCTCTTAGCAAGTTTCTGGAGAAAGAACATGCAGGCAGTTGAGCTTTGCTGGAGCGGGAGGACTCGCCATTGGCGTAAGCCAAGCTGGCTCTTCTCAGGTCGCTGTTATTGAAAGTGACCGCTATTGTTGCGATACGATCAGAGAAAACTAAAATCGGGATTTAGACCTTGTTTCTCATTGGCCATTGACTGAATGCGATATCCGGGACTTTGATTTTCGTTCAGTCCATGGTGAAGTAGATTCAGTTTCTGGAGGCCCGCCGTCTCAGCCTTTTTCCTTGGGTGGCAGCGCTTGACCAACCAATAGTCAAGAATTTTCTAACGAGAATCATCACAAATTTTCCTTAACTTCTCTAATCTTTCAGTTCCCATATTATCCGTCTTCGATTCTTTTAACACCGGTAGATTCATCTACCGGTGGTACAGGAAAGCTAACTATCTCACCGTTGGCATTTGCAATTGCTAACCTGCAAGCCTTTGCGTAATCTTTGTCTTCAGGGTGCGCCAGAAGATATCGAGTTGGTTCAAACATATCTGGTGTTTGGACTAATGCAATTCCAGTTCTTTTTGCCGCGGTTAGACACTTTTTAGTGAATATGTCAGCACGCTTCCCTAGTATTTCTAGCCTGTAGCCATTGCCGAATAATACGCCTTTTGCAATCTCGTTTATTTCATCTCGTTCAAAGTCCTCATATAAATTGCGTTCCAACTGGCTGGACTTAGTTATGCCAATAGCTTTATTGTCACGACCTTCTGCTTCACCAATAAACCTTCCTTCCGGGGAAGAAAAGACCGCATCAAATTCAGACTCCCCATCGTCCAAAGTATCTGCCTCAAACCCCATTAATTTTAGGCTTGCTAAAATCTCATTTTCCAGCAGTGCGCCTTTCTCAAATAGAAGCTGACGAGGGTTACCTACATCTACTAAATCCTGGTGAAGTGTTTTTTTTGTCCTTTCGAGATGCGCAATTTTGTCAGAGATCTCTGTGATCTGACCCTCAAGATGACTTTCGTTTGACATGCGATATTGGTCATTAAGTGTCCACTCTGGTGGAGGACTTGCTTGCCTATTGACAAGTATCGCTTTTGATATCGAGATTAAAGCCGCTAAAAGTCTTTTTCCAGCCTGTAACCCAGCTTTGGTCCAAACATAGTCCCCCTCATCGTCCTCCTCAATGAATTTACTTTTTTCAAAATCAATGGGAGGCAAGAACAGAATTGCTCCACCATTTTTACATCTCGTTATTGCACCTACTACTCTATTTCCTACCTCTGTTTGTAATAGAACATCAGAAAACTCTCCTTTTATTTCAGCATGGTAAGAAGAATGAATTGAAAATTCATTCCAATATGACGTGATAACTGATTCTGGCTCAGCAGTTTTCATTTTTTTGCCTGTCTTTGGAGAGTAGGAATCTATGATTGGTAAAGCATCATAGGACCCGATTTCTTCAACAAGATGGGTGACTTTCTGATTCTTGCCAGTTCCTGAAGTATTTTTACCACCAGTAAATCGATAGCATTCCTCTGGCTCTTCCAAATAGGCAATAATTAATTTCCCGGCATTAGCTGCCGCAAGTATCTCGTTCTTCCAGTGGCGCACTTGCTCCACAACGGCAAACGAATCGTCGTCAGAAAGGCATCTCTTGCCCTTATAACTAGATTTATCAGAGTAAAAGTTATCTTCGGTGCAAAAGTTAACTAGGGTAGGTGTAAATAAAATAATGTCAGCATCTAACAATGTTTGACTAGAACGGTAATCAATTTCAGTAACACCCTCCATTGGTGCAATCGTATTGACTGAAAATATAGTTTTTTTAGCCACAATAATTTCAGCAAAAGTCTTCCATCCAAGTTTGATTAGTCGTGTTTATTATAGAATCTATCCTGACCTTAGAGCCCACTTAGTACTGCGCAGTTTTGCATAAGCCTGTAGTTTGGGAAATTGATACTACCCAGTATTTACTCTGGTTTGAAATTCTCCTACTACTTTCAAGATTTCTTCAAACGCTGGTGCATCACCATAGAACATCTCCTGCTGCATACTGTCGTAGTCTGACTTCCATATATGTAACTCCACCTCCGCAGGTAGTAGGCGCAGCTGTCCATATGCCATCGTTGAGTAGTCAAGCCACCCATAGCCAAAGAAAATTTGACGATGCTTGACGATCCGTTGAAACAGTTCAATATCTTCATAAGCCTGGTCGCCTACATCTGCCTGAATCATCCGGTAAAGATCATAGTAATGGCGTGCCATGGCTTTCTGTCCTTTTTTATTGGCTTCCGGCCGGAAAGCTTCCTCGTGTAGAAGCATCGCTTTTTCCCAGAAAGTGCGTTTCGGCATGACTGCCCTGACGTTCGTGTCTGATTCCTGGAACAAGTCCGGGAAGGCATCCCTGATGTAAGTTCTGATCTCTCTGGTCTCAGTGGGCTCCGTGGGCTCCGTGGGCTCCGTGGGCTCCGTGTCCGAACGGGCACCCATTTCAATTTTCACGACACGACGAAGATAGGAGGCCTGCCCCGGGAAAGACGTTGGATAGAACAGCAGTAGAGTCTGTCCATCGGGATCATCGGGATCTGGCTCAAGGGTCCACTCGAGTCTCTCCGGCAAATCTGATGAGATGATACTGGAGAGCGCTGGACAAATGCTGTCGCTGATACATTGCTGGCAAGCAGCTTTCAGTGCCTTGAGGCGCTTTCTTAACTGTTTCTTGCTGGGCGCCTGTTCCGGGGCATTATCTCAGTCAAAACCTAAAACATTTCGATCAATCACAATGTCGATATCTTCGGAGAATCGTTCGATCAGATTCCAGCACTTGGATAATGATGTACCCCTCTTGAACGTGAGGTGCCCGCCCCATTCGGCCAGTCCGAATAGTTTCTGCAAGGTCCAGCACACCCAGAAGTCTTTCTCAACAGCAAGCTCTGACAGGTTCAGCTTCGCGCCTGCTTCCGTACAGGTCAACCGACGCCGCTCTGCCGGCATCTCGACAAACTCCTTCATGCCGCGCTTTCCCGGGGCTGCAGTTTGCGAACGATATCTGCGATCCAGGCTGGAGCATATCGAATGTCCTTCATCAACTGCTTAAGGGTCCTATGATCGAGGCGACGGCCAAGCTGCTTGATAGTTTGCTGATCAACATTCTTCTGGCCCAGGTAACGCAATGCCTGGATTATCAGTCCACTGCTTTTCCCTGCGGTGGCCATGTTGCGGGGCGTGGTGTGCTTCAGGATGATCTGGCGTGGCCCAACCTGAACCGTTTGAGCACGACCGTCCGTCAGGTAAACGACCCGGGTGGGCACTTGCGTGGAAAGCCCAAGCAGGTTGGCAGCATAGGCCCCGGAAGGCTGCAGACGGCAGGCATCCCGGCTGGCCAGCGCATTCGCGATATCATCCGTGGAGGGCTGCAGGCGGCCGAGCTGGGAGTCCGTTCTCGGGTAATCATAAAGCCCCCGGGCCAGTCGCCGGATGATGCCGCGGTGCCGATGCCGCATCAGCGCGAGATCGACTGCCCGGCGGGTTCCGAGGTCCGTGAAGCTGTCCGGTGTAAAGACCCAGCCCCGGCCATGGGAACGAATCCGCCGGAGAATTTTGCTGTCTGTACTATTCGTGTGCCTGCCCATGTCCATCTCACCTATATTTGTAATAATATTATATATTATTTTCTTTCAAAAATATAGCTGTACCTACCGCAGCGGCTTACGATCAAACAGTTCCTGCCAGTTGCATTTTGGGGGAGGCTCACCCGCCTTGGGCAATTCGCCTTGCGACGATGTGAACGGCCTCAAGCTCGGTGCAGCCGTGTTCACGCATGATTTCGGCACGCTCGGCCTTCTCGTGCTTCTCGGTCATGGCAAGCGCCAGGGTCAGCGCCGGCGGCACGTTGCGAAACAGCGCCTCGAGCTTGTCGGAGAGCACCACCCCCTCGACGTACTTGCCGGGCTCCTTGCGCGCCGACAGGAGCAGGCTGCGCTGCACCTCGCTGAGCTCGCGAAAACGCGCGATCTGCTCGACCTCCTCCTTGGGCATCACCAGGCACAGCCACCACTCCATCATGTTGAGCATCTTGCGGCTGGCATCCGGGAAGTCCTCGAGGTTTTGCGTGGCGATCCAGAACCAGGCGCCGAGCTTGCGCCACATCTTGGTGATCTTCACCACGTAGCGCGCGAGCAAGGGGTTGGTGGTGATGATGTGGCCCTCGTCGGTGACCACCAGCGTGGCACGCGCATCGCTCTGGTGGCGCTCCACCAGGTCGTTGATGTGGCTCATGATGGAGATGTAGGCGACGGTCAGCTGGTCCTCGTAGCCCTCGCGCGCAAGGATGCCCATCTCCAGCACGGTGACGTCGGCTTCGGGCCAGGCGGTGCCGGTGCGGTTGAAGAAGTGCCCGGCAAGCCCCGAGCAAAAGAGTGCCATGCCATCGCCCATCTCGCTGGCGCGGGCACGGCGCACTTCTGCCAGGTCGGGGTCACGCGCGATCGCATGCAGGGCCTCGACCACATCCTCGGTGATGACCTGCTCGCGCCCGCTATCGCGCACGGTCTGAGCGGCGCGCAGGATCGCGTTTCGGATCAAAAGGCGGTCGGCGCGGCTCATGCGCGCATCCTCGCTCGCGTCCCCTCCGGTGATCATCACGCGCGCGGCAATTTCCATCTCGCCGAGCACATCGCGCCCGGACATTGAGCCGCTCTCCTGCACCCCCTCGCCCGGGGTAGGCTTTTCCCCGGGTGCGAGCACGCGCAAGGCGTCGGCGAAGGGCGGCAGGCTGACATCGCGGTCCGGACTGAGGATGACCGAATTGACGCTCACCCCGTGCGCTTCGAAGTGCTGGGCGAGCAGCGTGAACGAGCCGCCCGCCTCGATGATGAAGATGCGCGGCCGGTACATGGCCGTCATCTGCTGCAGCAGGTAGACCAGCAGCGCCGACTTGCCGGCGCCTGTGGGACCGAGGATCAGCATGTGCGCGTTCTTCTTGCGGTCATCCGGGTGCAGCGGGTCGAAGGCCAGCGGTTCTGCACCGCGGTTGAAGAACACGAGTCCCGGGTGCCCGGTGCCCCGCGAGCGCCCGTACACCGGCAAAAGGTTCGCCGCATGCGAGGAGAACATCAGGCGCGAGCGCCTGCGGGTCTTGTCCAGGGACTCGTTATAGGCCATCGGCAGGTTGCGCAGGTAGGCGTCCTGGGCCAGCAGGTCCGCCTCGAGGGCGATCGGCTGCAGGCCGTTCGGCAGGAGCTGGGCGTTGAGGCGGTTGACCGTGGCGCGAAGGGCCTTGCGGTCTTTCGCGCGCACGTAAAAGGCGAGACTCACCGGGTACAGCTTGTCGCCCTGGGCCATGGCGCGCTCGGCGCCCTCGCCGGCCTCACGCGTGAGCGCCGACTCTGCGCTGTCGCCCACGGCGGCACGGCGCACCCGGGCGATATGATCGCGCACCACATCCTGTGGCCGAACCACCAGGGTGAGCGCCATCACGGTATGCTCGGGCAGGCGGTCAAACAGCGCGAAGACATGATCGCCGGAGCCCCGCTCGGCACTCATGTGCCCGATGTCGGGTGTGCGGCGAAGACCCTGCACGCTGACCACGGTGTGTGCGAGTCCGTCGAACCACCACAGGCCCTCGTCATCGGAGCGCGGCATCGACAGGGTCAGGCGTTCTGCCAGATCGTGTCCGAACGGCAGTGCCTCATCGCCCGGGTACGGGGCCAGCTCGAGCAGGCGAGCGGCATCGCCGCAGGCGATCTCGGGGTTCGGGTTGAACCAGCGCAGCAGCCACGCATAGAGATCGCGCCCACAGCAGCGGCGTGCCTGGATCCCGGCAGAGGCCAGCGAGGCCACGAACTTGGAGACGACATCCTCGAGGGCCTCAAGCGCCTGTGCATGCGAAATCGAGGCGCGTGATGTGGGACGCCGGTAGAGCGCGGCGCGAACGCGCCTGACCTGCCCGCGCCAGTGCCCGCCGGTTACGGCGGTGTCCTCGAACAGCCCGCCCTCTTTCGTGATGCGCGACAGGTGGGCGCGGAACATCTCGAGATGCGCGCCGGTGAAAGCGCTTGCCTGAACCTCGTCCTTGGGGTAGGCGGCAAGGCCTTCGGCGAACTCGGTCAGGCTCGGCTCATCCTGGACGTAGACCTGCAGGACCCAGGGGCCCTCATCGACCTCGGGAAGCGCTTCGGTGAGCGCGGTCTGCACGGCATCGCGAAGGGCCACCATGTAGGCTTCGGTCCTCGCCTCGGTGCCGGCGGCGGTCAGTTCCAGCAAGACGCCGAGGCTGTGTCCGTCCTCAAGCAGGAAGGTGGCGCTGTCCGCATCGTACTCGACCCAGGGCAGCAGGTCGGTGAACGAGGCCGGGCGCGCGTACAGGGCTTCTTCTGCGGCCTTCGATACCGGGGCATCGCCACGCTTCGTATCGTGGCCGGAAATCCAATCGCGCAGGCTCATCGGTGCGGGGCTGCGAGCGGACCCTCGCCCGGTGCGGCGTACTCGTCCCGCTCATACAGGGGGAACACGGTGAAGTAGCCCGGCACCGGCACGCGCTCGGCCTCTGCCAGGTGCGGGTACACGTAGAGGATCAGTACCGGGTTGGCGAGGCGCGAAAAGCGTGCATCGATTGCATCGACAGCCTCGCGTGTATCTGCGGGGACAACGTCTTTTTCCCGTGCGCGTGCCTGCAGTGCCGCTCGCACAGGGTCGAGGTCGCGGCCTGCGGATCCCTTGAAGTGCTCCGCGTAGATGGCCTCGATGGCGGGGGCCTCGGGCGGCAGCACGGCCTGCTTGTCGGTACAGCCGGCAAGGACGCTAGTCCAGGCGAGCGTGAACATCATGATCCAGGGCACTGGCATGATCGAGTCTCCTACCCAGAGGGTCGTAGTCGATGGGAAGTTCGCGAAGCACGTGGATGGCCAGGCGCGCCCCGGCCGGCACGAACACGGCATCGAAGCTTTGCGACTGGCGCTCGGCGAGCCAGCGGCTCACCTCCTCGCTGGTGGAGGCCACCGACTTGCCGAGCACGAAGGCGCCGGCATCGCCGGTGAGATGGCCGCTGGCCGCACCGGCATCGCTGATCACCGTGGTGGTCTGTGCGGCCGCGGCGGCTTCGGCCGCGGCCTGCAGGGCCACCATGCCGATGCGCTGGGCGAGAAACGCCGGCGCATTGGTCTTTCGCTCGCCGTGGATGCAGGGCACGCCCTGCGCATCCGAGATCCAGCCGAGCGCGTCGGCCTCTGCGCCTGAACCACCGGAATCCGCCGAGTGGGTGTGGATGGTGCCGTCATCGAAGACGAAGGTGACCGAGTCCAGGCGACCGGTCACGCAAGACAGCGTCCAGTCGCCGATCGCCGTGCCGCTCCAGACCATGCCGTGCACGCCGGGCACGGTGAGCCCGTTGGCGGCCAGGTTGTCGGCCCCGGTGATCACCTTGAACGGCATCGCATCGCGCACCTGGCCCTGTACCGGCACGCGCCCGACCAGGGCGGTGAGTGCGGTCGAGCCAAGCAAGGTGGCATTGCGCGGCACGGTGTAGGCCGGCCGCAAAGGGGCCGGCTCGGGCCCATCGAGTGCGAAAAGCGACGCGCCCGCGGGTGCGCCCAGGGCGGTCTTCGCGACCCCGGCCGGATCCACTGAACCGCTCTGCCCCTCCAGGGGCTCGATCCATACCAGCGGCGCACCCCTCGCAGCCCCTTCCCGCGAGGGAGCAAAGGAGGCCCCGACCGGCATGTCCTCGTCGCGTGTGCGCGAGGACACCAGCGACTGCGACAGCGCCTCGATGCGGGCCGCGAGCGACTCCAGGCGGTCGGTGTCGGACTGGCGCTGGCTGGCCTCGAGCTGCTCTCTCGCCTGCCATTCGCGGCGGATGCGCGCCAGCAGGTTCTCCTCCATCTGGGCATCGTCTTCGAGCAGCGCGCGGTTTTCCTCGCGAAGGCGCTGGCCCTCCTGGCGCAGGGCCTCGACCTCAGCCGTCATGGCGGCGACGTTCGCGGTCAGCGTCTTGATGGTATCGGCCGGGGTGTCGGCATCCGGCACCGGGGACTGCGGCACGGCCTCCATCACCGCCACCGATGCGTCATCGGTGGCGCACGAGCGAAGTGCCACGAACGCCAGCATCAGCACCACGACCCCGGCGACCACCGGCAACACCCGGCCTGTGCCGTTCATGGAACAAGCGCAAGCGCCTGCTCGAACGGGCGCGCCGAGATCAGGTAGACGGTGGTGGTGTCGGCCTCGCTGCCGACCGCGTGCAGGCGGTGGTGCTGGAAGGTCGCAGCCCGCCAGTCGCCTCGAAGCGAGCGCGCATCGAGGGTGTGCCCCCGGCCTGAGCGGTTGGTGAGCCGCACGGCCGTGACGAACCGCGAGCTTGCCCGCCAGGAGGCCAGCGCGCGGGCCTCGATGTCGGCCCCTTGCACCAGTTGCCGGGGTGCCCCGGATACCGGCACGCGCACGATGCCCGGCACATCGCCGGCCAGGCGTTTCGGGGCATACAGCTTTCTTGCCGCAAAGCGGGTCAGCGCCACGTAGCCGAAGCGGCGACCGGTGCCGGTGGAATCAGAACGCGCCACGGAGGCGGGCGCCAGCTCCACCTGCACGGCAGCCCTTGGAGGTGCGTGATCGCTTGCCTCGACATCCAGCAGGTAGATGGGTCCGCCGTCGGTGCTTCGCACCTGGATGCGCACGGGCCCGAAGGCTTCGTGGGCCATCAGGTACAACGTGCCGTCGAGGCTTTGCGCACGAAGGCGGTGCGTGTGCGAGCTCGGGATGCCGAGGGTCACGGGGCCCGGGAAGTGCACGATGCGCTCGGTGCCGACGCCGAGCTGCAGGGCAATCGGCACCTTCTCCCAGAGAATGCGCCGCGGGGCTTCGCCATGCAGTGTGTCCGCGAACACAAACGCCAGCAGGCCTGCGGCCAGGATCGCAGGGCCCCATCGCCTGGAATTCACGAGGCCTTCCCCTCGCTGTGGCCTGCGAGCTCGGAGGCCTGCAGGCGCCGGGGCCCGGGGGCCTCGAAGCCATCGAGCGCGAGGCCCCAGGGATTGGTTTCTGGATCGATGTCGAGGCGCTTGACGCGGATCGGGTAGCGGATGTGGGTCTTCTTCACGGTCATGCCCTTGACCGACTCGGACAGCTCGAGGTCCAGCCACACCACCCAGGTGCCGGCCTCCAGAACATCGACGCGGGCCTCGCCGTAGCCGTGGCCCGGCACTTCCTGCACGCCGCGCACCCGGTAGGCCAGCTCACCGCGCTTGCCCTTGAGTTCCATGTCGGCGATGAGCTCGGCGCGGTAACGCGCACTGAGATAGGGGGACACCCGGAAGATCGCCTGCCCGTAGTCCTCGGCCCCGTCCATCGCCCAGCGGTTGAGCTGCTGGAAGATGTAGAAGGCAAACGCGTAGACATTGGCCTCGGGCACCTGCCCGATGGCCTGCACGGCGCCGGAGCGAAGGTCCGGCGGCACGTGCACGGTGAGGTGCTTCGGGGCCTGGCTCCAGCCGAACCAAAGCGCGAGGATCACCACCGCCTGCAGGGCGATGACCGCCCACAGCGAGCGCAGGTGTGCGCGCACGTTATCGATTTCGTGACGGTAGCGGCGCACCGGCGCTTCTTCCGATATCCCAGGCGCCGGCACGGCGAACAAACCCCGCCTGGTACAGACCGCGGGACTGCAGCGCAGTCAGGAAGCGCTGCTGGTAATAGCCGTCGGGGCGATTGCGCTTGATGCGCTGGAAGAAGCCTGCGAACACCACGACGCTCGCGACCACGCCGATGGCGGCGATGCCAAAGCCCATGGTGATCGCGCCCGCAAGCGCGCACAGCACCAGGCTTGCCGGCAGCCATGCCAGCGCACTCAGCCCGGCAATGATGGCCAGTTCGAACGACGAGCAGCCCTTGAAGACCACCGGCTCGCAGTTGAGGCGCTCGGCACGCAATTCCTCGCCCGCCATGGCTCAGATGACGCCCGCGGCTTCACTCAGCAGGTAGGAGGCGAACGTCAGCACGATGGCGCCAACGATGCCGAGCACGCCGACCTCGGCCCACTCGGCCTTGCCCTGGCGCGCCTCGTTGAACTTGGCAAAGCCGAGGTAGGCCACCCACAGGAAACCGAGTACCGCGATGGCGAGCCCGAGCACCAGGCCGCCGTCCTTGATGTATCCCTGGATCAGCCCGATCCAGTCGCCGGCGTCCGGGTTGGTGCTGGGGGCGACCGGGGTGGGCAAGGCGGCCCGGGTGGGCAGGGCAGTGAACAAAAGCGGCAGTGCGAGTGCAGGGGTGGTGCGTTTGAGAGTCTTGGTCATCATTGTTGTGTCCTTTGGTGATGGAGTGTGAAATCTCCGCGCAGCGCTGAGGCGCACCTCAGCGCAGGTAAAAACCCAGCACCATCAGGATGATGCTGGCGCGAAGCGTCGCCCAGGCGAGATCGAACAGGTCGGCCTGCCCGCCCTGCCAGGCGCGAAAGCTGCCGATCACCACCCACACCGCCCAGATGATGGCGAGCGTGAGCGTGACCGCGGCAATGGCCGCGAGCAGGCTTGCGGGACTGACCCCCGATCCGGCCTGGAAGGCGGCCTGTTGGGCACTGTTCATATCCGGGTCTCATCGCCGGTAGTCGCCGCGAAGCGGCGCGAAGGTCCGGGGTTCGTCCGCGGCGGTCTCGAGATGGATCTCGAGCCCGGCCCGCACGCGGGCCAGGTCCCGGCGCAGCCAGTCATAGCGAAAGCGGATGCGGGCCTCGGGTACTGCGGCGGATTCGGCCTTTTCGATCAGCGGCTCGAGCGCTTGCAGCTCATGCGCGATCCGGGCCAGCATCTCGGCCTCCATGCCTGCCGGGTCCTCGGCCTGTACAGGACCGGCATGCAACATCAGCCCTGCGAGCAGCAGGGGTGCGAAGGAAATCCATCGGTATGGGTACTTGAGCTTCATGCGCGCCATGGTGGGACATGACGAGGGCGCGTGCGAGGAGAAATCGATTCAAGCAGGGGCGCGCTTTAGTTCAACTTCGAGAGGGCGGCTCACCCAAGCGAAGATTCGGCGAAATCCCTGTTGGGCGAAGCGCATCTGAAGGCGGGTCCCGACTGGCCTGGCGCCGTGATCGAATTACGTCACAGCAAGCCCGCCGCTTCTGTGGGAAGTGCCTTCCTGATCCAGGAACACCAACAAATCATGCAGGGGCTTGGACGTTTGCAAATCTCGGAATGGTGCCGGGCCATTTGCTAACGTCTACTAAGAAGTGGAAGTCTCTGCCTGTTTCCACGTGGCACAGAAAATAAGCCTATTTACCGTGCCGGGATGGTATTGCATTCGGCAGATAGCCCGGCTACGAAACCCTAGTAGGGTTAGCACGTTAAAGTCTATAACACCTTCGTCTGCGAGGGCAACCGCCATTGGCAAGCAAGCCCGGCTCAGGCGAGGCGCTGCAACAGGGCCAGGGGATGGGCACGCAACAGCCCGTGCGTGGCTGCCATGCCAAGGCCCGCGATCACGCCCATGCCGAGCAGCGGGGCTGCGAGCCACACCCAGGCGTGTGCGCGAAAGCCCTGCTCGAACACCTGCGTTTGCAGGTAGTACACCACCGCCTCCGCCCCGAGGGCGGCCAGCCCCCCGGCCACCAGGCCGAGCCAGGCGAACTCGATGAGCAGCGAGGTGAGAATCAGGCGCCGCCCTGCGCCGAGGGTGCGAAGCACCGCATGCTCGGCGAAACGCTCATCCAGGCTCGCCTGGATGCAGGCCAGCAGCACCAGCAGCCCCGCGCCCAGCACCAGCGCGAAGATCAGCTCGATGGCCAGGCTCACCTGGCGGACCACGGTGCGGATCTGCTCTACCAGGGCATCGACCTCGATCACCACCACGGTCGGAAACGCCCGGGTGAGCGCATCCAGCAGGGGTTTCTCGTAGGGCTCGAGGGCAAATGTCGACAGGTAGGTGGCCCCGTATTGGTCCAGGGTCCCGGGTGAGAAGATCAGGAAAAAGTTCGGCTGCATGGTCTCCCACGTCACGCTTCGGATGCTGGCCACCCGGGCCTGCACGTGCTGCTGGTTGATCTCGAACTCCAGGACATCGCCGAGCCCGATGCCAAGCCACGTGGCGTATTCATGCTCGATCGAGACCTCGCCCGGGACAGATTCCTGTCCCCACCAGCGCCCGGCAAGCACCCGGTTGTCTGTGGGCAGCTCCTGCGTCCAGGTGACCCTTCGGTGGCGAAGCGCACCGCGGGTGTCCCCGGGTGTGCTGCGCGGGTCGCGCCGCATGCGATCGCTCCAGAAAAAGGGCCCCTGCGGGTCGGGCGCGGCTCCGTTGATGGCGGTCATGCGCGCGCTCAGCAAAGGATAGAAGGCCTGCACCTCGATGGCCTGGTGTGAAAGAAAGGCCGTGATCGCGGGGATGTCGGCCTCCGCCACGTTGGTCATGAAATGGTTCGGGGCGGATTCGGGCCACTGCGCGCGCCAGTCGTTGACCAGGTCGGTGCGCACCACGGCCAGCACCAGCAGGGCCGTCAGGGCAAGTGCGAACACACTGACCTGCAGCAGGTTCGAGATGCGTCTTCGCCTGAGTCCCGAAAGCGCCAGGCTCCAGGCACGCCCGGCGCCCATGCCAAGCACCGAACTGCCGCGCAGGAATGCCCAGGCAAGCCCCGCAAGGCACAACCCGGCGACGGCCAGGACCACAACCAGCCAGCCCGTCAGGGCCAGGTCGCCGCTCAGGGCGTACACCAGGGCGAGCGCGCCGAGCGCGCCGATGCCGTACGGCATCCACTCGCCACCACGTGCATCGCCGAGCTCCCTGTGCAGCACGCGAAGCGCCGGAATCCTGTACAGGGCGAGCAGCGGCGGCAGGGCGAAAAACAGCAGGCAGGCGAGGCTGGTGGTCGCACCGATGGCAAAGGCGCGTGGCCCCGCAGCCGGCAGCTCGATCGCCACCAGCGGATCGAGCGCCGCCAGGAGGCCATGGTGGATGAGCGCACCGAGGGCACAGCCGGCCAGCGTTGCGGTGGCCCCCAGCATCAGCACGATGAGCAGGTACAGCAAGCCGATGTCCCGTGCACCGGCCCCCAGGGTCTTGAGGATGGCCACGTAGTCGTAGTGGCGCACGCTGTAGCGGCGCGAGGCCAGGGCAATGGCGAGTCCTGCAAGCAGTACCGCGAGACCCGCCCCGAGGTGCAGGAAACGGGCCGAGCGATCCAGGGCTTCGGCCACGGTGCGGCTTTGTGTTCGCACATCGCGCAACGAGTATTGCCCGGCGTAGGCCTTGGCGAGCCACTGTCCGAAGGCCTCAAGCGCGGGCGGGTCGGGATGGGCGAACAGGTAGCGGTAGTTGACGCGCGAGCCAAACTGCACCATGCCGGTGGCAGGCACGTCCGCAACGTGCATGAGAAGGCGCGGGCCGGCATTGTCGAGCATCCCGCCAAGCCCGCGGTCGGGCTCGGTGATGAGTACTGCAGCAATGCGAAGTTCGGTCTCGCCAAGCGAGACATGCTCGCCGACGGAAAGCTCCAGGGCGCGCAAGGCACGTGCTTCAAGCCAGGCTTCTCCCGGGGCCGGTCCATGCAGGGCGGCCCGGGGTGGAGTAAACGGGCGATCTGCGGCCTCGAGCTGTCCGCGAAGCGGGTAGGCATCGCTCACCGCCTTGACCGAGACCAGCGTGCTGGCCTGATCGGAGAAGGCCATGGAGACGAAGTTCAGCGTGCGCGCCAGTGCCAGGCCGCGGGCCCTGGCCGCTTCAAGGATCTCGAATGGCACGGGATGCGGCGTGCGCAGGATGCGGTCCGCAGCCAGAATGCGGGTGGCCTCGCGCTCGATGGCCATCTCCAGGCGCTCGGTGAAAAGTGCCACGGCCACGGTCGAGGCGACCGCAACGGCAAGTGCCAGCGCGAGCACGCGAAGCTCCCCGCCGCGCCAGTCGCGAAACAAGAGGCGTGCGGCCAGGGCCCACAGGCGCATACCCGAAACCGCACGCATCTCAGCCGACATAAGCACTATCCTCGCCTGCAGCGGCCTCGACGATACGCCCGCGCGCAAGGTGCAGGAGGCGATCGCAGCGCGCGGCCAGGCGCACGTCGTGGGTGACCAGCACCAGTGTGGTCTCGAACTCGCGGTTGAGGTCGAACAGGAGATCGATCACGCGCGCGCCCGTGTCGGTGTCCAGGTTTCCGGTCGGCTCATCGGCGAACAGCACCGGGGCGCGGGTGGCGAAGGCGCGCGCCATCGCCACGCGCTGCTGCTCGCCGCCGGAAAGCTGCCCGGGATAGTGGTGCAGGCGCGCACCGAGACCGACGCGCTCAAGCACGCCCCTGGCCTTGGTTTTGGCCGTACCCTGCCCGGCAAGCTCGATCGGCAGCATGACGTTTTCAAGGGCCGTGAGCCCGGGCAGCAGGTGGAAGGACTGGAACACGAAACCGATATAGCGCGCACGAAGTGCTGCGCGCTGTTCCTCATCCAGGGCCGAGAGGTGATGACCGTCGAGGATTACCTCGCCCGAGGTGGCGACATCGAGGCCTGCCATGAGCGCGAGCAGCGTCGACTTGCCGGACCCGGAGGCGCCGGCCACGGCCACCGATTGCGCACGCGCAATCTCCAGGCTGATGCCTGCGAGTATCGTCAGCTCCCCTTCACGGGTCGCCACGCGCTTGACGAGATCGACGGTGCGTATCATGGAATCCCCCGATGTTCGGATTGCATCTGAAGGGTCATCGCCATTATATTCAAATGCGAACAACAAGCGCCTGCCCGCCCGGGCCAAACTGCCATGAAGATCCGCTGGCTCGTATCCGTACTGCTGCTCTGCATCCTCGCACACCCCGCGGGTGCACGCGTGTTGCTGGTGTATGGCAACAGCCTGAGTGCGGCCTTCGGCATCCCCGAGGAGCAGGGCTGGGTGCACCTGCTGGACGAGCACCTGAAGCGTGAGGGAATTCCCGTTCAGGTCGTCAACGCCAGTGTCAGCGGCGAGACCACCGTCGGTGGACTGGCGCGGCTGCCGGGCGTGCTCGACCACCATACGCCTTCCTGGGTGATCCTGGAACTCGGCGGCAACGACGGGCTCCGCGGCATGCCCGTCAAACACATCCGCGAGAACATCGAGGCGATGATTCGACTGATCCGCGAGCGCGGCGCCGAGGTACTCCTGACCGGCATCCGCTTGCCGCCCAACTACGGACCGCGTTACACCACCCCCTTCTTCGAGAACTACGCAAGCCTTGCCCAGACCCACCGGCTGGCATTGGTGCCGAACCTGCTCGAAGGGGTAGCGCGCATGCCGGACGGCATGCAGCTCGACGGCATCCATCCGAGTGCCACCGCCCAGGCGCGCATCCTCGAGAACGTCTGGGTACATCTCGAAGCGTTGGTGCTGCGGCCCACCCAGAGGGTCGCCCGGGGTCCCGCCTGCGGCAACTGGAATGCGCAGGCCTTTTTCGAGGTAGCGGATGCGCTGCTCGTTCGAAGCTGCCTCAGTGCCGGGGCGAATGTGAACGAGCGTGACGCCCAGGGGCGGACCCCGCTGCACTGGGCGGCGGGCTACGGCACAAGCCCTGCACTGATCGAGACGCTGATCGGTGCCGGAGCCGATCCCGGTGCGAGCGCCGACAACGGTGCCACGCCGCTGCACTTCGCGGCCGGCTACAACCACAACCCGGCAATCATCACGGCATTGCTGAACGGCGGCGCCGACCTGCACGCCACCGACAAGATTGGCGCGACGGCCCTGCACTGGACCAGCTACAATCCGGCCAACCCGGCCATGGCCACAACCCTGATGCAGGCCGCAAAACGATGATGAATTTGCCCATACCCCGCTTCCCTGCCCTGGGCCTGTCTGCGCCCGGGCAGTGGGCGCTGCTGCTCCTGGTGGCAACCCTGGGCATCGGCTGCGAGGATTCCCGGGTGCGGGCCGACTGCAGCCAGTGGAACACGAAGGAGTTCTTCCAGCAGGCGCACGTCTCTGATGTGCGCACCTGCCTTGAGGCCGGGGCCAGCCTTGAGGTGCGCAACTTCTTCGGCGAGAACCCGATCCACGTGGCGGCGATGCACAGCAACAAGCCCGCGGTCATCGGGCTGCTGGTCGAAGCCGGGGCCGATCCCAATGCACTGGCCGCAGAAGGCACCACGCCGCTGCACGCGGCCGTGGACCTGAACGAGAACCTGCGCGTCATCGAGGCGCTGGCGCGCGCCGGGGCCGACCCGAACCGCCAGGACCATTACGGCTGGATGCCATGCACGTGGCCGTGGTCGATCCGCACCACGCCGCCGGGATCACGGAGACCCTGCTCAAGATCGGCGCCGACCCCCATGCCCGCGGCTACTACGGCACCACCGCCCTGCACCGTGCGGCACGCTACGCCACGCACCCCAAGGCCGTGATCCGCATCCTGTCCAAGGCCGGGGCCGATCCGAACGTGCGCACCGCAAACGGCTCCGCCCCCCTGCACTGGGCAGCGACCTACTCCGGCGGCTCCGATGCGATCCGGGTTCTGGTCAAGTCGGGCGCGGATCCCAATGTCCAGGACCGTGCCGGGGCGACTGCGCTGCACAGCGCCATCCGCTTCAACGAGCGCCCGAAGGCCGTGGTCGAGACCCTGATCGAGGTCGGTACCGATCCCAGCATTCGCAACCTGGCCGGTCTGACTCCCTGGGAATACGTGCAGATGTACGACCCGATGGAGAACACGGGTTCCTGGCAGGCCCTGCGCGACGGCTATCTCAAGGCGCTAGGGCGCGCCTCTGCCCCGGAGCCCGCCTGGGGCCCTCCGGATTGATCACTTTCTAACCAGTCTGCTTGCATCGGGCCTGCCGAGAGGCCATCATTGGAGCCCCATAGCCCGGAATCAGAACGATAATATGAACCGGTTGCGCAGTATATTGGTGGCCTGCCTGTGCCTGGCGGCCGCCAGCCAGGTCGCCCTGGGGGCCCAGTGCACGCACTGGAACTCCGAGCAATTCTTTGAGCAGGCCACCGTCGATGCGGTGCGTGCCTGCCTCGCCGAGGGTGCCGACCCGAACGACCGCGACGAGTACGGCATCACGCCACTGCACCGCACGGCCGGGCTCAACAGCGACGCCGGTGTGACCGGCGCACTGCTGGAGGCCGGAGCGGACCCGATGGCGCGCATGCACGAGTACGACTGGACCCCGCTGCACGTGGCCGCCATGAACGATGACAACCCGGTGGGCGTGATCACGGCCCTGGTGCGGGCCGGAGCAGATCCGAACGCGAAGGCGGTCGACGGGCTGACCCCGCTGCACATGGCCGCTGGCATGAACGCCAATCCCGAGAGCATCCATACCCTGCTGAGCGTCGGTGCACGCATCGATGCGAAGGGCTCAAACGGGCTGACCCCGCTGCACATGGCAGCACGGCTTACCAAGAACCCTGCCGTGGTGGCGGCCCTGCTTGGTGCCGGGGCCGATGTGAATGCCCGCGACCGGGAGCGCAGGACGGCCTGGGATTATGCCAAGCACAATCGCACCCTGCGCGGCACCGAGATCAGCAAGCAGCTGGAGATGCACGTCTCCAAGGCCTCCGGGCATCCCTGACCGTTTCAGGCCCCTCCCCAGCACCCCTTCAAGCGGTGGGGCGGCAATTTCCAATATATTCGATCAAGCGTATATATTGATATTATACGGAGAAAGGTATATATAGATGATATACGATAGACCGTATTAAAGAGGCGTCCATGGGGAGCATTGTCCGCAACAACAAGGAACTCGGTGAAGCCATCCGCCGTGCCCGCAAGAAAAAGGGGTTGCGGCAGGTCGATGTCGCCCGAAAGGCCTCCGTCCGCCAGGCACTGATATCGGACCTTGAGAACGGTGTCACCGCGGCAAGGCACGATACCGTGATCAGGGTGCTGTCCGCTCTGGACCTGGACCTGTCGGTCGTCCCGCGCCGCAAAGCCGGCTTCGATCCGACGGAGTATTGAGTGGGACGCAAGCGCCAGAAACGCATGCTTGATGTGTATGTCGGTTCCAGCAAGGTTGGCACGTATTCCCGCGCGCCTGACGGTGCAACATCGTTTCGCTATGACCCGGACTGGCTGTCATCTGACAAGGCATTTCCCATTTCAGTGTCCATGCCGCTGGCCGATCGCACCTGGTCAGGGGAAAGTGTGACCAGCTACTTTGACGGGCTATTACCTGATGATCGCACCGTAAGGGAAAAAATTGCGGCCCGTGAGCGGGCAGCCAGTGCCGGGATTTTTGACCTCCTGGCAGTGCTCGGGCGAGATTGTGCAGGGGCACTGCGTTTTGTTCCCGAAGGACTTGATCCCGGTGACCCAACGAAAATGGAATGCCGGCCGGTGAGCGATGATGAGATTGCGGCCCGGATCGCTGCCCTCGAAACCATGCCGCTCGGTGTCCGTGTCGATGAAGATGACTTTCGTATCTCCATTGCGGGCGTGCAGGAAAAAACGGCCTTCCTCTGGATCAACGATCAATGGCAGTTGCCCCTTGGGCCAACACCCACCTCCCACATTTTCAAGCCCGCCATGAAACAAGGCCCGACAGGTGCTGATTTTTCCGATACCCCCTGGAATGAATGGCTCTGTCTTGAGCTGTGCCGTGCCCTGGGTCTTGAGTCGGCAAGGAGCGAGGTACTGATGTTCGATGGCAAACCCGTGATCGCCATTGAGCGTTTCGACCGGGACTGGCGGGAAGGCGTGCTGTATCGGCTGCCGCAGGAAGACATGTGTCAGGCACTGGGGGTATCGCCTGCAAGGAAATACCAAAGTGATGGCGGTCCGGGCATTGTCGATGTACTGAAATTCCTGAACGGTGCGATCGTCCCGTATGAAGACCGTATGGCTTTTATGAAGGCGCAGGTCGTGTTCTGGTTGCTGGCGGCCATTGATGGCCATGCCAAAAATTTCTCGATATTTCTCTCGCCAGACGGCTACCGGCTAACACCTCTGTACGACGTGATCTCAGCCGCACCCTGGCCGGAATTTCCGGATCAGAAGATCAAGCTGGCAATGGCCCTGGGGGACAATAACCATTACCGCCTGAATCAGATTCAGTTGCGCCACTTCTACCAGACCGGTCAAAGAGCAGGGTTACGTGAGCAGGACATGGAGGACATCTTTTCGAGCCTGATTGAGAGGATGGATGACGCGATTGAAAAAATAGCTGCTTTGGCCGCCGATGCCGGAGTGCCGGCGTCAACAACGAACTTAACCCTCGAGGGCGTGAGCAAACGGGCCAAGATCATAGGCAGGCAATGATTCACCGGGGGATTGGATACTAGGTCCGAAACGAGGACGCCACACCCTCCGCACCGCCTAGATGATCACATCGCCAAGCAACGGCGAGGCATAGTACCGAAGCCAGTGCGTGATGTCGGCATCGCCGATACCCTCCCACTGACACACCACGCGGATGACGTACAGGAAATCCCCTTCCTTGATGAACGGCTGGAACTCGGCGTAGACCTCGTAGACCTCGCGTTGCGCATAGATGAGGTAGGCATTCTCCGAGACCTGGGTATGCGGCTCGAACGTCTTGATCAGCTGCTCCAGTGACTCGCGGTTGGCCTCATTCTCCGGATCCAGCTTGAAGATCACCATGTACGACATTCCACCTCTCCTCATTAAGACGGGTTAAGTGAATACCGGTAATTCTAGCAAGCGGCAGGATACGCTGTCATGCTCGCACCACCCCAGACAGGGGAATGCGGCTCATCGAAAAATGGCAGCTTGATGGCTCAGAGGTATTTCTTGAAACTGCGTGCGGCCAGGGCCACTGCAAGACTGGTCAGCAGCGCTGCGGGCAGCACGACCCAGCCCGGATGCAGGCTCACCGGCAGGGCCAGATAGACAATGAACGGGGCCAGCAGCAGCGCAGGGATCGCAGCCCTGGCATGATGGTAGATGAACGAGCTCTCGCGCCCGGCACCGCGGCGGCGAAGATCGCGCTGCACCAGCCCATCAATGAGTCCCGCAACGCCAAATAGCATGAATGCCGGGATGGCCAGTGCGAGCACGGCCAGGCGCACGGCAAAGAGCTGCATCACCTGCAGGCCCGCGAGCAGGAAATGCGAGACCGGGTGTGTGATGCGGTGCAGATGTGCGGTCCAGCCCCGGGATGCGCGAGAAGGCCGGGAAGCGGCCCAGTGCACAAAGCTTGCAACCCCGGTGAGCTCCAGAAGTGCCCGTACACGATCACGTGCCCCCAGGACAAAGCCTGCCGGCTCATCGACCAGCAGGCTGCGGGTGAGCTCGGACTCCACCAGGGCGATCTCGAATTCAAGCATGTCCGCGCTGTGGGCGAGCCCCTGCTCTTCCCACCAGTACACCATGCCGACCCATTCGAGCACGATGGAGAGCACAAGCGAGAGTACCAGCCAGGCGAGCAGGCGCGAGAGGCCCCGGACCAGTCGGGCAAACACCCCGCCGCGGTCTGCAGGGTGGGTGCGGGCCGCACGTGGGCTAGCCACGGGAAGTGGGCTGTGGGCGTTGCATGCCTTGCGTGATGTCTGCCAGCTCGGGCGGCAGGTCGTGCCCGGGGTCAGCCTCGGTCAGGGGCATGCGCAGCTTCCACAGCTGTCCGCCCTCCAGTAGTGCGAAGGCCTGGCCCTTCGGCAAGGCAATGAGGTCGGCCGGGCTCAGCATGGGCACCTTGAAGACGCTGATGCGGTCCTCGTTTCGCGAACGAAAATCGATGCCGGAGGCCGGTTCCGCCGAGTCGTTCACGCCGGAGACGCTCATCAGGGTGTGCACCTCGACCTCGGGCAACTGGTCGGTCAGCATGCGCGCGGTGGCCAGCTCCTTGACGCGCAGCATGATCAGCGTGTTGAAGTTGCCGGCCACCTGTCCGGCCTTGGCGCGGTTGCCGATGCGCGCCTCCACGTCCGACCAGGTCTGGGTGTAGGCGGTCACCTGGAAGCCTGCCCCGCCGGCCTTGTTCAGCAGCGGCACGAACTCATCACCGATCAGCTCGTTGAACTCATCGGCATGGATGCTGACCGATGGATGTGCGCCGCCCGTGCCGTGCTTGTAGATATGCCCGGCCACCGACACCAGGTCGGCGAACATGGAGTTGCCGACCGCGCTCGCGACCGTGGTGTCGCTCAGCGCATCGAGCCCGACATAGACGATGCCGCGCCGCCGGATCACGTCCAGCCACTCGAAGATCGGGCGCGCATCGCCGAGCGCCTCGCCCGGGGAGATGAGGTCTGCGATGGGGCCGGTGGTGAGCTTCTCCATCAGCGGTCCCACCGAGCTCACGATCTTGTCGAAATAGGTGCGGTCGTACTTGAAGGCACTGATCAGGCCATCGAGCACCGGGTCGAACTGCACGTGTCCGGGCAGGAAGCGCATCAGCGCGATGGCCTTCGCCGAGCGCCCGCGAAGTGCACCCGGCAGGTTGCGCTCCTTGATGTTCTCCGCGATCTCGGTGATGCGCGAGCGCCAGCCGGGGGCTGCGGTTCGCTGCAGGTGGACCTCGGCGTACTCGATGAACAGCGGCTCGATGTCGTTGATATAGCGGTGCACCCGGCGGTAGTTGGGGGTCTGTCCGAGCGCCACCAGGGCGCGGGCGATGATGTTGACGAAGCGCCAGGCGAATTCGCGAAAGGCCGCGGAGTTGCCCTCGTTCGGCAACTGGTTGGCGATGCGGGTCGCCACTTCTGTGATGCGCGAGAAGTTGCCGATGGCGTTGTAGCGCACAGAATGCTCTGGAAAGCCGAGGTGAAAGAGGAAGAAGTCCTTGCGGCGCCCGGCACGTGCGGCCTCCGCGTACACCCTTTGCAACAGCCCGGCATCGCCTTTCGGGTCGAACACGATCACGGTATCCCCGCGCGCGATGTCCTGTGCGATCAGCAGCTCGGCCAGGCGCGTCTTGCCGACGCGCGTGGTGCCGAGCACCAGGGTGTGCCCAGCACGCTCGGCACGATCCATCCACACGGCCTGCTCGCGGGGCTCCACCCCGTGCAGGGCCGCGCTGCCGCCGGGGGCAGCGAGCGATGCCTGAGCCCATGCCCTGCCATGGATGAGGCGGGTCAGCGGCCCCGGGCGCAGGTAGCGCTGCACCTCCGGGTGCAGGGTGTCGCGAAGGCGCTGGGTGTGTTTCTGGCTCCAGCGAAAGCCGCGACCGAGAAACACCTTGCGCTCGTGCGCCGGCAGCAGTGCACGCGGCAGACGATACGGCGCAAGGCGCATCAGGTGTGCACGGTAGCGAAGCACGCGCAGGGCCTGGGCGGTGCGCAGCAGGCCGAACACACCCAGCAGGGTTGCACAGCCGGTGGAGAGCCCGCCCGGCAACAGCAGCGCCTGCGGGGCAAGCCAGGCAAGCGTGGCACAGGCCAGTGCCGCAGCCGCGGAGTACAGCTCGATCGGCGGGCGAAGCAGCGCCTCCACCGGGTAGCGTCTCACTGCGAGATGCCGCTGGCCGTGATCAGCACGGGGTAGTGTTCGAGGCCCAGCACGCGCGCGAGGTCGGAACCGGAGGCGGGAGTAATGGCAAGGCCCCGGGCCAACCTTGCAACCTGCCTGAGGTCCTGTTCGCTGTCTGCGGCCACCAGCAGGCCAACGGCCCCGATCGACACCAGGTGTGCGCGGTGTCGCACCAGCCACCTTCTTGAGCGGGCATCGGCGCCGATCATGAAGAACGGGCGAAGCTGCGGGCGGAGGTGGGTCCTCGAGCGCACCGGGCCCGGGCTGAGCCCGGGGGAACGGATGGGCAACAGGTTGGCCAGCTCTGCGGCCCCCAGGGAGGGCGTGACCGGTGGTGCGGTCGGGGGCTTTTCAGGTCCGGGTTCGAGGGCTTCCAGGTAGGGCGCGAGGGGTCGGGTGCGCCCGTTGTCGAAGATCACCTCGAGCTGCGAGCGCGCCGGGCCAAAGCCAAGCACAAGAAGCGCAAAGGCAAGGATGCGCACCCAAAGCAGGGGAATCGTCATCAAAGCTCGGAGACGCGTAGCGGTGCCAGGGCACCTTCTCGCTCGCGCAGCAGGTAGGGGGTTGTACCTTGCCCGTCGGTGAGTTCCTCGAGCCTCGCACCGGCATGGTTCAGGGTGATGCGCCGCGCATGCACCTCGCCCGGATCGATGCCGCGCTCCCGGGCCCAGGTGCGCACCCCGGCATCATCGCCGGGCTCAAGGCCCGCGATATAGATGTCGATACCCGCGACCCGGTGCTGGTGCTTGAGTACGCGCGAGAGCAGGGCATCGCAGGGCGGACAGTCGGTGCGCGTGAAAAACAGTACACGGTCTCCGGCCTTGAGCGGTGCGGGGGGGTCAAGCGCTGCCAGGCGCTTGCGGTCGATCAGCACCGCGTTCGGGTACAGCCTGCGGTACGCCGCCTGGTAGGCCCGCTCGAATGCGAGGATGCGCTCGACGTCTTCGTGCATGGCCCTCGCCCAGCGCTCGGCGTAGCGCCTTCGCTCGGCGGGGTCTCGGGCATGGATGCCGAGCACCTCAATCGGTGAGATGGTGGCGGGGCTGATGCTTGCCCGCATGCCCTGCATGAGGGTGCGGTAGCGTTGCCACTCGCCCGAATCGAGCCCCCAGACCTTGGCAGCCGCCATCTCGCTTTCGTCTTCTTGCAACGGGAGGGTACGGGTAGCCACGGCAGGCGTGTCGATGTGCGCCGGACCCTGTGCAGCAACGCTTGCAGGCCCGGACAGGGCGAGCACGACCAGGAGGGACCCGCGCATGCTGTTATGGACGGGGGCCAGGGGCTTCAGGTGCGACAGGAGATGCGGGGGGGATCAGCGCCATGCCCGAGAGGTCGCGGTAGGCCGGCTGTGCGTTCGCGGGTAGACAGCGGCCGGGCTCGGCCACGGTCGCATCCGGGTCCGGGGCCGTGAGGATGACCGTGCCCGTTCGCGAACCGTCCCTAGGCAATGGCGAGCCTGTTGGCTCTGGAACCAGGTGTGTGGCAGCCACTATCAGGGCGGCGGCGAGTGCGAGCTGCGCCAGCATGTCAGGGATTCAGCTCCGTGCACAGCTCGAATGCGATGCGCCGGTGCAGCGGATCCTGTACCAGTTTAAAGACGGGACCGGCCAGGATCTGCAGGGCCTGGTCCAGACGCAACGGTCCGAGCACACGGTGCACGGCCGGCAAGGGCTGGGCCAGCAGGATATGTGAGGTGGACCCGGGGGTGCCGGCCAGCCGGTAACCGCTGTCGTCCAGGAGGTGTTGGACGGCGTCACCGACTGTCTGAACCGGCTTGGGAAACTTCACAGCCACCATGGCTGCCAGGGGTTCGGCCTGGACCTCGGTAGGTGCCACTTGCCACAGGGAATAGCGCCCCACCTGCATCTCACCCGCTGACAGAGGCGCACAAGAAAGCATGCCCGCCAGCAGGCAGCCTGCGGTTCCAGCCAGACGGTTGATAGCGGACAAGTGGGTGTGCATGACAAATGGGCTCGGGGGTCGCCTGTGGTTCGAAGGAGGAGGTGATCATGACCAGCGCTGCAGGCAAGGCCAAGTAAAAACCGATTCCTGGTGGGCGCTGGTTTTTGGACAGCGGTCACTTATCGACCGCAGTACACAGCCGCGATCTCTGCGCGTTCATGTCCGAGCTCGCGGCTGATGATGAGACGGGCACGTTGGTCCAGTGCCTTTTGCTGCGGCTTCAGTGTTTTGGAGAGCGGTCCGCCTGCCACAGGCGGCGGCCACCCTGTCAACTCCTCGTAACGCTTTTGCGCATAGCGATGGCGCAGTCCGTGCAATCTTGACAGTCCGGCCCTGCGGGTCTGTTTGGAATAGAGATCGTATTGCTGATGGAAGGCGCGTGTGGGCGGGATCATCGAGCCGCGACCGACCAGGGCTCTGGCGCGCTCCAGCAGTTCGCGCTGTGCCTCGTTGCGCACAGGGATGACGCGCGGCTTGCCGCCCTTGGTCCAACTGCTCTTGAGCAGGAGATGGTCGCCTCGATCAGCGTAGGCCGGCTGGAACTTGAGTGACTCCTCGCGGCGCAGGCCGAAGGCTCGCTGCAACTCCAGACTGATGCGCAGATGCGGGTCACGGATTTTGGCCAACTGGGAATCGGAAACCTCCTTGGCCTTCGATTCGTTGCTCACCAGGACACGGCGCCCAATCCCGTAAAACTCGTTGGAACGGGCTACCACGCTCGCACGGTTGACCTTTTCAGCCCACCAGCGCAGCACAGACATGCGGCACTTGAGGGTACTTTCGGAAAGCCCGCGCGCCTGCCAGTCCCGGACCAGGGCTGTGACGTGTTTGGGCTTGAGGGAATGGGTATTCATGTGGCGAAAACCCAGCTTGTGCAGTTCGTTGGCGATCAGGGTCAGCGTTCGTTCGCGTAAATGCTGGGTTACAAAACTGCCGTCACGGTTGCGACGGCAGAGTTGCTTAAGCTCGTAGTTCAGGCTTTTCACGGTGTAGGAATTCTGGTTAGTGCTTCTGAGTACCTCGGGGGCCATGACCTTCCGGGGTCTGCGCTGTGCAGTACGCTCGCGGGACACCACGCCCGGCCTGGACATGCCTGGTAACAGGCGCACGGATTCTCGAGCCTTCGAGCCAATCCGTGCTGGCCGACTTGCCCTGTATGGGCCTTGAAATGTGGTGTTGTCACACCGTCGCTCGAAGGTGGACCTGCGACTGAAGCCTGGACGCATTGCAAGGTCCGGGTGCGCCTCCTGCCACTGATATTCCGCAGTGGCGACGGACTAAACTCTGACAGCAAGGAGCCTACAGAGACACCCTGTGTGTGTCATCGGAAAACCGAATCCGGAAATGCAGTGGTTTTGCGGGAAACCCTGAAAGGGACGATTTGGAAGACTTGACCCAGCAATGGACGGGTTGCCCCGGAACATGCGGATCAGTGGAATGACTTGCTCCAAGCCATGCCTGAAAAAAGTACTGGTGTGTGTTAAGCCGCTATGGTCTTTTGCACAAATTCCGGGGCGGCCTGAATCATGCGCAGGTAGTTGCTGGCGGCTGCATCCGGGCTGCGCTTGCCCTGCTCCCATCCCTTGACGGTCTCCAGACTCAAGTGGAACGTGCGCGCAAAGACGGCCTGCGACATGCCAATCTTGTGTCGCATGGCCTTGATCTGTGCGGGTGTGACCATCTCATAGACGGTTTTCGGCGATGTGCGGCCCTTGGCAATACGTACCGCCTGCTTCAGGTTTGATTCCAGCTCATTGAACAGCTTGCTGTCCACTTTCAACTCCTAATCAAATGCATCAATTTTTGCATCAGGTCATCCTAACCCAACAATTCTTACCATGGTTCATTGAACCCTATATGTCAAATCTCTCGACTGCATTTTCCTGGGGATCCCTTCACAAGGAAGAGGCGCCACTTTAACCCAAGTGGCCAGGGGACAAGAGGCCGGGTATCCCCGGCGCATATCAATCCTCATCGGGCAGCATCACGGTGACCACGGGGGCCCCGTCATCGCCCGGCCCGATGATAAGTTTCAGGCAGACCGGTACTGCTGCGATCGAATGGCCGTCGCGCGGAATGCGCTCGAGCCAGAATCGCAGCTCGGCCCGGGTGCCCGCTTCGGTGCGGATTGCGTGGGCGGCCGTAAACAGCACATCCCACAGCCGGGCGGTCTCGTCCTGGTGAACCTGGGCCAGGTTGTCAGCCTCGCGCCAGGCCACGCAATCGGCAAAGGCCTGCGCGGTGGTCGCCACCGGCAGCACAAAGCCGGCCTGCTGTGCCAGGGCGGATACGTCGATCAGTACACCGTCCGCCAGGGCCTGGGCCCGGGTGTAGGTGAAGATGACGTCACCGAAGTGCTCTGCACCGGCACAGTTACTCGAAGGGTTGGACATGGTATCGCTCCTTTTGCAATGGATACCGGGTCGCAGCCCCGTCCCTGCCGGGAGGGGTTGCCTCCCGGTCGGGTGGATCAAAAAGCCAAACGTCAGAGCAGGCCGCGTTCTGCGAACGAGACGCTGTCGCCCGCCGAGACCACGAAGTGGTCCAGCACGCGCACGTCAACGAGTGCGAGCGCTTCCTTGAGGCGGCGGGTGATCATCTCGTCCGCGCGGCTCGGTTCGGCCACCCCGGAGGGGTGGTTGTGAAAAAAGACGATGGCCGCGGCGTTCGCGTCCATCGCCTGCTGCACGACCACGCGCGGGTGCACCGAGGCACTGTTGACCGTGCCCTGGAACAGCTCGCGCACGGCGAGGATGCGACACAGGTTGTCCAGGAACAGGGCACCGAACACCTCGTTGCGGTACTCGGCCAGACGCAGACACAAGTAGTTTCGTGTCTCGTCCGGGCTGCCCAGGGTCTGGCCTGCGCGATGCTTCATCGCCAGCGAACGGATCGCAAGTTTCACCACCGAATGCCGCTCTGCGACATTCAGCTCCGACAGTTTCAGACCGGAAAACCGGTCATGCTCGTTGTTCATCATGGATCTCCTTGTAGGTACAGGGAGACCCGTCCCGCAGGGAAGATCTCCCCTGTGGGTGAAAGGTGGCCACCCAGGAAACCTGGGCGGCCGTACTCGAATTACGCGGCGGCCTTCGCGTCCGTGATGAACGGCTGGCCGTCCACCTTGGCATACGAGATGCGCAGCAGTCGCGCCTTCAGGCGCACGCCGGGCTGGCCGGCCTGCTCGCCGCTTTGGAAGGTGAAGGATTCCGCGCTCAGGTTGCTGAGCGTGAATCCGATGAGCACCTTCAACTGGCCCTCCACGGCCGATTGCAGCTCGCGCACAGTCGCCTGTGCCTTGCTGCCGACCACGGAACACTCGAAATGAGTGTACTGGACCTGGCCTGTGCGCCCGCGAAGGGCGCCAATGGTGACCGCGAGAAAGGGCGAACCCTGCTCGGGAGTCACCTCCCGGACGCGACTCAGATAGCCGACGCCGGTGGTTTGAAGATCGAAATACTTTTCGTCTTTTGACATTTGCTTACTCCTTCAGTTGGTAAGACTGCCGGGCAAGCGGCCCCTGCGGGTCGCAACCCGACAGGGGTGGTGCAGGCAAGACGGGCTTGCCTGCTCGAAAATGGACCGCAGCGTTCGCTGGTGCACCGGTTGCACGGTCCGGGCGGTGCCTCTTTGCCACTGATATACCGCAGTGGCCACGGATCAATTCAATGCCATGCGTTTCGGAGCCTGGGACTTTCGCGGCACCTGCGGGGCCTGGAGCTCACCGGACAGGATCGCCTCGGGCACCTCGCCCATGGTCCAGCAGGCGGTACGAATCCTGCCGTCTTTCTCCTGCAGGGCCTGGCGGTCCACGCCGGTGTAGCGGTAGCCTTGCGGGATCATGAAGGCCGCGCGAAGCTTGCGCGAACAGCCGACCAGCAGTTCATGGCGGGTGGCGTTGTCGAGGCGGCCGATGTGGCTTGCGGTCAGCGCCCGGCAGACCAGCGCATCGTACTCGCAGAGCAGCTCGGCACCCTGGTAGGCGTAGGGGTTGGCGAACGCGAGGCGGGTGCGGTGCGGTCGCTTGGACTGAGCCAGCGAGACCTGCATGCCAGGGGCCTGCAGGGCCAACAGGTTGTCCATGTCGCGCCGCCACTTGCCGATCAGCTGGCGCGTGGCCTCGAGGGCATCGCAGACCTTGACCAGCCACCAGTCGGCCCAGGGATCATCGGCGCGCGAGCCGTCCCAGATCAGGCGCAGGCGATCGGCAAAGGTGAGCAACCCTATGATGGTCGGCTTGTTGTGTGCTGCCGGTCGCCCCTGGATCAGCAACTGCGCCTGGCGGGTGTGCAGGACCAGCCAGACCTCGGGGCGCAACACCCCGGGACGGCCCGGGACCGGGCCGGACTTGGGCGTGGCATCTTGCAGGGATTCGGAATCTTCGGTGTCCATGTAACGGGGCTCCTCCCGGGATTGGGTGCGAGCGCCTATGAACCCATGCGGAGACGGGGTGCGGCAAGTCGAAAACGATCCCCCGGGTGTTGCCGTTCACACCCTGCGCACCGCGGGTGCGCCTTCCGGGTGCGTCAGGCGGTTTGTGACCGGGGTCGGTGAGCCGCTGCGGTCAGTGCCGGTGGCCCCTGTGCAGGTCGTACGCGTCAACCTGTTCAGGCGTCAGTATGCAGACAGTCTCCATATGCGCGAGCAGGTGAATCGCCTGGAGCTGGCCTCGCAACACGCCGAGGTGTTCGGTGGCATGATTCACTTGTGCAGTTGCCGGCGATCCCGAGCTGAACAGGTTCGCAAGGCGAGTCTCTGCCTGGAGGATGTCTTCGCCTTTGGTGATGGCATGGGTTTTCATCTTCCGGTAAACCGCCTCGATCTGCTCGATCTGTGTGTCGTCGAGCTTGAGCTCCGAGCGCAGATCGAGAACGTGTTTCGGCCCTGGGTGGTGGTTCAGCTCGGCTGCAAGCGCAAGGCCCATGCCTTCGCCGTTTTGCAGCGCGCGCACTTCATCGGGTGAGAGGCCTGGAACTTCGCTGCTCTGGGCATGCGCATGCGGCGATGCCGCGTGAGGGTGCTGTGCCAGTGCTGAAGCCGAAGCGATGGCGAACACGCTGATCCAGCCAAACCACCTAAGCATGGTGACAGGGGTCGTCATTGATCAAACTCCATCCTCAAGAAATCGGAGTGCAGTCCTGCTGTCTGCCTGACCGCCTCGCCAGGCGTCGACGGGCCATGGTTTTGGGCAGGGCCTTTCGATCGTATCGGGCGTCGATGAATGAGTCAACCTGCACGTCGGCGCAGAACTCGACTTGATGCGCGAACCGCCGGTGTTGTGAAACTGTTGGGTTATTCTGCCGCCCAGGGGTCGACGACTTCAATGTCGGTGTCGATGAAGTCCCGGACATTGCGGGTCACCAGAACAGCCCCGCGTGAGCGGCAAATGGCGGCAATCTGGCAGTCGGCCTCTTCGATAGGTCGACCCACGTGGCGCCGACGTGAGCCGACCTCTGCATAATGCACTGCAGCGGCGCTGTCAAACGGCAGAATCCGCTCACCAAAGCCCGTGTCAAGCCAACGGATCATGGCAGCTTCCAAATCATTCTTTCGCTTGCCAGCCGGGACGATTGCGACTCCGTAGCGCAACTCGGCTTCGCTGATTGCCGTCAGGCAAAGATCTCCGACATCCCGCTTCGCAATCCATGCCATAACCGCAGGTGCCGGCTCTGGCCGCATCAGTTCGGAGGCCACATTCGTGTCGATGATGTACATGTGGGACCAGCTTCAGGAGAAGTCCGGAGGTTCGCGCATCGGACTGCGAGGCGGAAGCTCCAATTCCACGCCACCAAGTGGCCCAAAACACTCGCGCGTGAATTCTGCTAGATTCCGCAGCTCAGACTTCTTGTCGCTGACGGCATCCCGTAGGATGATGCGGACCTCCTCCTCCATCGAACGGCTGTGTTCAGCGGCACGTACACGCAGGCGCGTTTTCACATCACCGTCGAGGTTTCGGATCGTGATACTTGCCATGGTCGCACACCCTCCAGATCGTTCGAGAACCCAATGCATAATGATTGCAATGCAATCATTATGCATGCGAATACATTCACTGGTCAATGGGATCGCTACGCCGGCGGCACTGCGATCCCCCAGGTAAGCAGTGTGTTGAAAGACAGCGCAAGTCGAGCAGTCGTATACCAATCATTGCCGACTGCCACATGGACAAACCTTGCCCTCCATCAGGTCTGCCTCATTGGCCAAGGCCCAAGGCATGCCCCGCCTTGGTCCCCAGGGGACCATACCCTTGACATGAGGTGCGAGACGTAAGTGCCTGTTTGCTGGTACGGGCGATTCAGCGATTGGTACGGCTCACGGCCTCATCGAAGGTCTCGGCCAGGTTTCCGTACTGCACCCAGCGCCGCGTCAGGTACCAGATGGCGCGCATGGACAAGCCGGTTTCCTGTTGCAGTTCCAGATAGGCCTTGGGTGCCAGCAGTCCCGAGGCGTCACGGTCGGTGCGTGCCGACCAGATTTTCCACAGCTCGTGCGAGCTGTCCTCGTCCGGGGCCGGCGGGCGCCCGCTCGAAGGGTCCACCGACAGGCTGCGACGAAGCCGCCCGTATTCCCTCGAGTTCAGGCCAAACAGCACCTGCAGCATCTCGCGCGGGGCATCGGCGGCCACCAGCGCCTGCATGACGTCCTCGGATTTGCGCTGCTCACGCAGGTATTCGATCATGGGCCAGTACACCTGCCGGTTCAGGCGGATCTCCAGGCAATGCGCACGCAAGGCCTCGACCCGGTAGAAGTCCGGCAGGCTCATCTCGCGAAGCGCCTCGATCTCGCGCGCCCCGAATTTCATGAGGCGAAGCGCGGCCAGGTCGCCCTCGGCCAGGCAGCGCACGGCATACATGAGCACCGCGGTGACCAGCTCGGCTTCCTTGGTCCCTTTCATGGGATACCCGTCCACAGCGCCTGCCCACGTGCCTCGGCACCAAGATGCAGGCGCCGGTAGGCATCCATCAGGCGCACCAGGTCGTTCCAGTCCTGCTCGTGCAGGCTGCGCCAAAGCCGGGCAAGGTCCTGAACCTCGATGGCCGTGCCAAAGGCCGCATCTTCAAAACGCCCGCTAGCCAGTACATCGTCCGGAACCTGCGTCATCTCCGCACAGGCCGCCAACTGCCACCACAGCATGCGGGCACAAAATTCCTCTTCCTTGCAGTCCCCGGCCAGCTCGGGCGGATTCCCGTCGAGCACGAAGCCACACCCCAGTTCCGCCAGCGGGCGAACCTGCCCAGCGAAGCCTGCCCGTTCGGCCAAGCGCTCGGCCAGTTGCCGGATGCGATCACGCAGCTGGTTGAGGTCCGGGCCTTCGGCCAGGGCCTGCTCGGCCAAGACATACGGGAGATCGCGGGCCTCGGGGTCGACCAGGTCCGTGGACCCGAGGCCGGGTTCTGTCTTTGCAGCCTGCGCGCGTGCGGGAGCGGGGGGCGGATCCTGCGGTTCGGGCTCGGGGGGCGGGAAGGTCACGATGCGGCCCTGCAGTTCAGCATCCAGGGCGGTTCGAACGGTGTGCAGGCCGAGTTCGGCCTCCAAGGCGATTTCAACCTCCACGGCTCCCTGCAGGGCGGCCCCGTCCCAGTCCGGGCCGTCGTAGCGCCGGCACAGGACCGCGAACAGCGCATCGAAGGCCGTCTCGCAGTCCGGGCAATAACGCTCCCACAGCCGTGCGCCGGCCCGGTGAAGAGCCCGAAGGCGCGCCACCTGCAACTTGCCGAGACCGGCTTCCAGCGCCTGCGGAATCCAGGGCACCAGCGTGGTGACCGCGTACTCCATCAGCGAAATCCGCCCGTGGGTGATGCTGTAGCCGCGCTCGCGAAGCCGCGCCTCGAGCGCGCGCTGGGTAAGAGGACTTCCCTGCTCCTCCTCGAGCAGTGAGCGGGTCTCAAGCACGGCCTGCGCCTTGTCGATGAAGGGAAGGTTGCCGCGCAGCTCGTTCTCGCGAAGATGCGCGAGCAGCACGTCGGACTCGCAGGTCCAGGGCCTGAGCAGGCAATGCACGTGCGCATAGCGGGATTCACCCGTGTGCGCATGCAGTTCCTTGAGGATGCGAAGCCGGGTGTTGCCGCCGGCCTGCACGATGTAGTCCGACTCGCCGGGGCGGCAGGTGATGTACAGCGGCTGGTCCATGCCGCGAGTGCGGATCGAGGCCTTGATACGGTCGTATTGCGGATTCTCCAGGCGCCGGGGATTGCGCTCGTAACACCTGATGCGGGCAACCTCCACCTGCATCGGCTGCGGACCCTCGGCCGGGATCCATGGATCGCCGGGGGCGACCGGCAGGGCAGTTTGCGGGGAACGGCTCATCCATTTAAGTTATCAAAGTGATAACTGATGGGCAAGTATTAATTATCATATAGATAATTATATGCTATAGTACCCGGCATGACGCGAAAACAGGACCAGATCCGCCTGCAAAATCTCGAGCGCCTGATCCGCGAGGCGGGCTCGGTCGCCGAGCTGGCCAAGGCGGCCGGCACCAACAAGTCCTACCTCAGCCAGGTACGCCACCAGACCCGCACCCCCAGCGGCACGCCGCGACGGCTTGGCGATGAGGTGGCCGGCATGCTGGAGGCCGGCATGGGCAAGCCCGAGGGCTGGATGGACGAGCACCATGAGCCGGTGAACCGCGAATTCGGCAGCGGTGTACGCTTTCACGGCGAGGGCGGCACCCACACCCTGTGCCCGCTGATCTCTTGGGTGCAGGCGGGTGCCTGGCGCGAGACGTGCCAGGAGTTCGTGCCGGACTACGACACCGAGCTACTGCCTTGCCCGGTACGCTGTTCAAGCCGCACCTTCGTGCTGCGGGTCAGCGGCGTCAGCATGGAACCCGACTTCCACGAGGGGGACCTCGTCTTTGTCGACCCCGAGGTGGTGGCAAGCCACGGCAAGTACGTAGTCGTGATGCTCAACTCCACCAACGAGACAACCTTCAAGCAACTGGTCGTTGAAGGCGAGCGCCAGTACCTGAGAGCGCTGAACCCGGCCTGGCCGGAGCGCATCATCGAGATCAATTCGGATGCTACCATCTGCGGGGTCGTGGTGTTCAAGGGCATGGTGGTCTGAATCTCAGAATCACCTGACCTATGAAGGTGGCGCTGAGGGTCTCCGGCATCTGCAGTGTCCAGTCAAGGCATTTAATTCCAATCGAAATCGCAAGCAAGCCTTGATTTAATCCTGTATAAGTCCATAATTAACATAATTATGTTAATTATTGCTTTTATTATACTGTCCAGGTGGGCTCATGCTGCATAAATACCGATTCAAGAACTTTTTCTCGTTTGCCGAGAAAACGGAGGTCTCTTTCGTACTCAATCGCCAGGTGCCGAACTCGGACCTGGTGTTCCTGAGTCCGGGAGGTGCACGTCTGTCGAAAGTCCTTGCAGTCATCGGTCCCAATGCTTCCGGCAAGACCAACGTGCTGAAGCCGCTGTCTTTCCTGAGTTGGTTCATCGCAGATTCGTTCACTTCCATAAAACCGGAGGAGGATATCCCGGTACATCCTCATTTTTTCTCCGACTCGGCCCATAGCGAGTTCGAGATTGAATTCGAGGACCAGGGACAGTTTTACCGCTATTACCTGACCGTCACCCCGAAGCGGGTCCTGCATGAATCCTTGTATCTCAAGACCAGCAAGTTCTTCAGCTTTATTTTTCGTCGGGACTGGTCCGAGTCGGATTCTTCCTACAACATCCGCCAGCAGAAATTTGGTTTTGCGGCCAGTGAGGCCGAAAAAGTCCGCCCGAACGCATCATTAATCTCGACTTCGGCGCAATACAACGTGCCGTGCGCACAGGGACTGGTCAATTATTTTTCGCAATTCTACTCCAACGTGTACGACAGCGGTCGAGATCATTTTGATGTGCGGGACGTGTTCGATGTAGCCGATTTCTTCCATGACCGCCCGGCGTTACGTGCGCAAATGTCCGCTATCCTGAGCCGTCTGGATTTGGGTATTGCCGAAGTCATCATTGAATCGCGTAAGTATGTGGAAAGGCAGTCCGGCAAGAGTGAGGAGGTCAATGTTCCCTTTGGTGTTCACCGCAAGGCTGGACAGGAGCATAAGCTACCACTCGAATATGAATCCAGTGGCACGCAGGCGGCATTTGTTCTGCTGGAGAGGATCCTGCCAGCCCTAGAGCATGGTGGCATCGTCATCATCGACGAGATTGAGGCGGACCTGCACCCAGACATGATCATTGCGCTGCTTGATCTCTTCATCGATCGCGATCACAACCCGCAGAATGCTCAAATCATATTTACATGCCATGCACACGAGATTCTCAATGAATTGCAAAAGGACCAAGTCCTGCTCATTGAAAAAGATCCAGACGGCAACAGTGAGGCCTGGCGACTCGGTGACATGAAGGGTATTCGCCGGGATGACAATCTGTATGCCAAGTACCGTGCCGGTGCATACGGCGCTGTTCCTGATTTTTAAAGGGATCACGGATGCCTTCACGCGAATGGCGCGCTGCCCGTCATACCGTCCTGCTGGTAGGGGAGGGTAAAACCGAGTGCGCATTTCTCTGTCACGTCAAATCTCTCTATGTCGGTCGCGGGTGCGGAGTGAGTGCCAAGATTCGCAATGCGCACGGTAAAGGGCCGGCTCATGTAGTGGACTACGCCATCAAACAATGCAGGAATGCGGCATACAACCGGGTTATAGCTTTGCTGGATACCGACCTGGAAATATCGGCAGCGATACAGAAGCGTGCCCAATCAAAAAAGATTCGGATCATAGGCTCGACACCCTGCATCGAAGGACTGTTGCTAAAAATTCTCGATGAGCCGGTGCCAAGCACATGTGCAGAGTGCAAGTCACGGGTGAACAATTTGCTTCCAACCACACTGACGACTCAAGACAACTACAAGACAAATTTTCCTAAGGATGTTCTGGAGATTCGCAGGCACAATGTTCTGGAACTGGAAGCGTTGCTGGGTTGTTTGTCATTTGATGATTGATATGTGAGGCACAGATGGGTTGGGCAAAGGAACTTTTATTAGAGTCACAAGAGCGTGGATGGGATGCTCCTGACAAGCATGTTTGTGCTAACTGTGTAGATGACGAATTCCTGAAAGATGTCATTCAAAGCAATGTAGAAGCGCAGGCGTGTGACTATTGTGGGCACCAATCAGTCGAGTCTATTGCTGCACCTGTTGAGGCGATTATGCATCCGATCGGCGGCGCATTTTTTACAAATTTTGCAGAGCCAGGTGCGGCAATGCTCCCGCGAGACAGTGGTGATTGGATTCAGGAGTTGACATATACACATGATGCACTTGAGTCTCTACCTCTTCATTGTCACGGCGACTTATTCGAAGATGTTGCGCGTTCATTTCATAACTGGGGATGGGTGCAATGCGCAAATGGATTCTGGTTAAGCGAACATGACAGCACGATCTGGAGGTGGAGTTGGGAAAATTTTGAACGGATAGTAAAGACAAGCACTAGATATTTCTTTGCCGGCACAGTGCTCGAGGATTTCGGAAATGACGAAATTTCTTCAACTGATGATTTGCTTAGGCTAATCGGGTCTATAGCACAGGAACTTGAGCTGTATAGAACTCTAGAAGCTGAGACTCCCCTATACCGGGTGCGAAAGTTGAGGGAAGGGGAAGTTCTCAACTCTTTTGAGCAATTAGGCCCGCCACCATCGAGCAAGGCCAGCGCAGGCCGTATGAATCCTGCCGGCATTGGTTATTTGTATCTTGCTCAAGAGCAACGAACAGCAATAGGCGAAGTACTTAGTTGCCCGCCCTGCCAAGGAGCTATTGCCACGTTTACACCGAAAGACAATTTGCGGATACTCGACTTGGCCTCGCTCCCAGAAGAAGAGCCTTCCATCTTCGACACGGAGAAGCGCGACATCAGAGAAGCCATCTTGTTTTTGAAAAAATTTGTTCATGCGATCAGTAAACCAATACCCAAGGACAGCAGGGAGCACGTTGATTTTGTTCCTTCTCAGGTCGTCTCTGAATTCTTTGCACAGGTATTCTTGCAAGAAGAATCTGACCGGAGGATCGATGGAATAGTATATCCAAGTGCTATTGTGCCAAATGGTCAGAATGTTGT
Organism: Gammaproteobacteria bacterium; assembly: GCA_965205685.1. Classification (GTDB taxonomy): domain Bacteria; phylum Pseudomonadota; class Gammaproteobacteria; order UBA4575; family UBA4575; genus WTFY01. The sequence goes on along the minus strand of OZ242174.1, from coordinate 339,791 downwards.
TATCTTCCCTCCGAGAGAATCTATGAGAGACTGGAAGGACGTTGTTGAGTTGAGAAACGTTGAACTGATCATCGCGGAAAACTGGAATGATCATTCAACTTTAGTTTCTGTGTAAGATCATTACAAATCCCCAGTCGTTTTAGCGCTAGGCAAATGTTGGGGAAAATCAAATCGACTTCTGACATTTCTTACAGATTGCCATGTTTTTCAAATTCAAAAGGAGGGTGCAGCCCAAGGATTCATCCGCTTTTTCAGAATTCATCCGTAATGCGTCTTCCAAAGAGAAGAAGCGTGTCTATACAAAGGTTATAAAGAAGTCTATAGAAAGCCAAAAAAAATTCTGGACGAGACATCTGATTGATCCGGGCAGAAGACGGGAACTTAGGATTATCCGGCATGTGCATTCGCAATCAATGCTCCGGATGCTGGCGCGAGAAACCACGGTGTTGAATCCTCAAGGAAACCTGAAAAGAGTTCCTTGACAAGGTTCAGGCATGAGCATGCTCATCCTTAAGGGTCGGTAGTGCTCGTATCACCTTGCTCGCCTTTTTCTCGGCGAGGCGCAACTCGTAAAGCTTTTGTAGATTCAGCCAGAATTCTGCGCTGGTTCCAAAGAAGTGCCCCAGACGCAAGGCTGTATCACCAGTGATAGCCCGCTGACCATTCAGGATCCCTGTGATGCGGTTGGCAGGCACCTTGAGACTGCGTGCGAGTGCTGAGGCACTCATGTTGAGTTCTTTCAGCTCTTCAGCCAAGTGTTCGCCGGGATGTATTGCGGGGACAGCCATAGTGGTTCCTCCTAGTGAGAATCAACAATTTCACGGTCGCCTGCAAGATGGGACGCGTTCCCAAGCCGTGCTCTTACCTCGATATTTTCGATGACTCCGGGTGAAGTTTCCCGCCTTATACAGCAATTTGAGGTGGGCAGGTGAAGTCCAGTCTGGACATGCGCAGAAAGGATAGGCCACGCGCCATTTTAATTGCGTATAAGATTGATATTTGCGCATAAAAGGTTTAATATTGCGCGTATGCCGTTTAAGTCGGCGTACACAGTTTTGGAGTCGCTCAATGGCCAGACATGTTCGGGAAGAGGATTTTCAGGCGATTGAAAAGGTCGTCAGGCAACACCCCCAAGGCATCACCGCCCAGCAGATCAGCGACGCACTGGAGCTTGCCCCACCGCGACGGACTTTGCAATACCGCCTCAAGTCCCTGGTGGACAGTAAACGCCTGGTCATGGAAGGCACGGGCCGCTGGTCCCGTTACCGGATGCCGCAAAGGATTTCTCTGGAAGCAAAAATCAGTGCGGGTCATCCGTCCGCCAGGGTAGATCTCCAACAGCCTGTTCCACCGCTGTCAGCATCCGGCACAGAGGTCCTGGAGTACGTCCGTCAACCACTCCAGGCACGCACACCGGTTGGCTACAACCATGCGTTCCTGGACTCGTACCGGCCGAATGAAACCTTTTATCTGTCACAGGAAGAGCGAGCCCTTCTCCAGGAGGCTGGCAGTTCCAACATGCCTGAGCAAACTGCCGGTACGTATGCCAGAAAAATCCTGGAAAAACTGCTGATTGACCTGTCCTGGAATTCAAGCCGCCTTGAGGGCAACACCTATTCGTTACTCGATACACAACACCTGATTGAGGCAGGTGAACAGGCCCAAGGAAAGGAGTTGGCCGAAGCACAGATGATCCTGAACCACAAGGATGCGATCGAGTTTCTGGTTGAATCAGCAGAGGAGACCGGTTTCAATCGATACACCCTGCTGAATCTCCATGCACTGCTGGCCAATGGCCTGCTGCCCACCCCGGAAGCTGAGGGCCGCCTTCGGCATATGGACGTAGGCATAGAAGGTTCAGTCTTTTATCCTCTGGGAATCCCGCAACGCATCGAAGAACATTTCGACCGGATCCTCACTACGGCCTCGGCAATCACCGACCCATTTGAGCAAGCCCTGTTCGTCCTGGTGCAGCTTCCCTACCTGCAGCCGTTCGATGATCTCAACAAGCGGGTGTCGCGCCTCTCGGCAAACATCCCTTTGATCCGGGCAAATCTCTCCCCCCTGTCTTTTGAGGACGTGCCGCGGGACATCTATACCGAGGCTTTGCTTGGCGTGTACGAGCGAAACCGCGTTGAACTGTTTCGCGATGTGTTTGTCTGGGCCTATAAGAGATCTGCAGTCCGGTATGCTGCGGCAAGACAATCGTTACAGGAGCCTGATCCAATTCGGATGCGACACCGTGCAGAGTTGCGTGAAGTTGTCAGCACAGTTGTGTGCAAAGGCATGGGCAAAATGCAGGCCTCTCTTTACATCGACGGATGGACACAGGAGCATATCGAAGAAGAGGAGCGTGAAAGGTTTCGCAAGATTGCAGAAAGAGAAGTCTTGGGTTTGCACGAGGGAAGCTTCGCGCGCTACAGGATCAGACCTTCCGAGTTTACAGCATGGCAAGAAGTTTGGAATAAGGGCCGTAGTCCAGGCTCGGTCTGACAGTTTCCAATTTTGAAATCAGGTTTTGTTGGCCGACATCCGGTTATCGATACAGTCTTTGGCATTCCGGCCTAGTGCTTTCCTGAATTTTTAATTGCATAAAGTATTAAATAATGATACTTTATGAGTATGAATTATATCCCCCGCCAACTGCGTGCCAAGGATTATGTCCGCGATCTGGCTGCCGCGGGTCGCTATCACTTTCACTCAAGTGAAGCGCGTGAAGCACTGGGTGTATCGGTAGATGCAGCCAAACTCGCCCTCAACAGGCTCACTCGGCAAAATGTGATTGCCCAACCCGCCCGGGGCTTCTATGTGATCGTTCCGCCTGAATACCGTTCGCTGGAGTGCTTGCCTGCAGATCAGTTCATCCCGGCACTGATGAAGCAACTCAACCAGCCCTACTACGCGGGACTCCTGACCGCTGCACAATATCATGGTGCGGCCCATCACCGTCCACAGGAATTCCAGGTGCTCCTCGAAAAAGCACGACGGCCCCTTTCCTGTGGGCAGGTGCGCGTATCGTTCATCGTCCGAAAGCGCCTGCGGCAAGTCCCCTTCCAGAACATCAACACGCCGCGGGGTATCATCCGCGTCTCTACGCCAGAGGCGACCGCGCTTGATCTTGTCGGCTATAGCCGGCGCGTGGGAGGACTTGATCAAGTTGCAACCATCCTGCACGAACTTGCCGAGCAGATTGATCCCCAGAGATTGGTAGCCGTAGCACCGAGCGCCCCTATCACATGGGTACAACGACTCGGATACCTGCTTGAACATGATGGTGCATGGGAGCGGGTCAGCCACCTTAAAGACTATGTCAAGACCAGGGCTCGACAAACGGTTCCTCTTCTCCCGGGATTCGGCAACAAGGCAGCTCGACGCAATGCGAACTGGAAGGTTCTTGTCAATGCCACGATCGAGACCGAACTGTGATCCCGGGCGACTACATTACCGAGTGGCGCTCACAGGCACCCTGGGTACAGGATTTCCAGGTGGAACAGGACCTCGCCATCAGCCGGGCTCTCGTTGAGATATTTACTCATCCCCTGCTTGCAGGCGCTCTGGCCTTCCGGGGCGGCACGGCATTGTACAAGCTACACATCGATCCACCGGCACGTTATTCCGAGGATATCGACCTCGTACAGGTTCGGGCTGAACCCGCAGGACCAATGATGGAAGCGCTACGGGAAGTCCTCGATCCGTGGCTGGGTACACCACGCTGGAAGCAGACTGAAGGTCGTGTAACCTTCGTTTACAGATTTCAATCGGAAGGTGCACCATCCCTTTTGCTGAGGCTCAAGATCGAAATCAATTCACGCGAGCACTTCGCTGTGTATGGGTTCAGTCAATCACCGTTTAGTGTCCAATCACGCTGGTTCGAGGGAAGCGCTGAAATTACCACTTATTCCCTGGATGAACTTTTAGCAACCAAGCTGCGCGCACTTTATCAGCGTAGCAAGGGTAGGGATTTGTTCGACCTTCATATAGCTCTACAAGAATGTGAGGTCGGTGCGGCGCGGGTGATCGAAGCATTTTCACAGTATATGGCGCATGGCAATCATGAGGTGACTCGTGATGTATTCGAGCAAAACATCACAGCAAAACTGCAAGATCCGAATTTCAATGCTGATATCGGACCACTTTTGGCCTCAGGATACAGTTGGGACTGTGAACAAGCCGTCGAAGAAGTTTTGTCTGAACTGATCACTCGATTGCCTAAGTAAGGACATTTTCAAATGGCTTCTGCGCTGTCAATCAAGCCATTTAAACATCACAATGGCATCCACATATCCTTTGCTTGGATGGTTGAACGCCTTGGGCAATCTCCCAACTGCTTCAAAACCAAGCTTGCCCCACAACCGAACAGCACCTTCGTTCGTAGATGCAACGAAGTTGAACTGCATCGCCTTGTAACCCAGTTCCACGGCAACTTTCTGCGAGTGCTCACACATGGCGGTCGCGAGGCCTCGGCCTCTCGCTTCGGAGGACACCATGTATCCGCAGTTGCAAACGTGATCGCCAGGTCCCCCCTGGTTGGTCTTGATGTAGTAGGTGCCGAGAACTTTGTGATTATCTTCGATCACGAACGTTTTTCTCGGCGCGTGAATCCAGAGTTTCAATGCCTCTTCTTTGGAGGTATCTCGTGGATAGCAAAACGTGTCACCCGCGGATACGACCTCGTGAAAGATTGGCCAGATTTCGTCGAAATCTTTTTCTGTTGCCTCTCTAATGTTCATTTGGCCAAGTCAGTCCAACATGCCACTACGGCAAGGACATTCTGCCGACTGCCGTGATTGGTATTGAACTATGCCGCGGTTTCAATCAAGTGGTGGGCAGCTTCGACCGATGAATTCGAGGTGTACAGACTGATATTACGCTTGGAGGCTTCATGGGTTAACTCACCCACAAATTCACTTACCTCACCCGAGCCGCTGTGCTCTTCCGGGATTCTCAAAAGCAGTTCGCACAATGTCGGTTTAAACAATGCATCTCCATCTCTCAACCGGTCGAGCTGCCATAACTTGCTCTGTGCACGTACAAGGGCGTGCTGGAAACTTCCGTTCTCAGAAATCGCATCAAACTGAGCAGCATATTTTTCGGATATGAAATCGAACTTGAAAGGAACGCCTGAGCCATGGATCTGGAACTTGCGCTGGAAACAGTCATCGAAGTCATGCCTGTTCTTTTGAACGGCTTCGATGATCTGTTTTCTCCAGTCTTCAGGCGCTGACAGGTCGGACTTTTTCGCAATCTTCACTTTCTCGGCATTGAAAGCGACGCTGAAGGATGAACTGTGCATGGCCGACACCAGCAATCCGTCATCAATGTTCTTGGCCAGGGTTGCTTTCTCATTTCCCAGGTAAAATCCGTCCAATGGCGGAGTCCAGTTGGAAGACAGTGGATTCTTCGAATAGAATTTTTCAGCGGTATCGACACAGAACTGCAGTGCATCTCCGATGCGTTTGCCAAACTCCTCTCCGTAAATCTTCTTGAGCTTTTGAACGGGGAGTAGCTTGGCGACAATCAATGACTGGTCTTCTCCTTTCACGACCGTGCCAACTGAAATCCTTTCACCGGAATGGGGGATGGGTTCCACCTGGATGCTTCGCCAGGAAAGCCCGTATTCGGGGAGTTTGGGGAATTGGGATTTCATGTCTCCTCCTCGGATTTGTCATTCGGAACTTGGCGGTTCCCCAGGTCCAGCTGTCTTTGCTGGATACCTATACTGGTGGTGATGATGCCGTGCATGGCAGGCAGCCTGTTCCGGAGAAATTCAATATAGCGGGCATAGTGGATTTCACTGCCGGGCAAGTTGTCAGGCCTGAGCAATTTCATAACTTCTTTCCAATCGATTTCCTTGTATTGCTGTACCCGCTTCATGGCATCCTCTCGTAATCTCCACAACTCAATCTCAGATTTTGGTTCTGACAACAAGCGTAACAATTGAGAGTTTGCAGGAGCACTTGGCGAAGCATAATTCGGCAACGCTTCATCATGGTCGATCAACCAATAGACCCCAGTGCTGTCGAATATCAGGTTATTTGGAAGTCGGTCACGATTAAAAATCCATTCATCAAATACGGCGCAATTGGTCAAATCCGGTTCCTTCCATGTATGGACTAAGTGATCGAGATCAGCGTTCCTGATAGCAAAAGTTGGACAATCATTTTTTAAGCCAAATCCAACATTTTGCGCGTTACCCATCCCCTGGCCATCCACGTAGGAAGGATCCACGGTCACGTAGTACGCCTGGGCGATTGGCAAACCCAGCAAACGGGCAAGGGTTGCGCAAAGTGCTTCCCTTGCAATATCTTCGATGCTGAGAAGCTTCAAGAAAGCCCTGACGCGGTGTCCCTGACCTATGTCGATATCTGCGGAATAGGTCCTGCCTTTTCGGGTATCCTTCGGTTCGACTGGCGGGAACGCAGTGCCAAGTTGAATATTTGCATCGTTAAACATCATGAGCTTTTCTGGTCAGCAGGGTTCGGGGCGATCAACCTGAAAGCCGACTTCATTTCAAAAGTCTAAACACCAGAAAAACACTGTCAATGCACAGGTCTGTGCATTTGACGTGGAAATTCTGTTGATAAAATTTGTGCTGCATGGACTGGGTACGCACCTCGAGAATTGAACTGGTGGTGTCTCTGCTCACCTAGGCAGTACACGCCCTTTGCCGTGCAATCGGGATCGTCTTGATGTGCGTGTCGATGGCGTCTATGACATCGCGTTTCATGGGCAAATGGTTCTTTTCAGCCTGCCAATACTGATGGAACAAGGCGGCTGTCTCCCGGGCCGTATCAAGGAGCCGCTTTTCCGGCAAGCGCGCCTTCGAAGCAAGATGCGATAACTCGTCCTCGGTGAATTCATCAAAGCGCTTTGTGCGACTGACTTTGAGTGCAGCCTGGTCATAGGGAAGATAGGCAATCGTCGAAACAAAGTCGTAAGCAGGTGCCAAGGCCGCACGGCGCTGGTCCGGATAGATCAGCGACCAGTTCTTGAGGTGCATATCGCCATTGCCAATCAGCGTGTTGAACGTCAATCGCCTAGTGAACTCGGTAATGTCGTCCAAGGTGCCTTCCGCACCGATGACCCTGGCAATGCTGCGGGTATTGCCCTTGTTGTATTTGGCTTCGGGGTAGACACCGAAGACCTGTGCAAAATCCTCGATGTGCTCGCCCCTGCCATCGGGGAGCCGGTCGAAGCGCTCGATGACCAGCGCCTGTCCCTTGAGCCTGCCAAGCCCCTCGGGCAAGTTGTCAATCGCATCGATATCGATCAGGTCCAGTGCCGGCACATCCATGCCAAGCAGGCGGGCCAGCGTCATCATCGAGTATTCATTCTCCGGCACACCTTCGAATTCTAGTGAAGGCAGCTTGATGATCCAGGAGCCGCCGATGCCTTTTGCCGGGATGCTCAACCCCGAGCGCATCTCTCCGAATGCCGAGAACTTGAGCTGCACACCGGCCAAGGAAAAGCGCAGCGCCTGAGCGTGGTGACTCTGCCCATCAAGGTCACTATCATCGGTTTGCAGCGGCCAGTCATCACCATCTGCTGCGCGAATCGTGATCGCACCGGGCAGATCATGGCCGAGAGCCCAGAGCAGGAAAAACTCCCGTTTGGAATCGACCCCGGCGCGCCGGGCCAGGTACGTGCGCATGCGACCTTCCGGTAACAGATTGGAAAAAAATGGCATCACCCTCGTCTGATACAGCGGGAATTCCGTCAGCAACCGTCCGAACTGGTCCTTGAAGTCGAGCCCGAGGACGGCCCGGTTTTCATCATTAATATAGTCGTCATGGAAGGCGAAGAGTGTGCGATCTCCCTGCACCCGGGTCAACGTACCGACCGTCACCCCGTGGAGCAGCACGTCCAAGGCCGCAACATCAGCCATCCTCATCCTCGTCCAAACGATAGGCCGGGCGCACTTGCGGATCATCCTGCTGAGCTTCAACTCCATGGGCCAGTTTATTGCGCAGGCGGCGAATCCGTTCAAACGCCTCAACCAGGGAAACCGTGCGCATGCTGTCACTGGAATACTCCTCTACCAGATCCTCCACCGCCCTGATCACTGCAAGGTGGTCCTGCGGGATACGAACATGTGCCAATTCGTTTGCCTGGCGGTGCAGCTGCGCCACCTCATGCACAGTGGGGTGCTTTTGCACAAGGTTGGCGATCCTGCCTTGCAATCGACCTAATTCCCTAGGTGCCTTGGGCGCAGGTCCCTCGCCAAGTCCCCCTGTGTTTCGCACCAAGGCCTGCACGGCTGAAACGCTTTTGCGGGGCACGAGCATGACCTCCAAACCCAGCACGCGTGCAAGCTCGACCAGACTCGATATACGCAGGTCCACGGCCCCGTTTTCGATTTTCGAGATATGTCCCTGGGGCACACCGGCTTGGGTGCCGAGTGTGCGCTGGCTGAGCGCTTGAGCCTCTCGGGCGCGCTTGAGTGTCTGGGTAATATGTTCAGTGGTGTAGGTCATATCGATAGGTTATTATAAATCATAAGATTAATTATATATATTAATACAGATTAAATCAGAATTCTTGATCTGTATACAATACATATACACTCATCATAATTATAGATAAATATATTATTATAGATCATCCTAAAATAATTCAAACCGGAGGGTCCGCAGGTGTTTCAATTCAGACAACCCCTGGGCCAGACATGGACTTCCTGACCAGGAACTGGAGCATCCTATTTGAGGAGGCATATATGAAGCGCCGGTACCCCATCCTTTTAGCCGTCATGCTGCCGTTCATCCTGTCCGCCTGCACCTTGCTGGGAGGCAAGGCAGCGGAAGAACCCGCCTATCGCGCCACCCTCAAAGACGGGCTCATTGAAGTGCGCGAATACGAAGGTTATGCCATTGCCCGCACCACTGTCACCGCTACCTACCGGGAAGCCACCCGCACCGGCTTTCGCCGACTGTTCGGGTACATCACAGGGGACAATCAAACCACGACCGACATCGACATGACAGCCCCGGTGCTGATCACACCCCAACCAGAAGTCATCGAGATGGCCGCACCGGTACTCATCGAACCGCAAGCCGGATCCGGAGAAACGGGTACCCTGGTGGGTGATGGCATCGACACCTGGAGCATTGCCTTCGTGCTGCCGCAGGGTTATGCCAAGGCCAGTGCACCGCAGCCGCAGGATGAACGAATCACCGTCACCGACATCGGTGCACACCGCATCGCCTGCATCGTGTTTCGTGGACGCCTCAACGACAGCTCGGCGGAGACCGCCCGAAAGGAGCTGGCAGAATGGCTTGAAGCCCGCGGTCTCGAACATGCGGGCGACTGGCAGATCGCAGGGTACAACCCGCCCTGGACGCTGCCTGCGCTTCGCAGAAACGAGGTACTGGTGAGCCTGCCATAACGTGCGTGTAACCCCGTACAGGCAGGCTACCGGGGGCTTCGGAGATGGTCGAAAAGGGAGGTTAGGACACCAAACTAGGAATTTGCATTAAAATACTACATATAGTGCTTGACTTTGCTTGAAATACAAGGCAGTGTGTATTCCCGATGCGACCTCCGTTGCATCGACTGGTGATGTAGAGTCGGCAAGGAACGCCGACTTTGCATCCACGAACAGGCCTGAAATTGCCAGGGGGGAGGGAAGCTCAGCCTGCCGGATCAAGAGGAGAGTCCGCCAGCAGGTATCCATTTGAGGAGTTTCTATGCAGTGGTCTGGACACCTAAGTCCACTGCAGTTTTGGTGCTTTTCAGCCAGGGACGTAGCGGGGAAGCACACGACAGGTGCCCGGCTTCGGGCACCTGTTTTTTTCCCATCCATTGGCTCGCACGTCTCTAATTTGCTTGTTCTGTGCGCATTGATTACCATGGCGCAGCAATCATACAGGCTCCCCTTTACCACGACTCACTGATGCGGATGCGACGAATCTTATGGCCCGTTGGCCTGTGGCTTGCGCTGGCAGCCGATGGCTTTGCCGCCTGCGATCCGGAAGACGTGCAGTTCTACCTCGACCGGGGCTTCACCCAGGAACAGATCACCAAGATCTGCTCGGTTGACACCTCCGATATCCCCGAATACACCCCGTACGAGCCGCCGGCGGTCGTCATCGAGCGCGCACCCCGGCGCGAGATCCGGAGCGGGCGCGGCCAGGATGCCCGTGCGCAGGAGACCGACATGGACCTCAGCGGCTTCACGGAGCGAGAGCGCGCCGCGATCGAGACGCTGGTGTCCGGTGCGGACGTGATCGGGCTGATGGTGGACGAGGACTCGCTCCAGTACACCAAGCAGGCCTGCCTGGAGGTGCGAGAGGATCCGGATTTCCCCCAGCATCTCAAGCTATGCCCCGAGGTCGATTTTCGCATCATGCGTGCAGGCCTGGGAGTCGGCAAGTACGGCCGCGAATTCGGGCTGTTCGGCAAGGCCACGGTCACCATCGAGGGCAGGATCCAGCGCTTCCCGCAGCAGGACTTCACCGAGTATCCGAGAAAATACCAGCAGAAGCTCAAGCCGCATTTCAACTGGCAGAAGCGCAGCAATTCAACCCGCATCGCGATCCGCGGCGGGCACACCGCAAGCCAGATCGCCGCAGCCCTGAAGACCCTTTCGCGTGTGGCTGGAGCAGACCCTCGAAGCGACCGGCCGGAACCGGCTCGCAAGGACAAGAAAAAGCGTTGGTGGAATCCGTTTGACTGAACCGCCGGCACTTTTCGCCGGGGCCAATCAGGTCAAAGACAAGAACAAAATTGAAGCCCTGCCCCGGGTGGCGAGTGCGCCACCCGGGAAGAGCTGTAGATAGAAGCGTTTCCTACAGTTCCGCTTCGAAGTCGTAGCGAAAGCCGACGCTGATGTGATCGTGCTCGTCGACGTCGTCGATGTCACGCTGCAGCCATTCCGCGTAGACGCGCAAGTTTTTGTTGATCTGATTCTCCAGCGTCAGGTTGTAACCGTCGAAGCTGCGATCTACATCATCACCGTCCCAGTCAAAGTAGGCGGCCTTGAGCTTGTAGCCCCCACCGAGCCCCATGGCTGCGGCGATGTCCAGCGTAGACTGGTCCAGATCCATGGCAGCATTGTCCACCAGCCGGTCGTCGTCATCGATGTCCTGGTAGGTAACGGCGAGATACAGGTTCTCCGACACGTCCATGCTGGCGCCAAACCCCATGAAGGTCTGCTCGCGGTCTTCGGCATGGTGCACCTCAAGGTAGGACACCCCGGCATACAGGGGTCCCATGCGGTAACCGATGCCAAGCGAGCCGGCATCCGCATCGTCAGGCTCTGAGGCACCGCTGTTGTCGCCTCCCGCACTGTTGTCCGATGTGCCGTCAAAGCGTGCACCGGCCTGGATGTTGAGGCCGCCCATCTGGGCCTTATAGGTCACCAGTTGGTTGGTGCGGAACGGGCCGACATCATCGTAACCGAACGGGCTCGCGCGGTGGTTGAAGATGTCAGTCACCTCCGCCACGATGTTGAAATGCGGGTCCCACTGCTTGCCAATGGCGATCTGGCCAAGCCCGGTCGTGACTCCGACATAGGCCAGGCGTGCATCACCGAAGTCACCGTTGTTTTCGATGTCGACATCCCACTCACCCCGATAAAAGGCGGTCAGGCCCTCGCTGATATCCACATGGCCCTTTACGCCCACACGGGAGAGAAAGTCCGTCACGTCATAGTTGGTGTCATCGCCAAAGTCACTATAGGTCAACGAGGGACGAAGGCTGCCATAGAGGACCACGCCCTGCTTCTTCTGTGCCTCCGCTACCGCATGCTTGGCATGGCTGTCTGCTGCGGTGGCCACCTCCTTGAGATGTTCCACCTGCTTTTGCAGTGCCTCCAACTGGCGTTGCTGTTCCTTGATGGTCTCTACCAGCGATTCCAGGGTGTGCATGTCTGCACTCCCGCCCGCCTGTACAGAGCCCGCCATGAACATAGCCATCGCAACCACGAAGACCTGTAGGGGCTTCATGGCCTTGCGCAATGTAATCAAATTGAGATATTTCATAGGTAGGATCCTTTTGGGTTCGCTCCGAATTCCACGATTATACCCCATATATAGGGGCCGTAAAATCCAGTCAGTCTAGATATTGTATGTTTTTGTTCTTACTCCGGTTTCATTGAAATGAAGCAATCCCTTGTGGGTATACTAAGGCACCCGGCACCCGGCGACAAGGGGCTCTGAAAGCCTTTTATATACACGACATTCCTGTGAACCCCTGCATGCTTTTACCGGTCTGATGAGCAGGACGTCGAGATAGTCCAAGGAATACCCGATGAATAACACCTTCCAGGATGCCAAGGCCCGCTTGGCCGATGTGTTCAGCCGCATCGAGGCCTCCGATGATGTCGATGAGCGCCTCGCGCACCCCAAGATCATGCTGGAGGTCAACATTCCGTTGCGCATGGATGACGGGCGCCTTCGCGTGCTGCAGGGCTACCGGGTGCAGTACAACGACATTCGCGGGCCGACCAAGGGCGGCGTGCGGTTTCATCCGCAGGTGAGTGCCGACGAGGTCACCTCGCTGGCCTTCTGGATGACCATCAAGTGCGCGGTCGCCGGCCTGCCCTACGGCGGGGCCAAGGGCGGCATTGCCGTGGACGCGAAATCGCTCTCGCGCCTGGAACTCGAGCGTCTCTCGCGAGGCTACATCCGCGCCATTGCCGACATCATCGGGCCGACACGCGACATCCCGGCCCCGGACATGTACACCAATGCCACCATCATGGGCTGGATGGCGGACGAGTACTACACCATCGTACGCAAGAACGTGCCCGGGGTCATCACCGGCAAGCCCGTGCACCTGGGCGGCTCGCTGGGGCGCGAGGCTGCCACCGGCCAGGGCGCCCTGTTCGTGCTGGAGCGCTGGGTCGAGCGCGCCGGGCTGGATCCCAGTAAAATGCGTATCGCCGTGCAGGGTTTCGGCAATGCCGGGGCGCATTTCGCCTGTCTCGCCCACCAAGCGGGGTACCGCATCGTCGCGATCTCCGATTCCAGGGGTGCGGTGTATTCCGATGCCGGCCTGGATCCGGAGCTGCTGATGGCCCAGAAACGCACGCACCGCGAGATCAGCCAGATGCTGTACTGCGACTCCTCGTTGTGCGAGTCGAACGTCTACAAGGTCATCACCAACCAGGAGTTGCTGGAGCTCGACGTCGACGTGCTGGCGCTCGCGGCCCTGGAAAACCAGGTCACCGAAGACAACGTCGGGCGCATCCGGGCTTCCTGCCTGCTGGAGATCGCCAACGGCCCGGTGGACTCGCGCAGCGATGCAGTGCTGGGCCAGCGTGGAATCACCGTGCTGCCCGACGTACTGGTGAACTCGGGCGGGGTGACGGTCAGCTACTTCGAATGGCTGCAAAACCGGTCCGGGCTGTACTGGGAGGAAGCCGAGGTGACGCGGCGCCTGAAAAAGACCATGGAGCGTGAAGCCGACCATATTTTCGAGGCCGCCGGGGACGAGGACGTGAGCCTTCGAACTGCAGCCTACCTGCACGGGGTCAAGCGCATCGTCGGGGCCATTCGCGAACAGGGCACCGAGGAGTACTTCGCGCAGGATCCGGGCTAACCCACGCCCTTGCTTGGTGCCGCCGTGGTACCATGGGGCTCTCCATGAATTCCGATCACAGGAGGACACCATGACCACGTTCTTCATGTTTGGAAGCTATTCAAAGGAATCCCTGGAAGGGATCGATGCATTACGCACCGAGAAGGCAAAAAAACTGATTCAGGATGCCGGCGGGGAGACCGTCGGGATCTACACGCTGCTCGGGTCCACCGACCTGGTACTGATTGTCGAGCTGCCGGATATCGAAGCGGCGGCGAAGATTTCCCTGGGCCTGAGCCGCCTCACGGGCGCAAGGTTCCAGACTGCTCCCGCACTGGATATCGACACCTTCGATGCCCTCGCGGCGGAATAGCTAGGCCCATCCACGTATCCGTGCCGGCCCGTGCGCGCCCGATCCTCCCATGCCCTCAGCGGGGCGGGGGTAACGGGCCGTAGGTGCGGCGGTATTCGCCGGACAATTGCCTGGCGCGCTCGCGCTCACTTGGCGTGAGGATTTCGTCGATCATGGCCATGGCCTTCGTGGCCGCGACATCCCCGCGAGCGGCCGCGATGCTGATCCAGGCGTAGGCCTGCACGTGATCGCGCGGCACTCCGGTGCCACGGATGTACATGGCGCCGAGCTTGGACTGGGCCGGGGCATTGCCCTGCTCGGCCGCTTTCATCCACCAGCGCACCGCCTCGGCATCGTCCTTTTCCACCCCCATCCCCTTGTAGTACATGAGACCGAGGTCGTGCTGGGCCAAGGGGTATCCCTGCTCGGCCGCAACCCGAAACCAGTGCACGGCCAGCACCTCATCCCGGGCCACGCCATGCCCGAACGCATGCACCACGCCCAGCGCGTACTGGGCTGCGGCATGTTCCTGCGCCGCAGCCTTGCGAAACCAGAACACCGCCACACGGGCATCCGGGGCCACTGCACCGCCTTCGGCATACATGAGACCCAGTCTGAACTGGGCCCAGGCATGCCCGGCTTCCGCTGCATTACGGTATCGGTCTACAGTGTATCGATCGGTATCACTGGGCGCCTCATCCAGGCCGGACTCCACCCCTGAACCGAGAGGTGCAAGCACCCCGTCCAGTTCAACCGGAGCGCGATCCGCCTGCATGCCCGCCAAGGCCAGGGCGGGCATCACCCATACCAGCCAACCCGTGAGCACGAACCTGAACATGAAAGATGTATACCCCAAATTCAACATGGACAGAATCATCCCCCTGAGATACACAGCCACCGTGACCTGCCGGAGCTGCCGTGCAGTTCCGCCAGCCTGGGACAAGGGCCGTTTGTGTGTGGCCAGCGGGTAAGAGCCGGACAGCAGGATGCAGCGGGGTTTACTGGCAGGTGAACGAAACGGATTCCTCGGCATCCGGGCTCTTACTCTGCGAAACGATGGTCGTAAAGGCCACGTCGCCGTTGCAGCCCTGCGCGCAGTCGTTTGTGGGGCGTCGGGGGGGTGCACCACGTCTTGGGCCGGGGTCGACACGCCGCTTTGGGGCGCCGGGTCTACAAGCGGTGTGATCAGGTGTTCTAAGGCGTGGTCTGCCGGCACGGTGCTTGTGGACACGCAGGATGCAACTTCGGATGCGGATGAGCCACGGCTGCCGCGACATGCAGACAGTCATGTGCATGGCAAAAGCAAGAATCAGGGTGCCCGTTCGCAGCGTTCCGGTTATCTTGATACTAACTGGTGGCCATCACAATCGAGTCCAAAGACGTTGTTATCAATATCGGGATAGTGAGTCTGCTGGATCGTCCATGTCTCGCCGTCCGCTGCTCTTGTAGCGACAAACCCGGCTATTGAAAGACAGGCTTCTCCAGAAGAATATCCGACTGATCTCGTTCCGCTATATCTCATGAGCCACACCATCGAACCCTCGTAGTAGCTCAAACCAATGGTGTACGTTGGCTGGCTGCTCTCCGAGAATTGTTCGCCGTAACACCTGGTCCTGCTGGAATCCAACGTAAGGCCGACCGTGCAAGTAGGTGGCGTGTTCCCTGGTGTGTTGCTATTGCTGTTACTCGGGACGGGAGTCTGGGGCGGTGTGGAGGTCTGGCTCTGACTGGATGTCTGGGGCGGTGTAGGGGTCTGGCTTTGGCTCTGGCCGGGCATCTGGGGCGGTGTGATTGTCATCTCGGTAGTGGAGACAACGGTATTTCCCGAATTCGGCGCGGGCGGGCCACTGCTTTCCATATCCGGTGCGGATGAGCCACCACCGCCGCCGCTGCAGGCCGACAGGACAAGGATGGCAAATGCGAGAGTCAGGGTGCTCGTTCGCGATGGCGTATATCCGGTGATGTCAGTGCGGTCCTTGCATCCGATTCCCCGAATCCTTCTGCCAATTTCCGACTGCAGCGCAGGGCTCACGTGAGCACCGATACTGTCGCACTCAAGCTGCGGTTTTCCTGCTGGTCTTCGTTTTGCAACAGCTGGATCGAAACCCTGCCGCTGGTCGCACCCTGCGAAATCACCATCTGCACCGGCTGGTCGACAAAGTCCACGCCGGGTACGGCAGGGTTGTCACCGCTTCCCGGCACCAGGCGGACCTCGAGCGTGGTGTCCGCCTGGGCTTCAGACGCCAGCACGACTTCCAGTTCCACCGTGCTTCCACTGGACGCTTCATCCTGCAGGAAATAGATCTCCACTTCGCCGCTGATCCCGGCGACCTCGCTCAGCGTCGCTACCCGGATGCGTCCTGTGTCCTCGACCGGTCGCCACAGCTGGGATTCGTCCGAGGTGGACGTGTCCTCGGCCACCCCCAGCCCTTGCCAGCGTGGCGGCTTTGGCAGCTGGCCGAACGGAATCCGCAGCCCGGCATGCAGGGACAGCCCGCCTTCTCGCGTACTCGCATGGTCGTACTCGCCGGTCAGGTTCAGCCACGGATGCGGTCGCAGTCCGAAGCCGAGGCGCATGCCATCTGTCCAGCGCCCGGAACCGTCCCCGGCCTGCCAGCGATAACCGGTGGCCTGCATGCGCAAGGTGGTGGTCAGGTCAAGACGGGTCCCAAACTCCGCGCCCTCGAGGGCGCGCTCTTTTTGCGCCAGGCGGTTGGTGCGCCAGCCCGTGGTCGGGCTGTAATAGCGAAACGAGCCGTTCCCAAGACGGCCCTGGTAGTCGATCCCGGAGACCAGCACCTCGTGCTGCGACTCGACATTATGCTGTTGCAACAGGGAGACGCCGAGGATATCCGCATCCGCCTGTCCGCCCATGCGAAAGCGGTAGACGAGCCCGAACCGAAGATCGTTGTGTAACCGCCCTTCGCCGTCCCACCAGCGGGTGATGCCCTGCTGCACAAACAGTGCGGAGGTCGACGGCTCGGACAGTGCCAGGGACGTGTCGCCGGCGAACGGGATGACGACGTCCAGCTCTCCGCCGATGCGCACGCCATCACCGAGCATGGAAGCGGCCGGGTTCGCGACCACCTGGAAGTGGGGGCCAAAAGCCTGCACGCCGTACTCGCGCACCTGACTGGCGCCTTCATTCAGCAGATAATTCAGGCCCTGACCGATGAGACAGTCAGCCCCGTCAGACAGTGCCTCGCCGAACGCGGTCTCGCATGCGCCCACCTGTGACGAGAATCCTTCAAGATGTGACCCGATCGAATCGGACCGGGCCGAGGCAGGTGCGAGCACCAGCCCGGCGACACATGCAAAAGCTGCAACGCGCCATGAGCGGCGGATGAATGATGAGCTGGGATCAGAAGGCGGGTGCGGGGCCTGCACACGTGCTGCGGGCACCCAGGCATCCTGCTCTCCGGGTATGATTTCACAATGCTCCATGTGTCCGCGAATACGGCCTCCAATGCCGCGGAGTGGACAAGCATATTTTGTATTCCGTGACCGGACCGCGTACTGAAGACAGTGGACCGCCTTCACCCACGGACCTGGCACCGGAATGTCGGCCCAGTCCGGGCAGGATTATACCTGTACCTGTGGCAGGGTCAATGTGTGCGCTGTGTGGCAAACATTCACGGGCTTTATGCAGGCCGAAAGCCACATAATCTCCCATTTGCGGTTAATGATCGGCACGAATCCGGGTTATAATTCCCGTCAGCTAACAAGAACGAGAACACCCCAAGGAGATTCCCGAATGAAAATTACTAGATTTATGATCCTCGGCGCGGTCCTGGCGCTGGCCTCCGCGGTTGCCCAGGCGAGCACGCTGGAAGAGGTCAAGGCCCGCGGCGTGCTGAACTGCGTGGTGACCACCGGGCTGGCCGGTTTTGCGGCCCCGGATGAGAACGGCCGCTGGGAAGGATTTGATGTCGAGTTCTGCCGGGCCGTGGCTGCCGCGGTGCTGGGCGATGGCGAGAAGGTCCGCTTCGTGCCATCCACCGGCAAGACACGCTTCACCCTGCTGAACTCCGGTGAGGGCGACATCCTGTTTCGCAACACCACCGAGACCATGAGCCGCGACACCGACCTGAAACTGACGTTCTTGCCCGTCAACTACTACGACGGACAGGGCTTTTTGATCCGCAAGGACTCCGGCATCACCTCGGCGATGGACCTGAGCGGGGCTTCCGTGTGTATCCAGACCGGCACCACCACCGAGCTGAACCTGGCGGACTTCTTCAGTTCCAACAAGATGGACTACGAGCCGGTGAACTCCGAGACCAACGAGGAAAGTATCGCCAACTACACGTCGAACCGCTGTGATACCTACACCACGGACGCCTCCGCGCTGGCCTCGACCCGTGCGGCCCTGAAGGATCCGTCCGCACACATCATCCTGCCGGAAATCATCTCCAAGGAACCGCTCGCAGGAGCCGTTCGCCACGGCGATGACAACTGGACGGACATTGCCAAGTGGGTGGTCAACGCGCTGATCATCGCCGAGGAACTTGGTGTCACCAAGGCCAACCTGCATGATCATTGTGCAGCCGCCGGCGACAACCCGAGCATCAACCGCCTGTGCGGGACCGAGGGCAACATGGGCGCCTTCATCGGGCTGGATGCGCAGTGGGCCGTGCGTGCAATCGACAATGCCGGCAACTACGCGGAAATCTTCAATGCCACCATCGGTCCGGACACCCCGCTCGCGCTTGAGCGTGGCCTGAACGCGTCCTGGAAGAGCGGCGGCATCCTGTACGCAGCGCCGATCCGCTAGCTGGACCGGCACGATGAACCCGACGGGGTCCCGCGAGGCGGGGCCCCGTCCCGTCCCGCGCAATTCGGGACACGGTTGAGGACTGCGGCCTATTGACAGGCCCGCAGGCGCGGTCCATGCTCATGCAAAACGACCCAACCGATGCTATCCGCCCGTCATCCCGATGCCTGCACTGAGCACTTTTGAAGGCAACTTCCTGAGCCGGCTCTGGAACGACAAGGACACGCGCTCGCTGGTCGTCCAGGTCATCGCCACGCTGGCCTTCTTCGCCTTCTTCGCCTACATCATCCGCAACGCTTACGTGAACCTGGAGGCCCTCGGCAAGGGCTTCAGCTACGATTTTCTGTTCCAGACCTCCGCCTACGACATCAACCAGCACCTGATCGAGTACTCCAGCAAGTCGACACATTTCACCGCCATGTGGGTCGGCATCCTCAACACCCTGCTGGTGGCCGTGTGCGGCATCGCGCTGTCGACCGTGGTGGGCTTCATCCTCGGCGTGCTGCGCCTGTCGAAGAACTGGATCACCAACCGGCTCGCCTACATGTACATCGAGTTCGTGCGCAACGTGCCGGTACTGCTGCATATCCTGCTGGTACACGGCATCATCGTGAACACGCTGCCGGTGCCCAAGCAGGCCATCAGTGTCGGCGACGGCGCCTTTCTTACCAACCGCGGCTTCTTCGTCCCGAAACCCGTCTACGAGCCCGCCTTCTGGGGCGTGATCGCAGTGTTTGTCGCGGGCATCGCCTTCTTCGCCTGGTTCAGGGGGTTTGCCAAGCGCGAGCAGGACCGCACCGGGGCGCAATACCCGGTGTTCTGGGTCGGGCTCGGTGCGGTCGTGGGTGCGCCGGTGCTGGCCTTTCTCGCACTCGGGGCCCCGATCGCCTGGGATGTTCCAAGCCTGCAGCGCTTCAATTTCGAAGGCGGCATGGTGGTGCGTCCCGAGTTCATCGCCCTGTGGCTGGCGCTGTCCCTGTACACGGCAGCCTTCATCGGCGAGATCGTGCGCGCCGGCATCCAGGCGGTCAACCGGGGCCAGACCGAGGCGGCCTACGCGCTCAGCATCTCACGAGGGCGAACCCTCACCCTGGTGGTGATCCCGCAGGCGCTGCGGGCCATCATCCCGCCGCTCACCAGCCAGTACCTGAACCTGGCCAAGAACTCCTCGCTGGCGATCGCCATCGGCTACATGGACATCGTCGCGACCATCGGCGGCATCTCGCTCAACCAGACCGGGCGGGAGATGGAATGCATGCTCATCGTGCTGCTGCTGTACCTGCTGCTTTCGCTGGCTATCTCGGCGGTCATGAACTGGTACAACAAGCGCATCAAGCTGGTGGAGCGCTGACGCAATGAAACCCCTCTCCTACAAGATCGGCGAACACCCTGACCTGCCACCGCCTGCAAGCGTCACAGGGCCACTTGCCTGGGTGCGCAACAACCTGTTCTCCTCGCCCACCAACGTCGTCATGACCCTGGTCTCGGTCTGGCTGCTCTTCGAGCTGGTACCGCCCATGCTGAACTGGATGCTCTTCGATGCGGCCTTCAGCGGCGAGAACAGAGATGCCTGCCGGGCCCAGGCCGGCGGCGCCTGCTGGGCATTCATCGCCGAGCGCTTTCGCCTGTTCACCTACGGCTTTTACCCGGCCGAGGAGCGCTGGCGCGTGAACCTCGCTTTCGTTTTGCTGTTGCTGGCGCTGGTGCCGGTGCTCTATGACCGCCTGCCCCTTCGAAAGTACGGACTCTACTATTCCATGGTCTTCCCGCTGATTGCGGGCTGGCTGCTGCTCGGCGGCTGGGGGCTCGCGCCGGTCGACACCGACCAGTTCGGCGGCTTCATGCTGACCTTGGTGATCGGCGTGACCGGCATCGCGTTCTCTTTGCCGATCGGCATCCTGCTGGCGATGGGTCGCCAGTCCTCGCTGCCCGTCATTCGCCTGGTATGCGTGGGCTTCATCGAGTTCATCCGCGGTGTGCCGCTGATCACGCTGCTGTTCGTGGCCTCGACCATGCTCAACTACTTCCTGCCCAAGGGCACGGTGTTCGACCTGCTGCTGCGCGTGCTGATCATGGTCACGCTGTTCGCCTCGGCCTACATGGCCGAGGTCATCCGCGGCGGCCTGCAGGCCATCCCCAAGGGCCAGGTCGAGGCGGCCGAGGCGATCGGCATGAAATACTGGCAGTCGATGCGCCTGGTGGTGCTGCCCCAGGCCCTGAAGATCTCCATCCCGGGCATCGTCAACACCTTCATCGGCCTGTACAAGGACACCACCCTGGTGATCATCATCGGCCTGCTGGACCCGCTCGGCATCGGGCGCTCCTCGCTCGCCGACACCAAGTGGACCGGACTCCACAACGAGGTCTACCTGTTCGTCGCCATCTTCTTCTTCATTTCCTGCTTTTCCATGTCGCGCTACTCGCTGTATCTGGAAAAAAAGCTCCAGACCGAGCATGATCACTGATCCGGACACCAAGGAACCCGCATGAGCGAAAACCCGAACGATTCCCACCCGCGCGAAGACAGCGAGTACGCCGTGGTCATGCGCAACGTGCACAAGTGGTTCGGCCCGTTCCATGTGCTCAAGAACCTGAACCTGAACGTGACCCGCGGCGAGAAGATCGTCATCTGCGGGCCGTCCGGCTCCGGCAAGTCGACGCTGATCCGCTGCATCAACCGCCTCGAGGAACACCAGGAGGGCGACATCATCGTCGACGGCACGGAACTGACCAACGACCTCAAGCACATCGACAAGGTCAGGAGCGAAGTCGGCATGGTGTTCCAGCACTTCAACCTGTTCCCGCACCTGACCGTGCTCGAGAACTGCACGCTGGCCCCGATCTGGGTCAAGAAGATGCCCAAGGCCGAGGCCGAGGAAATCGCCATGAAGTACCTGGAGCGGGTCAAGATTCCGGAGCAGGCGCACAAGTACCCCGGGCAGCTCTCAGGCGGTCAGCAGCAGCGCGTGGCCATCGCGAGAAGCCTGTGCAAGCGCCCGCGGATCATGCTGTTCGATGAGCCCACCTCGGCACTGGACCCGGAGATGATCAAGGAGGTGCTGGACGTCATGGTCGAGCTCGCAGGCGAAGGCATCACCATGCTGTGCGTGACCCACGAGATGGGCTTTGCGAAAACCGTGGCCGACCGCGTGATCTTCATGGACGGCGGGGAGATCATCGAGCAGAACAGCCCGCAGGAATTCTTCGACAACCCGCAGCACGACCGGACCAAGCTGTTTCTAAGCCAGATTCTCGACCATACCTAGCCCAAACTTCCCGACTCAAGGCGCGGGGCCCATGCCTGAATTCCTGGCGCGCCTTACCAGCCGAGGCTGGCATTGATAAAGTAGGTGCGGCCCCTGACGGAATCGTAGCTCAACGCCGGGTTGTCCGGGTTCGCCGGGTTCAGGGCCGGCTTGCGATCGTCGACATTGAGTGCCCCGGCACTGAGCCTGAGTCCTTGCAGACCGTAGGCGCCCTGCCACTGCAGCGCCAGGTCATGGCCCGTCCAGCTGTCCCAGCGGCCCGTGCCTGTGGGATTGTAATAGCTGGAGATCCTATGCACATTCCAGCTGGCCGTCAGGTCCCCCCGGCTGGCCCGCAGCACGGCATGGGCGCGGTGGCGTGGATAATCGCCTGGCAGCTTCACGCCTTGCACCCGCGACTGGCTGTCGATGGTACGCAGGTAGTTGATATCCAGGTCCAGCAAGGCCCAGGCGGTCTCCCAGGCCGCACCGGCGCGCAAGGCCAGGCCTTCCGTGCGGCTGTCATTGTCCCTGTCATTCATCAACGGGCGTACGATCTTTTCGATCGTTCCGGTCTCGCTGCCCCCGACACGCAAGACTTGCGCACCCTCCGGCAAGTCCTGGCCACGGTTTTCCAGGTTCACGAGAAGCTGGGGGCTCGGTCGGGATGCCTGGTTCCAGACTTTTTGTCGATACCAATCAGCCGTAAGAAACATCGATGCGAACCGCAAGGTGGCACCGATACCGACCGATTTGGCCTTGGCCGGTACGAGGTTCGGGTTCCCGACATCCTCGGTCTTGATCTGAAGCACGGGCGCGTGATCGACACATGCCTGCGGAGCGTCAAGGTAGGCCTTGCAGTCGCGCACGTACGGAAAAACGTTTCTGTCGGACTCGTACAGATCCCGGATGCCGGGTGAGAACTCCGTGTAATCGGAATGCAGGCGAAATCTGAATGCATCGTTCACCCGGTAATAACTGGACACCCGCCAGGCCGGTGTCCCACCGACATCGTCATAGTCCCGAAGCTGCCCCGTCAGTACCAGCTCCCAGTCCGGGAGCACGGGCAGGCTTGCCGCCGCCTCGGCCGACATCACGTGACGGTCCGCATCAACCAGTGAGCCGCCGCTGCCGAGGATCTTCGTGACATCGTACTCCCGGTTTTCGAAATCCCGGTGATGGACCACATCCTGAAACGAGTAGTCTTCGAACTCGAATGCGGTCGTCCAGCGGATGGGGCCGCCGGGCAGTGCCAGGGCGGATCCATCGAGTGCAACGTGCACGACCGTGATCTCCTGGTCCTGGTTCTGACGGCTGTGCAGTGAGGTCCTGTGGATGGCGGCCAGGTGTGCCGGTTCCGTCGAGAGTGGATTCACGATGTCGTAGTTCCCGCTCAGGATCTCGGCGGTCACCAGTTCTTCGCTGACGAACGTCTTGCCGTCTTCGATGCCGCGTTCGCGGTAATGCCGGATGTGTGCGTCATAGCCCAGGCCCGAGGCCAACTCTCCGCGAATTCCGGCAACGATATTGCGATCATCCCAGTCCCAGCGCCAGTTCCGTGTGCCGTGGCCCACGAAGCGGTGGGCAACCGTCACGCTGCCGTCCGCAGGAATCACAAGGCCCGGGACTGCGGCCTCCAGCGCATCCCGGACGGAACTGGCCTGTGAGACATCGAAGGTAAAGGTGCCAGGCGGCGGCGCCCATGTGTAGCGGGTACGCGTCTGGGCAGCGAGCACATCCAGATAGACCTCCGCGCGCTCCCCAATGGGATGGTCGGCATGCAGAAACACGCTCTCTCGCTGGCTTCTGGGATAATCGGCGAACCACGCGACATTGCCGTACGGGTATCCGCAGACCTCCCCGGAACTGCCCTCGAGAGGGCCGGTGTAGACCTGGGGATCGCAGGCGCCGAGGACATAGCTGTCATTGCCGACAAGCAGCGTGTTGCCGGCAATCGACACACTCCTGGCACCGGCCAGGGAATCGGTGAACCGGGTGCGGGTGTAGCTGCGTTGGGAATCTTTCACCTCCTCGCTGAACACATGGTCGATTCCGGCCAGGACATGGCCACCGCCCAAGGGCCCACCCCACAGGGCGCTGCCGGCATTGGAGTCAATGCCGGGCTGATCCGGGCGGCCGAGACCGGCCGAAACCTCGGTGCCCTGGAAGTCGCGACGGCGCACGATGTTGATGGTGCCATCGCCGATATGCCCGCGAAAACGGGTCGCACCTTCCTCGATCAGTTCGATGCGCTCCACGCTCGAGAGCGGAAAGGTCCCGAAGTCGAGTCCCGTGACCGGGCGCCCGTCTACCCAGTAGGAGCCGCCGATCGCCGCAGCCAGGCCGTTGATTCCGAACACGTTGAACGCCGAGCGGCTTGAAAGAAGCTGCGACAGGGTCGTCATGCCCGACAGCTCGATCGCCATGCGGTCAATGACCGCAACAGGTTTCAGCGTCTGCACCGGACTCTGGCTGTGGGCCGGCAAGGCCACACAAGCCAGCACCAGTGCGACCAGCAGCGTGGCAACCGGACTGCAGGTGCACCGATTTCGACAGAGGCTCCGCGAAATTCCAGGGGGGTTGTCGGCCGTCATGCTTCCTCCTCGCAATTCGATCTCACGCACGTGCCTCGATGGCCGGTGTCCCACGTACCACCGGGCCTGGGCAGTGTTTCTTGCACTATGAAACCCGCATCCGTGCATGTCAAATTCGCACGTGCCGACTCGCATTTCCTGCAGTCAAAACCATTCCCGTTTCGTCGAATTCATCCCCAGGATTCCTATGCGGAATCAGGTAAATACCGAAGATACGCACATATTGTTATTCTATTTCTACCTATATACTATATGTAGTGGAATTGTATATAATTCCTGCGATTTTCATGATTTCATCATCCAGTTACATGATGAAACCATGTAGCCGCACTAACACAGGACCCGCGCCACGGAGGCCCAGGCACTTGCACAAGGACATTGCGACTGTTCCACCATGCACCGGCACGGTCCGGACCAAGGCGCCGACTTGATCGCCTGCCCTTACCCCCTCGCCCGATTCCTGCAGTCCCTGGCGTTCGTGCTGGCGGTCCTGGTCTTTCTGGGCCCGCAAGCCCAGGCCGGCGACCTGTGCAAGAACACCAGGCTGCATACCGAATGGGACGCGTTGCCGAATTCCGATACGGACAGCTGGGCGGTGGTCGACAACGCGAACTTCCAGGAGGGGCGGAGCCCCCGGGCCCGGATCAATGCTTGCCTGCGCAATTCGGAGTTCAGTGATCTGCTGGGCTACCACGGGTCCCCATTCCGCTTCATCATCAAGGTGCACGTCAATGGCAACACCTACTGCCCCAGCGGCGGCTACGGATACGACCGCTACAAGGCCGACGGCACGCGCGCCGACGTCGATTCGGAAACGGCATATGTGTCGTCCAGCTTCGGATTCGACATGCTGGTGCCGATCGCACCCGGCGATGTAGTGACTTTTTCCTGGGACTCGGACGGCGTGGCCGACTATTCGCAGGGCTGCGATACTCCGCGCGGGCTGAACGTCATCACCACCCCGGTACTGAATCTGGTGAGTGAGCAAGGCTCGGACACGAAGGGCACGGAGACAGACGGCGTGGAAGAAAACGTGGAAAACACCGTGGAGTTGCCGACAGTCACGATCGCGGCGGACGCCTCGACCGTGGAGGAGGGCGAGACCGCCGACTTCACCCTGACCCGAACCGGCGACACGGCCACCAGCCTGACCGTCACCGTGCACGTGACCGAAAGCGAGGACATGATCCCGACCTCCTTGCAGAGGTCACACACCGTAACCTTTACCTCCGGCAATGATACCGCCCCGCTCTTCCTGCAAACCGACGACGACGAGCTCGATGAGCTTGACAGCCTGGTCACCGCGACCCTTGTCGCGAACTCCGCCTACACGATTGGCAGCCCGGGCTCGGCCTCGGTCACCGTCGAGGACAACAACTGGCCGAGCGTGAGCGTGGTCGCCGGGCCCACGCCGATCGGCGAGGCGAACGGACCCGCAACCTTCACCTTCAAGCGCGTCGGGCTGATCGACGGCGAGCTGGTGATCAATGTACAGGTGCAGGAGTCCGGAGACATGGTGGATTCGAACTACACACCCCCAACGACCGTGACCTTCCCGGCCAATCACGCCATGACCCTGCTCGAGGTGCCGATCAGTGACGACGATGTGGATGAAAACAACAGCTCGATCACGGCGACGATTCGGCCCGGGGGTGCCAGAACCTACACGATTGGATCGCCTTCCACCGCCTCGGTCATCGTCGAGGACGACGACACGACCCCGGGGCTCCCGGTGGTGACCATCCGTTCGGATCGAACGAGCCTGACAGAAGGCCAAAGCGCGACCCTGACCCTTTCGCGAACCGGGGACACCACGGCGGCCCTGGGTGTGATGGTGAGCGTGCAGGAGACCGGAGAGATGACCGCGCAGGACGGCACGAGCACGGAAACGTTCGGCATCGGTGACAGCCAGATCCAGCTGACCCTGGATACCGTGGCAGACGACGTGGACGAGCCCGACAGCCGCATTACGGTGACGGTGGTCTTGGACAGCGCCTACACCGTGGGTACGCCTTCTGCCGCGACGATCGACGTGCGCGATGATGACGGCACGAGCAACGGCAACACGATCAATCCGCGCAACCCGCAGGGCGGGCCTGGGGAGGCGCCCACCGATGTGCCGGCCAAGGTACTGCCCGAAGTTGTGATCCTGGCCGGGCCCTCTCCGGTGATCGAGGGCACGGAGGTGGCCTTCACGCTGCGAAGAACCGGGCCAAGAGAGACCGCCCTGAAGGTCGAGGTCGCGGTGAGCGAGTCCGGCAGGATGCTGCGGAGACACCCGCCCACGCACGTATCCTTCGATGCCGGCAAGATGCTCGCCCTGCTGTCGGTGCCGACGGTCGCAGACCGGCGCAACGAGCCGGACAGTGTGGTCACGGCACGCCTGCGGGCTGCCACCACCTACACGATCGGCGAGCCGGGCGCCGCGGCCGTGGTTGTGCGTGACGACGATGAGCCGACCGGATCGCGCACGCGGGTCAATGACGAGCTGCTGCCGCGCATCACCCAGGCCATGATGTCGAGCACGCTGTCTGCCATCTCCGGGCGCATGGAGATGGCCGCACCCGGGGGCGTGGGCAAGACGCAGGAGCCCGAGGCAGAAGAGGATGTGACCTCGATCGAGGAAATCCTGATCTCCATTCCCCATTTGCAGCCCGGCGAGTCCGTGGACCTCAAGTACCTGCTGGACGGAAAATCCTTCGTGCTGCCGCTCGGTGCCGACAGCGGACCCTGGGAGGCGGCCTCGCTGTGGGTGCGCGGCGACTACCGTGACATCGGCGGCGGGCGCGACCGCCCGGTGATCTGGGACGGCGACCTGACCAACGCCCACATGGGGCTCGATGCGTGGCTGCGGCCCAACCTGCTGGCCGGCATTGCGCTGTCGCGCTCGGACGGCGACTTTGATTTCGATGACCGCGAGGATGCCGTACAAGGCGATTACGATGCCGAGCTGACCAGCCTGCACCCGTACCTCAGCTGGTCCTCGCCGGACAACCACATGCACATCTGGTCCACCGTGGGCTACGGCGAGGGCGAAGTGCGCATCGATGCCGAGGACTGGAGGGATTCCAGTGACACCCAGATGATGAGCGCGACGCTCGGCTTCAGCACCCGGCTGGTTTCGATGCAGGACCTGTACGCCCCCGGGGTCTCCACCCTGCGCCTCAAGGGCGAGGGCAATGCCACGAAGATCCGCGCCCGCGGCGGCGAGGAGATCGCTTCCCTGAATGCCGGCTTCAGGCGCGCGCGCCTGGCACTGGAGGGCAGCCACGTGCTGGAGAAAAGCGACGGCCGGCTGCTGATCCCTTCGCTTGAAGTGGGCTTTCGCCATGACCGCGGCGACGCGCTCACCGGCTCCGGCATCGAGCTCGGCACCGGGGTGCGCTACAGCGATCCGAATCGGCGCCTCGCCATGGAAGGCAGGGCCCGTGTTCTGATCGACCACGACGATGATTACGACGAGTGGGGCCTCATGGGCGAGGTCCGGGTCGATCCCACGCCCGGGCGCCACGGCCTCGCATTCAGCCTCTCGCCGCGCTGGGGCCTGCCGTCTAGTTCCCTGGACAGGCTCTGGGCATGGGATGCCGGCACCGGAGAGCAGGGCGTACGCCCGCAGATGACCGGGAGTTTGAATGCCAAGCTTGAATACGGCCTGCCGGCACTCGGCGGGCGAGGGCTCTGGGTGCCGTTTGCCGACATCTCGCTGATCGACGAAGGCGGCCTGGACATCCGCCTGGGGGGCAGTCTCGAGGTTGCGCGCTCGCTGCACCTGAGCCTCGAAGGCGGGCGTCTCGGCGACACCGCGGATGCCTCGGGCTACGGCATCGGACTGTGGTCCAGAATGCAGTTCTGAGGGCACGCCAGGGCTTCCATAAGCGCCTGTCCTGGCCTATTCTGCCTCAATGCAGAAGCCTCAGGAATCCCCGCTTGCTCTGGAGTACGATACCTCGGCGCCGGTACTGGTAACCGGGGCCACCGGCTACGTCGCGGGCTGGCTGACCCGGCGGCTGCTGGAGGAGGGCTTCAGCGTGCATGCGGCGGTGCGCAACCCGGGCATCGCCAACCAGATGACACACATCGTGCGCATGCGCCGTGAACTGCCGGGCTCCATCCAGTTCTTCCAGGCCGACCTGCTTGAACGCGGCAGCTACACCCGGGCCATGAAGGGCTGCAGCGTGGTCTTTCATACCGCCTCACCATTTGAGCTTGCCGTTCGCGACCCGCAGCGCGAGCTGATCGATCCCGCCGTGCTCGGCACCCGCAGCGTGCTGGACAGCGTCAACGTCACGGGCAGCGTGCGCCGGGTGGTGCTGACCAGTTCCGTGGTCGCAACCTACGGCGACAACGCGGATATCGCGAAGCTGCCGGGCAAGGTCCTCAATGAGGAGGCCTGGAACACGACATCCACACCCAAGCACCAGCCCTATCCCTACTCGAAGACGCAGGCGGAACGCATCGCCTGGGAAATTGCCGAAGCCCAGGATCGCTGGCGCCTGGTGACTGTCAACCCGGGGCTGGT
The DNA here is from genome assembly GCA_965205685.1 of Gammaproteobacteria bacterium. Classification (GTDB taxonomy): domain Bacteria; phylum Pseudomonadota; class Gammaproteobacteria; order UBA4575; family UBA4575; genus WTFY01. The sequence continues at coordinate 310,789 of OZ242174.1, read as the reverse complement.
CCTCGGGCCCTGTGTCACCGACTACATTCCCGAGGCCTACTCCTTCTCACTGATCAAGAAGTTCGCAGACGGCACCCTGAAAGCGGGCGTGCCCCCCTACGAGACCGGCATGGTGGATGTGCGTGACGTGGCCGAAGCCCACCTGCGTGCAGGCTTCCTGCCCGGGGCGCAAGGGCGCCACATCATCTTCTCCGATGTGAAACGCCTCATCGACGTGTCCGCACTGTTGCATGCCCTGTTCAAGGATCATCGGCCGTTTCCCCACCGGGTGCTGCCGAAATGGCTCCTCTGGCTGGTGGGGCCGCGGGCCGACAAGGCCTTCACCCGCCCGGTTGTTCGCAAGAACATGAGACATCCCTGGCGCGCCGACAATTCCAAGTCCAGGCAATCCCTGGGCATGCAATACCGTGCCACCGAGCAGGCCATCACCGACATGTTCTCGCAGATGATCGAACTGGGATCTGTGGAGGCGCCCCAAGTCCTGGCCAGCAGCCGCGAACCCGGCACTTCATGAATCCTGTGCAGGGGGCACTCCACCCTAGCCCATAACGTCTTGTATTTCTTCTCATGCCCGGGTGCTTTGTATATACTTGTTCCTTATTAAGGAGAACCCCATGTCTGAAAATGATGACCAGGAAATACTGGAGAACGTCAAGAGTTCCGTCGATTTCAGTATTGTCACGGACAATATCCTCGGGATTGCAGACTTCGTGATCGAAAAGCACGAATTCAAGAACGACTGCACCCTCTCGGTCGAGCAACGTGAACAGGCGACCGCGAAGATCAAAGAGGCGCTGTGGGCGCAGGTCGAGTCGCTCAAGCTGGAACGCAAGTCAATCCTGCAGGAAATGTTCGACAGCGCGGAGAATGCCCTGGCGCAAGTGATGCAAGACGGAAGCTGATCGACGCCGAGTGAAGCGGGCCGGGCAGGTCTGCCAGAGCAGATCCCATACACTGCATTGCCCATCGCATCGTCTCCGGATCAAACGTGAACGAAGGTCGGCACTTGATGCCGTGAACATTGGGCCGCAGTCCGGCCAAGACCCGAACCCCCTGCATCCCTGATCCGGACGTCCGTCCGAACCCCAGACCAGATTACCCCAGATCACCAGACCGCCCGGGTACGGCAGGCGGCTTCCGGTCAACCGGTACGCCCGCAATCCGGCACGAGGGCTCAGAAGCTGTACAGCCAGCCGCTCAGCAAGGTGAATTCGGCTTCCGCTTCTTCACGGTGCTCGGGCTCATGCGACCAGGTCGCGCCAAGGCGCCATTCGCCCAGGACCAGGGGCTGGCGCCAGTGCGCGGCCACATCCACCTGGCGACCGCTCGGCGCCAGGCGGGCAGTCATGGAACGTTGCAGGACGATGCCCGCAGGGGTGCGCCCAACGGGGACTTTGAGGGAGGCGTGGCCCCCCTCGATGCGAAGCGGCTGTGACACCGACAAGCGAAACGTGCCGGCCTCACCGACTTCCCGGGTGGCGCGAACCGCGAACGTGCTGGTTGCAAGCGAGGAGACCCCGGTGATCAGGCCCCGCGTGGACGCGGGACGTACCCGGCCGATCTCGGCACTCGCCCCAAGGGCCCAGCCGGCAAGCTCCGAATCTATCGACAGCCCGAAAAAGACGGCATCCGCGCCCAGCTCGCCAAATGCACCTTCCGCACGGGCACCAAGCAGGGAATCAGACTCACCTAGCCACCCGGCATGCAGGGCTACAGTGCCCGCAGCCTGCCAGGACACCAGCGCACCGGTGGCCGGAGCTTCATCCGTCGTGCCTTCGCTCGTGAACGCACTCGCTGAGAAACCGGACGGGTCCGACACGCTCAGTGCCACGGCCGGCTCGGCACGTGCGAAATGACCGGCCTGGCCTACCCCCGGCATCTCCAGCAAGCCAAGCCTCCAGCGTGAGGCAGAAAGCCCGGGCGAGACCAGTTCCTGCACGTAGCTGAAATCGAAGTCCTCGCCCAGCGGGGTGCGGCTGTCGGGGGCGGCGGACAGGAAGTCCCGCAGCTGCACGTTCACCGAGGGTTCAGAGGCTGATGTAGCGAAACTGCCGAGATCAAACCAGAAGGGCGCACCGAGGGCATCGAAGGCAGCCATCTCGTGCCCGCGCAGTGATTGCACGAGGCCGTCACCGAAGGCCGGTCCAGTCTGCAGCTGCGTGGTCTGCAGCAATACGCCCGGAGTGCCGATGCTAGTTTGCCGGGGAACCTCGAGCAGCCCGACGGGCGAGGTAGCAGCGCCGAGGTCCATCAGGCCGTGACCGTATATCAAGCGGTTGGCATAGATCCCGCGGTCATTGGCAGTGTCGAGCAGCCTGGACAGCAAGGCCGTGTTGGAGAGCTGGTTTCTGAACAACTGCTTCATCACCGCCAGCCCACCGGAGACCATGGGGGCGGCAAACGAGGTGCCATCGACGGTCGCGATGCCCCGGAATCCGTCCTGGCCCTCGTGCGGCCCGAAATAGGCCGCCAGGACATCCTCGCCCGGGGCAGCCAGGCACCAGTTCGCGGCGATACCGCAACGGTTGGAGAAATCGGTAATCAGGCCGTCCTCACCGATGGCCGTCACGGCGACCGTATGTCCGCGAAGCTCCGGGATGCGGGCCATCAGGCCAGGCAGCACCTCGACCGAGGCCGCATTGATCGCCAGGTTCCGGCAGTAGTCTTCTCCAGCCTGACACGAATCCCCGTGGCCGTTGCCGGCTGCCCATACCAGCACGGTCTTCTCGCTTGCGCCGCGCTGGGCCATCGCGGCGATGGCATTGCTGAAATTAGCGCGCAGCTCGCGCTCGCTGTAACTGTTGATGATGCCCTCCGAACCCACGCTGAGATTCAGGAAATCCACCCTCCTCGTTCCGCTTCGCCAGTTCAGGGCACCGTTGATGACGGTCGTCCAGAAGCTGTCGCGGGACTGCAGGCCGGCCAGTGTAATCGGGTTGTAGCCCGCCGGGCCCCGGCCCGTCGGAATGGCGAACATGGCGATGTTTGCACCCCAGGCGACACCGTGACTGGCATTGACGGTCGTGACGATTCGCGGAGCCGCCGCCACGCTGGCCACCGCGGTGCCATGGGAGAACCGGGTACCGGTTTCGTTGCTGGCCCCGCCCAGGAAGACCTCGTTGATGGTCGAACCGGCAAACAGCTGGTGGGATAGATCGATGCCGGAGTCCACGAAGCCGATCGTCACCCCCTCGCCCGGGTCAATGGGAAGCCCGGTGAGCAACTCCATGTGGGCATAGGCGCGTTGCGCACGGATGCTGGACAGGCCCCACTGGTTGTTGAAGTTGCGCTGGTTCTCGTAGACCGTCATCCGGCCACTCACCTCATTGTCGAATTCCGCAAGCCCAAGGCAGCCCTTGTTGACCGTCTGGATACACAGCGTGGAGGGGTCCGGGGGTAATGACGGTAGCGATGGTGGTGTCAGGGTCGGTGCCGGGGCGGCCATCTCGACCGGGGTTTGCTGCTCCGGGGTTTCTACCGGGTCGGAGCCCCCCTGAGGGGGCGTTGCAGGCGGCTGGGTATCCGAACTGGAGCCTCCTCCTCCGCCACCCCCGCAGGCACCGAGGGCCATGACCAGCACAAGACCGGCCAGGCGCAGGGTTCCCTTGCCCGCAAGACCGCCGGATGAACCCGGCACGCGAGGCTGGCAAAAGACAGGGTGCGTCATCATGTATGTTCTCAAACGGGTTCCGGTCCGGGGGTTCTCTCGGTAATCCCCCGCAAGGCTGCGGTCACCGTGGAGGGGAATTGTAAATCAGGCGCGCTCGCGCTTGCTATTCAACTCGTATGAGGCGTGCTATCCGGGCGCATCCTGCAAGGGGTCCGAATCACTCTCCCGCAAACCCTCCAGGGCACCAAGATCGAGGCCGGCGCGCGATGCGGTCTCGCGAATGAGCTCGGCCAGTTCATCAAAATCATCCTGTGCGCAGGCACGCGCAATGGCCGCCTTGACCTTGGGGTCCAGCGCCTCCCCGTCCAGGGGATAGCCCACCACCATCTGCAGGGCGCCTTGGATATTTCTCCACAGGCGGGTGGCCTCGGCCAGGCGCGTGGCCGCTTGTTCATCCATCAGCCCGCAGCCGCCGGCCGTTTCGAACACGGAGGCGGTATCGGGTACCAGCAGGGTCAGGGCATCCTCGGCATGGGTCAACTGCACCCAGCGCGCCGCACGTTCGAGTTCATCCTGGCCGCCGTGCATGTCCTCGATGGAGGCAAGCCCCGGCTGGGGGGCATCGCCACACGCCTCCGAGAGCTTGTCCAGCAGTTCAAGACGAGCAGCCCCGTGCGTCAGCACCTCGCAGCGTACCTTGTCGAACTGAACGTCCAGGCTGGAGTCGACCGGTGCAAACACGCAACGCGCCTGCATCAGCGCGTGCAGCTCGCTGGCCGTGCCCTCAGTCCTGTAGTGCTCGGAAAATTCCTCCAGGGAGCGTACCCGCGGGGCTTCCCGGGTGCGCGGGACCTCGATGAACAGCAGGTTCTCATGGGAGAACGCGCGCAGTGCATTGTAAAGGCGTGTCCCCAGGGCCCGGTAGTACTCGGGCGGAGTGCCCTGGTACACGAACGCAACCTCGAGTTCGCAACCGGGAACGGCTTCGCCGCTCGCCGCATCGCCGAGCAGGACTGCGGCCAGTGCGCCGCGGGAACGTCGTGCACGCCTCGAAGTGGAGCGGTACTCGTCCTCGACGGCGGCCAGCAGCACGGAGATCGAGGCCTGTGCAAGGTTCGTGAACACGGGTCCTGCCTCCACCGGCGAGAGGTTGCCGCGCATCACGTGCACGCTCACCTGGAAGACCTTGTCGTTGAGCCAGTTGCGCACGGTCTCGACTTTCTCGCGCTCGCCCTGTGCCGGCAGCTCGGACAGCTGCTCGGTCATCTCTACCACGCCGAATTCATGCGTCCAGTACAACCGCGCAAGCCCCTTGCGCGCGATCGTCTCAAAGCCCGTGTCCGGGCCGAAGCCGTCGGGCAAGTCCAGGTCGGTGAACTCGCGCTCCTCGAGGCAGTCCAGCAGTTCCGGGGCGGCGTTGATCCACTCGGTCAGGCGCGGCGAGGCTCCGAGGATTTCCTGGATGCGCTCGATCGATTCCGGGCGGGCTACGAAGGCCGCACTGTCGTAGGCGCTCCAGTCACTGATATGCGGATAGAAGCGCGCGCGCCAGCGGTCCACCATCGGATCCATGACCTCGAACCAGCGTTTGGGGGCCACGGCGAGCCCGGCCATCTCGGAATAGTTCCTGGGCAGCTGCGGGGATTCCTCCTCGCCGTGATGCTGCAGCAGCGGATAGTAGCGGGTGGCCTCGATGTGATGGTCGGCATGGCGCTGCATGTTGTAGTAGATCCAGTTGGTGAACTTGCTGGCCGCACTCCAGGAATGGCGGGGCGCGACACGCTCGAAGCGGCCATTGGGCAAGCGGATGCGCTGCAACCCGTAGTGCTGCACGTAGTTGATGATTTTCATGGACAGGATGATGCCCGAGCAAAACAGCGCAAACACCAGCACCGCCCAGATCCCGCCCATCCAGTAGACCAGCAGATACCATCCGGCCATCGTCAGGCCATAGCGCCAGAACGGGTTGCTGTAATGCCACACCGGCAGGTGCCGCCTCGACAGCCGGCTGCACTCAAAACGCCAGGACTCGCGCAGGCTTGCGGCAAGATCCTTCGGCAGGTACTGCCAGAAGCTCTGACCCTTGATCGCCGTGCCGTGATCGGCCGGCGTGCACACCAGGGCATGGTGCACGTAGATGTGTTCGGTGGCGTAGATCGGGTACGACACGGACGCCAGCAAAAGCTCGCCCAGGCGACGCTCCCACAGGGCACGTTGATGGATCAGCTCATGTCCGGCGATGAACACCGCCTGTCCCACCAGGGCCAGCAGGACGGCCAGCAGCAGGCTCTCCCACAGCGCCAGCTGGCCCACAACCAGGATCTGCCAGAGCGCATAGACGAACGTCACCAGCCACAGAAGTGCCCAGGCCCAGATTGCCAGCTTGTACAGGACCAGCTGGCTCTCCAGGGTGGCCTCCGGGTCCATGTTGCGCGTTTCCGTGCCGAACAGCTTGTCGAACCAGCCCGCCAGCATGAAATAGAAGGCCGGACCAAGCAGCCACCAGCCCCCGAAGGTGGCGGCCAGCAGCATCAAGGGGAAGACCATCAGCGAGATGAAATACGGAAGGGCCGCCCAGATCGTCGGCTCGATGATGCCGCCTCGAGGGCCGGCACCGGCACCCACACCACCCGGCTCTACATTACCTATCGCCATAACAACCTCCAGCCAAGCGCTGGAATGTATTCATCATTGAAATTCATTGTCCGCATCGGGATTGGCATGTCAAGGCGCCGGACTGGCGCATTTCACGCTGGTCAGCGCCTGTGATCCCCTTTATGCTACGGAGCATGGTTGCGGATTCGGGTATGCCAGGACCACACAGCCCGCACGCGGCGGGCACAGGGCCGAATGCGACTGCCCCGCAAGGCCTGTTGCACAAGGTGAGTGCGGCCGATACCGGCGTTATCGAAATGCCCGTGCTGGCCCCGCATCTCGAGTACCGGATCCTCGATGAGGAGCGCGTGCTGCTCGTCTCCGAATCCTTCAACACGCTGCTGCACGGTCCATTCTACGGACCGCTGCTGGCGCTGCTGGATGGCACGAACAGCCACGACGAGATCACCGCTACCCTGGGGGCACAGTGGGTTGGCCAAGACCCCAACGCCTGGCTCAAATCCCTCACCTCGCGAGGCTACATCGTTTCAGGTGAATACCGCATGGCGCGCGAGCGCGCAGCCTGGTGGTCCTCGCTCGGGGCCTCCCCGCGGTTCGTCGAGGAGCGCCTGGAGAGCACGGGTGTGAGCGTGGCCGGGGACGAGGAATGTGCCCTCACGGGTGCGCTGGAGTCGCTCGGGGTGGCCGTGAGCCCACAGGGTGAGGCACTTGACGTGGTGGTCTGCGAGGACTATCTCGATGCGCAGCACGCCGGCCTCAACCGCGGGCACCTGGCCTCGGGCCGCCCCTGGATGCTGGCCCGTCCCAAGGGGACCAGCCCGCTCATCGGTCCGGTGTTTCGACCGGGCACGGGCGGGCCGTGCTGGAACTGTCTCGCCTACCGCCTGCAAAACCACCAAGAGGTCCACACCTTCGTGCGCAACCGCGAGGGCGAGGCAGGCGCTTTTCGTGCCTTCGCCGCCGAGCCCGGGCTGCTGGGCGCCGTGCACGCACTGATCGCGGCCGAGATCGCCAAGTGGCTGGTCTTCACCGAGCGTGCCCCGATCCACTCGAATGCCATCACGCTCGAACTTGGTCCTCTGAAAACGCAGAGCCATCCCGTGTGCAGGCGCCCGCAGTGTCCCGTGTGTGGCGAGGAAACGCACTACCGGGCGGATCGCCCGCCACGGGCAGTGCAGCTCAAGCCCAGCCCGAAGGATGTGCAAAACAGCGGCGGGCTTCGCGCGGTCCATCCGGAGCAGACCCTGGCCCGCTACCGCCACCTGATCAGCCCGGTCAGCGGCGTGGTCAGCTGGCTGGAACGCACCACGGAGGTCAGCGACTCCTGGCTGCACGTGCACTGGGCAGGCTCCAACCTGGCGCTTCGCATCAAGAGCCTGAGTTCGCTGCGGCGCAGCCTTCGAAGCAAGAGCGCGGGCAAGGGAAGCACGCCCGAGCAGTCGCAGGCGAGCGCGCTTTGCGAGGCCATCGAGCGCTATTCGGGCGCCTTCCACGGCGATGAGATCCGCACCCGCAAGCGCTATTCGGAGTTCGAAGGCCAGGGCGAAGACGGGCAGGCCATCCATCCGAACGAGGTGCAGCTGTTCAGCGACCACCAGCTCGAGCACGCCGATGATATTAATGCCCGCGCGCACCCCTACAACATCATTCCCCCGCGCTTTAATGTGGAAGCCGAGGTCGACTGGTCGCCGGTGTACTCGCTCACCCGCGCGCGCCACTGCTACCTGCCGACCTCGATACTCTACGGCATGACCCCCGAGCAGCGCGGCCCGCGGGATCTTTGGGCGGACTCGAACGGGTGCGCGGCCGGCAACACGCTGGAGGAGGCCATCCTGCAGGGCTTTCTCGAGCTGGTGGAGCGCGATGCCTTCTCTATCTGGTGGTACAACCGCCTGCGCTGTCCGCGCGTCGAGCTTGAGAGTTTCAACGACGACTACCTGGCCGGTGCACCGGACTACTACCGAACGCTCGAGCGCGACATGTGGCTGCTCGACGTCAGCGCCGATTTTCCCATCCCGGCCTTCGTGGCCCTGTCGCGCAGGACCGATGCGCAGTCCGAAGACATCCTGTACGGGGCCGGAGCACACACCGATGCGCGCATCGCCGCCTTGCGGGCAGTGTGCGAGATGAACCAGTGCCTGACCTGGGTTCCGCGCCCGCAGGCCGGGCACACCGGATACGGGGTCGATGACCCGATGTGCCTCGCCTGGTGGCAGAACGCGAGGCTCGAGGATCATCCCTACCTGGCTCCGGACCCCGGGGTACCCGCGCGGGGACGGACGGACTACCCGCTGCCCGAGACTGCCGACATCAAGGAGGACGTCGAGCGCTGCTGTACCCTGGTGGCCGACAAGGGCCTGGAGATGCTGGTGCTCGAGCAGACCCGGCCCGATATCGGCATGCCGGTGGCACGGGTCATCGTGCCGGGCATGCGCCACTTCTGGGAGCGCTTTGCCCCGGGGCGCCTGTACGAGGTGCCGGTGCAGGTGGGCAGGCGCACGGCACCGCTGGCCGAGGCTGACCTCAACCCCGTGGCGGTCATCGCCTGAGGCACCGCAGCGTGAATACACCCGGACATCCACCGTTTGCGATGCGCTTTGGCGAGTGGGTGATCGCCTGGCGCTGGCCAATCATTGTCGCCTCGCTGGTGCTGGTGGCCCTCGCTGCAAGCGGCATCGCGCGATTTGAGTTCTCCGCCAACTACCGCATCTTCTTCGATGGAGACAACCCGCAGCTGCTGGATCTGGAGGCGCTTGAGAAAACCTACGGCAAGAACGAGAACCTCGCGTTCCTGATCGTCCCCGACGACGGTGACGCCACCTCGCAAAACGCGCTTTCGGCCACCGTCTGGCTGACCGAGGCCGCCTGGCGAACGCCCTATTCGCGACGCGTGGACTCGCTCGCCAACTTCCAGTACACCACCGCCGACGGCGATGACCTGTACGTGCGCGACCTCATCGACCCGCAAACACTGGACGATGCCGAGGTTCGCAAGCAGATCCGGGCCATTGCGCTGTCCGACCCCAGGATCGCCGGCAGCATCCTCGGGCGCGGCGGCGATGTCAGTGTCGTCAACGTCACCCTGGAGCCGCCGGAGGAGGGGCTGCTCGAGGCCGTGGCAGAAGTGACCGGGTACGCCCGCAAGGTGGCTGGCGAGGGCGAGCAGCGCTTCCCGGGCATTGACCTTCGCATCGTCGGCACGGTCATGGTCAGCCAGACCTTTGTCGAGGCCTCGGTCGACAGCCAGAAGATTTTCCTGCCGGCCAGCCTCGTGCTCATGGCCGTGATTCTCGGCCTGCTCGTCCGCAGCTGGACGGGTGTGGCCGCGACCGGCCTGGTGATCGTCTTTTCCATCCTCGTATCCCTTGGCGGTGGCGTGTGGCTTGGCCTGCCGTTCTCGCCGCCCATCTCGCCGGCTCCGACCATCGTGCTGATGATCGTCGTGGCCAACTGCGTGCACCTGCTGGTGGCCCTGCAGCAGCGGCTTCGCGCGGGCGATTCCAAGAATGAGGCCATCGTCGAGTCGCTCAGATACAACCTGCACCCGGTGTTTCTGGCGAGCCTGACCACCGCGCTCGGGTTTTTGAGCATGAATTTCTCCGAGGTGCCGCCCTACCGTCATCTCGGCAACTTCATCGCCATCGGCATCGTCGCCTCCTTCACGCTCTCGGTGACCTTCCTGCCGGCCCTGATCTCGCTGTTGCCGTTTCGTGCGCGCCCAGAGCGAAAGCTGGGTGCGGTCACCATCGAGCGCCTCGCCAACACCGTGCTGCGCTACAGGACTGCGCTGTTCGTCACCTGGCTGGTGATCGTTCCGGTCATGCTCACGGCCATTCCCCGCAACGAGCTCAGCGACGTGCTGGTGCACTTTTTCGACGAGGGCACGGAGTTTCGCCAGGACACCGATTTCATGGACGAGCACCTGAGCGGCAACACCCTGCTGGAGTACTCGCTGCACGCTCCCGAGGAAGGCGGGGCCACCCACCCGGATTTCCTGACCGAGATCGCCCGGTTTGCCGAGTGGTACCGTGAACAGCCCCCGGTGCGCCACGTCGCGGTCATCACAGACACCTTCCAGCAACTCAACATGAGCATGCATGGCGATGATCCCGCGGCCTACCGGCTCCCGGAAAGCCAGGAGCTCGCGGCGCAGTACCTGCTGCTGTACGAGCTGTCGCTGCCGCAGGGCCTGGACATGAACAACCAGATCGACCGCTCGAGGTCGGCGACGCGCGTCTCGGTCTCGGCCGAGACGCTGTCCTCGCGGGAGGTGCTGGAGCTGAATTCGCACGCCAACGCCTGGCTGGCCGAGAACGCATCGGACATTACCGAGATCAACAGCACCGGGCCGGCGGCCCTGTTCGCCTATATCGGACAGCGCAACATCCGCGCCATGCTGATTGGCACCGTGCTGGTGCTGGTGGCAATTTCCGCCATCCTGCTGATCGCCCTGCAGTCGATTCGCCTGGGCCTGATCAGCATCGTGCCCAACCTGGTGCCGGCGGCGCTGGGCTTCGGGGTCTGGGGGTTGACGGTCGGGCAGGTGGGGCTTTCGCTCTCGGTCGTGGTCGCCATGACCGTCGGCATCGTCGTCGACGACACGGTGCATTTTCTAAGCAAGTACCAGAGGGCGCGCCGCGAATACGGCCAGGCGCCCGAGCAGGCCATTCATTATGCCTTCGATACGGCTGGGCGCGCGCTGCTCACCACCACGCTCGTGCTGGTCGCGGGCTTCCTGATCTTCGTGTTCTCGCCGTTCGTGCCCACCGCGCAGGTGGGCGTGCTGACCGCGTTGATCATCGGCTTTGCGCTGGTGGCCGACCTGACCCTCTTGCCGGCGCTGTTGATGCTGGTGGACCGAATGCCCGGAAAGTCCTCCGCGGCCTCACCCTGATCCGCCCTTTTGTCGGGGCGAATGCCGGGAGACCCGAACCGCCTTACTGCAGCGGCCAAGCCATCAGGGGCTTAACTTTCAGGGTTCGCTGACCTAGACTGTTCGCTACCATGGCCAAAGCTCGAGCCATCGACATCCTGCGGATCTTCCACCGCTTCCCGGACCAGGCGGCCTGCATTGGGCACCTTGAAGGGCTCCGCTGGGGGGATCAGCCCCGTTGCCCGCATTGTGGAAGTGTCCGCGTGGCCAGAAAGATAGACTCGGGTCGCGTCGGGCGCTGGAACTGCCATGGATGCAGGTCCAGCTTCAACGTCCTTTCGGGCACGCTGTTCGAGAAGACCCGCATCCCGCTGCAAAAATGGTTTCTGGCGGTCGGCCTGATCGTCCATGCCGGGAAAAACCTGTCCAGCTACCGGCTGGCCCGCAGTCTGATCCTGAACCAGAAAACGGCATGGTTCATGGAGCAGCGGATCCGCACTGAAATGGCCAACAAGAAGAGCAAGATCCGCCTGCAGGGCATCTTCGAGGGGGACGAGACGTTCAAGTAGGCGCACGGCCGTGCAACGGATTGCGTTGTCCTGACCGGATTCCCGTGATCGGGCAAAAACCCATCAAGCCCCTAACTACTTAAAAATCTTGAGTGGTGCAGGTGAACGCGCTAGCATGAATCCAACAACAACACGGTATTCGATGTATTACTAAGGAGGATTGCCATGAGAAGCGGCGATGACATGCTTAAGCAGATTGTTGAGAAGTCTGCCCTGGACACAGAATTCAGGCAACAGCTTCTCGATGACCCGAAATCTACCATCAGCGCAGAGTTGGGCATTACCATGCCCGAGTCGATGAACGTTGTGGTCCATGAGAGCGACATGCAGACGGTGCATCTTGCCCTGCCACCGGACCCGAACATCAGCGAAGAGCAGCTCGAAGCGATTTCCGCCGGGCTTTGCTGCTGCTGGTAACACCGATGACCGGCTACTAGCCGGTCCAGACGCAGGCCATCCGCGCCTGCGTCGATCTGCTTTTATCTAGACTGACCCTCCGTCCCGCACCGGGACGGAGGGTTTCGTCCGCTTACCCGGGACGAATTCAGAAACTGACCGCACCGGACAGCACCATGAACACGTAGGCCTTGGCTTTTCGCAGTTCATTCTCGGAGATCACCAGCTTGATGTGGTGGATGCCACGCAGCAGCACAAAGCGCCCGGACTTCGCAAACAGCGTCGTCGGCTTGCTCACCCACGTGGCCAGCTCGGCCAGCTTGTCCCGGTCCACCAGCGCCTCCTGGCCCAGCGCCTCAAGGAACGGCTCCCAGTCGGTCAGGCCATCGAGCCAGTAGCGGGAATCTTTCGTATAGCGCTGCTTGACGATCAGCGTCAGGCCCAGCGTCGGACCCAGGCCCTGCTCCTGGACGTCGATATTGATGCCGGTGCGAACGATGTCCGCGCGCTCAGCGAATCGCTTGAGCACCGCATCGACGGCTGCAATGTCCCCGGGCCAGCCGGTGTTCTCAAGATACTCGCCAAGCTGTGCGCTCGAGCGAAAGCCCATGACCGCCAGGCGTATGGCTTGCGAGCGTGAGGGAAACACACCGAACGAGTCCATGCGCGTATCCTCGGGCTGCATCCGGTAGCTGCGTTCAATGTGCCCGCGATGGGCCTCATCCATCGACCAGCCAAGACAGGACACCAGCGCATCCGCCACCAGGGCAACCTCGTCGTGCTGCTCGCAGGCCCCGAGTATCGGGCGCTCGCCGGGGCGCAAAAACATGCCAGGGAAGGGCGGCTTGCCCGGCCCGGCCGAACCGATGTCATATTCGAGCATGAGCTTTCGCCCGACCACCTCGCGAAGCGGCGAGGGCTCGGCCTCCATCTGGCGGAACAGGCGGGCGATCGCGCACGCCAGTGCATCGCCGGGGTCCGCCTTCGCACGGGCAAGGAATGGTTCGGCCGATCGCGTGCCGGCAGCCAGCGAGGCGCCAAAATCCGCCAGCGGTGCTGTCTCATGCAGGGGCAGTTCGAAACCGAAGGGAAGGGCCGCCATGGTGATCGGAAGCTTGGCGACGCAATCGAGTACTCGGGTCCATTGGGAGTCGCCGATCAGCACCGGCGAGATTCGCTCGCGAAAGTGCTCGAGCAAGTCGGCCATGCTGTCGCCTTCATCGTCTAGGCGCTCCTGGGTCAGCAGGATGGCCTCGTCGATGCTGATGTCCTCTGGGGCAGATGCCATACCTTACTTCCTCAGCTGCTCAGCGCTTGTGCGAGGCGTCCCAGCGCCTCGATGCAGAAGGCCGTGGTCACGGGCTCCGAGGCGTGTCCGAACTGACCGACCACCCCCCACTTGAGCGTCTGGTCGCCGAAAGCGAGCAGCTCCGGCCAGCTTCCGTCCTCGTGCTGTGCACCCAGCAGGCGGGCCAGCTCGACTTTCATGTCGATACGGCCCAGGCACTGCACGTTGTCGAGCGCCGAGACTGCCTGGGCGCTTTGCAGTAGGTTGCCAAACCCGCCCTCGGGGTCGCGAAGACCGAGGATACGGTCTGCCAGGATCGGGCGAAGCGACTCGAGCGCGGGGCGAGCGCGCACCATTGTGCGCGTGATGGCGTAGTAGATCGCTATCGTATCGGGATACCATTTCGAGGTGCCCTGTACGCGGTCCTCGCGTACCAGCTCTTCGAGCCAGCGCTGCGCGGGACGGGTCTGCGGGTGATCGCCGAGGTAGGCGATGACGTTCGCATTCACCACCGGGTCGGCCTCGATGCGAAATTTTGACACGACATCGGGCTCGTCCTCGCCCAGCACCCAAGTCAGGAAACGGCCCTGTGCATCGCGGTTCGACAGGATCTTTGCCACGTTTCGCCCGAGCGCGATCCACGGATGCGAACCAAGGATCAGCGAGCACAGGGTCGTGCTGTCCAGATCCTGGGGCAGGTGGCGGTAGTAGCGCCACATGCCGGGATATTCCATGGTGTCCATCAGGTACGCCCGGCTCGTCTCGTACAGGGCCTTCGCGCGCACATCTCCGCAGCCTTGCAGGGCCAGTACGCAAAATGCCGTCACGAATGCAGGCCGCTCGAAATGCCGGGGCACCTCGGGATCGGCAATGTTGAAGCGAATGCAGTGCCAGGCACCGTCATCGGTGATGCTGGATTGCAGGAATTCGAGGCCACGACCGATACTGTTGCGCGCGGCCGACGCCAGGTCCTCGGCGCCCGCCCCGGGGTCCACTGCCCGGGCCGGTGCGGGAGTGCGCATCGGCGGGGCCGGGTCGTGCAGCGTCTTGCGAAGAAACTCCAGGGAGGCCACGCCGGTTCTCGCGGCCTCGCGTTCGGCTGGCGTGCGCGTGCTCACCGGCGGCAGCACAAGGTGGGCTTCGGTTTCATTCGACTCGTGCACGAACACCTGCTGGTCTGCGGAGATCTTCACGCCGAGGGCCTCCTCGATGGCCTGCCTGGGATTATCGATGAGGCGTTGTCGAAAGCCTTCGTCCCGGCCCGCACGCAAAATGAGCTGGCCTGCACCATCGATGGGAGGGTTCATGGGAGTGTTTTCACAAGCCTGCTGTGGAGTCGAAGTGGACCGTTCGGGTTCGGATCAGGCGATCTGCCTTTTGACCAGTTCCTTGAACACCCCGTCCTCTTCCATGAGTTCCTCGAAGCTGCCGTGCTGCACCACCTTGCCGCCGGACAGCACGTAGATGCGATCCGCCTGCTCGAGCGTGGACAGGCGGTGGGCGATGACCAGCCGGGTAGAGGTCAGGTCGGTCAGGTTGTCCATGACCCGGGCCTGGTTTTCGTTATCCAGCCAGTTGGTCGCCTCGTCGAACAACATGATCCGCGGCTTGCCGATCACCGAGCGGGCGATGGTGACGCGCTGGCTCTCGCCACCAGACAGCACCGAGCCGCTAGCGCCGACCATGGTCATCATGCCCATGGGCATGGCCTTGATCTCTTTCTCGACTTCGGCGGTTCGCACCGCCTCCCAGACCTCTTCGGTGGTGATCCCGTCATGATGGCTGACCAGGTTGTCCCAGATATCCAGGGGGTGAAGTCCCACGGCTTGCGGCACCGCACCAACCTTGCGGCGCAGCTGGCGCAGGTTCAGGTGGCGCACATCGCGCCCGTCGTAGTACACCGCGCCCGCCGTGGGCCGGTCGATGCCGAGTGCGAGGCGAAACAGGGTGCTCTTGCCGGTGCCGGACTCGCCGGCGATGGCGATGAACTCGCCTGCGCGTGCGTGGATCGTGACATCGTCGAGAATCAGCGGGCCGTCCGGGTCGTAGCGAAACGAGATGCGGTCGAACAGGAGGTCCCCGCCCAGGTATTCCACCGGCTCGCCTTCGGTCTCGGTTTCTGGATCTGCAGCCAGCAGCGGGCGCATCTGCTTGAACGCCGGCAACAGGGCCGCAACGGTCCCCAGAGACTCGCCAAGGCGTGCGATCGCGCTCTGGAAGGCGATGAAGACCAGGTAGACGACCAGAAAATCACCGACCGGCATGATGCGCTCGCCGACGGTCACTGCGGCCAGCAGCAAGAAGGCTCCCGCGAGAAACGGCAATGCTGCGGAAAACGCCCGCGAATGCCCCTCCAGCACGCTCAAATCGAGTTCCGCGCGTTTTTGCTCGCGGTAGTCCTCGGCCCACATGGCAAACGCGGAGCCTTCGGCATTTTCCACGCGCAGCTTGGCAAAGCCGCCAACGATCTGGAACAGGCGCCCGGCGACACGCCGTGACGCACGAATCATGCGCCCGTACGGGGCAATCTGCAGGACACCGAGCATCCCTGTAATGAGCAGCGACCCCAGGCTGAAGGCCAGGGCGAGACTGCCGAGGGCGGCATCGTAGAAGAAGATGACGGCAAACACCGGGGCCAGGAAGATGACTGACAGGAAGCTGTCGGCGACCACTCCCTGCAGGCCGTCTCGAAGGTTCTGGAAGGTCATGCCCGACATCGCCAGGTCGCCTGACGGATGGCGGTGCAGGATGGCCGGCGGCAATCGCATGAGGCGGTCCCAGAAGGCCGCTTCTGCGCGCGAGGCCGAGCGCCCCTCAAGACGCATCATCGCCGTACTTTGCGCGAGGTGCAGCAGTGCCCCGAGAAGGCCGAACCCGGCCAACACCCAGGCCACGGCGTAGATCGCACCGGCAGTGCCGCCTGCGGCGATTTCATGGGCGACAAAGCCAAGCGCGATGGCCGGCAACAACTGGATCAGCCCGTAGGGAAGTCCTGCGAGCACCAGCCGGGCAATGTCCGGTCCCGATCCCTGCAGAGCCAGGCCCAGCAGGTCCGCCGGTTTCACCTCGTCTGCAGGCAAGGGGCGGTAGAACATCCACGCGTCCTCACGCAGTGCATCTGCGCGTTCCTGGCTGACGCGAACCGTGCGCTTGCTGACCGGGTCGATTTCGCGGTAGCCGCCGAACACACCCGGCAGCAGGGCCACGGGCTGGCCGTCCTTGGCACGAAATCCCAGCATCGCGTGGCTGTCGGTGCGCCACCACCGGTCCTCGTCCTTGAGCCGCACGCGCCTTGCGCGCACTCCGGAGGCATCCAGCACGTCGACCAAGCCGAGCGAAGCCTGCGAAGGCCCGGAACGTACGGGAATCTTAAAATCGATACCCTCGTGGCGGCCAATGACCTGCAGGGCATCGACCAAGGTGGTGTCCTCAAGGCCGGCATAGCGGCCCACCGGCTGGTCGTAGAGGTTGAACAGGCGCGCGCGGGCCGCCTTCTCGGCCGTGCGCCGGCTCGTTGTGCGGGCACGTTCGAGGTTCACATCGTCGACCACGGCTAGGCGGCGGTTCAGGCGCTCCAGGGTGAAGGCGACCTCATGAAAATACGACAGTGCGCCCTGCAGGCGGCCCTGCTCGGCCAGGGTTTGCGTGCTCACGCACTCCAGCGTGGTCTCCTCCAGCGTGGTCAGCCAGCTGGTGCGGGTCAGCGGCAGAACCGCATCCCCTGCGCCGCTGGCCTCGGCCAACTCCATCGGATCGACGATGTCCATGAACAGCAGCGCACTGCCCGGGTGCGGGGACGCCCACACCACCTTGCGCTGCACCGACAGCGTGCTATGCGCCGGGACCTGTATCGCACCGGCCTCGGCCAGGGCCGTCGGGCGCGGTGCGGGCGTGGCGAAGCGCGACAGCGTGTCGGTCATCTCGCTCAGCCAGGCATCGGTCTGCTCGGCAAGCTCGCCCGGGTGCACCTTGGACAGCAGGGAGACCGGCAAGCGTTTCAGCAAGGTGCAGGGCAGACCCTTGGCTACCAGGCTCAGCGTGGTTCCATCCTGCGCATCAGGTTCGCGCGCAGGAACCCCTGGCAGGAACCAGCCCGCCTCGCGGCGCAGCAGATGCTGTGGAGACGACTGCTCCACACCGTCCTTGAGCTCGACTAAAAACAGGTTGACGGTGCCCCGGTCAATGAGCCAGATGCTGTCCGCATCGTCGAGCTTCACCGGCAGGTTACCGGCACAGGGCACGTCAGTCCCCAGGCGGGCCGCGAGTTCGGCGATCGAGGAGTAGGCGGGCTGGGTGTCCTGCATTATCCCGACTTGACCAGCTTGTAATAGGTGCCATCGCGATCTGCAATCAGGTCATCGTGCGTGCCGCGCTGCACCACGGTCCCCTGATCGAGCACGATGATTTCGTCGCAGTCGCGCACCGTGCTCAGGCGGTGTGCCACGATCAGGCAGGTCACGCCGCGACGGCGCAAGGCATCATCGACATGCTCCTCGGTCGCCGCATCGAGCGCGCTGGTGGCCTCGTCCAGGATGAGTACGGTCGGGTTGCCGACCAGCGCGCGGGCGATTTCCAGGCGCTGGCGCTGGCCGCCGCTGAAGTTTACCCCACCTTCCTCGACCTCGGTCGCATAGCCTTGCGGGCGAAGCAGGATCTCGTCGTGGATCCAGGCATCGCGCGTGGCGGCGAAGATGGCCTCATCCGGGATGGCCGAATTCCACAAGGTGATATTGTCGCGCAGCGACGCGGAAAACAGCACGACCTCCTGGTCCACCATGGAGATGGACTGGCGCAGGACTTCCTCCGGGATCTCATCGCGCAGGTGCCCGTCGAACAGGATTTCGCCGGACCAGGGCTGGTACACCCCGGACACCAGGCGCGCCAGGGTCGACTTGCCGGAACCGCTCGGGCCCACCACGGCAACGCGCTGCCCGGACTGGATCGTCAGGTTGAACTCCTTGAGCAGGGGCGGGCGGCTCCTGTTGAATCCGAAGGTGACGTCGCGCAGTTCGAGTTGCCCGGTCAGCTGCAGGCGCCCGTTGAACGTCGGGATGGACTCCGATTCCGGGCTTCGGCGGCGGATCACGGGATCTTCAGCGGCCCGCGAGATGTCCTCGAGTCGCTGCAGGTCGGTCTCCAGGGCCTGGCGCCTGTCGGCGAACTCCAGGAACTGCCCGATGGGCGACAGGAACATCTCCGCCAGGATGTAGAACCCGACCAAGGCACCCAGGCTCATTTCCCCGGCCAGCACCAGGCTTCCGCCGATGCCGAGGATCACGGCGGCCCGGAGAATGGCCACCAGCCCCGGCAGCGCGGTGTTGAATGCGCTGAGTTCAAAGTAGTGCTGGCGCGCCTCCAGTTCGCGCGCCTGCTGGCCGCTCCAGCGCGAGAAGAACCGGTCGTCCGCACCGGTCATGCGAAGGGTGTCCGCATGGCTCAGCATCTGCATGCCCACGCCGATCAGCAATCCCTGTTCGCGGCGCATCGACTGGATGCGCACCGTGCGAAGCGAATTCAAAAAGTGCACGACCATGCCGTGAAGGACGGCGAGTAACACCACGATCAGGCTCAGCAGGGGTTCGTACACCAGCATCACGATCAGCAGCACCGCGCTCATGACCATGTCGACGAGCAGCACCAGGAACTGGTCAGTGAGATTTTTCGCGATGCGGTCGATGGAGGACACCCGGTCGGTCAGGTCACCGGTCAGGCGGTGCTCGAAAAATTCCACTGGCAGGCGCAGCAGGCGCGTCAGGTTGCGGTTGTATCCAATCACCGAAATCCGCACCGCCAGTCGCTTCAAAAACCGGTGCTTGAGCAGGGAAAGCAGGTAGACCAGCACCCCGGCACCCAGCAGCGCGCCCACCAGCCCGCCCCAGGCGCCGTGGTTTTCCAGCACGTCGTCAACGAAGATGCTGAGCACCGCGGGCACGACCAGGGCCAGCAACGTCACCATGAGGGCGGTGGCCGCCACTCCGGCAAGCACCGTCCAGGAGCCGGCCAGCAGGGTGCCAAGTTGTGTGAACAGGCCGGGAGCCTCGCCGCCGGCCTTGAAATCCTTGCCGCGCTTGAAGCGCAAGGCGATCCCGCTGTAGCTCTTTTCGAACTCCTCGGCGCTGACCTTGCGCCGCCCGGTGGACGGGTCGTTGAGGTAGAAGTACCGCTCGTCGAAGCCTTCGAGGACCAGGAAATGACTGAACTGCCAGAACAGGATCAGCGGCAACTCCAGTTTTTTCAGCGACTCGGAACGTACGCTCAGGCCACTGCATTCCAGCCCGTAGTGGCGGGAGGCCCGCAGCAGGCTCGCCGCGCTGCTGCCGTCGCGGCTGACCTCGCACTTCTCGCGCAACTCGGTCAGCGGCACCCAGCGCCCGAAAAAGCCCAGTACGCTGCCGAGGCTCGCCGCCCCGCATTCGGAGGCGTGCATCTGCAGCATCACGGGTGTGGCGATCCGGTGCTTGACGGAATCCGAGGTGGCCTGATCCCCGGTGCCCTTGGAGGCACTCGGTGCCATCTCAGGAGGGCCTCATCCGAAGGCGTGCGATCGGCGACTGTCTGCCCACTTCGATGGTGACTTCACATTCCTTGCGTGCAGGCACAGCGCCCTCGGGGCGTTCATCGAGTCGGATGTGCAGGCGGTGCACCGACAGCGGTGCACGGCCCTCGAACATCGCCAGGAACTCGGTCAGGGGCAGTGCGGAAATGCCTGTCACTTCCCCTGCCAGGGTGTGGAGGTGCCCGTCGGCTCCACTGAACTCGATCCTCGCAGGCTGACCGGCCTCGATCTGTGCCGCGGCATCACGCTTGATCCACACCATCGCCTGCAGGTTGTGCTCGCCTGTCAGCGTGCTCTCACCGGGACCGGCCAGGACCCCGTCGAACGTCAGGCTGCGGGCCACGCTGCCAAACACCAGCCAGACCAAAAGCACCACCAGCACCCCGGCGATGGCAGCCACCAGCGCACGCTCATTGGGGGTAGAAATGGTCAGCAGCCGGTCCAGCTGCTCACGTTCTTCCTTGGCCTCGGCGACCATGTTGTGAAATGACTCGAATGGATTGTTGAACACGACCTAGAGCAGCCTCCTCACCTGGACCAAGCAAAGTCCCGGGGCCATCCCGTTCAGGATGGTGTTGAAACTTTTAGCGATTATAAGCAATCTCGACCGGGAATGACTAAATTCTCGCCATGGTGCCGCCCCGGCCCGGGGCTTCGCACGCCGGTGACTTCACCTGTTCCGGGCACTCAAGGTACAATGTCACACGTCCATCACACGCCTGTCCAGATGTTTCCTGATCACGAAACCGCCCGAAACCGATGGGGTCCAAAAGACCCGACGAAGGCTTTCCTACGCCCCCGCAAGGGATGGCTCGGGACCCTGGCCCTGGTCCTCGCGGTCCTGGGCCTCGCGCAGGCACCGGTCCAGGCGGAGACGGCGCAGGAGAAGGGGCTGAGGATCGCGCTGGAGGCCGAGGCCCGCAACGACGGCTTCGGGGATTTCACTGCGGGCATGACGATGGTGCTGCGCGATCGGTACGGGCGCGAGAGCATCCGCCAGATGCGCTTCAAGGT
Source organism: Gammaproteobacteria bacterium (assembly GCA_965205685.1). GTDB lineage: Bacteria > Pseudomonadota > Gammaproteobacteria > UBA4575 > UBA4575 > WTFY01. Next base: position 289,867 of record OZ242174.1, on the reverse strand, counting down.
GCTGGAGGTGGCAGGCGACGGGGACAAGAGCCTGTTCGTGTTCGACCAGCCGCGCGACGTGCAGGGCACCGCCTTGCTGACCCATGCCCACATCAACACCCAGGACGACCAGTGGCTGTACCTGCCGGCCCTGAAGCGGGTGAAGCGCATCAACGCCTCGAAGCGTTCCGGGTCCTTCATGGGCAGCGAGTTCTCCTACGAGGACATGAGCACACCGGAAGTGGAGGAATACACCTACAAGTACCTTCGCGACGAGTCCTGTGGCGTGCTCAGCTGTACGGTGACCGAGCAGGTGCCGCTGGACAAGAATTCCGGATACAGCCGCAAGATCGTCTGGCAGGACACCGGTGAGCTTCGGGTCTGGAAGATGGAACTGTACGACCGCAAGGACTCGCACCTGAAGACACTCACGTTTGCGAACTACCGGCAATACCTGGACCAGTTCTGGCGGGCCGGGGAACAGACCATGGTGAACCACCTGACCAAGGCCAGCACGGTGCTGCACTGGACCGACTTCAGGTTTCGCACCAACCTCGACGACAGCGAATTCAACAAACTGGCACTGCGACGCGTGCGCTGATGCGATTCTCTGGCGCCATAGCGTCCCTCGTGTTCCTGGCCGGTGCGGGCATCGAGGCTCGGGCGCTGGATCTCTCGGGTGATCTCAGCCTGCAGACCCGCGGCTACCCGGAGTCGCCCGCGCATGCGGGGCAGCGCTCGTCCACCGTGGGCTGGGTGCTCGAGCCGACGCTGCACGGTGAACTCACTCCCACCACCAGCTTCACCTTCACCCCGCTGTACCGCTTTGATACCGCCGATTCCAGGCGCACGCACGCGGATGTGCGCGAGGCCTACCTGCTGAGGTACGGCGAGTGGGGCGGGCATTCCTGGCAGCTGCGAGCGGGCGTGGACCGCGTTTTCTGGGGCGTGGCAGAGGTGCACAACCTGGTCGACATCGTCAACCAGATCGACCTCGTCGAGCACCCGCGCGACCGGCCCAAGCTGGGGCAGCCGATGCTTCACCTGGCGGTCTCCGGGGACTGGGGCCTGGCCGAGACCTTCGTACTGCCCTACCACCGCAGGCAGACCTTTCCGGGGCGTTCCGGGCGGCTGCGTGCAGGCCGCCTGATCGAGGACGATGCCGCCTACGAGAGCGGCGCCGAGGAGCGCCACGTCGATGTCGCGTTTCGCTACAGCCACGCCGTGGGCGTGCTCGACATCGCGCTGAGCGCGTTTTCCGGCACCAACCGCGAACCCCGGTTCGTGGTGGATCCGGATGCCGGGAGCATACCGGGCATGGGTGCTCCCTTACTGCCGTTCTACGAGCAGATCCGCCAGTTCGGGCTCGAAGCGCAGCTCACCACCGAGCCTGTGCTGTACAAGCTGGAAGCCATCCGCCGGCACGGCGCGCAAAACCTGCTCGGTGAGGGGGAAGATTACGGTGCCTTCATCGTTGGCGTGGAGCGCACGCTCTATGCGCTCTTTGATTCCCCGTACGACCTGACCCTGCTGGGCGAGTGGCTCTACGATGAACGCGGCAGCCGGGCCACCAGCGCCTGGCAAAACGATATGTACCTCACCGGCTTTCTCGCCTTCAACGACGTGCAGGGCACGGAGCTTATCGCTGGCCTGCTTGCCGATCTTCGCTACAACACGCGTACCCTGAACCTGGAATTCAAACGCCGCCTCGCGGGCAGCTGGTCGATGCGACTTGAGACCTTCGCCAACTTGGGCTCAGACCGCAAGGACCTGACCTACGATGGCAGGCGCGACAGTTTCGCGGGTGCGGAACTCATCTTCAGCTTCTAATCACACCAAGCAGACATGGACTGGTATCGTTCAGCACTTGACACCATACAACCAGAATTTGCACAGCTTCCCTTGCATGTACAAAACCGTGAGCTGACAGTGATCGTGATGATGCATGGGAAAGAAGAGGAAGTCCTAGAAATCGGTACGGTGGAAAACTTGATCCAGGGTGTGAGGATGGCTAGTATTTTGGCAACACCCCTTGCAGTTTAGACTGCAGGGCGCAGGGTCTCTTCGGAGGCCCTTGCTTTTTTTGGCAGTCAGGAATGCGAACCCTTGTCGATGTCGACTGCTTCAACCTCAGTGGAGGTCATGAAGGATGATCCAGCCAGGTAGCCAATCCTTGCGCAAGGTCGCGGTGGTCGGGCGAGGCACTGCGGGTTCTCTGGCGGCTGCAAGCATCACCCGCCTGCACCCAGGGGACGACTATGAACTGCACCACATCTATGACTCGCGCATCCCGGTGATCGGCGTGGGCGAGGGCAGCTGGCCGGCGTTGGTCGAACACCTGCAGCAACTCACGGACCTTCCGAACGACGACGTCCAGCAGCACTTGCGGGGCACGCGCAAGTACGGCGTGGCCTTCGAGGGATGGGGCCGATGCGACCAGGACTTCACGCATTTCTTCTCGCCGAAGGATGTTGCCTACGCCTACCACCTGTCGGCCGATTATCTTGCCGAACTCCTGTACGAGCGCACACGCGCGCAGCACATCGATGCGAAGGTCCTGGACATCACGCGCATAGACGGCGGGGCCGAGGTCACCTTCGAGGGCCGTGAGCCTGAGCGTTACGATCTGGTCTTCGATGCCCGCGGCTTCCCTAGGGAACTGAATCCCGAACACCACATCAACATCTCGTTCATCCCGACCAACACCGCCTGCATCCGCCGCTGCCCGACACTTTTCGATGCCAAGGGCGACGGTCCGGTGCTGCAACACACCTACACCCGGGCCGTGGCACGTCCGCACGGCTGGATTTTCGTGATCCCGCTCACGGTGCACACCTCCTACGGCTACATCTTCAACCGCGACCTCAGCGAGCTCGACGAAGTGCAGGCGGATTTCGATGCCTTCCTCGAGAGTGACGGTGTGGGCGAGTTCGAGCCGCGCTCGGTCATCCCTTTTCCCAACTTCGTGAATCGCAGGATCTACGATGGCGCGATCGCGCGCATCGGCAATGCGGCGGCCTTCATGGAGCCGCTCGAGGCCACCGCCATCGTCTCCGCGCAGATCCAGATCGGCATGATCCTGCACATGCGCCTCAATCGCCCGGGCGAATATGCCGACGGCGATGCCGATGCGGTCAACCGGTTTCTGGTCAACAACATGCTCTGTTACGGGCTGTTCGTCGGCTGGCACTATTCCTGCGGCTCGAAGTTTGACAGCCCCTTCTGGCAGCACGCCAAAGATCACGTCTGGCCGTCGCACAGCACAGCCGCGGCTCCCGAGGCGGTGGACTGCAAGGCGCTGGCCCAGTTCAACGAGATGCTCGAGATCCTGAAGCGCCCGGACCTCAGTGAGGCAGACTGGGCGCGCATGTGCGCGGTGCCGCTTACCAGCTACGACCAGATGGCCCGGGGACTGGGCTGCTAGCCCCCATCGAAAGCCCTTCCAAACCCGTGACTGGGGAGCCAGTCCCTGTCCATGCGGCAGCGAAACCAGCTGGGGTATCGCATTGCAGTCCCTGTGGGGCCCATGCATGCACAGCGCCTGTAACCTTGCAAAATTGAAGTGTTACTTCAAATTTACAAGGATGACTGCCCAAGGCTCTTTCCAGATGGGGATGTGGGGGACGCGCTGCATGAATTGAGACAGGTGCATTTTGACTGTGAATCCGATACATTCTCCACCTCAAATGAGATGGATGAAATCAAGGAAGAGGCAGCAGGCATAATGAGAATTACACTGGCCATCGCTGTACTGGGCCTGCTGATCGCAGGCTGTGGCGGCAGTCCCCGGCACAAGCCACCGGACACCCCGGAATACCATGCGATCCAGGACTACGAGCGGATTGCCGGGAGCGCCAACCTCCTGCTTTCCACGGACCGGATCAATTGGGTCCCAGGACGAATCGAGCCGGAACGGGTTTCCGTGGAATGCAAGGGCCTGTACTGCTCGGTGGGCTACTCGGCGTTCATCCGCGCAAACAAGGTGTACAGCCTGGTGCCCGAAGAGATCACGATCCTTGCAGACACTAACGGAATCAACACGGGAATCGAGCAGACCATCAGCCCTTTCAATGACCTGCACAGCTATGCAGGGTGGATGGAGTACAGCTTCTTTGCCTCCACGGTCGTGCTTTTCAAGCACGAGATCGACCCCGACCAAGGCGTGACCCAGACGTATGGCACCATCGCCGGCAATGCGACCATGACCAATCCCGTCACCGAAGCCACCTGGACCGGCTTTGCGACGGCCAGGGACCACAACATCGCTGAGGACCTGGAATCCGTGGTGGTCGGTGATGCCAGCATAGCCGTGCGTATCGACGACGAGGTGCTGGCGGACGTTCGCTTGACGGGCCTGGCCAATACCGCAACCGGGCAGGCATATACCGACATGGTCTTTGAGGGCATGTCCGTGACGGACGGGGAGTTCAGCCGTTATCATGCCGACGACAACCGCCTGTCAGGGGCCTTTTTCGGCCCTGGCCATGAGGAAGTGGGCGGCGTGTTCGATCATCCCGAAGGCCTGGTTGGCGCATACGGTGGCAGGAAGGTTGCCGAGTAAGCCATAGCCGGAGAAAGCAGGAAAATCATCCCCTTCCTTGAAGGGTTGCGTCGGCTTCAAACTTCGAACCAGCAGGCGCTGCAGGATGGAACGAGAAGCCCCATGGACGGTCCAAGGGAACAGGAAAGTTTCCATTCTCTTTCGACTTCTGATGCGCCTCTGGACCCTCCATCCCTGTTATCTTGATTCCAAGGGCCTGGTCGCACTCTGGCGCGAGGGTCTGCTGGCTCAGGCGGTGCTGCAGGGCCAAACGAAAGGCTACCGGGACCACCCGCAGCTGCAGCGCTTTCGCGATACCTCGAAACCCGAGGCGTTAATCGCCCGGTATCTCAAAACCGTGTGGGACGAGGCAGCTCGGCGGGGCCACGCGTTTGACAAATCCAAGTTCGTGGATGCCCGGGTGTGCAGGACCATTGCAGCCACCCGGGGACAGCTTGCGTTTGAACGTGCCCACCTGCAGAAGAAACTGCAAGTGCGTGATCCCGGATGGCTGGCACAGCATCCGATCGGATCTGTCACCCACCCGCTGTTTCACATCGTGCCGGGAGGCGTGGAGGACTGGGAAAGGATGCAGCCCGACTAGTTGTTTGGCAGGTCAGCGGAAACCTTTTGTATTTCGGTAAATTTCGCGCCGGTTGCCCACCCGCACTACAAGCACACGCAGTGCATCGTCCTCTATGTCACAAATCACTCGGCATTCTCCTATCCGGTAACGCCAGAGACCACCCAGCGGGCCAGTCAATGCCTTGCCCGCGCTGCGTGGATCCTCCATTCCAGCAATTCGCCGGTCCATGAAGTCGACAACGCGCAGCGCCATCTGCTTGTCAAGCTTGCGGAGCTGCCTCCTAGCCGTATCGGCGTACTCAATCTTCCAGGCCAAGGCCTTGCCTTACGTCAGCCGACGAATGCACCTGTTCCTGTCCTTTGCGGACACGTTCTAGCACGTCAGCGGCAAGATAGTAATCCTCCATCTCCTCGATGCCCTGTTCGATGATTTCCCGCAGGTAGTAGGCCTTGGTACGTCCGGTTTGCGAAGCCAGATAATCAAGCCTTCGCTCTGTTTCCGGGGCTAGACGAATGGAAGTAGCCATGTCACGATCTCTCCTTTAATACATGTATTCATTGTATCACAATATAGCTGTGTGATGCCGGCGTATATACGGGGTTTCGCGCCGTCGGACGAGGTGGTGTACTTGGTGGGTTGATCCCGGCACGGCCATGAAAGCTGGATGAAGTGACTGGGCACTTGCCGAATTCCAGCCAGCAAGCGCTTAGCGGCAAAGGCAGGCTAGCACCCGTTGTCGGGTACCAACAGGGAACCCCTGGTCAAGGTCTTGAGCTTGTTAATACAGATCAACTGTAGGATGGAACGAGATCTTCTGTTGGTAGTCCATGAAAATAGGAAAGATTCAATTCTTACAACTTCTGTTGTGCACCTAGCTATCTGCCCCCGTTACTTGACTCCAATGGTCTATTCGCAATCTTAATGCGAGTGCTTGCTGGGCCAGTCCGTTTAACCAAGTTAATGGCCATGCTCCGTTTGAAGGACCTACCCTGCTGGATGTGGTCAAGGTCGATGAAACGCTGGCCCGCATCATAAATGCTCCTTACATAGAAGACTAAGGGATTGATAAGTAAAAATTGGTTTGTCGGTATTCAGCGCGTGGCCCCAAATGCACCCCTAAGATTGTCTGTCGCCAAAACACCTGTCACCGCTTCGTGATTCGACCCTCTGAACTGGGCAACCAGAGAATCGCTGGTACCAGTAGCGGTCAGATAGTTACCATAGACCGAAATCGTATACTGCAAATCCGCTCCCCAAGAACTTCCCTGAGACGTGATGTTGCTGAATTCCGCATCCCCTGTCAGGGTCTGCATCTCTATGGTAATTTCAGCATCCCCGCGGGCCGATGCACCATTATTCGTGTAGCCGATCAGATCTCCACCCCAAGTCGCAGTGCCTGTGATACCGGAATTTGACAAAGGAGCAGATGGAATCGGCCCTTTGTCCCAAGCTCGTATCCATTGCGACCGATACTCTGCTCCAAATGACACGCTACCCCCTGCCGTTCGGATATTTGCACTTATGGCCGGGATGCTGGATGCCCACGGGCCGAGGCTTGTAGCGTTGATATCGTCCCTCCCTTCCCCACGTGTATAGCGGGAATAGGTTGTCATCAGTGCCTCGCCATCAATCCTCGGGATGTCCTGGATTTCCGCTTCTCCGGGCAAAATACCCATGTCTGGCAACAGCGTATCTGGATAAACGCTCTCGGGTACATGGCCCTGAATGCCGAGCGCATGGATCATCTCATGAACAATGGCACCGTACAGAGCATGGCCACCCAATCTGTCAGGTGCAATCTCAACCAAGGATGAAGTCATGTTCATAACCTGCCGCCCAGACATCAGGTCATGGGATGTACTTGTTCTGGGGTGCGCTACTCCACCCTCAAATGCGTGTCGGAATGAAACGTGAATCTCACCACCGGGCACCTGCCACATAACTGGGGCACGCCCTCGTGTGGTTGCCCCCTGTGGGCGACGACCCGTAGGTTCGCCCATGATCATCCTGTTCTCGGCCGGCAGCCAGTCGTTCAGTTGGTCCACTACCCTTTCCACTAGTCTGCGGTGTTCGGGATTTGCACCTGTCTCTGTTCTGACTACGGGCGGACTCTTCCACAGAAAAAATCCCCGAACCCCTTCCCCAAATGTATCCCCTTCCGGCCCCCAGGGCCCCTGCACCATTTCCTGGAGATAGGCTGTCAGTTGGGATTCAGACACTCCCTGCATTCGGGTTTCTGAAATTTGGACCTGATTGAGAGGAATTTCGGGAACATTAGAAAGTGAATCGCTTCCCCCTCCTCCTCCACCGCTACAGGCGGAAAGAATAGACAGGAGCACTACAACAAATGCAAGATGTGAAACTGAAACGTGATGACCAGTATGCATACGATTTCCTTATTTCTAAAATTATCGACCGGCAAGGGTATCAGGCCATTTTGACCAAATGCGTGCATGCAATTATCCTGCACATTCGCTCAGAAAGATCGCTGATTTAGCAGGAGACCCAGCTACAGTTTCCTTCTCATAGACGACCAGACTCATACTGAATCAGGTCAGACTTCACTGTCAAATTCCAACCTTGGATAGTATGTACTTAATGTGCTTGCTCGAAATCGGTCTGATCGTCTCACGTTAACAAATGAGGTCAGCTGCACCATGGTCGCAGGGAACACCGTATATCTTGGGTCTAGGGGGTGAGGATTAGGGACCTCCTATTCATAAGATATATGTAAAACTCATCTTAATGGGGCGAAAGGTTATGTGTCGCAGCCCATACTCTTTGACCTGTCGGATTCTCATACAATGCTGGAAGGCACCGGTTTGACACCTACTAACTGCAGTCCGATTCAGGATAGCGGGAAGGGACTAAACTCAATTGAGGTATAGCCTACAAAGATGGGGGATGTATTTTGATTTCTTTCCGTTGCCTGGTGAAATATTCCCGACAAACAACTAAGGCATAGCTAAACCACTGACCCAGAGTGACAGACAATACATCCAATCGGCACTGCGGCGCATCTGCTGTTCCAAATCGCATCCTGCACCATGTAGGATAAAATAGCCCTTGGCTAACTAATAATTCTTACTGTACGTCAGCGCCCGTTGTAGGGCACCAGCAGGGATCGCCCGGTCATGGCCTTGGGCTTTCGGATCCCCATCAACTGCAGGATGGTCGGGGCCACGTCGCTCAGTCCACGCCCGTTGGCAAGATCCCAGTTGCCCTCATCGATCACCAGGCACGGCACCGGGTAAGTGGTGTGCTGTGTGTGCGGCTCACCGGTGTGCGGGTTGACCATCTCGTCGCAGTTGCCGTGATCGGAGGTCACCACCACCGAGATGCCCTGCTCGACCGCAGCATCGAGCACGCGCCCGGCATGGATGTCGACGGCCTGCAGGGCCGCAATCACCGCCTCCTTCTTGGCCGTGTGCCCGACCATGTCGCCGTTGGCGAAGTTGGTCACCATCAGGGCGTAGGCGTCGTTGCGGATCGCCTTGATCACCTCGTCGGCGACTTCCTCGGCGCTCATCTCGGGCTGCTGGTCGTAGGTGTCGACCTTGGGCGATGGGATGATCTTGCGGTCCTCGCCCTCGTAGGCCTCCTCGTGCCCGCCGTTGATGAAGTAGGTCACGTGCGGGTACTTCTCGGTTTCCGCACAGTGAAACTGGTGCATGTCGAGCTTGCTGATGATCTTGGCGAGGTTGGTGTCCGGACGCCGCGGCGGGAACACCACCGGGCCAAGAAATTCCTTGCTGTATTTCGTCATCATGGTCAGGCGCACCGGCTCGAAGCCCTCGCCGCGCTCGAAGGCGTGGAAGTCTTCCTTGGCGAGTGCCTTGCTGAGCTGCAGCGGGCGGTCGTTGCGGAAATTGCAGAAGATGACCGAGGCGCCCGCACCCATGGGTTTTGCCTCAGGCAACACGGTCGGCACGATGAACTCGTCGCCCTCGCCGCGCTCGTATGCATTCAGGATCGCGCTCTTGGCATCGCCGGACTGCTCGCCCTCGTTCCGCACCAAGGCGCGCCAAGCCTTTTCCGTTCGATCCCAGCGCCGGTCGCGGTCCATCGCGAAATAGCGGCCCATGACCGTTGCGATGACGCCGTCGGCCTTGTTCAGGGCCCGGTTCAGGCGCTGCAGGTATTTGCGCGCACTCTTGGGCGGGGCATCGCGCCCGTCCGTGATCAGGTGCAGCATTGGGCGGGTGTCGTGGTCGCGGCACAGCTTGATCAGGGCGATGATGTGGTTGATGTGCGAGTGTACGCCGCCGTCCGAGAGCAGACCGATCAGGTGCACGTGGCCATCGTTTTTCTTGCCCTTCTTGATGGCGCGAACCAGCGGCGACATCTCGAACAGGCTGCCGTCGGCGATGGCCTCGTTGATGCGGATCAGGTCCTGGCGTATGACCGAGCCGCAGCCGATGGTCATGTGCCCGACCTCGGAGTTGCCCATCTGTCCGGGCGGCAGGCCGACCGCTTCGCCGGAGGCCTCCAGCACGGTGTGCGGGTAGCTGGAGAAATAATGATCCAGGCGCGGGGTCTGCGCGTGCATCACGGCGTTGTTGGCCTTGCTGGGATTCACGCCGAAGCCGTCCAGAATCACCAGCAGGACACGCTTACGAAGCTTGATCGGTTTTTTCACGAAAAACGTGGTGAATTGAAAGTCGGCAATTATGCACCAAATGCCGGGGGGTGTCTGCTAGCCTAGTCGGGGGATTCCTTCGTGTCCTCATCATCCTCCAGCGGCTTCACCGGGGCCAGTTCGGCGGCCTGTTCCTCGGGCGAGAGCGGCACTGCACCCGGCGCACTCGGGGCCTGCGCACCCTCGGCTGTGACAGGCTCTGCATCGGGCAGGGGATCGTCCACTTCCTTGGGCGTGACCAAGCGCGAGAACGCGAGGCCCAGCTCGAACAGGATCCACACCGGGATGGCGAGCAACACCTGGGAGATGACATCGGGCGGGGTCAGCAGCATGCCGACCACGAAGGCGGCGACGATCACGTAGGGGCGCTTGGCGGCCATCTTGTCCGGGGTGGTCACGCCCATGCGCACCAGCACCAGGGTCACCACCGGCACCTCGAACGCCGCACCGAAGGCGATGAAGATCTTCATGACGAAATCGAGATAGCGCCCGATGTCGGTCATCACCGCAACCCCTTCCGGGGCCACCGCCGTGAAAAAGCCGAACATCAGGGGGAAGACGACGTAGTAGGCGAACGCCATGCCGACGTAGAACAGCACCGAGCTCGACAAAAGGATCGGGAACACCAGCCGTTTCTCGCTGCTGTACAGGCCCGGGGCGACGAACGCCCAGCCATGGTAGAAGATGATCGGCACGGCCAGCACCAGGCTGACCAGGAAGACCAGCTTGAACGGGGTCAGAAACGGCGAGGCCACCTCGATCGCGACCATGGTGCTGGCCTCGGGCAGGTGTGCCATCAGGGGCCCGGCGAGCCAGCCGTACAGGGTGTTGGCGAACGGGAACAGCACGATCAGCATCGCGAACACGCTGCCGACGATCCACATCAGGCGCGAGCGCAGCTCGTAGAGGTGCGTGAGCAGCGTCTCGTGCTTGGAATCGGTGCCTGCGGGTTCAGTCGCCATCGGGCTTCTCGGCGGTGGGGGCGGGCTTTATGTCGGAAGACTCGATCTGCTTTTCGACGGCGGCGACCAGCGAGTCATCGTCGTCGTCTTCGAAGTCCTCCTCGATCTCGCGCTGCGTGTCCTTGAGGATGGACTTCAGCTCGCCGATCTCGGACTGCTGTTTCTCCAGCATCTCCTTGAGTTCGCTGGCGCGGATCTCGGATTCGATGTCGGCACGAAAGGCGGTCAGGGTGCGCTTGGCCTTGCCGAACCAGTGACCCGCCTGGGCGGCCAGGCGCGGCAGGCGTTCGGGGCCGACCACCAGCAACACCACCACCATGATCAGGGCAAGCTCCCAGAAGCCGAAATCGAACATGATTCGGGGGGACTATTCTTTCGGCGGGGCTTTCTCGGCCTTGGGCTCTTCGGGCTCGCTGTCGTCTTTGACGGATTTCTTGAAGTTCTTGACCGCGCTGCCGATGTCCCCGCCAATGTTGCGCAATTTTTTCGTGCCGAATATCAGCACGATGATCAACAGTACGATCAATAACTGCCAGGGGCTGATTCCCATAACGTGTACTCCGGTTCGCTCAAATAAATGTCCGGGCTCAACGTGAGCGCTCGCGTTGTGCCTTCTCCACAAGTCCCGAGGTCCCGAACCTGCGCTCGAGCTCGTCCAGCACCGCGCCAGGACCCAAGTCCCGGTAGGCCAGCAGCACCATGCAGTGAAACCACAGGTCGGCCACTTCGTGGACCAGGTGCTCGGGATCCCCGCCGGCCGCTTCCACGGTCTCCTGGGCTTCCTCGCGGACCTTGTCAAGCATCGCCTCGAGTCCGCCCGCATACAGTGCTGCCACGTAGGAGTCCTCGGGTGAGGCCTGCTTGCGAGCCTCAAGGGTCTCGGCAAGTCGGTGCAGGGTGTCGTCGGTGCTCATCTTGTGTTCGCCAGGCTGCGGCCCCCTACAGTACCACAGGCCCGGCCTGCGCCTCTATTATAGCGCCTTTGTGGAACCGTCTCAGTTTGAAATCCGCTCGCCGTCCCTGAGCAACCCCCATCCCGGGATGTCCGGCGGTCGGCATTCACCCCGAATCGCAGCAATCATACCGAAAGAGCCCCAAGGACAAGGGCACCGTGGGTGAAGAAATTCCGCAGGGCCGGGATTCAGCAGCCCCGATTCCGGTTCCATCCATTGTGAAGTCCATACGCCTCGCACAGGCTCCACCGCGGGGCGACTTCGGGGATGGTGCCCTCATGTGTGCCCGAAGGCTTTTGATCCTTTTGAGGCACCTCGAAGTCGACGAGATTCACTTGGTTATCCAAAATAAATATGCTATTAAGAGCATACTATAAACTATAATATATATTTTAGAGCATATGACTGCGCGAAACGCATTGACCACCGCGCCCCCCTACCCTGTGGAGCGGGCGCTGAAACAGCTAGGCGCCAACCTGCGTACCGCAAGGCTGCGCAGAAACCTGACGATCCAGGACGTTGCCGACAGGATCGGCACCGGCCCTCGGCCGGTGTCCTGCGCCGAGCAAGGCAAGCCCTCGACCGGCATTGCCGTCTATCTGGCGCTGCTTTGGGCGTATGACCTGCTGGAACCGTTGGGCGAGATTGCCGACCCGGCACTCGATACGGAGGGGCTTGCACTAAGCGTGCACCGCGAGCGTGCCCGGGCCCGCCAGCCGGAGCGCCTGGACAGCGATTTCTAGGACCGTGGAATGAACGACGAGTGCTACGTGTACATTGTGCTGCCCGGCGAGACGGACTTCGTGACGGCGGGCAGGTTCGTGCTCGGTGCCGACCGGCGAGGGAACCCGATCGGCAGGTTCGTCTACGGGAAAAGTTACCTCGCACGCGAGAATGCCGTGGCCATCGACCCGATCGAACTCAAACTCACAACCGAGACCTTCGAGACGGGGAGGCTCCAGGGCATTTTCGGGGCACTTCGTGATGCGGGGCCGGATTACTGGGGCCGGCGGGTCATCGAAAGACATTCCAGACAGGCGGCGCTCGGTGAACTTGATTACCTGCTGTATTCACCGGAGGATCGCGCAGGCGCCCTGAGCTTCGGACTGAACCGGGAGCCTCCGGCACCGCTTCGAAGGTTCTCCCGCACCCTGCATCTTGCCGAGTTGCAGCACCTGGCGGATGCCGTCATCGCCGATGAGGAACTGCCGGTCCATACGGATGCAGAACGGGCCCAGGCATTACTGCTCGCCGGCATGTCCATGGGCGGTGCGCGCCCCAAGGCCGTCATAGAGGATGACGACAGCCTCTGGATCGCGAAATTCAACCACCCGGACGACCGCTGGAATCACGCCCGCGTTGAACACTCCATGCTCGTGCTTGCGCGTGAATGCGGCCTGCAAACGCCGATGAGCCGCATCGTGACGGTGGGCGGGCGCGACGTGCTGATGGTCAAGCGCTTTGATCGCGCAAGGGTTGCGGCGGGCTATCGCCGTGCGCGGCTGTTGAGCGCCCTGACCCTGCTGCGCGCAGAGGATTCTCACGCGGACCGGGACAAGTGGTCCTACGTGCTGCTGGCAGAAGAGCTGCGGCGAATCTCGCAACGCCCGCAACAGGATGCCCAGGAACTCTTCAGGCGGATGTGCTTCAACGCGCTGATCTCGAATACGGACGATCATCCCCGCAATCACGCCGTCATTGCCTTCGATGCCGGCTGGAGCCTGTCGCCCGCCTATGACCTGATCCCGTCGATGCCCATTGGCACCGAACGGCGCGACCTCGCCCTCAGCTGCGGCGACAGGGGGCGCCATGCAAGCGCCGACAACCTGTTGTCGCAACATTCACGATTCCTGCTGGACCGTGATCATGCCGATGCCACGATCCAGGCCATGGAACGGGTGGTGCGTGAGCGCTGGTACAGCATCGCCAGGGCCGAGGGCATCACGGAACGGGACTGCGAACGGATCTCCGGTGCGTTCGTGTACCCGGGCTTTCGATCCGGCCACGGCAAGGGAAATTAGCCTGCCTCACGGAGAAATCATCGCCAGGACACTGCGGCCTTCGGCCGGGTCCTGTATCAGGGACGCACCACGATGCCTTTCGAGGCCATGTAGGCCTTGGCCTCGCCGATGGTGTATTCCGCGAAATGAAAGATGCTCGCAGCCAGCACCGCATCGGCACAGCCCTCGGTGACGCCCTCGGCAAGATGCTCCAGGGTGCCAACCCCGCCGGAGGCGATCACGGGAATCCCGACGGCCTCGCTGACCGCGCGCGTGAGTTCAAGATCAAACCCGGCCTTGGTGCCATCGCGGTCCATGCTGGTCAGCAGGATCTCGCCGGCCCCGAGCGCTTCCATCTTCCTAGCCCAGCCGATCGCCTCGATGCCGGTCGGCTTTCGCCCGCCGTGGGTGAAGAGTTCCCAGCGTAGCACCTCCCCCTCGCCGCTCACGCGCTTGGCATCGATGGCGACCACGATGCACTGCGAACCGGTCTTGTCACTGGCTTTTTGCACGAACTCGGGGTTGAACACCGCCGCGGTATTGATGGCGACCTTGTCGGCCCCGGCATTGAGCAGGGTGCGGATGTCCTCTAGCTTGCGGATGCCTCCGCCCACGGTCAGCGGGATGAATACCTGGGCGGCCACCTGCTCGACCACGTGCACCATGGTGTCGCGCTCATCCGAGCTTGCGGTGATGTCGAGGAAGGTGATCTCGTCTGCCCCCTCGGCGTCATAGCGCCGGGCCACCTCGACCGGGTCCCCGGCATCGCGGATGTCGACGAACTGCACGCCCTTGACCACGCGACCGGCATCAACGTCCAGGCAGGGGATGATGCGTTTGGCGAGTGACATGATTGGGCGAGGTGTGAAATCCAGGGGAATTATATACTTCGAGCCTGCGGCTAAACTGCAATTTCTTCGAAAGCCAGGTTGATGCTACAGGCAAAAAGCCTGAAACAGCACAGCCAACCGGAAAATATCGTGTCCTGCCGGCCGGCGCCAAGCCAGCCTCGCATGCTTCACATTCTCAGCAACGAACGGACACCCTAGAAGGCACTCGTGCAGACAGGCTCTCGGGAGCAAGAACAAGGGCTCAAGCGACTTCGCTGAAATCAATCGGCGTCAATGCCTTTGTATCTACCGATTGGCGCGCTTTCCACAGATCGTAGCTCTCCTGCAAGGTAAGCCAGCTTTCTGCGGAGCCACCCAAAACCCTGGACAGCCGCACAGCCATTTCAGGCGAGACTCCTGCAACACCGTTCAACAAGCGGCTGAAGGTGCTGTGTGCAACACCGAGTTGGTCGGCGACTTTATTCGCGGTAATTTCTGCGAACGGCTCAATGTACGTGCGCCGGATCAAAGCACCCGGGTGTGGTGGGTCATGTTGCTGAAACGTCACCAGTGATAATCCTCATAGTTCACTACGTAAGCATCGCCATCTTCAAATTTGAAAACGATCCGCCAGTTCCCGGATACATCTATCGCCCAGAACCCCTTCAGGTCCCCTTTGAGTCGGTGCAGCCGATAACCCGGTTTGTTGATATCCTCGATCACGGTGGCTGCATTGAGGAAAGCCAGCCGATCACTGATTTTCGTTGCATGATCTGGCTGGATTCCAGCCGTGTTGCCTTTCGTAAAGAATTTTTCCAGCCCCTTGTGCTTAAAACTCTTAATCATGGCTCACGCTCCATGATAGACAAGTATTCCGTGTTGCGCAACAGGGAGCTTACTGCGCTGTAGGGACACGACAGGGACACCGCCTAGTTTGAACTTCGTTTCTCACAAGGGCCACGTTTCTCAAGTGGCTTATCTTTCACCGGCATGGCAATTTCTTCCAATGTGCCTGTGTGGCATGTTACACCGGCTTCTATCGCTGGGCTTACCTTCAGGTTTTCGTGGTCATCGAGTCCTGCAGGGACAGGGTCCAGATTAATGTTGGTTTAGCCCACAGACCAGGGGGTAAACAACTGGAGTTCAAAGTGCTTAAAATTCTATGTGTTCCGGATCACAAGAACCATCTCATGCAGAATAGCGACTGCCGCGATTTGGGCGCCGCCATGTTCCATCTGGAATTCGTCCTCGACGTTCCGACCGGCAACTCCCTCCTGACGGAGCTCGGCATCCATTCTGATTCCGTCCACGGAGATGATCGATGACAACCGCGCGATACGCTTTCCCAACCGGGCCGCTACCTGCCCATGTGCACGGAACACACTATGGGAGAATCTGCGCAGGCAATCCAGAATTCAGGAAAATCGGGCCTTGGAGAATTGGAGGGACTGATATGCCGAGTTAGTTTTCTCGATACTTGTTTATGATCATACAGCTTCGCTCCAATCGTGCTTGCACCGCTCTCTGTTCTTCTGGCGACATTGGATTCAGTCTGATTTTAGAGCCTTTTTCAGGTCCTATCGTCGCTACTCGTGAGACAGACAAATCTGCAAGAGACTTCATGCCAACATCGCAGATGAAAAAGTAGCGTTCACCCTCAGATGAGAAACCCGAGAATGCCAGCAACCAGTCTGCTGGGATATCCAGTCTCGGTACCCAATTTAAATCGTCTTCTCCCAACAGTCCCCAGCCTTGCCCGCGCACGTAATAGCCCGCGCTGAAAACAACCGAGAGCAGCACTAATGCTGATACGACTCTGACTGACCATTTAGCGTGACTTAACCCTTCTATGTACTTTATGACCATTGTTTTTGTCTCCTAGTAAAGATACTCGTTTCCCAACACTGAATTCAGGCGATCTGCTAGCACTAGGGATTACCCTACGCTAATGTTACAAAAATCTTTTGTGAGAATACTCTACTGTCACTTGGATGCAGAGCAGTTCGGGACATTCGGCACATGTACGTCTTCCTCACAACAGGTAAAGGTGACGCGCATGCCGGATTGATGCCATTTGCGTTGTCGCACACACCGAGAAGGACTATGCATGCATAGCACGAGCCGATGACGCGGGATGCCACAGCGTATGCAAGTTACGGCACGATGTAGTGCAATTGGCAGGTCTACTCCCCCCTTCTGAGCAACGTCACCTCGGTGTCAGCTCAATCACTTTACTCTACCGCCGTGCTAGGGGTCGTACTTCGTCGCGGGTCGGGGACGGGATTTAACGTGAAGATGGACATTTGCACATCCATTTCATGTCTCAGCCGGTTCATCTACAAAATCTGTCGGCGCGAATCTTAGACATAGCAAGACTCAACTGCACATTGCAGGGTCTTTGCCGCTGTTCACTATCATTGTGTCTTTACGGACTCAGCTACCGGCCTCATCGGCCAAGGCCTGCGCATGGGCGAGCTCAATGGTACCTTCATACAAAGCGCGCCCGACGATCACTCCAACAATGCCTTCTTCGTCGGACTCGCATAGGCGCTTGATGTCCGCCTCGTCGGTCACCCCGCCGGAGGCGATCACCGGGATGTGGATGTTGCTGGCAAGCTCCACCGTGGACTCGACGTTCATGCCCTGCATCATGCCGTCGCGGCTGATGTCGGTGAAGACGATGGCGGCCACACCGTCAGCCTCGAAATGCTGCGCCATGTCGATGGCGTCGTGGTTCGAGAGCTTCGACCAGCCGTCGATCGCGACCTTGCCGTCTCTTGCGTCCAGCCCGACGATGATGTGTCCGGGGAACTCCAAGCACAGGTCGTTGACGAAGTGCGGGGCACTGACCGCGCGCGTGCCGATGATGACGTACTGCACGCCGATGTCCAGATATGCCTGTACGGTGTCCTCGTCACGGATGCCGCCGCCCGCCTGGATCGGGATGTCGGGATGTTTCTCAGCAATCGCCTGGATGATGGAGGCATTGCGGGGCGCACCGGCAGATGCGCCGTCGAGGTCGACAATGTGCAGTCGTCTTGCACCTTCCTCGACCCAGCGGTCCGCTATCGCCACCGGGTCCTCGGAGAACACGGTGACATCATCCATGGCGCCCTGGCGAAGGCGCACGCACTTGCCGTCCTTGAGATCGATTGCAGGGATGACCATCATCGCGAAAATCTCTCAGTGGCAGCCAGACTCCCCGTCCCAGAACATGAAGTTCGATAGCAGGCGAAGGCCTGCGCTGGCACTTTTCTCCGGATGGCACTGCATGGCAAAAACATTGTCCTTGGCGATCGCGGAGGTAAACGGCAGACCGTAGTCGGTGGTGCCGGCCACCAATGCAGGATCCTCGCAGGCGACGAAATAGCTGTGCACGAAATAGAAATAACTGTTGGGTGCGATGCCTTCCCAGAGCGGGTGGGGCTGGTCCTGGCGAACGGCGTTCCAGCCCATGTGCGGAACCTTGTAACGGCCCGCGCCCGCACCCACGGAAACATGATCACCGAAATACTTCACGCTGCCTTCATACAATGCCAGGCATCCGGTGCCCTGGTTTTCCTCGCTGTTTCGCATCAGCACCTGCATGCCCATGCAGATGCCGAGAAACGGCTTGTTGCGCGCCACAGAAAGCACGACCTCCTCCAGCCCATGCACTTTCAACGCCTGCATACAGTCCTGAGCCGCCCCCTGGCCGGGAAAAACCGCCCGGTCGCAGGCATCTATCGCCTCGGGGTTTGAGGTCGTAAATACGCGGTCGGTCGGGCCGGCCACGTGCTCTAGCGCCTTGATCACAGAATAGAGATTTCCGATACCGTAATCAATAATCGCGATCTGCTGCATCTTCGTTATCGGGGCTCATGCGAAAGCCCGCATACTCACAGGCTGCCCTTGGTGGACGGGATCTCCCCCTCCAGACGATCATCCAGACTCGAGGCCATGCGAAGCGCACGCCCGAAGGCCTTGAACACGGTCTCGGCGATGTGGTGGGAGTTGTCCCCCGAGATGTTGTCGACGTGCAGGGTGACCCCGGCATGGTTGACGAACCCCTGGAAGAACTCGTGCGTGAGGTCGACATCGAAGTCCCCGACCCGTGCACGCGGGAAACTCACCCGGAACTCAAGGCCCGGTCGCCCAGAGAAATCCACCACGACTCTTGAGAGCGCCTCATCGAGCGGCACGTAGGCGTGCCCGTAGCGCTTGATGCCCTGCTTGTCGCCGATCGCCTTGGCAAAGGCCTGGCCGAGCACGATACCGACGTCCTCGACGGTGTGGTGCGCATCGATCTCGAGGTCGCCCTTTGCATCGATGTCGAGGTCGAGCATGCCGTGGCGGGCCACCTGGTCGAGCATGTGCTCGAAAAACGGTAGGCCGGTCTCCAATTTGGATTGGCCGCGCCCGTCGAGATCCAGGCAGATCTTGATTTGTGTCTCGCGGGTATTGCGTTCAACACTGGCGGATCGCGTGCTCACGGCTGAAGGTCCAGGAAAGGGTTCAGAGAAAAGTGGTGTTGTATTGCCAGTAATTATACTTCGAGCCAGAACGTCACCGGCCCGTCGTTGACCGAGTGCACCTGCATGCAGGCACCGAATATACCGGTTTGCACTTTAGCACAGTTTTTTCGGAGATTGTCTGAAAAACGATCAAACAGCCCGGCGGCGAGCGAAGGCTCCGCAGCTTTCGAGAAACTGGCGCGCAGGCCCTTGCGGGTGTCGGCGGCGAGCGTGAACTGGGGCACGAGCAGCACCTCGCCCTGTACATCCAGGACGCTTTGATTCATGCGCCCAGTACCGTCGTCGAACAGGCGGTAGGCGAGCACTTTGTCCGCCATGCGAGAAAGGGTCTGTTCATCATCGTCGTGCTGCAGGGCCGCATAGACCAGCAGTCCCGGCCCAATGTTTGCCACGGTGTTCTCCTCGACGACAACACTTGCGCTTTGTACCCGTTGCAGCAGTGCGATCATTTAAGAATCAAACGAGGTGCGGTGCGCATGAATTCAACGGCCATGTCGTTCAGGTTCGCGTGAGCTTTTGTACGGCACGCACCAGCGCATCGACGATCTCGGGTTCGGCCGCTGAATGTCCCGAGGTCGGACAAATGACATACTCGGCCTCGGGCCAAGCCTGGTGCAGGGCAAAGGCCTGCTCGATCGGGCACACCACGTCATAGCGCCCGTGCACGATGACCCCGGGGATGTCCCTGAGTTTATGGGCATCCTCAAGCAGCTGGTTTTCACGCAGGAAGGAGTCGTGCATGAAGTAGTGGCATTCGATCCGGGCCAGGCTCAGGGCCGTAGCCTCATCCGAGAAATGCTCGATCACCGAATCCCTGGGCTTGAGGTTCGAGGTGCTGCCCTCCCACAGCGACCAGGCGCGTGCAGCCTCGCCCCGTACGGCAGGGTCCTCGGAGGTGAGGCGCCGGTAGTAGGCACTCACCATGTCGCCTCGTTCGTCTTCCGGGATGACCTTGACGTATTCCTGCCACAACTCGGGATGGATGCGCCCGGCCCCGTTCTGGTAGAACCACTGGATGTCCTGTTTGCGGCACAGGAAGATTCCTCGCAAAACGAGTCCCGTGACACGCTCTGGGTGGGTCTGTGCATAGGCAAGGCCCAAGGTGGAGCCCCAAGAGCCGCCGAAGACGAGCCAGGACTGAATACCGAGGTGTTCGCGGATGCGCTCGATATCCCCCACCAAGTCTTGCGTGGTGTTCTCCTGCAGTTCCGCATGCGGAGTCGAGCGCCCGCAGCCGCGCTGGTCAAACAGGATGATGCGACAGCGATCGGGGGAGAAAAACCTTCGGTGAAAGGGCTCGCAGGCGGCACCCGGGCCGCCATGCAGGAATACCACGGGTGCCCCTTTGGGATTGCCGCTCTCCTCGACACTCAATGTGTGTAAGCCAGATACCTTGACCTGGAACTCCCGGTACGGTTCGATCTCTGGGTAAAGTGACAACAGTTCCATAACAGGTCCAGCAAGCGGCGGTGAAATGTAAACCGTGGGCAGACAGGTGATCGAGACTGCACACACGGTAGATGCTATGTGAGAGCCATGGGATTATACCCATAGCCACACTCTCAGTTCATTGGTACCTCGTAGAAAGAACCTTAGGCTCAACGATTGGCTAGTAACAAGCCACGAATGGTATGACACCACAGTCCTGCTCGGTGTGCAGGCTGTGACTTTTGCAAGCGCATCAAAGTCTGAATACAACCTTTCATTCAGTTGACACTGGATTCGCAGCATTCTTTACACAGATCTCCTGCAGATTGAGTCCTCTCACGACCGTCATTTTTTGAATCAGCTTTAAGAATGTGTAATGAAACATCTCTAGCACAGAACTCAGTTCGACTTCCTATCATTTATGCCTTGCCCTTGAGGGTGTGAAAATAGGAAACAGAAAGGTATAATGCGCGTGGGTAAAGAGGCCCAGTCAAATAACATTCGATTCCTTACAAACTGCCTGCAATACGCTAAATAAGCCATTTATTACGGGATTACTTCTCTAAAAAAGTGGTTGCAGTATGTCTGGAGACGATGTAGATTTGGCATAAAATCATACAGGCACTCTTACCGTTCGGGGAAGTTCGGGCGTTGGGGTGTGTGCTTTTACAATCGTTAGGTTAAACAATAGGCCTATTAATTCAAGTAAGGGAGCTTCGAAAGATGTCTACACTTTCTCATAAATTATTGGCTGCATGCTTGTTTATCGCAGTATCCATGGTGATGTATGGCTGCGGCGGTGGCGGTGGCGGCAGTTCGACGCCGGAGACGCCGGAGATGTGCCCGGCTGGGCAAACAGGTACTCCGCCTAACTGTATGGACGAGGTAACGCCCCCAACAACTCATGATGTGACACTGCCATCTGGTGTTGATGCCACGGCAGGAATGGCTGATATTGCTGCTGGTATGACCGCAGATATTGGCGACATCACATTCACATGTCCAGCTGGCGGAGAAGCTTGCTCAGTAGTGGTAGCTGCTGATGGAACGGCTACATCCACTGGTGGCGCTGCAACAGCTGCGGAATCCCAAGCCTCTATAGATAGACGAGAGGAAGAAAGGATGGCTGCTATAGCGGCTGCAACTAAAGCGGCAGGTACGAAAAGGGAGGCCATCGAGGCTGAGGCTGCTGTAGCAGCTACGGATGACGAAGGACTCGGTGGTACTGGCGCACCTACGGACGGCCAGGTTGCTGGCGAATACAACGTGGAGATCGAGTACGGCGACACTTCGATCGTTGTTGAGGGTGCCACTGCAGATGACAACGAAACATTCATGGAGGCCATGGATTTTGGTGACGGACGCACTATGCATACCCGCACACATGATGCGGATGCAGACGGTAACCAGATGGTAGAAGTCGCGATAGTCAGCACAGACATTGAGGCTCCCAAGCCCGTGCCGTTCGCGATGTGGGAGTCCAACTTAGCTGGAGATACGCCCCAGGCGTTTGACGTCAGTACCGATGACGATGCTGCTGATTTTGAAGCACTAGGCATTGATTCCGACAACATCGGCATGGTTAAAGCCAGTGAATTTGCTGCGCCCGCTGGAACGGTAGGAACCACTATACTTAGCTTCCAGCATATGGTGGAAGACGACACCAGTACGACGGATGTAGACGAGTCGCGGGATGCCGCCGAAATCATGGGAACTTTTAACGATACACCAGGCGTCTACAGGTGTAATGCAGCCGCCGCTTGTACGGCCACGGTCAACACCATGGGTGTGGTTAGCGCAGTATCCAATAATAATGATTGGATCTTTATCCCTGCTGAGGGTGCAACCACCGACCAGCCGGACTACGACTACCTGCACTACGGCTTCTGGCTCCAGAGGACCACTGACAGTGATGGTGCGATTACTTACGACGAGGTCCAGACCTTCGCTGGTTCTTCGGTAGCTGCCACAAGTAGTGTTGCTTCTGTCACGGGCAGGGCAACCTATGAGGGCGGTGCTGTTGGCGTATACGTGAGGGAAACCTACGATGAGATGGACGGCTCAGTTGATACGGCCACGTCGGGCCACTTCACGGCAGATGTAGTGTTGAATGCGGTTTTTGGACAAGTGCCCGTATCTGATACGGATAGCACAGGTACCATCGCACCAAACCTGCTGAACACGCTCACAGGCACCATCAACGACTTCGAACTCTCCAACGGAGAGGCGAACACTTGGTCGGTCAACCTGCAGGGCAGTATCGATACCGGCGCTGCCACTGTTACTAGTACAGATGGAGCTACTGGCGGCGGTGACCCTGCAGCGTGGAGCGCCACGTTCTATGGGCCGAATACGATGCCTGATGGTCAGGGTGGCACTACGCCCACAGCACCGCACACCGTAGTCGGCGAGTTTAACGCCAACTTCGGCAACGGTCTTGTTGCTGGAGGTTTTGGAGCCAGAAAGGACTAGGAATAGTCGTTTGAAGATAGACTGATTTCTTACTCGAGCTTCCAGACGAGGGTGGCAGATCTGCCACCCTCTTTTTTTGCCCATCACAAAATTGGGGCCCGAAACTGAAAGGCCTGCAAAATCAGGCAGACAAACGGGGATGCCCAAAAGTAAATTTGAATGGCTTCTTGCATTTCCTAATGGGCGGTGATCCGGACCCTCTGATCAGGCTACACGGTAGGTAGCTTTCCACCGCCCCTAAGCGCCTGGTATTTATATACCTGGACATTCTCATCACCTGAAAACCTGAACTCCACCCATAATAAGTTCTGTCCAAACCCCGTTTTATCTGTATCATCCTGCAAACGGATTCCCCACGGGTGCGTGGCTTACAGAAGACCAATGCTGTACAGTTCGCTCCTTGAATGTCGAAGGAATCCGATTGCATGCTACGAACACCATTAAGCATGCAGACAGGGCAGCTTGTTGAAGTGCGCCTGGACACGATCTGATGTGAATCTTGGTCACTCTAACTTCATTACACTAGCCCCATAACCCATGAAAAAAATACAGATAAACAAGGCCCTTGCATTCGTAACCCTGCTGTTCCTGTTGGCTACAGGCGCAGTATTTGCCAGTAACGAAGATCCGCAGCCATCATCTACTCCGGATGAAAGCGAGGCGCGTGCACTGCTCAACAACGGGCAATTCGAGGAAGCCCTGACCACCTTGCGCCCCTTGGCCAAGGAACATCCCGGGCATACCAACATTCACTTCCTGCTGGCCCTGGCTGCAATCGAGAGTTCCCGCCTGGCGCAAGCCTCAAAGGAGGAGCGAGAAGCCCTGCTGGATGAAGCCATTGCCGCCCTGCATGCCATCTTGATCAACCATCCTGGCCTTGTGAGAGTGCGACTCGAGCTCGCCCGGGCATTTTTCTACAAGGAAGAGGATTCCCTGGCACGACAGCATTTTGAGTATGTGCTTGCTGGAAATCCGCCCGCTCCCGTAGTGGGCAATGTCCAGCGATTCCTCAACGAGATCCGGGCCCGAAAGCGCTGGTCGGTGTACGTCGGCAGCACCCTGAAACCCAGCACCAACATTGGCCGAAACTCGGAGACGGAAATCATCAACATTTTTGGCCTGCCCTTTCGCCGCGATACGGTTGAAGAGGAAAAATCTGGGGTGGGTATTTCCGTATGGGCTGGTGGAGGGTACTGGTATCCCCTGGGCGAGCGCCTGCGCCTTCGCTTCGGCAGCGACCTCGCGCGCGAAGAATACCCTGGCAAGGAGTTTGACCTGTCATTCCTGGGAGCACATGTCGGTCCACAGTGGTTTCTTGGCACAAACACCAGCGTCAGCCTGCTCATCGATTCACGCCAGCAGTGGCGCGTTACCTCGCCCTATTATTTTGACTTCGGGGTGCGCTCGGAGATCAAGCACAGACTGACCCGGCGCATCTGGCTGAACGGACAGGCCTCCTGGCATGACCGAGAGTACAGGAAGCTCGACTACCTGGATGGCTCGACACTCACTCTCTCGGTCAAGGGTGCCTGGGTACTCATGCCCACCGTACGCCTTGAAGCCGCCGTAGGCTATGCCGACGATCATACGGAATCCGAAATCTGGCGCCATGATACCCGCTGGGGCCGTATCGGCGCGTCGGTAATCCTGCCACGCGGCTTTACCGTGGGAGGCAGCACCGAGTTCAGGAGAACCCGCTACGAGGGCAACTGGTTTCCCTTCACCAGCGGAGAACCGCGCAAGGACCGTACCAAGATTTATCGCGCCTCAGTGTACAACCGTGCCTTCACGCTGTTCGGATTCAGTCCTCAGTTTGCAATAACCCACGAGGAAAAGAATACCAACTCGCAGGTGTACGGTTACGACAGCACCAGCGGCGAGATCCGTTTCGTGCGCCAGTTCTGAGCCCCGGCACCTGTTTGCCTCCCAAGGCTAAGGCACGTCAACCTCTATTGACTGACCTGGGCCGCAAGTGGCCGGGCTTTTTCGCAGGGCCAGACAGGCCAGCAGCACTCAGTTTTTCAAGACCTGTACCGCTGCCTGTGGTTCCCGAGCAATCGAAGGCCCAGCAACGCGGGTCATGCCGACCCGGATTCGCGCCTTTGGCCCACAAGCCAAGCGGTATCACGAAGCCCTTGCTGCAGATTCCCAGTACGGCCCTCCTCGCGGTAGGCCAGCACGTGCAAGGGTGCAAAGAGCTCCAGTAATTCATTGGGTGCGAGCCGGTAGGACGGATTATTCGGTCCCTGCTCAGTTACCCTCTCATGAGTGAACGTCTGGTAGAACAAGAGACCCTGGGGTTTGAGCGCTTCCATGATATGACTCGTGATGGTTCGCTCCAGATAGAAGCTTACACAGATCACATCGAACACATTTGAAGAAGGTGGGCTCTTGCTCACATCCCGTATGGAGGTTTGGATCTCTAGATGCTCGGCTTCGGCCCGACGCTGCAGATCATTGATCGCGGTCCCTGAGATATCCCAGGCATGCACTTCCAGGCCCCTTTGCGCCAGAAACAAGGCATTGCTCCTACGGCCGCAGGCCAGGTCCAAGGCCACCCCCGATTTTGGCAACAGGTGGGCGTATTCGGTCAATACTCCAGCAGGGCGCAGGGCCTCGGAAGAGGCTTCAGCATGCTTTCGATCCCACTTGTCCTGTGCAGCCTGATCCACTATTCGTGTGTCCTACCTGCGCCAGAAAGCAGGAGTCAGCACCACCAGCAGGGTGAAGATCTCAAGGCGCCCCAACAGCATACCGAGACACAGCACCCACTTGCTGAAACCGTTGACACTGGTGTAGTTGACACCGACCTCACCGAGACCCGGACCCAGGTTGTTGAGCGTGGCCGCCACCGCAGAGAAGGAGGTGACCTCATCGAGGCCCGCGGCCATCAGCAACAGCAACATGACTACGAACACTGCGATGTAGGCCGAGAAAAATCCCCATACCGCTTCCACCACGCGCGAGTCCACGGGTTTCTCGCCAATCTTGACGGCAATCTGGGCACTCGGGTGCACCAGTCTCAAAAGCTCGCGCAATCCCTGCTTCACCAGCAGCAGCACGCGGATCACCTTCATGCCGCCGCCGGTGGATCCCGCACAGCCGCCGATGAAGCTCACGAAAAGCAGCAGCAACGGCAGCGAGCCTGGCCACTGGTGAAACTCTGATGTGGTAAAGCCCGTGGTCGTGCCGATCGATACCGCATGGAAGATGGCCTGGCCGAAGGTTTCCCCCAGGCCCGGGTAAACCGCGCTGACCTGAAGCGTCACGACCGCAATCCCGGTCACGGCGAGCAACACAAAAAGATAGGTCTTGAACTCCGCATCCTGCAGGTAGTGGCGAAGGCTTGCCGACTTCCAAGTGATGAAGTGCAGCCCGAAGTTGGCGCCCGCAAGGAGCATGAACAGGATCGCGATCGCCTCGATCGCACCACTGTCAAAGTAGCCGATGCTCGCATCGTGGGTGGAGAAGCCGCCGATGGCCACCGTCGAGAAGCTGTGCGAGATGGCATCGAAGCCACTCATGCCGGCGAGCCAGTAGGCGAAGGCACAGGCTGCAGTCAGCAGCAGGTAGATGTACCACAGCGCCTTGGCGGTCTCCTTGATGCGTGGCGTGAGGCGGTTGTCCTTCACCGGTCCCGGGGTCTCGGCACGGTAGAGTTGCATACCGCCGACACCGAGCAAGGGCAGGATGGCCACCGCCAGCACGATGATGCCCATGCCGCCCAGCCACTGCAGGCTCTGGCGGTAGAACAGGATGGATTTGGGCAGGGCATCGAGACCGGTGATGACGGTCGCACCGGTGGTGGTCAGCCCGGAGATGGATTCAAACACCGCATCTGTCAGCCCGAGGCTGAGCGATGGCGAGAGCAGGAACGGCAGGGCCCCGAAGATGCCGAGCACCGTCCAGAACAGCACCACGATCAAGAACCCCTCGCGAAGGCGGAGTTGATCGTGAACATCGCGCACCGGGTACCACAGGGCGACGGCCGCGGCGAACGTGATCAGCGTCGAGACAATGTAGGGCCACATCACCTCGTTCTCGTACAGGAAGCTGAACATCACCGGCGCCAGCATGGTGAGGCTGAAGGCGGCCAGCAGCAGGCCGAGGATGCGCTGGATGACCTCTCTTTGCATGTCGGGGAAACTCCGGATTACAGGCTGTTTGACCCGCGCCTAGATGAACGTGGCGCTGACCTGGAAGAGGCGCTCGATCTCGCGCACCCCGCCCTTGTCGGCCAGGAACAGGATGACGTGGTCCTCCGGCTCGATGATGATGTCCGGCTCCGCGATGACCACCAGGTCGCCCCGGGCAATGGCGCCGATGGTCGCACCCTTGGGCAGCTTGATCTCCCCGATGCTGCGACCGACCACCTTGGAGGTCTTGCGGTCCCCGTGGGCGACTGCCTCCAGAGCCTCGGCTGCACCGCGCCTGAGCGAGTGCACCGCCACCACATCGCCTTTCCGGATGTGTGCGAGCAGGGTGCCGAGCGTGACCTGGCGCGGCGAGATCGCGATGTCGACGATACCGCTTTCCACCAGCTCCACGTAGCTCGGTCGGTTGATCAGCGACATGACCTTGTTGGCTCCTAGGCGCTTGGCCAGCATGGAGGACAGGATGTTGGCCTCGTCGTCATTGGTGAGCGCACAGAAGACATCGATGTCCTCGATGTTCTCCTCGCGAAGCATGTCCTGGTCGGCCGCATCGCCTTGCAAAACGATGGTCTTGTTGAGCGATTCGGACAGGAACTTGGTGCGCTTGGTGTTTCGGTCGATGATCTTGATCTGGTAGTCATCCTCCATGGACTTCGCAAGGTGGTAGCCGATGTTGCCGCCACCTGCGAGCAGGATGCGCTTGTAGGGATGGTCATCACCGCGCCACTGGCCGGTCATGGCCATGGCATTGTCCGAGGAGGCCAGGAAGAACACCTCGTCGTTCTCCAGGATGATGGTCAGGTCATTGATGGGGATGGAGCGGTTGTTGCGGTATACGGCCACCACCTTGGCCTCGGTCTCCGGCATCAGCTCCCAGATATTGCCGAGCCTTCGCCCGATCATGCGCTTGCTGGCACGAAGCGCGAGCAGCTTGATGCGCCCGTCGGCAAAGTCCAGCACCTGCAGCGAGTCGGGGTGTTCGATGAGGCGCTGGATGTACTGCGAGATCAGGTATTCGGGACTGATCAGCACATCCACCGGCAGGGCCTCCTGCACGAACAGGTTGTCGTGGGAGAAGT
The DNA here is from genome assembly GCA_965205685.1 of Gammaproteobacteria bacterium. Lineage (GTDB taxonomy): Bacteria > Pseudomonadota > Gammaproteobacteria > UBA4575 > UBA4575 > WTFY01. The sequence continues at coordinate 261,731 of OZ242174.1, read as the reverse complement.
ATTCGAGGGCGCGGATACGCGCGATCTTGGTGGGCGTGTGAAACAGCGTGTAGGCGACCTGGCAGGCCACCATGTTGGTCTCATCGCTTCGCGTGAGGGCGATGATCATGTCGGCATCCCGGGCCCCGGCTTCCTCCAGCAGGGTCGGGTGCGAGGCCTTGCCGACCACGGTACGAAGATCGGCGCGGCCCTGGATGTCCTGCAGGATCAGCGGATCCGCATCCACCAGGGTAATGTCGTGGCCTTCGTTGGCCAGGCTGATGGCCAGGGAGGAGCCGACCTGACCGGCTCCCAGTATGATTATCTTCATAGCAATGCCTCGTCTATCCCAACTTGTGGACAGTCGGTATGCAGGCGGGCAGCATAGGGCAAGTCATAATGGTCGGCAAGGGTTTTATACAGGCCGCAATTTGTGTTCCGAGCACCTCAAGCCCACCCTTCCTGCAGGCACACATAGTGGCCCAGAAAACACCTGTAGACATGCAGATCGTCTTCCCACAATGGCCATATCTTGTACTCCCGGAGACTGCAACCCCGTATATTGAATCTAGGCTTCAATATAGGCGCAAATTCCCTTCATATTAAAGGCAGCCTTGCATAAGCGTCCGGTCTGGTGGTCTGCCATACAAATTGCTTATAAGGACTATAGGTAAATATTCGCGTTTTCCACGATCCCTGAGAAGCTTTTATGCCTTCTCCTTTGAATTGAAGCAAAATCCCCGCAGGTCATGGGCATTGATAAACTCATGCACGGGTATCCGCTTTTTGCCCGGCAACTGCACAGAATCCAGCGCCAATATGTCATCACCCGTGGCGGGTATCCGCACCTCAATCCCCTCTCTGGCCTCAAGCACCGTCCCGGGCACCGCATCTGTCTGGCGGTCCAGGCTATGCGCTTCCCAGATTCTCAACCGCTCCTCTCCCATGAAGGTGTAAGCCACAGGCCAGTCATTGAAAGCCCAAACCTTGCGCACGATCTGTACAGACAGGTTTATGCCAGTCAATCAGTGCCTCGTCCTTGGCAACCTTGGGGGCATAGGAGACCTCGCTTGAATCCTGTTCCCTGGCCTCAATACGACCTTCAGCCAGACCACTCAGCACCGCTGTCATCTCGCCACTGGCCAGCTGCACTAATCGCTCACGCAGCAGGGCGGTCGAGTCCCCTGGCTTGATCTCGCATCGTGCCTGGTGCAGGACGGGTCCTGCATCCAGGGCTTCGACCATTTGCATGAAAGAAATGCCGGTCTCCTCATCCCCTGCCAGCAGAGCCCGCTGGATCGGTGCGGCACCACGCCAGCGCGGCAACAGCGAGGTGTGAATGTTGATGCAGCCGAGTCTCGGCAGATCCAGGGCCTCCCGTGGCAGCAGCAGGCCGTACGCACACACCAGCATCACATCTGCCGACAATGCTGAAAGATACGCACATTCGCGTTCATCGAAACCCTCGGGCTGGCGCACTGCAAGGCCTGCGTCGGTTGCAAGCTGCTTGACCGGGCTTGCACGCAGCTTGCGCCCGCGCCCCGCTTGGCGATCCGGCTGGGTGTAGACCGCTGCGATGCGGTACTTCTGCGAAAGCAGGGCCTGCAGGAGAGTGGCGGCAAACTGCGGGGTGCCCGCAAATACGATGTCAAGGGAGGTGGACACGGGTCACTGTGCTCACGCGATGCGGATTGATCGGGCGATCACAGGGAAGGTGCGCGGGCTCCGCTTGGTTCGGTTTGTGCAGTCTTCTGGACCTTGAGCAGCTTCTTTTTCAGGCGGTCGCGCTTGAGCGGAGACAGGTAGTCGATGAAAAGCCTGCCCTGCAGGTGATCGATCTCGTGCTGGATGCACACGGCCAGCAGGCCCTCCGCTTCCAGGGTCATGGGCTTGCCCTCAAGATCCAGTGCCTCAACCGTGACTTTCTGCGCACGCTTCACATGCGCAAATATCTCGGGCACCGACAGGCAGCCCTCGCGCATCTCCTCTTCACCTTCGCGCTCGATGATGTTCGGGTTGATCAGGCAGCGGGGCTCATTCTTGTCTTCCGAGACGTCGATGACGGCCACTTGCTGCAGAATATTGACCTGGGTGGCGGCAAGCCCGATCCCCGGGGCGTCATACATGGTCTCGAACATGTCTTCCACGGTCTTTCTCAGGGCATCGTCCACGACCTCCACGGGCCGGGCCTTTCGGCGCAGCCTCGGGTCGGGAAAATGCAGGATGTCCAGTATTGCCATGGGATTCAAGCCGTCTTGTACGAGTCCGTGCGCATGGTGTCTGCCGCAGCCCTGCACGTGGTTCGGCCAGGACCTCGGCGGGATTCAGTCTAGCAAATAATTTCCAGGGGCAACACGCACCGAAGGGGCGGTCTTGTCGGAACTTATGCTCCGTACCAGGAAGTGCCTGCCTGCAGGATCGGAGAACCTGAAATGGTTGAACGGCGGATGTGCATGCCGGATACGCAGTCGCAAGGCAACCTGCAGTGCCTATCTTTTCCCGCCGAACGCTCCATCAATCCGGTTGCCGCCGCGGCGATACCAGAAGGTGCCCGCGATCGCCTCTCCGTTGGGACCGTAGAAGCTGCCCACCGCCTCACCCTGTTCTCTCCCCGGACTGACCTCGTACTGGCTTACCGGCAGCCTGAAGGTTGCGACATCGAGGGCGGGATCATAGTCCGGAGCATTATGGTCCGTGCCGACATCGCCTGCAAAAGCCATGTACCGCGTGCCGACGATCCCGCCACCGGGCAACACCTTGTACATATTCAAGAAATTGATGGTCAGGTAGTCATCATTGGAGACATGGCGATTGCGCGTCTGGTAAAGGGCCCGCATGCTCCCGTACACCTGGTCGCCATCGTTGGGTTCCCAGGCCCCGTTGTGATCGAGCGAGCCTTCGTAAATGCGGCCCCAGACGGGTCCCGTGTATTCGAACTTTTCGCCATCCGCGCCCTGCGGAAGATTGTCGACAGAGCCGCTGGGTGTGCCATGAACCACCCAGGTCGAACTGTTTTCATCCCACATGGTCTCCTCGACCCGGTAATGCCCCTGGTTGAAGTTCGCCCACCTGCCGTAGCTCGTGGGCGAGATCGGTTGCGTCGAGGTCGTCGACTGTTGGGCCGGGGTGTTTGTGATCTGGGTGCTCGTGGGCGTAGTCAGTTGCACCCCAGATACCACCTCATCCCCTACCATCTCGGGCAAGGCGCCGTCCTGACTGCTGCCACCTCCTCCGCTGCCACAGGCGGTGAGCAGGATAGCCATCAGCGTGACGGCAATGTGGTCCCTCACAGTCTCTCCCTGTTGCTTGGCCCATGTGACGTCGGCCCGCTAGAACGTTCAGCAGTTCACACTGGCTGTAGATAAGCAGAAGACGGCAACCCTACTACAATGTTCGACAAGGGAGTAGCCTATTAAATGGGGGGGGATTCGACCTGCAATGATTCTCACGAGGCCTTGATTTGATTCCTGTAGGCGGCCTATGCCTGATCGGATAGCCGTTCCCTGAACCACTCGGCGAGCTCGGACTCGCTCACTTGCCCGCCTGCCACGTTTTCCACCAACTGAACTGCGTCCATGGGGTCAAATTCGAGAGAGTATCCATGGTCCGCAAGAAACAGGCGCGAAACCACCCAGGCAGTACACTTGTTACCGTCTATGAATCCATGGTTACGGGCGAGACCAAAGAGATAGGCTGCCGCCAGTTCGGACGCGTCGGGAGCACCGTAGGCTGCACGGTGTACCTTTCGTGCCAAGGTGGATTCGATGGCTCCCTGATCACGGATGCCGTCTGCCCCACCATGCTCTGTGATTTGGCGCTCATGAATCACCAGAACGATGTGTAACGATACCCAGTGCCAGGAACCCGGAGGCCCGCTCGTCATTTAGCAAGGGCTCGCAGCACCTCGCGATCATCGTGCATGATCTCCTCGGCGAGTGCCATTTGGCGGGCAAACTCCGGAGAATAGGGGGTCAGCCGGTAGCCTCCGTCCGGAGTCTCCGTCAGATAGAGCGTGTCCCCTTTCTTGACCCTCAGGCGGGCCATGGCCTCTTTGGTGAGAATGATGCCGGAGGATGCGCCTACGGTGGTCACCTTGAATGAAAGCATGCTATTTCCCCCTTCTATATAATTTTTATTATATAGAGTAACGGGACAGCCGGACAATCACAGCCCGCCTGAACGGGTGCCTAGAACAGATACTTGAGGTTCAGGCTGATGGCCCAAAGCTCGACGTCTTTGAGCTTAATCGCCCCTTCGACCTTCTCGCGATCTGCCCCGCTTTTGCGGATATAGGTTGGATAACTTTGAAGCGGGACACACACAAGGCTTTGGTATCAGATCAAATAGATTCTGGGATCAAGTCCAGTGAATGTTTTTTTCTTGTGGATGGCGAACCCGAGGCAAGAGTATTTAAGACTTGTTTCAGCGGATTAGAGATTACCTTTTTTAATCTTGTTTTTGATTTAACGGGGTAGCCACAGTTCAAACAATTTCGATCGGTGGCTGGAGTAAAAGCAGCATGACCTTTATCAAAGTACCATGCCTCACAATTGCTGCACTGCAGGCTTACGATCCGCCTTTTAAGATGTGGCAGACAATTCTGTGCCATCAGTGTCCTAACCATAAGAGGATCTAACTCCAGTCCATCAATTATAACTTTACCAAAAGTCTCGTCGTGCTTTAGTGACGTAGGGTCATTTTCTGAATGTACGTGGACATGAATGCCAGATTCTTCATGTCTCCCGCTCGTCCATAAAATAGCAGGGTTCGAGCCCCAGACTTGAATACCGCCTGGAAAATCCGTTTGTGTTATGTCTAGTAATTTAGATGACGGCACCGGTGCTTCCCGGGGTAAGCGCAAAACATCCTTGTACAGCCTTGTCATCGGATTGCCAACACTAAGTTCCGAGTCACTAAAAATTTTACCGCAGCCAGCACATAAGTGGCGCCTGTGCGGATGTACACAAAACCAATCTTTATCAAGATGGGGAAATTCGCAAAATGGGCATTCCAAGTATTTGGTTTCAATTTCAAAAATTGTTGATACCATGAAGTAGATAGCATCAAGCTCCGTAATTTCATAGTCCTTACCATTTTCTGTTATGCAGACTGATCGATAAGTGTCATCAATTAATTTGTCACCGCCCTCAACTTGCCTTGCATGAATATGGATGCCTCTAGCCAGAGGCAAGTTGGATGTGTCGTAGATCGGTGGTGCTGCTCCCCAAATCGCCACCCCGCCTGGATATCTGCTTAAATCAAGGCTTAGATGCTCTTCGTCGGTTACCGGAGGTACGTCGGCATACCGACATTTTTTGCTTTGACGCCCATATTTTGCAGTTGCATCCGCTTTATGATTGAGGCACCAAAATCTTGTTCCGCCATCTCTGCGTTTGCCAACAGGCACTATGTTGCACTTCATTTTTTTTACAAGATTTGGGAAATATTTCTGCCTTTGTCAGGCAATTTTTACTTCATCCTTTAGAGAAAAAAGCCACTCGAGCAGCATCGCAACCTGGTTTTCACTTAGATTCTTTGCAGACCTCCCTAACAGACTAAATGGGGTAGGGCCAAGTTTCCCCAGGATGTATTGCAAAACATCCATAGTTTGCTCCCGTGCCTTAAAGATCTCTCCCGGTGTCTGAGGCATAATCAAGTTTTTTCCTACAACAAAGTTTTTGCATCGTTGCTTAAACTTCTCTCCACTAGGGTGATGGTCTAATCGGTGTTGTCTTCCAAACCTGTCAACAATTATGTTGCCGCACATCAGCCCATCTTCGGACCGTAAACGCTGTTCTGGAAATCTGGAATATGCTTCCTGGGCATCAATCTTTTCTGCGACTTCAAATCCTCCCATTACAAACTGATTTATTTTCGGTGAAGCCTTCAACTTTCCGGAAATTGTGAATATCCAGTCGCCTGGATTTACCGCCTTTCTAAGGTCAGGACGACACGCGCCCAAGCTTGGACTGCCCTTCAGATGTGGGTCATTTATGTGCTTCCCATGGACGGGGTCATATCCGGAGGATGTTATAAATATTTTTCCTATCATCGTAATAAACTCGTCAAAATCGTATTATTTCTTAGGCGACATGCAACTCTATTTTTTGTTTCAGCCTGTTACCCTGGTGAGGTTGTAATAATTCTTCATGCTGAAGTCTGCCAACAACTATGCCTGGCCCAACACCAATATGCTTGGAGAACCCCTTAATACTTTCATTTGTAAATTTTGCCTTGCTGATAAAGCCGACTAAATCATCAGGTGGGATCAGAGTATCTGCTGCAAAACGGTTTGCTTCGTCTTCCTGCTTTTGGATAGTAGGATCGACCACTTTATCTGACAAATCTTTGACTGCATTATCCAGAACAAACGCATGCGTTTTACGATGCATCAGTATGTGAGCCAGTTCATGGAAAAACGTAAACCAAAGCCGATCGTCAGATTTATATCTATTGGACAAGGCGATCAGTGCCTTAGTGGGAGACAACCATCGTGCACAGCCACTGATACCAGTATTGGAGAACCCAGGAACCAGCACAAACGCAATTCCTACAGACGCACAGATAGACTGTGCATCAGGGATGGATTTTTCTGCCTTTCGTGTAGTGCACTTCCTCAAAGGCTCAATCGCATTTAACACACCTTGTGCATCATACTCAGATGTGCTGATCGCTTCCGAGTAGCACTCGGTGGCCCGTACCCAGGAAGAAATTGCCTCAGTGCTAGCCCTCACTTGCCTTGTCTGCCTGAATGCAATCCGAGATGCTTCCCAGACTTTTTCCCAGCTCTTTGGCGAAGAAACTCCCAAGAATAAAAGAAGTGCATCCAGATCATCTGATTTGCTGCCACTACCCGGCAATAGATTCAGTTTTTTCAAATCCCGAATGGGAAACTTCAAGCTCCATTGAACCCAATTATCCCGGTTTTCTTGGTATTTATTTCTGGCTAACAATTCATCGTACTGACGCTGCAGGTTTAGCCAAAAATGGGCTGGCCGACGAAAGACCTTCTCCAAGGCAAGCGAAGTCGAAGGAGATATAGGAGCTTTCCCATTGCAAATCTCACTAACCGTTTTAGGTGTAATACCTGTTCTGCGAGCAAGGTCCCTCTGATTCCAGCAGTTTGAATCCAGGTATTCCGACAAAACCTCACCTGGGTGAACTGCTGCAACAGGATTCAGAGATTTGTAATCAGAATTAACCATGAGTGTTTTCGACTCCACGTATCACCACCTTTTTAATTTGTCTCCAACGATCAATTTCATCAGGAAATTCTTTCTTCGAAACATCTTCCAAGGGAGTTATCAACAACCTGTATGGTTGCCTAAGATCCATCGAAAAATGGCCTTTAAGACCACCCTTTAGCTCATGACAACGCTCTGGTCCTGAGTATGGTGGCCAAAAATCCCCTAAGTTATCGGCAGCATTCAATGCACTAAGCCTTAGCATTATCTTCGTCGTCATTTCCTGCCCAAACTTTCTGTTAAGTGATCTTTCGCTGCTGAAGATTGAATTTAGTCGCTTATTGGCAATCAAAATCTCCACTATTACTTTTTAAGTTATGTTAATAACTAATATAATATTACCTTAATGGTAACAATAGTTCAAGCTGATTTAAAACTATTTGAAAAGCAGCAGTGTGGTAATATCCCCACAACGCCACAATCTGCATCACAGGCTTTAGAGGGGATGGCCAGAAATGGTTATAGAATGTGCCCTATCGCCACATTTTTACGTGAACTTTCTACTGCTCTGAAGAAGAGCACTGGCAAATCTCAAAATAGAAACACGTGGGGTACACCCAACTGGCAGTTTCTAACCTCAAGATAATCAAGAGTCAACCTAACTCGATTACTGTTTTCCAGCGGCAGGAATCTCAACCACAAGGTTTCCAGCCCATTGCTTCCTTGATCTTACGACGATATTTTGTATTGATCTGAGGATGGGCTTTGCGAATATACTCTTCTGCATTAAACCGCTTACACCCCTCAAGTTTTATAAAGTGGTCGATCACTTCTTTCTCAGTAGGACGATAGCCATCTACGTTATTAAATTTCGGGCCAAGCTTTGTCCAGACCACGGCATCCAGTTTATTGTGATCAACAAATTCCATGAATTTGCAGATGTAGTTTGAGTCTTTAAAGCTCTCCCTTTGCCGTTCCCAAATTCCAATTTTTCTTGTCCCTGGACGCCCTTCACGTTCGTGTAACGCCTCTACTGCACCTTTGACAGTACTACACGTCATCATGCTCCAAAGCGAAGGAACGAAATCAGCATCTTCGTCAAGCACTAGAGTAATTCGATCATCATTAGATTGGCGCAAGAACTCGACTTTTACACCAGGGCCATCCTCATGCCAGCAACCCGTTGTAGGCAAGCTTCTAGGATCCCATACCAGTGATCCCCAACCCAGACAGGCAATTTTTTTAGTCATATTTCCTCCTTTGATTAAGACCATGCGTTTATCTACAAATAACTTAACATCACGTGTCGAATGAGTTTGTCAGTAAGGGAAATCCAAAATCACAGTATGTCCTTATACTGATGGCCTTGAATTCTCATGCCCTCCAGCCGTGTGCCTGATCCCGTGAATTTCACCAGAAGCTAAATGCAAAAAATTTCCAGCATTGTTGTTCATGTGTTTGCATGAGGGTACACAGTAGTGCGACAAGACAAAATTTTAGAAGTTAAGCAATTTACAGGTGCATATACCGTAAAGGGCTACTTATTGTTCGAGGCCCGCCAAGGTGGCTGAGGGTTCAGCCTATGCCTAAACCACGAAGAACCTAGCAGAAACTTCAATCATACTGGGCTGACAAGTCCTGCAAGAAACTGACTGTTGCAGAAAGACTTTCCGTACGTTGGGTGTACAGCAAATATATCGCTCGCGGTGAAAAATTTTGAGAAGCTGTCTCAGAACAGGTACTTGAGGTTGAGGCTGATGGCCCAAAGCTCGACGTCTTTGAGCTTGATTGCCCCTTCGACCTTCTCGCGGTCCGCCCCGCTTTTGCGAAGATACGGCGGGTGGCTTCGAAGCGGGTCCCAGACGACGCCGGTTTCCCTGAAGTCCTCGTAATGGACCCAGCGGGCCTTGAGTCCGGCCACCAGGTGCTCGGTGAGGCTGTAGTCCAGCCCGGCCATCAACTGGTAGGCGAACAGGGTGTCGCTGAGCTCGTCATCGACCACGCTGGTGGTGGCGGCCAGGTTCTGGCGAATTTCATCGACGTTGGGCAGCCCGGCGCCGGTGCGAATCGCAGCAGGATCGGGGTTGCGCGACCACACGCTGCCGTAGTCCACGTCGGTGAAGCCCAGACCCACGCCCACCCCGAGATACGGGGTAAGGTGCCCGGTGCCGGCAAAGTCCATGTACAGGTTGGCAAACAGGTTGTGCGAGGTCATGCTGTCGATGCGGTCGGTCGCGGTGACGATCTCCTGGGCAATCTTGTCCAGGTTGACGCCCACTGCCGAGGGGATCGGGGAGGTCTCGTCGTAGCCGGTATCGCGATAGAAATACTCAAGCTCTGCTCGCAGGGGTGAGTCGGCCAGCCGGTAGCCCAGCGCCAGGGCGAACAGCGGCCCCTCGTCGGAGCTAAAACCGTTGTCCCAGCCGTCACCGCGCCCGCGTGCGGGGTCCGTGCAGCTCTTGCCCTGGCCGTCATCGGCCACCGAGGCATAGCTCGGGTTGATGTATTCGTCGCAGATGCTGGCCCGGTCGTTGGTGGCCCCGTTGGAATCGAGCGAGGCTCCGAAGTTCATGCCGAAATCGCCGCTGAGGTACAGGCCTGCGGCGTGTACGGGTGCCTGTGCCGCCACCAGGGCGAGCACACAGGCGGTGACCAGAATATTGCCTCGCATGAAATCCTCCTTGTCAGAACTTGTACTTCAGGGTCAGGCTTGCGGTGAACATCTCCATGTCGTCGACCTTGATGTCGTAGACCACCGGCTCGCTGCCGTCCCTTCGAACGTTCGAGGTGTGGCTGCGCAGGATGTCCCACTCATCGCCATCCTTGAAGGAGTCATACTCCACGTACCGTACCTTGATGCCGGCCGCCAGGTGATCGGTGAGCATGTAGTCGACCCCTGCGATCAGCTGGTAGCCGAACAGGGTGTCGTCCAGTTCCTCGTGCTCGGTCGTGGTCGAGCCGGCCAGGTTGGCCTTGATCACGGCCGCGTTCGGCTGGTCGTCGCCGGTGGTGATGGCCGCCGGATCGAGGTTGCGCTGGAAGATCCCGCCGTAGTCCATCTCCGTGAAGCCCAGGCCGATGCCGATGCCGATGTACGGGGTCAGGCGCCCGGGGCGGTCGAAATCCACGTACAGGTTGGCAAACAGGTTGTGCGAGGTGACGCTGTCGATGGTTTCTTCCGCGGTCTCGAGCTCGCCGCCGAGCTTGGCAAACACGTCGCCGCCGGTACTGGTGACGTTGGACGTCTCATCGTAGCCGGTGTCGCGGTAAAAGTACTCGACCTCGGTGCGGAACATCGAATCCGGCATGTCGAAGCCGATGGCCAGGGCAAACAGGGGTCCCTCGTCGGAGCCGAAACGGTTTTTCCAGAGGCTGGTCGCGCCGCGGTTGGGTGCGTTGCAGTCCCGGGTGGTGACCGAGGCGTAGTCCGGATTGATGTACTCGTCGCAGATGCTGGCACGGTCGGTGTCATGGCCATCGGTGGTCATCGACGAGCCGAAGTTCATGCCGAAATCGCCGCTGATGTACAGGCCTGCCTGTGCCGGGACGGCCAGACACAGGACGATCAAGGCGGCCACTGCCGCCGTTTGGAAATAGGATTGATTCATGGCTAAACCCCTTTGCTCTTGTGGGACACGGGCCGGTTTTCAGGCCCGCAAGCATCAGTATGAAGCCATAGCGTACATTCTTTTTGTTCTTCGGGGCAATTCAGCACGGCGCACGCACGCGCACCGCCGGCATCAGAACACCCGCAAATACCCCACGGTCAGGCCGATCTCCTCGGCATCGAAGCCCGAGGGCACGTAGGCGCTATCCTCGGCGTTGCCGTCCCCGGTGGAGTAGCCGATGTCCCAGCTCGAATACTGGGCGCGGACATCGAAGCGGTGCGGGCCGCTGCCGAGCTCCAGGCCTGCGCCAAACACCCACGGTGTGGTGCTGCGCGTGTTGCGGCTCGTGCCGCGGATGATGAGGCCCTCGGTCGCAAGGTTGTCAAAGCTCGTGCGCATGGTGGTCTGCAGCCACTGCAGCCCGGCCAGCAGGTACACGGAGCGGTGGCCGTTGAGATCGTGGCCAAGCCGCGCATTGATGCCGAAGCTGTGGTCCTTCTCGGCCCGCCATGCCCCGGGGAACACATGCTCCGAGGGTACCGGAGTCGCGTCCCCCCGATACGAGCCCTCGAGATAGCCGCGCACACTCCCCGAGTACACCGAGCCCGCCATCTCTGCAGCCAGCCAGGTGTTGCCGCCGAGCGATGTGCGGTAGCCGAGGACCGCGCTCAGCGAGTTGATCGGATCGTCCTGGGTGTCGCTGGTGCTCGTGTGGCTGCCGCCAGGGTGCGCATCGAGGACGCCTGCGTTGTAGTGCACGTCCTTGTCGTGCTTGATGTCGACGAGCGCATGGCTCACGCGCAGCCCGGCATAGAGCCCGTCGGCCCAGGTAGTGGATGTACAGGCCAGCAGCACCGTCAGTGCCGCCAGTCTTGAAATCATGGGCAGGTCAGGCATTCTCGAAATCCTCCGGCAGGTACCAAAGATCATTCACAGTATATCGTTTCACCCGCAGGAAAATGGACTCCCGTTCGGCCAGCTGCAGGCGGGATCGGGTGCGGCCCCGGGGCACAAGGTAAGACAGCGAGCATGCCACAAAAGTTCTGAAACATATTTACAATAGCATCAGAACAGCGTATTAGTTTGCCGCCGAAGCTGTTGTCATCGGGCGGGGACCACAGAACCCCCGGACCCCGATGCCCAAAACGAGGAACCCGTCTGCGGATGAGTAAAAACCTGGTCATCGTCGAGTCCCCGGCCAAGGCCCGCACCATCGAGAAATACCTGGGCAAGGATTTCGGCGTGCTCGCCTCCTACGGGCACGTGCGCGACCTGATCCCCAAAGACGGCGCGGTCGATCCCGAGCACGGCTTCGAGATGAAGTACGCGGTCATCGACAAGAACGAGAAGCACGTTAAGGCCATCACCCGCGCACTGAAGAAATCCGACACCCTGTACCTGGCGACGGACCCGGACCGCGAAGGCGAGGCCATCTCCTGGCACCTGTACGAGCTGCTCAAGGAACGCGGCGCACTGAACGGCAAGCAGGTAGTCCGGGTGGTGTTCTACGAGATCACCCGCCAGGCGGTCAACGATGCGATCGAGAATCCCAGGAGCCTCTCCGACTCTTTAGTCAACGCCCAGCAGGCCAGGCGCGCCATGGACTACCTGGTCGGCTTCAACCTGTCGCCGCTGCTGTGGAAGAAGATCAAGCAGGGCCTGTCGGCCGGGCGCGTGCAAAGCCCCGCGCTTCGCCTGATCTGCGAGCGCGAGGACGAGATCGAGAAATTCACCGCGCGCGAGTACTGGACCCTGGAGGCCGACTGCAAGAAGGACGAGCAGGCCTTCATCGCACGACTGCAGGTCTACCGCGACGACAAGCTCAAGCAGTTCGACATTGACCGCGAGGCCAAGGCCACGGCAGCCCGCGAGGAGCTCGAGGGCCTGGCCGAGGGGCGCCTTGTGGTGCGCAAGGTCGAGAAAAAGGCACGCAACCGGTATCCGTCGCCGCCGTTCACCACCTCGACCCTGCAGCAGGAAGCGGTGCGCAAGCTGCGCTTCTCGGCTTCAAAAACCATGCGCACGGCCCAGCAGCTCTACGAGGGCATCAACCTCGGCGACGGCCCGGTCGGCCTGATCACCTACATGCGCACCGACTCGCTGGCGCTCGCCGGTGAAGCCATTGCCGAGCTGCGCCAGTACATCTCCGGGCAGTACGGCCCCAACGACCTGCCGCCCAAGCCGCGGCTCTACAAGACCCGCTCGAAGAACGCCCAGGAGGCCCACGAGGCGATTCGACCGACCTCGTGCATGCGAACGCCCGAGCAGGTCCGCAAGTTCCTGAACCCCGACCAGTACAAGCTGTACGCCCTGATCTGGAAGCGGGCGGTCGCCTGCCAGATGATGCATGCCACGCTGAACCTGGTGTCCGCGGACCTCGAGTGCGGCACCGGCAACAGCTTTCGTGCCACCGGCTCCTCGATCAAGAACCCGGGCTTCATCCAGGTCTACCAGGAAGGTCTCGACGACACCAAGAAGGATGCCGACGAGCGCAGGCTGCCGCCGCTGGTCGAGGGCGAGGACGTCGCGCTTGAGAAAATCCGCACCGAGCAGCACTTCACGGAACCGCCGCCGCGCTTCACCGAGGCGAGCCTGGTCAAGACCCTGGAGGAGTTCGGCATCGGGCGCCCGTCCACCTATGCGAGCATCATCTCGACGTTGCAAAGCCGCGAGTATGCCGAGCTTGAGAAGCGCAGGTTCATGCCCACCGACATGGGCCGGCTGGTGAACGCCTTCCTGACCAAGCACTTCTCGCAGTACGTCGACTACGACTTCACCGCGCACCTTGAGAACGACCTCGACGAGATCTCGCGCGGCGAGAAGGACTGGGTGCCGGTACTGCACGCCTTCTGGGACCCGTTCAGCACCCTGATCCAGGACAAGGAACAAAGTGTCAGCCGCGAGGAGGCCGTGCAGGCCCGCGAACTCGGCACCGACCCGGCCTCCGGCAAGCCGGTCAGCGTGCGCATGGGACGCTACGGGCCGTACGTGCAGATCGGCACCCGCGAGGATGAGGACAAGCCCAGCTTCGCCGGACTGCTGCCCGGGCAGAAAATGAACGAGGTCACCCTCGATGAGGCCCTGGAGCTGTTCAAGCTGCCGCGCAGCCTCGGGGAAACTCCCAAGGGCGAGGAACTCACCGCCGGCATCGGGCGCTACGGGCCGTACGTGAAATACGGCAAGAAATTCGTCTCCATCCCGCAGGATGACCCGCACACCATTTCCCTGGAGCGCGCCCTCGAGGTCGTCGAGGAACAACGCCAGCGCGATGCCAACAGGGTCATCCAGGACTTCGAGGAGCAGGGCATCCGCGTGCTGAACGGGCGTTACGGGCCGTACATCACCGACGGCAACAAGAACGTCAAGATCCCGAAAGGCCGCGAACCGGCCGACCTGACCCTGCAGGAGTGCCAGGACCTGATTGCCGCAGCGCCGGCAAAAAAGGCCCGCGCCCGCAAGTCGGCCAAGGGTGCACGGCGCAAGGCGCCCGCCAAGCGGGCCAAGGCCCGCTGAGTCCATGCCCACGGGGGAGTCACGGTGCTGAGCAACGCGATCGAACAGGCCGCGCGCATCATCGAGTGTGGCGGGGTCATCGCCTATGCCACCGACACCGTGCTGGGCCTGGGCTGCGACCCACACTGCCGGGAGGCCGTCGACAGGGTCCTGTGGCTGAAACAGCGAAGCGCCGACAAGGGCCTGATCCTGCTGGTCGAGGACCTGGACGCCATGGAGGACTACACCGGCCCGTTGAATGCGGTACAGCGCCTTGAGATCAACAGCGCCCAGAGCGATGTGCCGACGACCTGGGTAGTGGCAGCCGAGGAATCGGTGCCGACCTGGATCACAGGCCACCACGACAGCATCGCCCTTCGTATCCCAAGGCATGCCACCGCGGGTGCGCTTTGCCGGGCAGCGGGGGCCATCGTCTCCACCAGTGCCAACGTCTCCTCCTATCCCGTGCTTACCGACACCCGGGGACTACGCGACTGGTTCGGGCCACACCTGGACTACGTGCTTACGGGACCTGCGGGCACCGGGGTGCCGAGCGAGGTACGTGAGCTGATGGGCATGAAAGTGTACCGCCACGGAAGCTGAGTCCGCGCATCCCGTGAACATCCGGCCCGTCATCGAGTACCTGCAAGGCCTGCAGGCACAAACCTGCAAGGCCCTGGAGGATGCGGACGGGGAGGCGCGTTTCATCGAAGATGCCTGGCAGCGCGCCGAGGGCGGCGGCGGCATCACCTGTATGCTGCGCGGCGGGCAGGTGTTCGAGCAGGCCGGGGTCGGCTTCTCGCACGTGTTCGGCGAGCAACTGCCGCCATCGGCCAGCCAGCTGCGCCCGGAGCTTGCCGGAACCCGCTTCCAGGCCACCGGGCTGTCGACCGTCATCCACCCGCTCAACCCGTATGTGCCGACCGTACACTGCAACGTGCGGTTTTTCATGGCCAGCCGGGACGGGCAGGACCCGGTCTGGTGGTTTGGCGGCGGCTTTGACCTGACTCCGTACTACGGCTTTCACGAGGATGCCGTGGACTGGCACCGCACCGCGCGCAAGGCCTGTGATGCGATCGATGCCAGCCTCTACCCGGTGTTCAAGAAAAACTGCGATGAATACTTCTTCATCCGCCACCGCAACGAGGCCCGCGGCATCGGCGGGCTGTTCTTCGATGATTACAACAGCGGGGAGTTCGAGCAGGATTTCCGTCTGCTGAAGAGCGTGGGAGAGCATTTCCTCGAGGCCTACCTGCCCATCGTCGAGTGCCGCCGAGACCATCCCTTCGGGGATCGCGAACGCCGCTTCCAGCTGTACCGGCGCGGGCGCTACGTCGAGTTCAACTTGGTATACGACCGGGGCACCCTGTTCGGATTGCAGTCCGGGGGCCGCACGGAATCCATTCTCATGTCCCTGCCCCCGCAGGTGCACTTCGACTACGACTGGCACCCGGAGCCCAGCAGCCCCGAGGAAGCCCTGTACAAGGAATTCTTACCTGCCCGCGACTGGCTGGCCTTATAACCCCGAGTCGGGTCAGGCACGACAGTAAATTCAAATTCTAGGTGAACTGCCACTCAATATTCCAATCCTAGAACCTCCATGGCTTGCCGTATTTCCTCATCATGCTGGGCGACTCGCTGCAGATCCTCTAGGTTGAAACGACGGCTTAACGCATCCGCTGTGGGCGGCTTATCATATTCTGGCCATAGCCTAAAAAGAGATCTTCTGGCAGCTTGCGCTGACACAAATCTGTTCTCATAACCACGATGGAGTCGCAACAAAATCCTTCGAGATTCGGGACTAGCCGAACTAGACACAAGTCCTCCCCCTCCAAACCTGTAAGTGGATCACGTCCGTTCGATCTGTCAGTTTCTATTCGATCTGAGTCCAAGAGAACTAGCCCCGCTGAATACTTTCCGTGATCCCTGGAGCGCCTCTTGTATTGGTTCACCGAGTGGATTACCACCGCCAGGCTATCTCCACCACTACCGACCCTTGTATCCAAGTGAACATGGCGCCCTGCCTCATCACATAACTGCGAAAGCCACTTTGCCAGAGACCGTTCGCTTTCGCCTTCGGCACCAATGAAAAACCGCTTACGTTGGGGGATGGATCGCCGCAAGGATGCTCATTAACCAAATCGGGGCAATCCGCCAATTGCGCCGCTGCGGTACTGCTTTTGGAGATTGCCATCCCGTCGCAGGCCTGCGACTTCTCGTGCCCCATGAACGTGTGTAACACCATGCTGGTCTTTCTCAACGACGAAGACCTCTTCCTTTTCAAGATCGTCCAGCACGGACAGATTGTGAAGCGAGCAGATCAGTTGTGCGCCATTCGGGTTGGATTGTTCGTGTCGAAACCAGCCCAGAATTTCAGCAGAAAGGTCCGAATGAAAATCAGAGTCCAGAGCATCCATGATTGCTGGATGACCGTTATCAAGGACAAGTTGAAGCTGCGGAAAGATGTGAACCAGGTGACGCGTTCCTGCGGATTCTCTGTCCAAAATAACTGGCAGATCTAAGCCTGCATGGTCAAATAGTAGTTTCCATTGTCCAACTGGAAACTCGTGGAGCCGCATACTTCCAATACCGAGGTCAAAGCGTTGTAGCCTGTTGGTGACCTTGTCCACAAGTTCCTGATCTTTCTGGTAGAGGCGAGTTACAGTTTCCGTATCGAGTCGCCAGGGGTCGGGGCCGACAATGTTTGTTTGCACCCGGGCGATGTCTCCCGCAATCTCTGGAAAGGATTCCACATTCATTTCAGCAAGGGCCGAAATGACAGAAGAGGCCGGCGGAATGGAAGAGAGGCGGTCATCGTGTGGCCTTACTCCTAATTCCTTAGAAATATAGATTGGCTTGTCTCGGCGCCGCTCTAAGATACGCCTGGGACGTCCCTTCGGGAAAGCATGCAGTGCTTCGTAGTCGACACTGGTGGGTACGAGATCGAACTCACCCTCACGTACAAGTATCAGGGTGTAACGAAGTAGTGAACTGGTCTTCCCTGATTCAGAATCCAGCCACGCTGCATCAAATTCTACTTCAACACGGGTTGGTGCTGCCCTCGTCTCCGGCGAAAGAAAGGGAATAAATTCAGAGGTGCTTCCTGAGTTGTAGGATCGGTATGAAAATGCTGCAAAGTTTACTGTTGCCATAATGGCACGTAGCAAGGCCGTCTTGCCGGACCCATTGGGGCCAACTAGGGCGACAACACTTGGGAGACGAATGTCGGGCCGTGAACGGCTGCCCCTGAAGCAAGGCATCTCTGGAGTAGTACCTGGAATACGCAGGTCGAGTTCTACATCCTCTCGGATGGATTGGAAATTATTGATACGAAATCTATGAATCATTTCATAATGATCACATATTTCTGCATTAATTGCAATTTAATAAAGGATAATCTGGTAGTTAGCAGCGGACTGCTGGATCTAGTCCGGCCATGACTGCAAACAGCGAAATTTGGGAAGCTAAGTGTGCTGAAATGTGTACTTCTAGGCACGGGATGGTGGGGAATTGTACCGTAGCAAAATCCTGCCTTCACGCCCGGGTCGAAGGGCGCAGGCGAGCACAACTTCTCCTATTTACCCTGGGCTTCTTTCCCGAACCGGACGATAGTCTCCAGGGTTTCCTGTACGTCCTCCCAGCTTGTCGTGTGGTTGAGGATGCACAGCCTCAGGGAAAACGTCTTGCCGAGTGTCGTCGAGGACATCAGCGCCCGGTCATCCCAGAACACCTCGGCGAGCACGGTGCGGTTGATTTTTTCCAGCGCGTCCTCATCCAGTTCAGCGTCCGCTGGATTGACTCGGAAGCACACGATCGACAGGGACACGGGATTCAGCAGTTCAAGGTCCGGGCTTTCGCGCACGAACTGCTCGGCCCGGCTCGCAAGCTCCATTCCTTTGGAGACGGCGCTGCGAAACGCGACCATGCCGAAGGTCTGCACGGACATCCAGATTTTCAGGGCCCGGAATGAACGGCTCAACTGCAGGCCGCGGTCCGAAAAGTTGGGGTGGTTCGCACCCCAAATCGTATCCTGCAGGACGTCGTGATGTACCCCGAAGGCGCGTTCCAGCGTACGGATGTCCTTGACCAGGAGACTGCCGGCCTCGTAGGGCTGAAAGAACCACTTGTGCGCATCCAGACCGACGGAATCGGCGCGCTCGATCCCGCGCAGGCGCTGCTTGCCTTCCCTGGTGACGACGGCAAACCCCCCGTATGCGGCATCCACGTGCAGCCAGATCCCTTCCTTCTCGCAGAACTCTGCCATCGCCTCCAGCGGATCGATGGCGCCGGTGCTGGCGGCTCCTGCATTTGCGCATATGGCAATCGGGTTGATGCCCTGTTCACGATCCTGCGCCACCACACGCACCAGCGCCTCCATGTCCAGGCGATAGCACGCATCGCTTGCGATCATGCGGATGCCCTCGGGCCGGATTCCAATGATCCGGGCGGCACGAACGTGCGCGCTGTGGCTCTGGTCACTCATGTACACGGCTGCGCGTTCCGGGTTGCCCGCATGTTCGCGTGCAGCCACCAGAGCATTGACGCTGGCGGCCGAGCCGCCGCTGGTGAGCAGCCCACCCGCACCTTCCGGATACCCCAGCCAGCGCCTGAACCAGTCGATGACGGCCAGCTCCACCTGGCTCGGCCCGCTTGAAGTCAGCCAGGTGGCCGTATTGATGGTGTAGGCCGCAGCCATGAAATCTGCCAGCACGCCGGGCCAGGTCGGCGAGGTGGGAATAAAGGCGAAGCAACGCGGGTGATCCAGGCGGGTGGCAATCGGCAGGATCTTGCGTGCCGCCTGCTCGAGGACTTCCTCGGGCGGGCGACCCGCTTCGGGAGGATCTCCCATGAACTGGTCCGCGAGTTCCTCCTTGAATTCGCCTTCCCAGGCACCCTCCTGCGGCAGGGTTTCCATGCGCTCGACCACAAGTCGGGCCGCTTTTTGCGCAAGGTCCAGCATCTGTTCGGGCATCATCTGCAGATCGCTGCCAGCTGCGGCACCTTCGCCGGAAACTTTGCGCGTATCCGCCTCTTTATCCTCTTGATCCATGGTACTTCCCTTTCCCGCTCGGCCCAGAACGCATCGGGTTTCCCTAATGGTATTGCATTCCCGCCAGCAATTCCCCCCTATTATATGTGGGGGTTTCCTTGAGCGTCCGTGCGGGCGGCCTGCGGGTCCACCCGTGGCATTGGAATCACATCGCAGGGAGTTCAGGGGCCGGCTGTGCGCTCCTGCAGGGCACGCTCGATCTCGGACACGATTGTGGTGGCGGACTCCTGTGGATGCGCAGCGCCGGCGATCGGGCGCCCGACCACCAGATAGTCCGAGCCGTCCAGGATCGCCTGATAGGGAGTGAGCGAGCGCTTGTGCTCGTCCAAGGCCTCGCCTTGCAGGCGAATGCCCGGGGTCACGATCAAAAAGGTCCGGTCCGCAAAGGCCTCGCGCAACTCCCGCACCGACTGACCGGAAGCGATCAGTCCCTCACAACCGGCCTCCAGTGCCCGCAACGCGCGAAGGCGCACCAGGTCCGAGGTGTCCAGGGGGGGCTGACCATCCACCTCGCCGTCAATCAGGTCCGTGCCATCCATGCTCGACAGCAAGGTGACCATCAGCAGGGCAGGCTTTTCACCGTGGCGTCCGGCTTTCGCGGCGCGCACCGTGGCCTCGTTGCCCTGCAGGGTCAGCAGCTCAAGCCGGCCTGTAAACTCATCCGGTATATTGTTCAGCGCGGCGCGTACCGTGTTGTCGATATCGCCGATCTTGAGATCGAGAAACACCCTCTTGCCCCGGGCCAGTAGGCTGCGGACAAAGGGCCAGCCAGCACCGATGAAAAGCTGCCAGCCGACCTTGTAAAAGCCCACCGTATCCCCGAGGCTGTCCACCAGGGCATCGGCCTGATCGGCGGTGTCGAAATCCAGGGCGACAATCAGACGATCGGAAGCGGACCGTTCAGTCATTGGGGCAGGGTGCGGGCTTGGCGGCTCGGGTTCGATGCCGTTTCATGGTTCATATTTCCTGGGCCAGATACTATCATAGCCGCCCCGCTGACACCGAAATGGCAAACCCGATCAAGGGAGGATTCCCGACATGCAAAAGCTGCCGCATCAGTACACGGTCCGCGCCGAAGGCGGGCCCACAGGAAGCATCACCACACGCGCGAACGGCCTGCAGTCTTTGGAGGTTGCCGCCCCGAAACAGTTCGACGGACCCGGGGACAAGTGGTCCCCCGAGGATCTGCTGGTGGGCTGTGCCGCCGACTGCCTGATCCTCACGTTTCGCGCCGTTGCCAGTGCCTCAAAGCTGGACTGGCAAAGCCTGGATGTCGATGCGCAGGGGACGCTTGAGACCGTGGAGCGCGTGATGCGGTTCACCGAACTGCAGCTGACGGCCACGCTTGAGATCGCCGCCGATGAAAGCCCGGTGAAGGCCACCCGCGCACTTCAAAAAGCCGAGGCTGCCTGCCTGGTGACCAATTCGCTGAGCACGAAAACCCGTCTTACAGTGCATATCTCGACCGGCTGAGCCTCCAAGACAGCACAGGCGACCTTTGCTACTATCGGCAAACGCCCACAGCCAGGAGGCCTGAAACCCCCATGAGCCCTCGCTATCCCAGCACCCGCATGCGCAGGATGCGCGCCGATGCGTTCTCGCGTGAGCTGATGCGAGAACACCGCCTGCAGGCCACAGACCTGATCTGGCCGGTATTCGTGCATGAAGACGCAGGGCGCGAGGCCGTACCCTCCATGCCGGGTATCGAGCGCCTCAGCCTCGACGATCTGCTCGAGGAGGCCGAACAGGCACATGCGCTCGGCATCCCGGCAGTGGCCCTATTTCCCGTGATCGCTGCCGACAAGAAATCCGAACAGGCCGAGGAGGCCTGCAACCCGGACGGCCTTGCCCAGCGTGCCATCGCCGCCCTCAAGCAGGCCGTGCCCGAACTCGGCGTGATCAGCGACGTGGCCCTGGACCCGTTCACCTCGCACGGGCAGGACGGGCTGATCGACGACAAGGGCTACGTGATGAACGATGCCACCGTCGAGGTGCTCACCGAGCAGGCCCTCTCGCATGCGCGCGCCGGGGCCGACATCGTCGCACCCTCGGACATGATGGACGGGCGCATCGGCAGCATCCGCCACAGCCTGGAGATCAACGGCTTTCACAACACGCGGATCCTGGCCTATTCCGCCAAGTATGCCTCGGCCTTTTACGAGCCCTTCCGCGATGCCGTGGGCTCTGCTGCGAATCTAGCAGGCGGGGACAAGTATTCCTACCAGATGGACCCGGCCAACTCCGACGAGGCGCTTCGCGAGGTGGCACTCGACATCGAGGAGGGCGCGGACATCGTCATGATCAAGCCGGGCCTGCCGTACCTGGATATCGTGCGCCGCACCAAGCAGGAATTCGGCATGCCGACCTTCGTCTACCAGGTCAGCGGTGAGTACAGCATGCTCAAGGCCGCCGCACAAAACGGCTGGCTTGAGGAGCGAAGCAGCGTGCTGGAGTCGTTGCTTGCCATCAAGCGCGCGGGCGCCGATGCCATCCTGACGTACTTTGCCAAGGAGGCGGCCCGCTGGCTGGCCGAGACCTGAGCCGGTTTCCCTACTTCGCGTATGGGTCCAACCTGCTGACCGGCAGGCTCACAACTTTGGACCGGTGTCCCTCAGCGCAATATTTAGCAAACGCCTGGGTCGATCATTTCGCGCTGGAATACTCGAAAGTAGGCAAAGATGGTTCCGGAAAAGCCACCCTGGTCCCGTCCCATGGAAAGCGCGTGCATGGTGTGATCTTCGAGATCGATACCGATGAACGTGAACCTCTCGACAACGTGGAGTACGGCTATCGCCGGGAGGATGGTTTCGAGGTCACGGTGACTAATACTGGAGCTTGCAAAACCGTAGCCACCTACATCGCACTGCAGGAATGCATAAAGCCCGGACTGAAACCGTTCGACTGGTACCTGGCCCTGGTCGTCGCCGGCGCCATGGAACACCGGTTTCCCGCGCCTGTCATTGCGGCCTACCGGGACACGGCGATCTGGGTCGATGAGAACAAGAAGCGAACGTCTGAGACAGACTCACTCCTTCAAAAGGCGGGTTTTGGAGGCCCCCGACAGGTGCTGGGACTGCGCTGACACGCAGTCTCCTGTTTGGCCGATGCCCACGATCCCGATGCTGAGCAACCTGAACGCCGAGCGGGCCACACCTGCAATCTGCATGACCTGTGATGTTATACTCTTCCAATATGTTATAGTGTAACGTTCAAAAGAACATAGCCGTGTTTCGTACCTATGGGAGGTAGCAGTGAAATTGGTGAGCAATGAAATTTTCGGTGTTGTGCGTGCATGTGTGATCGGGTTGGCGATTCTGGTGGCCGCCTCTGTGGCCCATTCACAACCGGCACCCACCACAGAGGAACTGGCTAAACAAATCCAGATTCTCAAGCATGATTACGAAAAACGCATCGCAGAGCTTGAAGCCCAGGTGGAAGCGCTCAAGGGCGAATCCCGGGTGGCGGACACGGTACACGCACACACCCCGATCGCACGCCCGTCCCGGCAGGTTGCTGACAACAGCTTCAATCCGGCGATCGGCGTCGTATTCAACGGCATGCTGTCGGAATATTCCGAGGAGCAGACGGGCATCCCCGGTTTCCAGCTCGGCCACCATGGCGAGCGTCCGGATGAGGGCCTCACGCTGGGTCACAGCGAAATCACGCTTTCAGGCAATGTAGACGACAAGTTTTTTGGAAACCTCACACTCGGCCTTGGCGTTCATGCCGGCGAGCCGACCGAGCTCGAACTCGAAGAAGCGTATATCCAGACCCTCCCCGGGGCCGGTTTGCCGGACGGTATGCGTGTCAAGGCAGGGCGTGCACTGTGGACATTCGGTTACCTGAACGAGCAGCACCAGCACGCAGACGATTTCACCGACCGCCCACTGCCCTACCGCGCATTCCTGGACGGTCATTTCAATGACGACGGTCTGGAGGTCGCCCTCGTTTTGCCCGGAGACCTCTACGGAGAAGTCGGTGCCGGAATCTTTCGCGGTGATGACATGCCTTTCGGGGGCTCTAGGGACGGTCGCAATGCCGGGTCCGCCTATGTGCGGTTCGGTGGCGACATCGGTGCCAATTCGGCCTGGAGGATCGGCGGCTACGTGCTTGACGGAAAAGCTTACAACCGCAGTGGCGGACATGCCCATGCTCATGGGGAACACGGGCATGAGGAACATGAGGAACACGAGGAGCACGGGCACGACGAGCACGAAGAAGATGAACACGGGCACGACGAGCACGAAGAAGATGAACACGGGCATGAGGAACACGAGGAACACGAGGAACACATGGAGTTGGCCGAATTCCTGTCCGATGGAATGTTCACGGGCGATTCAAGCCTTTACGCGATTGATTTTCGCTATACCTGGGCACCCACCGGCAATGCGAAAGAGCGTGAACTGATCCTCCAGAGCGAGTATTTCTGGCGCGACGAATCGGGCGATTACACGTTGCAGGAAGAGCATGAGGAGTGTACGGATCCGAACGACCACTCGACGTGTGAAGTGCACCTTGACGACGTCACCGAGTCGCTCAGCGCAGACAGCCGTGGCTGGTATGCCCAGGCGGTGTACAAGTTCCATCCCAACTGGAGAGTTGGTACCCGTTACTCACGCCTCTCCACGCCCAATGATGCGGAGTTGTCCCACGACCCCTATTCGCTGAGCGCCATGATCGACTGGACCAACAGCGAGTTCGGGCGCATACGATTCCAGTACAACCGGGAGTCCTTCAACGGAGAAGACGACGACCAGTTCATCCTGCAATACATCATGAGTCTTGGTGCTCATGCCGCGCACAGCTTCTAGACTATGGGAGGCTTAACCGTGAAGGGCTTGCAAGCAGCGCTCCTGTGTGTGGCGCTTTGCAGCACACTCGTCACTCTGGCCGCAACTCAGGACCCGATCCGCATACTGGCCTGTGAACCCGAGTGGGCGGCGCTCGCCGAGGAAATCGGCGGGGATGACGTGATCGTTCATTCGGCAACCCATGGGCGGCAGGATGCACACTACATCCGTGCCCGTCCAAGCCTGATTGCGAAAGTGCGCAGAGCGGACATCGTGTTCTGTTCCGGTGCAGAGCTTGAAGTCGGCTGGCTGCCGGTACTGATGCAAAGGGGTGCCCGGCAGATTGTCCAGCCGGGCCAGCCGGGCCACATCATGGCGGCCGATCACGTCACGGTGCTGGAGCGACCCGAAATCATCGACCGCAGCCTTGGCGATATTCACCCGAGCGGAAATCCACATGTTCACCTCGACCCCCGAAACATCGCTACTCTCGCTGAAGTGCTGGCACTCCGTCTGGTACGCATCGATCCCTCCCGTTCCGATGCGTACCGGGAGCGCCTCTCTTCCTTCCAGGCCCGCTGGGCGGATGCAATGGCGAGATGGCAGGAACGCGTAGAACATCTGCGTGGCATGAAGGTGATCGTTTATCACAAGTCTTGGACCTACCTGCTGCAGTGGGCCGGACTGGAACGGGTTGCCTCGCTTGAACGGACTCCAGGAATTCCACCGACGGCATCACAACTCGCGCAGGTACTCGAGGTGGCACGGGACAGCGATGCCAAGGCGATCCTGCTCGCACCTTTTGAGCCCGCAGATGCCGCGGACTGGCTTTTCAGGAAAACCGCAGTTCCAATGGTGGAACTTCCCTACACCGTGGGTGGCCATCCCGAGGTGCAAGATCTCTTCTCCCTGTTCGATGTCACACTGACATTGCTGCAGGAGGCTGGTAATCGACCTTAGCTTGCTTGACATCCTTGCCCCGGGTCTGGTGGCCGGCTTGATCGTCCTGGCCGCCCATGCCCCGCTCGGGATCGAGGTTCTCAAGCGCGGCATCGTGTTTATTGATCTGGCCACGGCACAAGTGGTCGGACTTGCCCTCATCCTGCTCAATCTGTGGCTGGAAGACCCGTTCTGGATGGTGCACCAGGGCGTGTCGTTCGGTGCCGGGATCGCCATCGCACTGTTCTTCCGCTGGATCGAGCGCGTCTCGCCGGACGAGCAGGAAGGGGTCATCGGCAGCAGCTTTATCGTCACCGCTTCACTGGGCCTGCTTGTCCTCGCCAACGACCCCCATGGAGGCAAGATGCTGAACGAAGTGCTCTCCGGCCAGATCCTGTTCATCTCATGGGCAGACATTGCCGCCTTCCTGCCGATCTACGTTCTTTTCATGATTGCCTGGTTCACAACCCCGCGCCTTCAAAGCGGCACCGGTTTTTTCCTGCTGTTTGCCCTGGTGATTACTGCCTCGGTGCAGTTGGTCGGTGTCTACGTGGTATTTGCAAGCCTTATTCTGCCGGCCCTGGCGGCACGAAAGGGACAGGGCTACATTCTGTTGCGTGCCTACATGAGCGGTGCCGCTGCCGTGGTTGCGGCTGTCCTGATATCGGCAATCATGGATTTGCCCGCAGGACCCTTCCTCGTTTTGTGTTTTGCCATCTCAGCGATTGCTATGCGCTTGCCTTATCGCAAGATGGTGCCTGTACGATCAGATTGAGGCATCGCAACAGCAGCGGTTAAGGTCCGGCACGACCCGCCTGACGACCCACATGAGGTCGCCAGGAAAAGGTCCGGAGGTGTCTGTGCTCAGTGTGCCGTTTGCAGCAACTCGCCCAAATAGCCGTTGATCTGGTCGAAATCGCCTTCCAGCAGGCCCAGCATGCCGAAATGCCCGGCCAGGGTGGGCACCTCCTTGAGCTCGCTGTTGGGAATCATCTGCTGCTCGGCCTGACAGTCGCCCAGAGGAATGAACATGTCATGGGTGAAGGCAATGACGAACACCTTGGCCTGAATGGCCCCCAAGGTGGCTTCCAGGCTCTTCCCGGTGAAGGCGCCGACGTCTCCGTGTTTCCACTTCGAGGCCATGCACAGCAGGTTGTTGGGGTCCATGGGCTTGAACCAGGCTTCCCAGAAGCCCGTCAGATAGTTGTCCAGCGAGTCGATGCCGAGCGCCTCCCATTTTTGCTGGCGGTAGAACTCCGTGCAGTTCCCCATCAGGGCGAACACGTGAGCCATGCGCTTGAGGCCCAGCTCAACGCCGTGCGCATCCGTATAGCGACCGCCCTCCCAGGCCGGGTCCGATTTCAGCGCATCGCAGAACACGTCCACGTACAGGGAGTCGTGCGGGGTGCACTTTGCCGTGCCGCCGATCGGGGCGGCCCGCTTGACCAAATCCGGATAGCGCACGCACCACTCGTAGGTCTGCTGCGCACCCATGGACCAGCCGGTCACCAGCTCAATACTCTTCACGCCGAATTCCTCGGTCAGCAACTGATGCTGCGCACGCACGTCATCACCGATAGAGATGTCCGGGAAGTCCGCGCCGTTGTCCGGCAACGGGGCATTGTGCGGTGAGGTCGACAGGCCGCTGCCGATCTGATTGGGCACGATGATGAAGTATTTTTCAGGATCCAGTGCCAGGCCCTTGCCGATGTACGACTCCATGGCCTTGTTGGTCCCGGAAAACATGACCGTGAAAACGACCGCGTTGGTCTTGTCTTCGTTCAGCTCACCGAAACATGCATAGGCCAGCTGGCAGTTAGGCAGGGTTTTGCCGCATTCCAGTTCGAAATCGCCCAGTTCGTACATGGAGTACGGGCCGTGGTTTTCCTGGGAATAATATTCGTTGTCCATTCGCGTCTCCTCGCTTCAGCGTCGATGTATTTTGATTGTTGTAAGACGACCACCGGCAAGCCAAGCCAGGCGGCGCGCTTTCAGAACAGTGATTTTAGCACTCGATTGTGAAGAGCTTGCAAATAGATAGGCGCCGTATCCGGATTGGGGGTGTCTTGCAGGGAATGGGCACGATACCGGTCACAGACAGAGGGCAGATCCGGCCCTCGGATGTGTGGGTTTAGCGACCTACTGGTAGGCCCCAGCTCTTTGCAACACCTCGATCTCGTAGCCGTCCGGGTCCTTCATAAAGAAGAACTTTGCGACCACTTCCCCGCCGGGGGCGAAGGAGACGATGTCCTGGGGTTCATAGCCGAGCGCCTTGATGCGTTCATGCTCTGCATCGATGTCATCGACGCAAAGCGCGATGTGCCCGTAGCCGTTGCCGTGGGAATAGGGCTCCGTTTGACCCTTGTTCAGGGTCAGCTCGATCTCGAAATCGTTCTCGTCGTTGCCCAGGTACACCAGGGCGAAATCGTCAAAATCCAGATAGCGTTTTTCCTTGATGTTGAACGCCTTCTCGTAAAAGGTTTTGGAGCGCTCAACATCCAGAACGCGGATCATTGAATGAATCATTTTAGCCATAGCCGTACACTCACCTATTTGTAAACAACCGGTTTGTTGGCGCGCCCAACACGCGCCTACTTCCTTGTATTGTAGGCATTTAGGGTGGTGTTATCTACATTACTGCAACGGTTAACTGGCCTACAAATCGGACTAAGTCAGTGACACAGTCCAGCAGTGCTGTGAGAGTCGTTGCGCCAAAACAGGCGATTCGTAGTCATGCAAAGTTCAGATTCTTACCTGGGTAGAACTAAAGGAAAATAGCAGTTGACTAGGGTTGCCTCTCTTTTGCGGCTTTATGCCATGTCGGCCAGTCAATTGGGGTGGACCTCAAGATTTCCAACTGTGCGTCTATATCAAGTCTGTCCAAAAATAAAACAAGATTCAAACAATCCCATCTGGCACTAGGAACAATCAATGCTTCAAAGTCCAACAAGTGGGCTGCTGCGCCTACCTGCTGACTAATCCCATAATCGATTCGATTGGCTAACGGTTCTGGAATTCCCACCTGTCGCAGTTGCTTGATGTCTAATTGCAATACGTTTTTTAAGTCAGCATGTATTTTATTAAGCAACATTTTTGAGGAAGGAAACACTGGGGCACGTGACAAATGATAGTAGGCTTCTGCACAAGCACCGTCAGGCTCCAAACTTGCGTAAACGGCCTCAAATCCCCCATCAGGAGACCATCGTCCTCCGCCAGAACTCCCTACCAACGGATCTCGTTCTGGCCATGTTACCCGCCAAACATCACCACAAAAAAACGTACTATCTAAATTATCTAATGCATCAAGTAACGCCGGATCAATGACTTTTCTTCTTGATATCACTCACTAACCTATACATTGTTACAGTTATAAATAGGTCAGCGAATCCAATCGTTCGATTGCTTGTAGAACTTCATCAGTCCTGCTTTCATGGATAAGCTCCATAGCAATCTCGCCATCAAGCAAATCGTTACGGGAGTACAGCCAGGCTCTTGACTCATCAGGATCATAAAACTCACTTAAGCGACCAACAACATATAGTAAGTCTGATAGTACTAATTGTGCTTTTGGGTGAGGTGCGGCTTTTCCAGTTGACCATCTAGAAAC
This sequence comes from Gammaproteobacteria bacterium, assembly GCA_965205685.1. GTDB lineage: Bacteria > Pseudomonadota > Gammaproteobacteria > UBA4575 > UBA4575 > WTFY01. The sequence goes on along the minus strand of OZ242174.1, from coordinate 233,082 downwards.
AGTAGCTTTCGAGACTTTTGCTACGTTTGCTACATCAACCCCTCTCAAGTTACCACGATCCTTTAACTCATCTATCGTCTTTGTTATTACATTCCCCATAACGTTACCCCGCCTTTTTCATTGTCCGGATTTTCTTTTTCAGCTATTCCATGACTAATCCCACCAACTGCGCCAAATGCAGCTAAGCTGATCCCAGTTAAACCACCAACGTTATCTGCAATTAAGGGTGTGTGATAATTCTGTAAACTCCAAGCAAGATCAATAAGTCTTTTGATAGCAGTTACAGATGCATTCATTCCAAGATTTGAAATGCGAAGCCAAATATTTCCGACTGGTTTGTCCGCAATCTTTTGTAAAATTTGCAAAACTTCATTTAGGTTGCGTAGAGTACTGACAGATAGTGTCAAGTGACAATCTATCCTGATATGTTTTGCACCGTACTCATCTAACAAGTCACGCAGTTGACTGATCATTTGAATGTCTGCATTAAGCCAATCAGAATCGACTCCCTCAATTTTGGTGGCTTGGCGATAAAATAGCATTAACACCAGCTCTAATTGCGAACTCTGCGATCTGTTCAACTTTGCGCAAACCTTGACTACCCACCCAGTCACCTACCCAGTGTTTGCGAAATGGGTCTGCCCACGGTAGGTTCTTGATGCTGGAATTTAGTCCAGCATCAAAAGCCAATTCTGCACATTTGGTATCGAGTATGATTTCCGTGCCCCCATCGAATAACGTATGAAGTAGATCCTTCTGTTTATTTATGTGATTGGCATCAAACACCGCGTGGCTGATACTTACTCGGCGTGCCGTATACAAACTTTCAAGCACCCTATGTCCTGTATGGCCAATACGAACAAAGTGTCCGATTGGCTTATCAGATTGCGAATGAAGCAGATGAACGCTGCTCATGACAAATACACCTCTAGCAGAGAGTGTACATATTAGTTTCAAAATAATCAATCATGCAACAAAAACTTTAAATTTATTGCAATTTGTGTGCTATTCGACAAAAAATATGTCTGAGATTCTATGAAAAATTGTGAATTTTCTTAAAGAACGTAGCAGTTTTCCAACAATCAGGAACTTCTAATACAACATTAATAGCATCATATTTGCGAGTGTTAGTGCATAAAATTCTTGACTCCGAGGCATTGTGTCATCAGCGTATTTCCTGCTATACAAGAAAAACTGCACACCTTACCCAAGCCTCCAGCACGAGTGAACTCCGAACCAGATCGTTATGCTGTGATTGGCAATCCTGTTGCCCATAGCCGTTCCCCTGAAATCCACCTGCTGTTTGCAGAACAGACCGATGAAGACATCCTCTACGGCCGGCTGCTGGCCGAACCCGGCGATTTTGCTGCCACAGTATCTGGGTTTTTCGAAGCAGGCGGACGCGGTCTAAACGTCACCGTGCCGTTCAAAGGCGAGGCCTTCGAATGGGCCGAGCAGCACTCTGACCTGGCAACACATGCCGGGGCCGTCAACACGCTCATCGCACAAGACGACGGCACCTGCCTAGGTGCCAACACCGACGGCATCGGTCTGTTGCGGGATCTGAAGAAATCCCTGCGCCTGTCCATACAGGATACGCGCATTCTGATTCTCGGGGCAGGCGGGGCGACGCGCGGCATCCTCGGACCCCTGCTACAGGAAAAGCCCGCCCTTTTGCTAGTCGCCAATCGCACGCCTGAGCGCGCCGAGGCACTTGCCGAACACTTTCGAATGCACGGCCAAATCCGCGGATGTAGTCTCGAGGCCATCGAACCCGGGCCCTACGACCTGATCGTGCATGCCACCTCGGCGGCCCTGCAGGGCCAGGACCTTGGCCTGCCGGACACCCTGATCGGGCCGCAGACCCGCTGCTACGACCTCCTCTACAGCGACACCACCACCCCGTTCATGCGCTGGTCCAAGGCACAGGGCGCGTCCCAGGTCACGGACGGCTTCGGTATGCTGCTCGAGCAGGCCGCGGAGTCCTTCTACCTGTGGCGCGGCAAGCGACCGGATACCGCGATGGCCCGAAACTACCTGCGCCCGGGCACGCCGCCCTGATGGCTGGCAACCTGTCCTCCACACTGCCCAACCGTGTGCTCCTGTATGCCCGGCTTATTCGCCTGGACAAACCGATCGGCATCTACCTGCTGCTGTGGCCTGCCCTGTGGGCACTGGTGGTAGCGGCCCGGGGCATGCCCGATCTTGCCATCCTGACCGTGTTCGTGCTGGGCGTGGTGCTGATGCGCTCGGCCGGCTGTGCCATCAATGACTTTGCCGATCGCGAGATCGACCCCCACGTCGCGAGGACCCGCGATCGCCCGCTCGCAAGCGGTGCCCTGGCACCGCGCGAGGCGGTGTGGATCGCCGCGGTCCTGTCGGCACTCGCCCTTGCGCTTGCCGTGCTGGTGCTGAACGGCCTGACGATCGCACTGGCCCTCGCGGCCGGGGTGCTGGCAGCAAGCTATCCGTTCATGAAAAGGCTGCACTCGCTGCCACAGGTACATCTGGGAGTGGCCTTTGCCTGGTCCGTACCGATGGCGTTCACGGCCACGACCGGCGCCTGGCCGGGGCCGCTTGCCTGGCTCCTGTTCGCGGCTGCGATCGTGTGGACCGTGGCCTACGACACCATGTACGCGATGGCGGACCGCGAGGACGACCTCAAGCTCGACATCAAGTCCACGGCGATCCTGTTCGGTCGCGCAGACCGCCTCGCCGTCGGCCTGATGCAGGCGCTGGTGATCCTGATGCTGGGCGGTACGGGTGTGCTGGGCGGGCTGGGTCCGGCCTACTACGTTTCCCTTGGCCTCGGTGGCGCATTGTTCGTCTACCAGCAGTGGCTGCTTCGCGGGCGAGCGCCCGAGCGCTGCCTGCGCGCCTTTCTGAACAACCAGTATTTCGGCCTGGTGGTCTTCCTCGGCATCGCATCGCATTACGGCCTGTCCCTGCCCTGAATGGCCCGGGTGCCGTGCACGAGTGCCGGAAAAAAACGGGCAAGGCACACGGGGTTCGCTATAATTCCGTGAGTCCGCCCGAAACCAGGAGATCCCGACGGATGCCCGAACTCCCCGCAGACCCGCAAACGATCCGCCACGACTGGCAGCGCGAGGAAGTGCTGGCCCTGTATGCGCTGCCCTTCAACGACCTGCTGTACCGGGCGCACGGCACGTTTCGCACCTGGCACGACCCCAACAAGGTGCAGATCAGCACCCTGCTGTCCATCAAGACCGGCGCCTGTCCCGAGGACTGCGCCTACTGTCCGCAAAGCGGCCATTACGACACCGACATCGAGCCCGAACGCCTGCTGTCCCTGGAGGAGGTCGAACAGAGCGCTGCCGCCGCCAAGGCGAGCGGTGCCTCGCGATTTTGCATGGGCGCCGCCTGGCGCAATCCCACCGACAAGCACCTGGACCAGGTGATCGGGATGATCGGTGCGGTGCGCGATGCGGGGCTTGAGACCTGCATGACGCTCGGCATGCTCACCAGACCCCAGGCCGAGCGCCTGAAAGCAGCCGGGCTGGACTACTACAACCACAACCTCGACACCTCGCCCGAGTTCTACGGCAGCATCATCACGACCCGCACCTACCAGGACCGCCTCGATACCCTGGACCACGTGCGCGAGGCCGGTATTCACGTCTGTTGCGGCGGCATCATCGGCATGGGGGAGTCCCGCGAGGACCGCACCGGCCTGCTGCTGCAACTGGCCTGCATGCCCGAGCACCCCGAATCCGTGCCCATCAACATGCTGGTGCAGATCAAGGGCACCCCCCTGCACGGCACCGATGCGCTCGACCCCTTCGAATTCGTTCGCACCATCGCGGTGGCACGCATCCTGATGCCACGCGCCTACGTACGCCTGTCCGCCGGGCGAGAGGCCATGAACGAGCAGACCCAAGCGCTGTGCTTTTTCGCCGGGGCCAATTCCGTCTTCTATGGGGACACCCTGCTGACCGCCAAGAATCCCGCCCCACACAAGGACCAGGTGCTGTTTGCACGCCTCGGCATCGAGGCGGACCGCCTGCCCGTGTCACAGGCGGCAGATACGGCCTGAGCTGCATCCGGGCATGAAGAACCTGGCTGCAGCGCTGGACGAACTGCAGGAAGACCACCAGTGGCGCAGCCGCAACCTGCTGAGCTCCGCCCAGCAGATCGAGCCGGTGATCAACGGGCGCAAGGTGCTTTCATTTTGCAGCAACGATTACCTCGGGCTGGCATGTGAGCCGCGCATCATCGAACGCTACGTCGAGGCCGCCAAGACCTTTGGCGTCGGCAGCGGCGCCTCGCACCTCATCACCGGCCACCATGCCTGCCACCATGCCCTGGAAGAGGAGCTGGCAGACTTTCTGGGCTGCGAACGGACCCTGCTGTTCTCGACCGGCTACATGGCCAACCTGGGGCTGGTCGGTGCCTTGGCCGGGCGCGACACCACCGTCTACCAGGACCGGCTCAGCCATGCCTCGCTGATCGATGCCGCGGTACTGGCACGCGCGCACCTGAAGCGCTATGACCACCTGGCCGTCGATGCGCTGCATCGACACCTGCGCAAGAATGTCGGCAAGGACGGGCTGATCGCCACCGACGGGGTGTTCAGCATGGACGGCACCGTCGCCCCCGTCGAGGCGCTGCAAAAGCTGGCCGACAGCTTCAGCGTGCCCCTGGTGGTCGACGATGCGCATGGCATCGGCGTGCTGGGCGAGGAAGGAAAGGGCTGTACGGAAGGCTGCCGACGCGATGAGACCATCCTGGTCGGTACCCTCGGCAAGGCTTTCGGTGTATTCGGTGCATTCGTCGCCGCGCGCGCAGACATCATCGAATGGTGCGTGCAGCGGGCGAGAAGCTACATCTATACCACCGCGTTGCCGCCCTCGGTGGCCGAGGCGGCGCGCACCGCCCTGGCACTGATCCGCGAAGAGCCCGGGCGCCGGGCCAAGCTGCTGGAACAGGTGGCCTATTTCCGCCAGTGTGCACGCGAGGCCGACCTGCCCGTCACCGCCTCCAGGACTCCCATACAGCCGATAGTACTGGGCGCCTCAAAGACCGCCCTTGAAGCCAGTCATGCTCTGCTTGAAGAAGGCCTCCTGGTACAGGCCATCCGCGAGCCCACCGTGCCCAAGCACCAGGCCCGCCTGCGCGTGACGCTTTGTGCCACGCACACGCGCTCGCACATCGACCGGCTCATCGATGTCCTGACCCGAAGCTGTAGCCGCAGCGGAGAAGACCCCTCCTGATCAAACATCGCGCACCCCGTGCGAAGGGCGTTCAGCGTGCAGCGTCCGCTTGCATCCAGTTGTCCGTGGACAGGCCCGGGATGCTGGCAAAACGGTGCGGAGTAGAAGTGATCAACGGTACATCCAGGGCCAGGGCATGGGCGATCACCCACAGCTCATGGGCACCGATGCCGCGCACTGCCCCTTCGGTGCCGGCGCAAAGACCCGCATAGACTCTGGCGACCTGTTCATCGAGCGCCAGCACCGCCACGGCGCCCAGAAAGTCCAACACTGCCGCATGATTTCGGGCGCGTCTGGAATCTACCGTGTGATGCACACCGGCATACAGCTCGCCTGCGGTGACGGCCGAGACCCGGCACTCCTGGATCGGTGTGCGCGGCACCACCTGCGGGGAGCGCATCAGCAGGTGCACGCAGTGTGTGACATCCAGCAGGCAGGGCATCAGCCGGATTCCTCCGGGGAGTCTGCCGGGGGCACCCGGCCATGGAAGTCCAGCACATCCGGCCCCAGGCTCCCGTAGGGGCGGCTCGAGTCGGCCCAGTAAGCCTCCCAGTCCGAAAAGCGGGGGGTCAGGATCAGGTGGCGGCCCACCCGGCGCACGTGCACTTCACCGCAGCTCTCGGGGAAGCGAAATTTTTTCGGCAGACGCACGGCCTGCGAGGGACCGGACATGAAAACTTTCGCAGTATCCTGTTTCATGGCTGCAAACCCGTGGATTGATGAACAGATGGATCACAGCCTAGCATAGATATATATTTAATATATATACTTTGCATGCAGCTCACACCGAAGTACGCCGCCCCGGGCCCAAACGGGCCGACGGGGGCGGGTTCTTGGGTATTGTTCGGGATCCGGCGGAGCCGGGTGCAGGATCAGACCGTCTTGCGGTCCGCGAAGATCAGCAGGGCCGGCAACAGCAGGAAGTCTGCCGCCAGTGCGAAGCTGACCGTGATGGCAACCATCAGCCCGAGCACCCAGCTGAGCTGGAATCCCGAGGCCGTGAACACCAGGAAGCCTGCCACGAGAACGGCAGTGGTCACCCACAGCGCCTGGCCGGTCGTGCGAAAGGCGTAGCGCACCGAGTCGGGGGCCGCCTCGCCCTCGCGCCTCGCCTTCAGGTACTTGCTGAGAAAATGAATGGTGTCGTCGACCACGATTCCGAAGGAGATGGCGATGACGACCGTGGAGACCAGGCCAATCTGCCCCACCAGGTGGCCCCACAGGCCGAAGCTCATGAGTGCCGGGACAAAGTTAGGCAACAGGCTGATCAGGCCGATGCGGACACTCCTGAACACCGCGATCAGGAGTACGGAGATCAGGATCATGGCACCGATGATGCCGACCATCATGCTGCTGACATTGCGGTCCGACATGTGGGCGAAGATCATGCTGATCCCCGAAGCCTCGCCGGCCAGCCCCGGCGATTCTGCCTCAAGCCAGGCCTGTGCGCGCGCATCCAGGTCGCGCAGGTCCCGGGAGGATGCGTTCTCGATGGTCACGGACATGCGGGTCGCGGACTTGGCGACATCGATGCGGTCGTTGAGGTCGCTGCCGAACGGGATCGAGAGTTCGTACAGCAGCAGGTACTGGGCAGCCAGCGCCGCATCCTCGGGCAGGCGCTCGAAGGCCGGGTCATCGCCGTGCATGTTCTTGTTCAGGCGCTTCATGATGTCCGAGAAGGCCTGCACATGGGTGACCCCCGGCTGTGTCCGGTACCACTCGGCAAAGGCCTCGACCTTTTGCAGGTAGGCGGGATCGGTGATACCGCCTTCCCGCCCCGATTGCAGCGAGTATTCCAGCTTGTCCAGCCCGGTCAGGTTCTTGGTGATGAAGTCGGCATCGCGCCGGAACTCGTAGCGCTCGTCGAAGAACTCCACCAGGTTGTCGCCCAGCTCGATCCGGGGCACACCCGTGATCAGGACCGCCGCCGCCACTGCCACGACCCAGAACAGCTGCTTGTAGCGGGTGACCACGAACTCGGCAAAGCCCTCCATGAGCGCGCTGCTGCGAGGCTGCGCGCCCGCACTGCGCAACGGCAGCACGGAAAGCAGGGCCGGCAGGAACGTCATGGAGTAGACAAAGGCGCACAGCACGCCAAAGGCTACCCAGTTGCCGAGCACATGGAACGGGGGTGAATCGGAAGTATTCAGCGTCAGAAAACCGATGGCAGTGGTCAGCGAGGTCAGAAACACCGGGTAGGCATTGATGCGCATCGATTCCAGGATAGCCGCATGCTTGTCGAGGCCGCGCTGCAGGCCCTGCAACACGTTGCTGATGATGTGGATGGAGTCCGCGATCGCAATCACCATCACGATCACCGGGATGCCCGAGTTGGTCGGGCTGATCAGCACCCCGCTCCAGCCGGCGGTCCCCATGGTGCTGTTGACGGCGAACATGACGATCGCAACGATGGCCACCGTGCCCGCAATCGAGCGCAGCAGGATCGCCGACAGGCCCACAATGACCACGAACACGATCGGCAGCAGGGTCTCAAGATCGTCCTGGGTGGCCTCGGAAAATGCCTGGTTCTGCACCACGAAGCCGGTCGTGTGATAGCCAAGACCGGGATGGGCCGTGCGTGCCTCATCGAGGATCCCCTGCAGGGTGGCCGTAATTTCGATCACCTGCTGGTCCGGGTTGTCCGCCAGCACGAAGTCGACGACCACCGAGGCCACGCGCCCGTCCCGGGACACCAGGCGCCCGGCGATATCGGCATCGCCCAGCGCGATGGCCTCGACGCGCTCAAGGGCGGCATCATCCATCGACAGGGCATCTTCCACCAGCGGCGCCACGATCAGGTCGTCGCCGTCCGCCTCGCTGTGGCTGTAGTTGGTCAACGACGTGACCCGGCTCGAATACGGCAGTTGCCAGACCGCCTCGGTCAGCGACTCGACCGCATCCAGCGTTGCGGGCTCGAACACCGAACCCTCCTGCACGGCCACCGCGATCAGCAGGTTGTACGATTCCGTGTAGGTGGCCTCCAGCGCATCGAAGGCCATGAGTTGGGGGTTGTCTTCGCTGAACAGGATGCGGTAGTCGTTGGAGACCGTGAGAAACTGCGCGCCGGCCGTCATCGCCAGCATGACCAGGGTGGTCAGGCCAACGACCCACCAGCGATAGTCCAGCAGGGTGGACGTGTAGCGGTCAAGCAGGCCCACCGGGCTTACCAGTCCCCGGATTTGGATGAGTACACGTGGTCCGGCAACTTGTAGCTGATGCCCACGTCATCGTATTGCGAGATATCGAGGACCTGGGCAAAATTTTCCGCCTTGATCGATTTCTTGTCCCGGCGCATGCGGTCGATGGCCTGCAGGAATTTCCACTTGTACAGCGAGGTCACCTTGCCCTTTTTCGGAAACCTCAGCTGGTCCGCCATCTCGTGCCCGAGCAGCGAGCGCCCGATGCCATAGGCTAGGCTCTTGACCGCCCTGGCCTCCCGCGGGGATTCGATGTTCGCCACCACCGGGATGGCATTGATCAGCGAGTTCGCCATGATCACGGAATCCAGTGTCGGCGGGGGTTCGCACATCAGGCCGATGTCCAGCAGGTGCGCCGCCTCTTCCCGGTTGGTGAAGAGGATGGATTCCGGCACCCCCATCAGGTAGCCCGTGTAGCGCCACAGGCGCATCACGCTCTCTTCCTGTTCACTCGTGTACTGGGCGCCGATCAGGATGGAGTGCTGCAGCAACCGCAACGAAAACACGACGCTCGCCAGGCCCAGGTGGGCCGCACTCACCGGCACGCCCCAGGACTCCTTGTGCCAGTCCTGGCAGGGCCCCATCAGCCGTCTCACCTGGCCGTGGACAAAGCGTACGCGCATGGTGGTCTTCCAGCCTTCCCCGTCACGTTCCAGCCCGCCGGGGAAAAAGATCTCCATCAGGTGGCGGTTGTTCTGCCGCAAGCGCCGATCACCCGGCCCGCGCGTCACCCGCCCGGTGATATTGAATGATTTGGCGATCAGCGTGGTGAACCCTTCGATCAGCACCCCGCACACGAAGGCCACCAGCATGTTGTTCACTTCCGTGTAGAAGACTCGCGCGGCCGGCTCAAAGTCCTTGTAGTCGCACCAGGGAGGGGGGGTGTTGACCTGCTCGAAAAATTCGCGCAGCGCCTGGGGGGCCTTGCGCAATTCGTCCTCCTCGCGTTCGATGCCGGCACCGACAAAGCGGTGCAGGTCCGGCGTCGGCAGGTCGGCGATTTCGGCCAGCACAGGATCCAGCAGGGGGTCGCCGATCAGGGTGTGGCGCACATAGTTGTCGGCGGCCTGCGCATCCTGTTCGCGGGCTTCCTGGTAGCCCTTGTCGTAGGCGAATGGAACGGTAATCTCGCTCATTTTTTATTGTCCCTAGGGCGCAGCAACGGTACCCGAGGCATTCGGGGCACACCCTTTCCCCTGCGCCGAATACTTCCCGCAATCCGGCCATCCCAATCTGGAGGGCCATCGGAACCCCTAGAATGATACTATCGAACCCGCACAAAATACCATGGCGAGCGAGAAGCGCCAGGAGTGCCGCATGGATTTGATACGAGATGTGCTGATGCTATCGCCCGCGATCGTCGTCTGGTCGGGCTGGATGTTTGGCCTCGTCATCGCAGCCCCGATCGTGCTGCTCCTGTGCCGTGCCCGGTGGCTCGACGTCGCGGTCGTGGCTGCGACTTCCATCGCCGTGGTCACCCTGATGCCGCTCTGGCATGCGCAGGTGGGCTATGTTCGCATGATCGGCCTGCCGCACATCGTGGTCTGGACCCCGCTTGCAATTTACCTCTATCGGCGGCGCAGACACTTCATGACACCCGGGCTGGTGCGCTGGACCATGGCGGCGCTGATGGCCACCATCGTGGTCTCGCTGGGCTTTGACTACGTGGATGCCCTGCGCTACCTGCTGGGGGAGCGGGCGCCCCTGGTGTGACGGCGAAAGGGGCCGCCCGGGGCACAGCCCCGGGGGTTTGCAGGCCCGCATCCACCATCAATTCTGCCGCCTGTTCTGGTAGACTCGGGCCATGTCCCTAGCCAACAAGAACATTCTGCTCGGCGTGACCGGGGGGATTGCGGCCTACAAAAGCGCCGAGCTCGTGCGTGAGCTGGTGCAGGCGGGCGCGCAGGTGCGGGTGGTCATGACCGAAAAGGCCAAGGCCTTCGTCACCCCGCTCACCTTCCAGGCACTGTCGGGCCACCCGGTGGCCAGCGATGAATTCGATGCGCCACAGGCCGAGCATGGCATGGATCACATCACCCTGGCCCGCTGGGCCGACGCCGTCCTGATTGCCCCGGCCAGCGCCAACACGATTGCCAAGCTGACCCACGGCGGGGCCGACGACCTGCTGAGCACGCTGTGCCTGGTCACCCGGGCACCGATTGCGCTGGCACCGGCCATGAACCAGGCCATGTGGTCCCATCCGGCCACCCGCCGCAATTGCGAGGCCCTGAAAAAACGCGGCACCCTGCTGTTTGGTCCGGGCACGGGCAAGCAGGCCTGCGGAGACGTCGGCGAAGGGCGCATGTTCGAGGCCCGCCAGCTGTTGCTGTCGCTCGACCACCTGTTCCACAGCAATGAGCTCGACGGGCTCAATGTGCTGATCACGGCCGGGCCCACGCGTGAGCCGATCGACCCGGTGCGCTACATCAGCAACCGCAGCTCGGGGCGCATGGGCTATGCGCTGGCCGAGGCCGCGCGCGATGCCGGGGCCAGCGTCGAGCTGGTATCCGGTCCGGTTGCCCTGAACGCAGGTGAGGGCATCCACTGTGTGCAAGTGAACACGGCCGAGGAAATGCTGGAGGCCGTGCACCGGCATGTGGAGCATCAGCAGATATTCATCAGTTGTGCGGCGGTGTCCGATTACCGGCCCGTGGCCAAGCAGCCGGACAAGATCAAGAAATTGCATGCCGACCTGTCGCTTGCGCTGACGCGCAACCCGGACATCGTGTCGGAGGTGGCCTGCCTGCCACGACGCCCGTTCGTGGTCGGCTTTGCGGCGGAAACCCGGGAACCCGAGAAACATGCGCTGCAGAAACTCGAGCGCAAGCAGCTGGACATGATCGCCTGCAACAACGTGGCCGACCCGCAGTGCGGGTTTGACAGCGAGGAGAATGCGCTTGAGGTGTACTGGCCGGGTGGGCACCACTCGCTCGAGCAAGACCGAAAGCCCAAGATTGCGCGCGGGCTGATCCGCCTGATCGCAGAACGTTATGCCAGCACACACAAGCCGGGCAATGTCACAGTCCTCAAAAAAATCAAAGACCGAAATCAGAATTCTCGATGAGCGCATCGGCCGGGAGATCCCCCTGCCGAGCTATGCCACGCCCGGCTCTGCGGGCATGGACCTGCGGGCCTGCCTGCAGGAGCCGATCTGCGTTGCCCCCGGGGAGTCGGTGCTGATCCCGACCGGGATCTCCATCCATATTCGTGACCCGGGGCTGGCCGCCACCATCCTGCCGCGCTCTGGCCTGGGCCACAAGCACGGCATCGTGCTGGGCAACCTCGTGGGCCTGATCGACTCCGATTACCAGGGCCCCCTGATGGTATCCCTGTGGAACCGCGGCAGCGATCCGTTCGAAGTCAATGTCGGTGACCGCATCGCACAACTGGTCATCGTGCCGGTGGTGCAGACCGAGTTCGAAATCGTGGAACGCTTCGGCGCCTCGGACCGCGGCAGCGGCGGCTTCGGTCATTCCGGGATCGCCTGAGCCCCAGGCGACGCGCACCATGCCCGTCAACCCGCTCATCTTTCGCGCCTACGACATCCGTGGCCTCGTGGACACGGACCTGACCCCGGACTGCGTACAGAGAATCGGATGCGCACTCGGTGCCCTGTACCCGCACACCCCGCCGGTGGTCATCGCGCGGGACGGGCGCCGGTCCAGCCGGGCGCTGTCCGAGGCGCTGGGTGCCGGACTGGCGGACAGCGGTCGCTCCGTGGTCGACATCGGCGAGGTGCCGACCCCCGTGCTGTACTACGCCACGCATGTTCTTGAGACCGGCGCCGGCGTGATGGTGACCGGCAGCCACAACCCGCCCGAATACAATGGCCTCAAGATCATGATGGACGGCAAGACCCTGTTTGGCGAGGCCCTGCAGGCCATCTGCCGGCACATCCAGGAAGGCCCGGCGCGCGCGCCCGAAGGGCAACGGCGCAAGGACGCGGTGCTGGAGCGCTACCTTGACGAGGTGTGCGCAGGTATCCGCCTTTCGCGCCCGCTTCGCATCGCCATCGACTGCGGCAACGGGGTGGCCGGACCGGCGGCCGTGGCGCTTTTTTCCCGGCTGGGCTGCGAGGTCGAGAGCCTGTACTGCGAGGTCGACGGCGATTTCCCCAACCACCATCCCGATCCCAGCGTCCCGGAAAACCTGCGCGACCTCATCGACTGCGTCAGGCAAGGGCAACTCGACCTGGGGCTCGCATTCGACGGCGACGGCGACCGCCTGGGGGTGGTCGATGAGCGGGGCCGGGTGCTGTGGCCGGACCGCCAGATGATGCTCTATTCCCGGGACGTGCTGTCGCAGCACCCGGGAGGCCGGGTGGTGTTCGACGTGAAGTGTTCGAAAAACCTGCGTTCGGTCATCGAGCAGGCCGGCGGCGAGGCCGTCATGTGGAAAACCGGGCACTCGCTGATCAAGGACAAGATGGCGGAAACCGACGCCGTGCTCGGCGGCGAGATGAGCGGGCACGTCTTTTTCAAGGACCGCTGGTACGGGTTTGATGATGCCCTGTACAGTGCGGCGCGGCTGCTGGAGATCCTGTCCAAGCAGCGGCTTGCCGCGAGCGAGTTGTTCGACACCCTGCCCGATGATATCTGCACACCGGAAATCGTCGTTCGCCTCGGCCAGGACGGCGACCAGCACACCTTCATGGAGGCGTTCGGCCAGCAGGTACACCTGCCCGGGGCGCAGGTTTTGACCATCGACGGGGTGCGTGCCGAATATGCCACGGGCTGGGGCCTGGTGCGTGCCTCGAATACCACGCCTGCCCTGGTGCTGCGCTTTGAAGCCCGCGACGAGGCGGCCCTGCAGGATGTCCAGGCGGCCTTCCGTGCCCAGTTGCTGAGCGTGGACGCCGGACTAGAATTACCTTTTTAGACGGTGCGATCCCGGATAGAATAGCCCCCTTTTGAACGATGCCCGTATCCGTCCATGAAATCTGAAGACGCTGCAACCACGGCCAAGGTGCTGATCGAGGCGCTGCCCTACATCCAGAAGTTTGCCGGTCAAACCGTGGTCATCAAGTACGGCGGCAACGCCATGGTCGATGAAACGCTGAAAAGCAGCTTCGCGCGCGATGTCGTGTTGCTCAAGCACGTCGGCATTAATCCGGTCATCGTGCACGGCGGCGGCCCCCAGATCACGGAGCTGCTGGAGAAAACCGGCAAGGCGAGCAAGTTCGTGGAAGGCCAGCGTGTCACCGACCGCGAAACCATGGACATCGTGGAAATGGTCCTCGGCGGGCTGGTCAACAAGGAGATCGTGCAGCTGATCAACCAGCATGGCGGGCGGGCCATGGGGATCACCGGCAAGGATGGCCGCCTGATCCGCGCCAAGAAACTGACCCTCAAGCGCAAGGCCTCGGAGAGCACCGAGACCATCGATCTCGGCCATACGGGCGAGGTGGTCAGCATCGACCCCACCCTGCTGAACCATCTCAAGGGCGACGATTTCATTCCTGTCATCGCACCGACGGGCAGCGACAAGGATGGCCAGACCCTGAATATCAATGCCGATTCCGTGGCCGGCAAGGTGGCCGCGGCCCTGCATGCGGAAAAGCTGATCCTGCTGACCAACACGGAGGGCGTGCAAAAGGACGGTCAGCTATTGACCCGACTGGCTTCTCGTGAAATCGAACCCCTGATCGCAGAGGGCATCATCCGCGACGGCATGCGACCGAAAGCGATGTGCGCCTGGGATGCCCTGGCCTCGGGCGTGAAAACCGTCCACATCATCGACGGGCGCATCCAGCATGCCGTGCTGCTGGAGCTGTTCACAAGCGAAGGCATCGGCACCCTGCTGCACAGCTGAACCCGGGGCGCGTGCGCGCCCACACCTCACGCCAGCTTGCCAAACGTCTGCAGGTACGTCCGGATGCGTTCAATCTGCTCCGGCCCGCAGGCACCGGTGCCCGCATGCTCGATGAGATCCTCGATCGTCGCCACCGAGAACACCTCGATGCCGTGGCGCTGCCTGACATCGTCGGTGGCCAGCCGGCCCTGCGTGGCGCCCCATTCTCCGCGGTCAAATGCAATCACCACGCCCTGCGGCTGGGCTCCGTGACCCCGGATGATCGACACTGCCTCGTCCACCGCAGTCCCGGCCGTGAGCACATCATCCACAATCAGCACCCGCCCCTGCAGGGGCGCACCGACGACGCTGCCCTGGTCGCCGTACTGCTTGGCCTCCTTGCGGTTGAAGGCATAGGGCAGGTTGATGCCGTGCTCTCTGGCCAAAGTCATGGCGACTGCTGCAACCAGCGGGATACCCTTGTAGGCGGGCCCGAACAGCATGTCGGCCTCACACCCGGCCTGCACGATGGCCTCGGCATAAAAGCGGCTCAGCTGCCCCAGCGACTGGCCGTCATGAAACAGGCTGGTGTTGAAGAAATAGGGTGCCACCCGTTTGGACTTGAGCGTGAACTCGCCAAACTGGATGACCTGGCGTTCAAGCGCGAACTGGATGAACGCCTGACTGTTGATGGAATTCTGACGGGTCACCGATTTTCCTCCGGCCCAGGGCCTGTTCAGCGCCAAGGATACCGCACCGGGCGACAAAGCGCGCTCTGCCAGGTGGTCAGGCTTGGTCCCATCCCCTCTCGGGAATCGGGCTCTAATTAAAATAGGCGATTTGGCCCTATCTGGCCAAAACCCGGGCGATTCCGAGGGTGGCCTGGCAGTCGGCCAGGGCACGGTGCGCCTGTCCCTGCACATGCAGACCCTCATGGTCCAGGGCATCCTGCAGCTTGTGCCACCGGTAGTCTCCCCTTGAGCCAGGCACACGCCGGTGCTTGGCATAGGCCAGCATCACGCAATCCTGTTCTGGCAGTTGGGCCAAAGGCAGCGCGTACTGATCGACAGTCTGCCAGAGCAGGCGAGCATCGTATTTGATGTTGTAGGCCAGCAGCGTCCTGGCCCCTTGCAATATGCGCATGACTTCGTCGTGATGCTCGGGCCAGGGCCGGGCCCCTGCCTTCTGCAACATGCCGCGGTCAATGCCGTGGACTCTGGATGCGGCTCCCGGGATATTGCCCTTAGGCATCACCAGTGCGTCATACAGCACGTTGCCGGCGGTGTCGATGATGGACAGCTCCACGATTTCAGCGGCGCCATCGAGGCCGGTCGTCTCGGTGTCGAAGATCAGCACGTCATTGCGGTCCATGCGTTCGCGCCAAGGATTTCTGTTGGTCCAGGAATTGACGAAGCCAGAGCGCATGACGGCGGCCAGTATATCACTGGCTTTGTGGCCGAATTGGTGGTTTTCACGGTACCGCGCGTCAACCCCCCGACGAATTCGTGCATTCACTCCGTGCAGCGATTATTCTTGCACACCATGCGCATCATCACCCTCAATGCGAACGGCATCCGGGCGGCGGCCCGCAAGGGATTTTTTGACTGGCTCCCGTCTCGGGATGCAGACCTTGTCTGCGTACAGGAAACCAAGGCGCAGATCCATCAACTCGAAAACGATGCCACGTTTTTTCCCACCGGCTACCACTGCGAGTACGTGGATGCGCTGAAAAAAGGCTACAGCGGGGTGGCCCTCTACAGCCGGCAGAAGCCGCAACGTATCATTCGAAGCTACGGGGACCGCGAATTCGACGACGAGGGGCGGTACCTGGAATACCAGTTCGAAACCCTGTCGGTCGTGTCCCTGTACGCACCTTCTGGATCTTCGAGTGAGGAGCGCCAGCAGGCCAAGTTCCGCTTCATGGACAGCTTCATGCAGCATCTGAAAAAGCTCAAGCGCCGGCGCCGTGCCTACATTATCTGTGGCGACTGGAACATTGCCCACAAGAATATCGACCTGAAAAACTGGCGCGGCAACCAGAAAAACTCCGGGTTCCTGCCGGAAGAACGTGCATGGCTGGATACGCTGTTCTATGATGTGGGCTACCTGGACGCGTTTCGCGAGGTCAACCAGCTGGAAGACCAGTACACCTGGTGGTCGAACCGCGGGCAGGCCTGGGCCAAGAATGTCGGTTGGCGCATCGATTACCATGTGGCAGGCCCCGAGCTGAAAGGCAAGATCCGGCACGCGGAGATCTACACCAAAGAAAGGTTCTCCGATCATGCCCCGCTCACTATGGACTACGATCTATCGATTTGAGTTCAGTACGCGAAACTTCCCGGCAGTGGAGCCAAGCCTTTGCCGTCTATACCCGGCCCCGGGTCCTGGCCATGCTGTTTTTGGGATTCTCCGCAGGACTGCCCCTGCTGCTGGTGTTTGGCACCTTGTCCGTGTGGCTGCGCCGCGAAGGAATTGACCGCACCACCATCGGCTACATCTCCTGGGTTGCGATCCTGTACGGATTCAAGTTCGCCTGGGCCCCCCTGGTCGATCGCCTGCGCCTGCCGCTTCTGACCGACTGGCTGGGACAGCGCCGCGGCTGGATGCTGCTTGCCCAGCTCGGGGTGCTTGTCGGACTGTGGCTGATGGCCGGCAACACTCCCGGGGCGCAGTTGAGCGTGCTGGTGCTGGCCGCCCTGCTGGTCGCCTTCTCGTCAGCCACGCAGGACATCAGTATCGATGCCTGGCGTATCGAAGCGGTGGCCGATGATCTGCAAGGGGCCATGGCAGCGACCTACCAGATGGGCTACCGGCTGGGCATGATCCTGGCCGGGGGCGGTGCCCTGATCATTGCGGGAAACTATTCCTGGAACACTGCCTATTTCGTCATGGGCTGCTTCATGCTGGTGGGCATGATCACCACGCTGATCGTGGCAGAGCCCGAGCATGCGCCGCGTGTGCCGTCCGGGGATGCGAAGGCGAGCGGTCTGCTTCGCCTGGGTCGCTGGTTCGCCGACGCCGTGGTCCAGCCCTTCGTGGAGTTCTTTCGCCGCAGCGGGCTCATGGCGCTGGTCATCTTGCTGTTCATCGGGCTGTTTCGCATCAGCGACATCACCATGGGCGTCATGACCGGTCCGCTGTATGTCGACATGGGCTTCTCGGACGAGCAGATCGGCTGGGTGTCGAAGACCTTCGGGGTCATTGTCACGATCGTCGGCGCCCTGCTGGGCGGGGTGCTCGTGATGCGTTATGGAATATTGCGCATGCTGATCGTGGCCGCGGTGCTGGTGGTCGTCACCAACCTGGTGTTTGCATGGCTGGCCACCCAGGGACCCGAGATCCTGCTGCTGGCTGTGGTCATCACGGCAGATAACCTGAGCGGCGGCATTGCGGGCTCGACCTTCATCGCGTACTTGTCCAGTCTCACCAACCGCGCCTACACGGCCACCCAGTATGCGCTGTTCAGTTCCCTGATGCTGCTGCCGGCAAAATTCATCGGCGGCTTTTCCGGAAAAGTCGTGGACGATTTTGGCTATATCCACTTCTTCCTGTATGCCGGCCTGCTCGGCATCCCGGCCGTGCTGCTTGCCATCTACCTGCTGAGCCGCAGGGACCGCCCGCTTGGCGCCCCGGCGTCGGTGCACGTGCAGACCTAGGCTGGTTCTACGCTCCTGCCGGTCAGGGCAGGATCTCGATTGGCGTTCCATCCTCCACCGCATCCCAGATCTCCTGCATGTCCTCGTCGCAAAGGGCAATGCAGCCTGCCGTCCAGTCGGCGCCTTTGCCAAGCAGGCGAGACTGTTCAGCCGGATCTCCAGGCGCTCCGTGAATCATGATTTCGCCACCCGGATCCTGGCCGGTGCGCCGGGCTTCCTGCAGGTCGCGTGCGTTCGGGTAGGAGATGTGGATGGAACGGAAATACTTGCTGTCGGGATTGCGCCAGTCCAGCGTGTAGCGGCCTTCCGGTGTGCGCAGGTCGCCGGCGCGGCGCTTGGCCCCGCAGGGACGCTGGCCGAGAGCCACCGAGTAACTCTTCAGGCATTCCTGGCCACGGTACAGGTACAGCGTGCGCTTCGCCTTTTCGACCACCACACGGTCGGCCTTTGGCCGTCGATGCAAGGTGCCGCTTTGCACGCGTTGGACAGGGGCTACGGCTGGCTGCGCTTGCTCTTCACCCATTTGATGATGGGCTGCCACTGTTCGCGGTCTACCGCGGTGGCCGCAGGCGCCATCTCGAAAATTCCGAGCCCGCGTTCAGCCGCCCGGATGTAGTGCTGGCTGTCGCGCAGCATGGTCAGGAACGGGATGCGCTGGCGGCTCAGGAAATCGTCCAGCTCCCAGTAGATGTTGGTGTAGTCCCGCGAACGGTTTGCAAGAAGGGCCAGCTTGGCGCGCTTGTGCACCACCGGGGCACAGTTTCGGATCTCGGCAATGAAATCGGTTGCGGCGCGCATGTCGATCGGCGAGGGCAGTACCGGGATCAGGATGGTTTGCGCCTTGCTCACCATCTTGCTCAGAGCGGGCCCGTGAAGGCCGGCGGGGACGTCCATGATCACGTAATCCGTATTGCGCCCGGGCCGCTTGGCCACCTTCTCATAGGTCGCGATACCCCGGATCGGGGGGCGCCCCGGTGGGCGGGCCTTGAGCCACTGCGTGCTGGAGCCCTGGGGGTCATGATCCCTCAGCACGACGGACTTGTTCTGGAGTGCGAAATAGGCCGCCAAATTGGTCGCAATGGTGGATTTCCCAGAGCCCCCCTTGGAATTGATCACCATGATGTTGCGCATTGGTCGTGTCCTCCCCGTGTGGGTCCCGTCATGATTCTTGGTGTCCTGGTCCTGGGGCGTTTCCGGGCAAAGACCCCCGTCAGCAGACTTTTAGCAAAACAGGCCCGGTTTAGCAAACCCGCGGGGTAGGCTGGCATGAATCTACCATGGACCCTTGACGGGGCGAATTCCCAAATACTACAAGTTAAGAGGTTTTTACAGAAATTAGCGATATTTAACGGCAATATCGCTGCTTTTATAGATCAAACTCTGCAATCACCGGCGCATGGTCGGAGGGCCGCTCGTTGCCGCGGGGCTCCTTGTCGATGGTGCTGAAACTGCACACGGCTTCAAGCTCCGCGCTGGCCAGGATCAGGTCGATTCGCAGGCCGAGATTGCGGCGAAATCCCGCGGCCCGGTAATCCCACCAGCTGAAACTGTCCTGCTCTTGCTCGAACAGGCGAAAGGTGTCGGCAAAGCCAAGATCGAGGATTGCCTGCAGGGCCTGGCGCTCACGGTCACTGCACAGGATGGAACCCTCCCAGGCTTTCGGGTCGTGCACGTCCTGGTCCTCGGGGGCAATGTTGAAGTCGCCCAGCACCACGTAGCGGGGGTATTGCTGCAGGTCGGTGCGCAAGAATGCGGTCACCTTATCGAGCCAGCCCAGCTTGTAGGCATATTTCTCGGAGCCCACCTCCGAGCCGTTGACCACATACAGGTTCAGCACCCGCACGCCCTCGACCGTGGCTGCCAGAATCCGCCGCTGGGGATCCTCCAGCCCGTCGATCCCGGCCTGCGCCTCGCTGGCAGGTTCGCGGCTCAGGATCGCCACCCCGTTATAGGTTTTCTGGCCGGAATACTGCGCATGGTAGCCGGCCTCGCGGATTTCCTGCACCGGAAACTCCTCGTCCACCAGCTTGGTCTCCTGCAGGGCCAGCACGTCGACGGGATTGTCCTGCAACCAATCCAGCACCTGCGGAAGGCGCACGCGCAGCGAATTGACATTCCAGGAGGCGATTCTCACTTTTCAGGGCTTCCGTAGTTTCCCGGCCGCTTACTTACAAGTCATTGATTTATATGTTGTATTGCTTGAGAGCGCCAGTGCTTACACGTCGAGATTGGCCGCCGTCAGGGCATTTTGCTCGATGAACTCGCGCCGGGGACCGACCTCGTCGCCCATCAGGGTCGTGAATACCTCATCGGCAGCAATGGCATCTTCGATGTTGACCTGGGTCAGACGGCGCGAATCCGGGTCCATGGTGGTTTCCCACAGTTGCTCGGGGTTCATCTCCCCCAGCCCCTTGTAGCGCTGGATGGTCAAACCGCGCTGGGCCTCGGCGATCAGCCAGTCCATGATTTCAACGAAGTCCTGGCTCTTGTGCGTGCGTTCTCCGCGCTTGACGAACGCGCCCTTCTCCAGCAGGCCTTCCAGCTGTCCCGCGAAGCGGGCGAGGAGGCGGAAATCGGCGGACAGGAAAAAGTCCTCCTCGAAAACGTCGTCCCAGGCCTGCCCATGCACCCACTTGACCATCGTCAGGGGCCAGCCGCCTTGCGGGCCCGGCCGCGCCTCGTACTGGGTACCGGCGCTCTTGCGCCGGTTGAGCTGTTCGGCAAGCGTTTCAAACCACTTTGAAAGGGCCGCAGGAACCGTGCCGTTGTCCTCGGCTTCCATGGCCGGAGCCGGGGTGCGCAGCATTTGCATCAGCACCTCCTGCTCATGGCTGCGCTGCAGCCGCTGCACCGTGGACATGGCCACGAAATAGTCCTTGCTCAGGGCCTCCAGCGCCGCGCTGGAGATGGCGGGAGCGGTGGCACTGACATGCAGGGCCGCCCCGTCCAGGGCCAGTTGCAGCAGGTGGGCATTGAGCTCGGTGTCGTCCTTGATGTACTGCTCCTGCTTGCCCTTCTTGACCTTGTACAGCGGCGGCTGGCCGATATAGATGTGGCCGCGCTCGACGAGTTCTTTCATTGTCCGGTAAAAGAAAGTCAGCAGCAGCGTGCGGATGTGCGAACCGTCCACATCGGCATCCGTCATGATGATGATGCGGTGGTAGCGCAGCTTGTCCGCGTCGAACTCTTCGGACCCGATGCCACACCCCAGGGCCGTGATCAGCGTGCCGACCTCGACGGAGGAGAGCATCTTGTCGAACCGGGCCCGCTCCACGTTCAGAATCTTGCCCTTCAGCGGCAGCACGGCCTGGGTATGCCGGTCGCGCCCTTGCTTGGCCGAGCCGCCGGCAGAATCCCCCTCGACCAGGAACAGCTCGCTCAGGGCCGGGTCCTTTTCCTGGCAATCGGCCAGCTTGCCCGGCAGGCCTGCGACTTCGAGCGCACTCTTGCGCCGGGTCATTTCACGGGCCTTGCGGGCCGCCTCGCGGGCACGCACGGCCTCAACGATCTTGCCCACGATGGCCTTGGCCTCGATCGGGCTTTCCATCAGGAAGTCCCGCAGATGCTCGCTCAGGGCCGAGAGCACGGCGCCCTGGACCTCGGAGGAGACCAGCTTGTCCTTCGTCTGGGAGGAAAACTTGGGGTCGGGCAGCTTGACCGAGAGCACGGCGGTCAGACCTTCGCGCACATCGTCCCCGGTGGTGGTGATCTTGTACTTCTTGGCCAGGCCCTGCTCCTCGATAAACTGGTTCAGGGTGCGGGTCAGTGCGCTGCGCAGGCCGGCCAGGTGCGTGCCGCCGTCGCGCTGCGGAATGTTGTTCGTGAAGCAGAAGATGTTCTCCTGGTAGGAATCATTCCACTGCAGGGCGGCCTCCACCGCCGTCTCGCCCTGACTGGTATCGATGTAGATGACCTGCTCGTGCAGCGGGTTTTTCTTCGCATTGAGATGCTGCACAAACGCCCGGATCCCGCCATCGTATTGAAAGGTATCGCTTTTTCCGGAGCACTCATCCTTGAGCATGATGCGGACCCCGGAATTCAGAAAGGACAGCTCGCGCAGTCTCTTGGCGAGCACGTCGTAGTGAAACTGGGTGTCGCTGAAGATCTCCGGGTTGGGCGTGAACCGCAGGATGGTGCCGGTCTTGTCGGTCTTGCCCAGCTTTCGAAGCGGATGCCGGGGCTCGCCGCAGGCATATTCCTGCTGGTACCCGAATCCGCCCCGGTTCACCCGCAACAGCAGCTGCGAGGACAGGGCGTTGACCACGGATACGCCGACGCCGTGCAGGCCGCCGGACACCTTGTAGGAGTTGTCATCGAACTTCCCGCCAGCGTGCAGTACGGTCATGATGACTTCGGCTGCAGAGCGGTTCTCCTCCTCGTGCACATCCACGGGGATGCCGCGGCCGTTATCCGACACCGTGACCGAGCCGTCGGAATGGATGTTGACCTGGATTTCGGTGCAATGCCCGGCCAGGGCCTCGTCGATGGAATTGTCCACCACCTCGAACACCATGTGGTGCAGCCCGGTGCCATCGTCGGTGTCGCCGATGTACATGCCCGGGCGCTTGCGAACGGCTTCGAGGCCTTTCAGGACCTTGATATTGGTAGAGTCGTATGCCATGGAAACGGGTCTGCAGTCAGTGATTCCCAATTATAGCAGTGCTTCAGCCCGAGGGCTTGCATGTTCCATGTTTCACGTGAAACATTCGGGCCTGCGTCCAGGCCTGCAGATCCGCATCCTGCGGGGCCAGCGCCGTCATGAAGGCCTGGCAGCCCAGCGCGGCCACCTCCCGGACCAGGGCCCCGGCATGATCGCGGTCGAGCTCCGCGCCGATGTCATCCAGCAGCACCACGCAGTCCCGCCGGGTATGCGCCTGCAGGTGCGCGATCTGGGCGAGCAGCAGGCTCATCGCCAGCAGTTTTTGCTGCCCCCTCGAGGCCACCTGGGCGGCGGGCTGGTGATTCAGGGACAGGGCCAGCTCCGCACGGTGCGGGCCCCAGTGGGTGGCCAGGCTCCGGCGCTCACGGCTGCGGGCCCGGACCAGGGCCGCCTCCAGGCTCTCCGATTCGCCCGGCCAACCCCGCAAGTAGCGCAGGGCAGATTCAGCTTCTGGCAGCAATTTGCGGCTATATGTATCGAAAACCGGTTTAATCTCCTCGATAATGCTCGATCTTGCACTATCCACGCGCTCGCCTGCGACCGCGAGCCTTTGTGTCCAGGCCTGCATTTCCTGCATGCCGCCCCGGGTGCGCAGGACCTGGTTGCGCTGGCGCAGACAGCGGCTGTATTCGCGCCAGGCGGGCAGAAAATCAGGTTTCACGTGAAACGCAGACCAGTCGAGGTAGTTCCTCCGGTACCGGGCGCCCCCCTGGACCAGCCGATGGCTGTCCGGATGCAGGGCCACGACCGGGAGGCGCGCAGCATGCGCGGACAGGGTCTCGGCTTTATGGTGGTTGCAGAGCAGCACGCGCCCGCGCGCACTCTTCTCGATGCCCAGATGGGTCGGGACTCCCGCCTCGCGCACGGTCCCGCGCACGGTCAGCGTGCGGGCACCCTTGCGCAGCAGCGCATCGAGGCGGCGGCTTCGGAAGCTGCGACCCCGGCTCAGGAAGTCCACGGTTTCCAGAATGCTGGTCTTGCCGGCGCCATTTTGGCCCCAGAACAGGGTCACTTGCGGGCCCGGCTCGATCTCCAGTTGCTCGATCAGCCGGAAGTTGTGCGCGGACAGGCTACACAGCTGCAACGGCAGGCACCGGTGGGCCGCTACAGGCGCATCGGCATGACGACGTAGCGGCTGTCGCTCTGCTCCGCGGGCAGGATCAGCACGCTGCTGTTGCCGTCCCGAATGTAGAAGTCCACCGCCTCGGTCTCCATCACGTTGAGCACGTCCAGCAGGTACTGCACGTTGAAGCCGATCTCATGCTTCTCGCCGCTGTACTGTATCTCGATCTCGTCCTCGGCCTGCTCGTGCTCCGGGTTGTGGGCCTGGATGACTAGGCTGTCGCTGTCCAGGATCAGACGCACTCCCTTGTATTTCTCGTTACACAGGATCGCGACCCGTCCCAGCGCCTGCTTGAGCGTGGCCGTATCCATGCGGGCCAGGGCGCCTTCCTGCTCCGGCAAGACGCGCTGGTACTCGGGGAAGCGTCCCTCGATCAGCTTGGAAGTCATCTGCAGCCCCTCGATGCTGGCCTGCACGTGGTTCTTGCCCAGCGACAGGGTGATCTGTGATGCATCTTCAACCAGCAGGCGCTGCAGCTCCTGAACTCCCTTGCGCGGCATGATGATCCGCCGATCTGCCTCGACTTCGGAGCTGTGCGCGATCTGGGACAAGGCCAGACGGTGTCCGTCGGTCGCAACTGTTCGGGTTTGTTCCGGATCAATTTCAAGCAGCAGCCCGTTCAGGTAATAACGCACGTCCTGCTGCGCCATGGCAAAGGAGGCCCGGTCGATCAAGCCCCGGAACTCCCCCTGGGTCAGGGTCACGCGCTCGTCCAGTTCTACTTCGTGGATCCTCGGAAAGTCCTCCACGGGAACGCTTGCAAGCGTGAAGCGACTGCGCCCGGACTGCACCTTGACCTTGCCTTCAGTTGCACTGATATCCACGCTGGCATCACTTGGCAAGGCCTGGCAGATGTCGTACAGCTTTCGCGCGGGGATGGTCGTGCTGCCTTCCTCTTCAAAGGAGGCCTCGATGCGGGCGACCAGTTCGATCTCGAGATCGGTTGCCGTGAAGGAAAGCCCTCCGTCCTCGGCTACCACCAGCACGTGGCCCAGCGCGGGAATGGTTTGTTGGCGTTCCACGGCACCGATGACTTGGCGCAGGGGCTTGAGTAGGTCTTCGCGGGTAATAGATAACTGCATAATAATAAAGAGTAATAGCTGTTATAGAGGGGTTTCGTCTCTGTGTATAAAGAATAAAATCTTAATTAAATCAATAGGATATTTTAAAAGTCCCTAGGGATTTCAGGTGCATTGCCTGAAGACTTCAGGGTATGTTCAGTATACAGGTGGACGCAGCAAAATTTGTACCGATTGTAGCACCGTCTATCCACAGGCTATCAACTGCTTAGGTTGCGCAACAGGTTAATGTAATCACTGTTGATCTGTGCATCCGTCTCGCGCAGGTCCGAGATGCGCCGGCAGGCGTGCAAGACGGTGGTGTGATCGCGCCCGCCGAAGGCACTGCCGATCTCGGGCAGGCTGTGATTGGTCAGTTCCTTGGCCAGGGCCATGGCAATCTGGCGGGGCCGTGTCACGGAACGGGTGCGGCGTGGTGACAGCAGGTCGGAGACCCGGATGCGGCAGTACTCCGCGACAGTTTTCTGGATGTTGTCCAGGGTCACCATCTTGTCCTGCGAGACCAGCAGGTCCTGCAGGGCATCCTTGGCGAATTCCAGGGTGATGGCCGAACCGGTGAACTGGGCATTGGCCACTACCCGGCGTAAGGCGCCTTCAAGTTCGCGGATGTTGGAGCGGATGCGCCGGCCGATGAAAAAGGCCACCTCGTTCGGCAGCTTGACGTGCAGCAGTTCCGCCTTGTTCTGCACGATCGCCACCCGGGTCTCGAGCTCCGGGGGCTCGATCGCCTGGGTCAGTCCCCAGCTGAAGCGCGAGCGCAGCCGCTCTTCCAGGCCTTCCACATCCTTCGGGTAGCGGTCGCAGGTCAGGATCACCTGCCGCTGCCCCTCCAGCAGGGAGTTGAAGGTATGGAAGAATTCTTCCTGGGAGCGCTCCTTGCGGGCGAAAAACTGGATGTCGTCGATCAGCAGGGTCTCGATCGAGCGGTAGTGCTGCTTGAACTCGCTGATGGTGTTGTGCTGCAGGGCCTTGATCATGTCTGCGACGAAGCGCTCGGAGTGCAGGTAGGTAACCTTGGCCGACGGGTTGTCCTCGAGAATCTGGTTGCCGATGGCGTGCAGCAGGTGGGTCTTGCCGAGGCCCACGCCTCCGTAGATCAGCAGCGGGTTGTACGTGCTGCCCGGATGCTTGGCTACCTGCAGGGCGGCGGCCCGCGGCAACTGGTTGGACTTGCCTTCCACGAACGTCTCGAAAGTGAAGTAGGGGTTGAGATTGTGCTGGAAGGGCCTGGGGTCCGGAGCGGGTGCGGCGGTCGCGGGGGCCGGTTCGTGGCTGCCGATTTCCAGGCTGACGCGGCGACCCGGTGAGCGGCTGTCCGCCTCGACCAGCTCGTCGATGCGCTCCAGGAAATGGCTCTGTACCCAGTCCAGCACGAAGCGGTTGGGCGCCAGCAGGATCAGGTCGCCGTCCTGCTCGATCGCATGCAGGGGCCGGATCCAGGTATTCAGTTGCTGTTCGGTGAGTTCGGACTCAAGTTGGTGTACACATGAATTCCAGAGGGCACTCGTCATGTGTAAAACTCCAGGATGTTTTGCTTTATTATTAGTGGAATTCGGTGCACCAGTCTATCGAGGAATCGGGCAGTAATCCACAGTTTCGTGACTGAATAATAAGCGTTGACAAACGCAAGTTGCGGGATTATTTTTGCGCTTCTTGAAGGGTTCCCGACCCAAGGAATTGAAAAATAGAAACAAGCTGTGAAACGAACTTATCAACCTAGCAACCTGAAACGCGCCCGCACCCATGGATTCCGGGCTCGAATGAGGACCAAGAGTGGTCGTGCCGTCATCAATGCCCGTCGGGCCAAGGGACGCACGCGCTTGGCTCCGTAGTTTTTTGTCCGCAGGCAACTACTCGTTTACCTACCGTGAAAGGCTGCACCAGGCACGCCAGTTCAAGCGGGTCTTTGGACGGGCACGCCGATCCAGCAGCACGATGTTCACGCTGCTGAGGCGGAAAAACCAGGTGGGCTTCCCGCGCCTGGGCATGGTGGTTGCCAAGCGCAATGCGCGCCGCGCCGTGGACCGGAACACGATCAAGCGGATGATCCGGGAAAGTTTTCGCACGTGCAAGGCCGGACTGGAAGCCAGTGACTACGTGGTGATCCTGAAACGCCCGATCGGGGCCGTGCCAAGGGATCGCCTGCGACAGCAGTTAACCGGGCTATGGGAAGAATGTACAGAAAGATAGAAGCCCTGCTGGGCAAGGCGATGATCCTGCTGATCCGCGCCTACCGGTTTTTCCTCAGTCCGTGGATCGGGCAGCAGTGCCGGTTTCATCCCACCTGTTCGACGTACGCCATCGAAGCCATCCGCCGCCACGGCGCCGTACGCGGTGCCTGGCTCGCGGCCAAGCGCCTTTCGCGCTGTCATCCCTGGCATGAAGGCGGCATCGACCCCGTACCGGAACGCAAGCATGGCTAACCAGCGATTCTTCCTGTACCTGGCTTTAGCCTTCATACTGTACATGATCTGGCTGACTTGGCAGCACGAACAGGCCCCGCCGCCCGCAATCCCGCCGACAACCCAGGGTGAGGTCCGCGACTTGGCCGAGGCCGAAGATCTTCCGGAACTCCTGGCCCCGGATACGCCCGAGGCACCCGCGCCTGCCGCAGCCCCGGAACGCGAGTCACCTCGGACCAGCGCCCGCACACCGCAGGTGCAGGTCCGAACCGATGTGCTGGACGTCGTCATCGATACCCGCGGCGGCGACATCCGCCAGCTGGACACCCTGACCTACCCTGTGTCCCTGCAGAAAAAGGATGTCGGCTTTCGTCTCTTGCACGACGATGAGCAGACCCATATCGCGCAGTCCGGGCTGCGCCACGACAACATCCATGGCCAGCCGGCACCGCCATCGCTGGCGCCGAGCCATCACGAAATCTACACGGCCGAGCGCTCCCGCTATGTTCTGGCAGACGGCCAGGACCGCCTGCAGGTCAGGCTTGTCTGGCAGGGTGACGGCGGCCTTCGGGTGGAGAAGATCTTCACCTTTTATCGCGGCGACTTCGTGATCGATGTCAGCCACCGCGTGCTCAACCCGGGCCCGGCCCTCTGGACCGGTCGCCAGTACCAGCAGTTGCGCCACAGCGCCATCCCCGAGGATCGCAGCTGGCTGCGCCTGCCGACCTACACCGGGGCGGCCTACTACGACGGCGCGTATCACAAGCACTCCTTCGACGACATCGAAGACGAGCCCTTCAACATGCAGGTAAACGGTGGCTGGACGGCGATGCTGCAGCACTATTTCGTTTCGGCCTGGGTCGCAGAGCCCGAACAGGCGAACCGGTTCTACAGCAAGCGCGTGCAGGGCGCGAACGGGCCGCAATACCTGATCGGCATGCTGTCCGCCTCGCAAACGGTCCCGCCCGGCACACAGGGCGAGTTCAAGCGACGCCTGTATGCCGGGCCCAAGCTGCAGCGCAGCATGGAGGAGATTGCACCGGGACTCGACCTGAGCGTGGACTACGGCATGTTCTCGATTCTTTCCAAGCCGCTGTTCTGGTTGCTGGAGTGGTTCCATAAGCTGGTCGGCAACTGGGGCATGGCCATCATCCTGGTGACGATCGCGGTCAAGCTG
Organism: Gammaproteobacteria bacterium; assembly: GCA_965205685.1. Taxonomy (GTDB): domain Bacteria; phylum Pseudomonadota; class Gammaproteobacteria; order UBA4575; family UBA4575; genus WTFY01. The sequence goes on along the minus strand of OZ242174.1, from coordinate 204,767 downwards.
GTGTTCTTCAAGCTCTCGGAAGCCAGTTACAAGTCGATGGCCCGCATGCGCAAGATCCAGCCCCGGTTCCAGGCGATGCGCGAGCGCTATGCGGACGACAAGCAGAAGCTGAATCAGGCGCTGATGGAAATGTACAAGAAGGAAAAGATCAACCCGCTCGGCGGCTGCCTGCCGATCCTGGTGCAGATTCCCGTGTTCCTGGCCCTGTACTGGGTGCTGGTCGAAAGCGTCGAGTTGCGCCAGGCGCCGTTCATGCTGTGGATTCACGACCTCTCGCTGCGCGACCCGATTTTCGTGCTGCCGCTTTTGATGGGCATCACCATGTACATCCAGTTCAAGCTCAACCCGGCGCCCCCGGACCCCATGCAAGCCAAGATTTTTGCCATGATGCCGATCATGATGACGGCCTTCATGGCGTTTTTCCCGGCCGGCCTCGTGCTGTACTGGCTGGTCAACAACCTCCTGTCCATTGCCCAGCAATACGTGATTACCAAGCGTATTGAAAACGCGGATTACTAGGCGCGAACGCCACGCGATAGGGCGCCGGCCTTGCCCAACGTCATCCCATCCTCCGTCGACTCCATCTGTGCAGTGGCCACCGCGCCCGGGCGCGGCGCCCTGGCCGTGATCCGGCTGTCCGGGCCGGATGCGCACACCATTGCCGAGCAGGTGACGCATCGCAAGCTGGCCGCGCGCCAGGCTATTTTGACCGGCTTCTACGATGCCCGCGGGGAACGCATCGACCAGGGCATCGCGCTCTATTTCCAGGCGCCGGCCTCGTTTTCAGGCGAGGAACTGGTCGAATTCCACACCCACGGCAGCCCGGTGGTGTGCGACCTTTTGCTGGACACCCTGTGCGCGCACGGCGCACGGCTGGCAGAGCCCGGCGAATTCAGCCTGCGGGCCTTCATGAACCGCAAGATCGACCTGGCCCAGGCCGAGGCCATCGCCGATTTGATCTCAAGCTCCACCGAGCAGTGCGTGCGCCTGGCCAACCGCTCCCTGCAGGGGCTTTTCTCCGCGCGCGTACAGGACGTGCTGGAGCAACTGGTGGCCGTGCGCACGGGCATCGAGGCATATCTGGACTTCCCCGACGAGGACCTCGATGTGCAGCAAGCGCAGCATTTTTGCGAACAGCTGGAACAGCTCGGCACGGATATCGCAACCCTTCTCAAGCAGGCCCAGGTGGGAGAGCGCCTGCACGCCGGGGCCACGCTCGCCATCGCAGGCCCACCCAATGTCGGCAAGTCCAGCCTGATCAACGCGCTGGCACAAAGCGACATCGCCATTGTGACCGCCGCACCCGGGACCACCCGTGATCCCGTGGCCACGGACATTGAAATCGCGGGCATGCCGGTCCACGTGGTGGATACCGCCGGTGTGCGCGAGACCGAGGACGCCATCGAGCGCGAGGGCATCGCGCGCACCCGCCGTACGCTGGCGCAGGCGGACCTGGTGGTGTGGATGGACGATGTCACGCAACCCGGGCAGGTGCTGCCCGAGGAAGTGGATGGTGCCCGCTGCATCCGGGCGCACAACAAGATCGATCTGACCGACCAAGTGCCCGAGGCCCTTGAGGATGAAGTCTACCTGTCGGTGAAGACCGCTTCGGGCCTGCCGGCGCTGATCGAGCTGATCCGCGCCCGGCTGCTGGGAAGCGAGCAGGCGAGCACGCCGTTTCTGGCACGCAGGCGCCACCGGCTCGCCCTGCAGCGCACCCGGGACCATGTCCAGGCCGCCGTGCGGGGGCTTCGCGAGGCCCGCGGACTGGAGCTTGCCGGTGAGGACCTGCGCTTGGCCCAGCAGGCACTTGGCGAAATTACCGGCGAATTCGGTTCCGAAGACCTGCTGGGCCGCATCTTCAGCGAGTTCTGCATCGGAAAGTAGTCGAGTCCGCACACCGGGTTCAGTACAATGGGCGGGATTTGCAGACGGGGTACGCACGAAGGCCGGCCCCGGGCATGCCACACGCACATGGACTTTCGAACATGAACACATCCACGCAGCACTACGAGGTCATCGTCATCGGTGGCGGACACGCCGGAACCGAGGCGGCGCTCGCGGCTGCGCGCATGGGATGTCGCACGCTGCTGGTGACCCACAGCCTCGAGACCCTCGGGCAGATGAGCTGCAACCCGGCCATCGGCGGGATCGGCAAGAGCCACCTGGTCCGGGAAATCGACGCCATGGGCGGGGCCATGGCGCTGGCGGCCGACCGTGCCGGGATCCAGTTCCGCATCCTGAACTCGCGCAAGGGCCCGGCGGTTCGCGCCACCCGGGCGCAGGCGGATCGGGCCCTGTACAAGGCCGCCATCCGCGAGCTGCTGGAGAACCAGGAAGGCCTGCATCTCTTCCAGGCCGCGGTCGATGACCTGGTGGTCGAGCAGGATGCCGTGCGCGGGGTTGTCACCCAGTCCGGCCTGCGGTTCGAAGCACCGTCCGTGGTGCTGACCACCGGCACGTTTCTGGGCGGCAAGATCCATGTCGGCGACATCCAGTACGGCGCCGGGCGCGCCGGCGACCCGCCAGCCCTGACCCTCGCACAGCGCCTGCGCGAGTTGCCGTTTCGGGTCGGGCGCCTGAAAACCGGCACCCCGCCGCGCCTGGACGGGCGCACGATCGATTTCAGCGTCATGGAACGCCAGCCCGGCGATGTGCCGACCCCGGTGTTCTCGTTTGCGGGCAGCCGCGAACTGCACCCCGAGCAGGTCAGCTGTCACATCACCTACACCAACGAGACCACGCATGCCCTGATCCGCAAGGACCTGCACCGCTCCCCCATGTACAACGGCGGCATCGAGAGCGTCGGCCCGCGGTATTGCCCTTCCATCGAGGACAAGGTCACCCGCTTTGCAGACCGCACCCAACACCAGGTATTCGTCGAACCGGAAGGCCTGCGCACCCACGAGGTGTACCCGAACGGGCTGTCGACCAGCCTGCCCTATGAGACCCAGTGCGACTTCGTGCGCTCGATCAAGGGCTTCGAGAACGTGCACATCACGCGCCCCGGCTACGCCATCGAATACGACTTTTTTGATCCGCGCGACCTGCGTCCCAGCCTCGAGACCCGGGCCGTGCAGGGGCTGTATTTTGCCGGCCAGATCAACGGCACCACGGGCTACGAGGAGGCGGCCGCCCAGGGGCTGCTGGCAGGCATCAACGCTGCGCGCCGTGTGCAGGAAAAGGAGGCCTGGGTCGTGCGCCGCGATGAGGCTTACCTCGGGGTCATGGTGGATGACCTGGTCACGCGCGGCACTCTGGAGCCGTACCGCATGTTTACCAGCCGCGCCGAATTCCGCCTGCTGTTGCGCCAGGACAATGCCGACCTGCGGCTCAGCGAAACCGCCTACCGGCTCGGCTGCCTGCCCGAGGCGCGCTGGCAGGCATTTGTACAAAAGCGCGAGGCCATCGAGCGCGAGACCCGGCACCTGCAGGCCGCCCGTTTGCGCCCGCAGGACGTGTCGCCCGCACAGGCGCGCAAGCTACTGGGCGGTGAACTCAGGCACGAATACAGCCTGTATGACCTGTTGCGAAGACCGCACACGAGCCTCGAACAACTGCGCCGGCTGGTCCCTGGGGAATGCGCGGACATCGCCCCGGACGTCGCCGAGCAGATCGAGATCCAGGCCCGCTACGCCGGCTACATCGAACGCCAGGACGCCCAGGCCCGACACCTCTCCCAGCAAGAACATGTCCGCTTGCCGGAGGACTTGGAATATGCCGCCATCACCGGGCTGTCCAACGAGGCCTGCCAGAAGCTGGCCGAGATTCGCCCACGCACCCTGGGGCAGGCCGCCAGGATCCCGGGCATGACCTCCTCGGCACTGTCGCTGTTGCTAGTGCACCTGAGAACGCGTGAGCAGTTGAAGCAGAGCGCGTGAGTTCTTTGGCCGTACCCTCGACCCCCCTTTCGCCCCCGCAGGACGGGCCGCAGCTTGAGGCCGGGCTGCGACAGATGCAGATCCCGGCAGACACCGACTGCCGGCAGGCGCTGCTGCAATTCATGCAGTTGCTGCAAAAATGGAACACGGCGTACAACCTCACGGCTGTGGCAGACACCGACACGCTGCTCCACCGCCATGTGTTCGACAGCCTGAGCCTGCTGCCGCACCTGGCCGGTCGCCGCGTGATCGATGTCGGCAGCGGCGCCGGGCTGCCCGGCATCCCGCTGGCGATTGCCTGCCCGGACCGGGAATTTTTGCTGCTCGACGCCAATGCCAAGAAAACCCGGTTCATCCAGCAGTGCATCATCGAGATCGGCCTGCAAAATGCCAGGGTGCACCGGCAACGGGTGGAAGCGTACGTACCGCCACAGGGCTTTGACACGGTGGTGAGCCGTGCGCTGGCACCTGCAGATACGCTGCTGGCCTGGGTGGACCCCCTGCTGGAGCGTGGCCGGGTGCTGCTCATGCTGGGCCAGGGCGCCGCCCTGCCAGAGTTGCCCAGCGGGTATTGCCTGCGGGGCGTGTATCCGGCGGGTGTTCCGGGCGCGGGCACCGGCCGACAAATCGCCGCGCTTGAAAAGGGTTCATGAGGACAGTCTCCATCACCAACCAGAAGGGCGGCGTGGGCAAGACCACCACCTCGGTGAATCTGGCTGCCGCCATGGCGAACGTTCCCCGCCGAGTGCTGCTCATTGACCTGGACCCGCAAGGCAATGCCACCACGGGCTCCGGGGTCGACAAGCGGGAGGTGGAGAACACCACGGCACAGGCCCTGATGAAGGATGCGCTGGCCACAGAATGCGTCGTTCCCGGATGCAAGGGCGGCTACGACCTGATGCCCGGCAACGAGCAGCTGACCACGGCCGAAGTGCGCCTGCTGGAACTCCAGGGCCGCGAGTTCAGGCTGCGCGAGGCCCTGCAGTCGCTGCACGAGCGCTACGACTACGTCTTCCTCGACTGCCCGCCCTCGCTCAACATGCTCACGCTCAACGGCCTGGTGGCGGCGGACAGCGTCATCATTCCGACGCAGTGCGAATACTATGCGCTCGAGGGACTGTCGGCCCTGATGCAAACCATCGACCGGGTGCGCCGTACCGCCAACCCGGCGCTTGGGATCGAGGGCTTGCTGCGCACCATGTACGACTCGCGCAACAACCTGGCCCACGATGTTTCCAGCCAGCTGGCCTCGCACTTCGGCGAAGAGGTCTTTCGCACCATCATCCCCCGCAACGTGACACTGGCCGAGGCCCCTAGCCACGGCCTGCCGGTGTTGTTGTATGATGCATACTCGCGCGGCGCGCAGGCCTACCTGAACCTGGCCAACGAGATGCTGGCGCGCGTGGAGGGGCCCGAAACAACGGCGCCTGGCTCGCCGGAGATGCAGCAACACACACCGGAGTCATGACAAAGAAGAAACGAGGGCTGGGCACACTGGGGGTCGATGTATTACTGAGTACCCCTGGCCCGGGCACGAAAGAAGATGCGCGCGGTGCGGCCCTGCGGCAGTTGCCGATCGAGCGGGTCCAACGCAGTCCGTACCAGCCACGCCAGTCGATGCAGCCCGAAGCGCTGCAAGCCTTGGCGGAATCGATCCGCCAACAGGGCGTGATGCAGCCCGTCGTGGTGCGCGAGGTCGGAGGGGAGTACCAGCTGATTGCCGGGGAACGCCGCTGGCGGGCCGCCCAGCAAGCCGGCCTGCAGGAGATACCGGCCATCGTGCGCGAGGCAAGCGACTCGGAAGCGGCCGCCATGGCCCTGGTCGAGAACCTGCAGCGCGAGGACCTGAACCCGCTTGAGGAAGCGCGGGCATTTTCCACCCTGGTCGAGCATTTCGACCTGACCCACCAGCAGGTGGCAGATGCCACAGGCCGCTCGCGCACGGCCGTCAGCAACAGCCTGCGCCTGCTGACCCTGCCGGCGGCGGTAAAGGACCTGCTGGATCAGGGGCGCATCGAGATGGGCCATGCACGCGCCCTGCTGGCCCTGGACGAAGCCGGACAGCTCGAGGCCGCCCATGCCGTGGTGCGCCAAAGCCTGTCAGTTCGCGCGACCGAGAGACTGGTCAAGCGGATGGGCTCGGGCACCGTACAACCCCCGCGCGGCCAGGGTCGCACAGACCCCGACATCCAGCGCATGGAAGAAAAGCTTTCCGGGCAGCTACATGCCCGCGTGAAAATCCGTCACCGTCAAAATGGCAGCGGCCAGGTGTCGATTTCCTATGCCAACCTGGATGAGTTCGGCGGTATCGTCGAACGGCTTATTTCAGCGCAAGACTGAATCCTAAGAGAGGTTTATTGGCACCCGTATCCTAGGGTGTCGGGCGGCTCGCAGTCTCGAGTTGCCTAGTTGCCGAACCGGTGCTTCACGTTAAGCAGCAGGGACCAGTGGTCCATGCCGCTGATTTTTGTACGGAAGACCTGGTCCGGGATTGGATGCTCGATGTAGCCTTTCGTATCGCGCAGGTCACCGGCCTTGCTGTAGGTCAGCTTGAGGCCCAGCTGCAGTTGCTCCGTAATGCTGTAGTCTGCCCCGGCATGCAGGTGTGCGGAAAACACGGTGTCGCGAAGATCCACGTCCTTCCAGGAATTATAGGCCCCGGGCGGAGATAACTCGGCATTGCAGCTGTGATCGCAGCTGTACTCGCTTCTGTACACCAGCCCGTAGAGCTTGATGCGGGAAACCCCAATCCCGACCCCCAGGTATGGAGTGAGGCGACCGCATGCGAGCGGGAAATCGTAGTAGGCATTCAACTGCAGGCCCTCTGTTCGCAAACGATCGATCAGATCCACGGACTGGCTGGTATAGCCGGACGTGGTGTCCGGCAAGATCGGTGTTCCGTCCAGGTAGGAGCTGCCGGTAAATTCCCGGCCGAGATCGTTTTCGCGGCGGTTTGCCGAGAGCTCCAGGCGCAAGGCGCCCCAAACCCGGCCAACGGCAAATTCAAACACGTTACCACGGTCTGCGTCATGGTCGTAGAACCACTGATAGCCGCCGATGGAACTCTTCTGGCTGCAGTCATCGTTCGGATAACAGATCATGTCCCGGTTCCAGCCCGCCTGCTTGATCTCTGCCATCCAGCCGAGGCCTGCGCCTGCGCTCACGTACCAGCCTGAGTGCCGCGAATCATCCGCCATGGCCGGTGTGCCGAGCAGGACTACCAGCCCCAGCAGGGTCGCCCTGGTCGCGGGAGTTAAAATCAACCTCATACAATCATCTCCCTTGTTTTTGAGACTGTAAGGCTTCTGCGTCCCGATATGAGGCAGCCCGGGCAAGCCCAGCCCCGATGCGGCCAGCTAGCCTGTGCGCGCCCACAGGGCCCACCCGTCTTTGTCCCGGCCCGGGGCAAAGACACCCCTCCCATAAGGGGGGCCATGTCCCGGTAGAGAATACTGACTTGATGGCCCAAGAACAATCGGCACCGTCTGTGAGCCTCGGCCTGAATCACACGGACAGGACCGCGGAGCGTGATGGCACGAGCATCATTCGCAAGCGCGAAAACAAAGCCGCCCTTTCGATGCGCTACAGTTTCTAGAACGTCTATCCATCCCCTTTCGGGATATGCCGGCAGGCAAAAATCCGTCCCCGCAGACCACCCCGATTTGCGGCTGTGAGCTACCCTGCATGCGGTTGAGATTTTGATGTCCAAACCGTATACTTCGCGCCTCTTGAAAAACATGCTGCAGGCCCATCAAAGGCGAGCGTTGGGACTGTCGCACGAAGCAGCGCGAAAGTCGCTGCAGACCGGCCCCGGACCCTATTGGAACATTGGCTCGAAAACTGAACGCACCCTTGCAGGTGAACCGCATCCTCATCGCGCAGTGGGCGGTCACCCTTGGCGTGTCCGCGCTCCTGTTCGTTGTGCAGCATGAGCTGGCCCTGTCGGCCTTGCTGGGCGGTCTGATCTGCGTGCTGCCCAACCTGTATTTTGCCCGCCAGCTGTTCCCGAGAAAACGCAGCCTGCAGATCCGAGGCTTGGTCTGGTCCGCCTTCGGTGCGGAATTCGTAAAAATGATGCTCGCGATACTGCTGTTTGCCGTGGTCTTCATCCACTACGAGGGCGTGCACCCCCTGGTGCTGCTGGCCACCTACTTCGTGGCGCATTCCTGCAACTGGGCGGTCCCGCTGCTGAAACCGGAGGCGGCCCCCCGGCCCGTTACCTGAGCCATGGCAAGCACTGTCACTTCGTCGCAGTACATCCAGCATCACCTGACGAACTGGACCTACGGGCGGCATCCGGACGGACACTGGGGCTTTGCCCACAGTGCCGAGGAGGTTGCGGAGATGGGCTTCTGGTCGATCCATGTGGACAGCCTGCTGTGGTCGTTCTCGCTCGGTGCGCTGTTCCTCTTCGTGTTTCACCGCGCGGCGCGCTCCATGACGGCCGAGACGCCCGGCGGACTGCAGAACTTTGTCGAGTGGGTGGTGGACTTCATCAACGACAACGTGCGTGGCTCGTTCAGCGCGAAAAACGACCTGATTGCGCCGCTGGCCCTGACGGTCTTCGTCTGGGTGCTGCTGATGAACCTGATGGACCTGGTGCCCGTGGACTGGATCCCCTGGCTGGCCGGGCAGTTCGGCCATTTCGCGCTGGGCATGGACCCGCACCACGTGTATTTCAAGATCGTGCCGACCACGGACCTGAACATCACGGCCGGCCTGGCCGTGGCCGTGTTCGCGCTGATGATTTACTACAGCATCAAGATCAAGGGCCTCGGCGGCTTTCTGGGCGAGCTTTCGTTCCAGCCGTTCGGCAAGTGGGGGTTGCCTGCGAACCTCTTGCTGGAAGGCATTTCGCTGATCTCGAAACCGGTGTCGCTGGCGCTACGCCTGTTCGGCAACCTGTACGCGGGGGAGATGATCTTCATCCTGATCGCGCTGCTGTACAGCGGCGGGATCCTGTGGGGCACCCTGGGCGGGTTCCTGCAACTGGGCTGGGCCATCTTCCACATTCTGATCATTCTGCTGCAGGCCTTTATTTTCATGGTGCTGACGATCGTGTATCTCGACATGGCCCATCAGCACCACTAGCGACACATTTTGTAACCTCATTTCATGCAACTGGTAACAGGAGAATTACGATGGAACTATCACAAGCCGTACTCTACATAGCGGGCGCACTCATGCTCGGCATCGGTGCCGCCGGTGCTGCCGTGGGCATCGGGGTGCTGGGCGGGCGTTTTCTTGAGGGCGCCGCACGACAGCCCGAGCTGATCCCCATGCTGAGGACGCAGTTTTTCATCGTCATGGGCCTGGTGGATGCGTTGCCGGTCATCGCCATCGCCATTGGCTTGTACGTGCTGTTCGCGGTCTAGCGCGCGCAGCATTTTCCTGTCAACCACCCAGTAGAGTCCAGACATGAACATAGGTCTAACATTATTCGGTCAAACCCTCGCATTTATCATCTTTGTCCTGTTCTGCATGAAGTACGTGTGGCCGCCGATCATGACCGCACTTGATGAGCGCAAGAAGAAAATTGCCGACGGCCTGGCCGAGGCGGAACGCGGATTCAAGCAGCAGGAGCTGGCCGAGCGCGACGCCGAGCACAAGGTCTCCGAGGCCAAGCAGCAGGCGGCCGATATCCTGAACCAGGCGCAAAAGCGCGCCAACGAAATCGTCGAGAACGCCAAGTCCGATGCGACAGAAGAAGGCAACCGCATCAAGGAAGCCGCCCACGCCGAGGTGGAAAAGGAAGTTCACCGGGCCACCGAGGAACTCAGAACGCGGGTCTCGGTGATCGCGGTGGCCGGCGCCGAACGCATCCTGAAAAAAGAGATTGATGCCGGCGCACACCAGGACATGCTGGAGGAGCTGGCGACCCAGATCTAGGCCACGAAATTCATTTCCAAGACCGATGTCAGACCTCACCACTGCCGCAAGACCCTATGCCCGCGCCGCCTTCGATGCGGCCTGCGCCCACCAGGAACAGGAGCCCTGGAGCGGGATGCTGGCATTCATGGTGGCGGTCTCCAGCGACCCGACCATGCGCGCCGTGCTGGACAGCCCGGCGCTGTCCAGGCAGCAGGCAGCCGAGCTGTTGATTTCGGTGTGCGAGGAGCAGCTCAACGAGCGCGCCCGCAATTTCATTCGCCTGCTGGCCGAGAATAACCGCATTCGCCTGCTGCCGGATATCGAGATCCTGTTCCGGCGTTACCGGGCAGAGGCCGAAGGCACGGTCAATGCCGAGGTGATCTCGGCGAGCGAGGTCGATGAGGCGCAGCTGGCAGACATCACCCAGGCCCTCAGGCAGCGTCTCGGCAAAGAGGTGCAGCTGGTCTCGCGGACCGACCCGGCGCTGATCGGCGGTGCCGTCATCCGCGCGGGAGACCTGGTCATCGACGGATCCGTTCGCGGACGCCTCGACAAGCTTTCAACGGCCCTGGCGCACTGAGTACAGGCACCGGAGCCAACAAGAGGATTCGAACATGCAACTGAACCCAACCGAAATCAGTGAACTGATCCAAAAACGCATCGAGAATTTTGAAGTGGTCGCCCAGGCCCGCACGGAGGGCACCGTGGTGGGTGTCACTGACGGCATCGTGCGCATCCACGGGCTGGCCGATGTCATGGCCGGGGAGATGCTGGAGTTTCCGCAGAACACCTTTGGCATGGCGCTGAACCTGGAGCGCGACTCAGTGGGCGCGGTGGTCCTTGGCGAATACAAGCACATTACCGAGGGCGACAAGGTGTCCTGCACGGGAAGAATTCTGGAAGTACCGGTCGGCCCCGAGTTGCTCGGCCGGGTGGTGGATTCGCTTGGCAACGGTATTGACGGCAAGGGCCCGGCAGAGTGTGCACAGTCTTCGCCGATCGAGAAGATCGCCCCCGGCGTGATCGAGCGCCAGTCGGTGAGCGAGCCCGTGCAGACGGGACTGAAGTCCATCGACTCCATGGTGCCGATTGGACGCGGCCAGCGGGAGCTGATCATCGGTGACCGCCAGACCGGCAAGACGGCTCTGGCCATCGACACCATCATCAACCAGAAGGGCACCGGCATCAAGTGTATCTACGTGGCGATCGGGCAGAAGAACTCCTCGATCGCCAACGTGGTGCGCAAGCTTGAGGAGCACGACGCGATGGAACATACCATCGTCGTTGCGGCCAGCGCCTCGGAGTCGGCGGCCATGCAGTACATTGCACCTTATTCCGGCTGTGCCATGGGCGAGTACTTCCGCGACCGCGGCGAGGATGCCCTGATCATTTACGACGACCTGACCAAGCAGGCCTGGGCCTATCGCCAGGTCTCGCTGTTGCTGCGCCGCCCGCCGGGCCGCGAAGCCTATCCGGGCGACGTGTTCTACCTGCATTCGCGACTGCTCGAGCGTGCATCGCGGGTCAATGCCGCGTACGTGGAAGAGTTTACCGACGGCAAGGTGAGCGGGCGTACCGGCTCTCTGACCGCGCTGCCGATCATCGAGACGCAGGCTGGCGACGTGTCGGCCTTCGTGCCCACCAACGTCATCTCGATCACCGATGGCCAGATCTTCCTGGAAAGCGACCTGTTCAACTCGGGATTTCGCCCGGCCATCAATGCGGGCCTGTCGGTTTCGCGGGTCGGCGGTGCGGCCCAGACCCCGGTGATCAAGAAGCTCGGCGGCGGGGTGCGTCTGGCACTAGCCCAGTACCGCGAGCTGGCCGCGTTTTCGCAGTTCGCATCCGACCTCGATGAGCAGACCCGCAAGCAGCTCGAACGCGGCGAACGGGTCATGGAGCTGATGAAACAACCCCAGTACACGCCCCTGACCGTGGCGGACATGGCGGTCTCGCTGTTCGCGGTGGACCGCGGTTACGTGGATGATGTCGAAGTGGGCAAGGTGGTGCCGTTCGAGAAGGCCATGCATGACTTCATGCGCTCGCAGCATGCGGAACTGCTGGAACAGATCAACCACAGTGGTGCCTATGACGACGAGATCGAGGCGGGACTGGCCCGCGCGGTCGAGGATTTCAAGGCCAAGGGCAGCTGGTAGGACGGTACGGCCATGGCGGGCGAGAAAGAAATACGCACGCAGATTGCGAGCATCAAGAATACGCAAAAGATTACCAAGGCCATGGAAATGGTCGCGGCCAGCAAGATGCGCAAGGCCCAGGACCGCATGAACGCCACGCGTCCCTACTCGCAGAAAATGCTCAACGTGATCGGGCACCTGGCCAATGCCCACGCGGAATACCATCACCCGTTTCTCATCGAGCATGCGGAGGTCAAGCGCGTCGGCTTCATCATCGTCTCAACCGACCGCGGCCTGTGCGGCGGGCTCAACATCAATGCCTTCAAGGCGGCCCTGAAAGCCATGCAGGACTGGCAGCAACAGGGGGTGGGCATCGATTTGTGCCTGATCGGTGCCAAGGGAACGGCGTTCTTCAAGCGCTTTTCGGGCAATATCATCTCGCAGGTCAGCCATCTCGGCGATACGGTGCACATCGGTGAGCTGATCGGCACGATCAAGACCATGCTGGATGCCTACACCGAGGGCTCGATTGACCGTCTGTTCCTGGTCGAGAACGAATTTGTCAACACCATGACGCAGCGCCCGAAGGTCAGCACCCTGCTGCCCCTGGTGGCAGAGGACAACGAGGAACTCAAGCACCACTGGGACTATATCTACGAGCCGGACGCCAAGGTGGTGCTGGATGAGTTGCTGCGCAGGTACATCGAGTCGATCGTCTACCAGAGCGTGGTCGAGAATGTCGCCTGCGAGATGGCAGCGCGCATGATCGCCATGAAAAGCGCGTCGGACAATGCCGGTGAGCTGATTGCCGACTTGCAGCTGGCCTACAACAAGGCACGCCAGGCAGCCATCACCCAGGAAATATCGGAGATCGTTGGTGGCGCTGCAGCCGTCTGATTGCAGCGATACACAACTACAAGCGAAAGAGGAAATACTCATGAGTACGGGTCAAATTGTTGAAATCATCGGCGCGGTCGTGGACGTGGAGTTTGCACGCGAGGAAGTGCCGAACGTATACGATGCCCTGGTGGTCGACGACCAGGACCTCACCCTGGAGGTCCAGCAACAACTCGGTGGCGGCATCGCCCGCACGATTGCCATGGGGGCCTCGGACGGGCTCAAGCGCGGTCTCGGCGTAACCAACACCAAGGCCCCGATTTCCGTGCCGGTCGGACCCAAGACGCTCGGCCGGGTCATGAACGTGCTCGGCGACCCGGTGGACAATGCCGGGGAAATTGGCGCCGACTCCACGATGCCGATTCACCGCGCCCCGCCGAAATTCGAGGAGCAGGCTGGCGGCAACGAATTGCTGGAGACCGGTATCAAGGTCATCGACCTGCTGTGCCCGTTTGCCAAGGGCGGTAAGATCGGGCTGTTCGGTGGTGCCGGCTGCGGCAAGACCGTCGCCATGATGGAACTGATCAACAACATTGCGAAAAAGCACTCGGGGCTGTCGGTGTTCGCCGGGGTCGGCGAGCGCACCCGCGAGGGCAACGACTTCTACTACGAAATGAAGGAGGCGGGGGTGCTGGACAAGGTGGCCATGGTCTACGGACAGATGAACGAGCCGCCGGGCAACCGCCTGCGGGTCGGCCTGACGGGCCTGACGATGGCGGAATATTTCCGTGACGAGGGCCGCGACGTGCTGATGTTCATCGACAACATCTATCGATACACCCTGGCGGGCACCGAGGTATCCGCCCTGCTGGGCCGCATGCCGTCTGCAGTGGGCTACCAGCCTACCCTGGCCGAGGAAATGGGTGCCCTGCAAGAGCGCATCACCTCGACCAGCAGCGGCTCCATCACCTCGATCCAGGCGGTCTATGTGCCGGCGGACGACCTGACCGACCCGTCGCCCGCGACCACGTTCGCGCACCTCGACGCCACGGTGGTGCTGTCGCGCCAGGTGGCCGAGCTAGGCATTTACCCGGCTGTGGACCCGCTGGACTCCACCAGCCGCCAGCTGGATCCGCTGGTCATCGGGCAGGAGCATTACGATACGGCGCGCGCGGTGCAAAACACACTGCAGCGCTACAAGGAACTCAAGGACATCATTGCCATTCTGGGCATGGACGAGCTGTCCGAGGAGGACAAGCTGGTGGTGTCCCGTGCGCGCAAGGTGCAGCGCTTCCTGTCGCAACCGTTCTCGGTGGCTGAGGTGTTCACCGGTTCACCGGGCAAGATCGTGTCCCTGCCGGATACGATTGCCGGGTTCAAGGCGATTGTCGAGGGCGAGTATGATCACCTGCCGGAACAGGCATTCTACATGCAGGGCGGCATCGAGGATGTCATCCAGAAGGCCGAGGAACTGTAGGTCGGCATGGCGATGACACTGCACCTGGATGTGGTTAGCGCTGAAAAGGCGCTTTTTTCCGGCACTGTGTCGGCGGTATTTGCCCCGGCCCGAATGGGCGATGTCGGCATCTACCCGCGCCACACCCCCCTGGTGACCAGCCTGCGGCCTGGTGAGCTGAAGATCGAGGTGGAAGGCAAGGAAGACCAGTACCTGTATGTTTCCGGAGGCATCCTCGAGGTGCAGCCGCACGTGGTTACCGTGCTTTCGGATACCGCCATTCGTGCGGAGGACCTGGATGAAGCCAAGGCCATGGAGGCCAAGCAGCGGGCCGAAGATGCGCTGCGTGATCAAAAAGGCGATCTGGATGCCGCCAAGGCACAGGCGGAACTGGCGCGTGCCGCCGAGCAGTTGCGCATGATCGAGCGCATGCGCAAGATGCGAAAATAGGGTACGCCCCAAGGCCTGTCTGGCCCCTTCTACGTTGCCCGCGAAACCTGTCCCGGCATTTGATTATTTGCCGCGGGTTTGCAATGGTTCAGGGTTAAGGCACCGGGCCTTCACCGGTTAGGACAGGTATTCACGGTCAAGAAGCGCTCATGAAACTGGAAATCGTCATCCTTGCCGCAGGCCAGGGCACGCGCATGCACAGCGATTTGCCCAAGGTTCTGCACCCACTCGCCGGCAAACCCTTGCTGGGGCATGTGATCGAATGTGCCCGCACATTGTCACCGCATAACATTCACATCGTCACCGGCTACGGTACGGAGCAGGTCCGCGCCGCGGTGGGTGATGAAGGCATTTGCTGGCATCTGCAGGAGCAGCAGCTGGGGACAGGGCATGCGGTGCAGCAGGCCTTGCCCGGGCTAGCTGATGAGCACGTGGTTCTGGTCCTGTATGGCGATGTCCCCCTGCTCGAGCCTGCCACCTTGCAGCGGCTGCTTGAGGGCCTGTCACGTTGTGAGCTGATGTTGCTGTCGGCGGAATTCGAGGGGGTGGAAGGTCTGGGGAGGATCGTGCGCGATGCCGATGGCGGGGTTTTGCGTATCGTCGAGCAGTGCGAGGCCGACCCGGACACGCTGGCCATTCGTGAAATGAATACCGGGGTGCTGGCGGCACGTGCGGAGCGGTTGAAGCAGTGGCTGGGACAGGTCGGCAACGACAATACCCAGCAGGAATTCTACCTGACCGATTGCATCGGGCTGGCGGTCGAAGGCGGGCACCGCGTCGAGGCCATGCTCTGCCAGGACGCCGATGCTGCGCTCGGGGTCAATGACAAGGCGCAGCTGGCCCGGGCCGAGCGCGCCTGCCAGCGCAGGGCTGCGCGGCGGCTGATGGACCAGGGCGCGACACTCATGGATCCCGCACGCATCGACATCCGGGGTGAACTGCAGGTGGGAAGGGATGTTGAAATCGATGTCAATGCCGTGTTCGAAGGGCAAAACCGTCTCGGCGACGGCGTGCGAATCGGAGCCAACAGCGTGCTCATCAACACCACCGTCGGTGCCGGCACCCGGATCCATGCCAACAGCCATATCGAAGAGGCCGAAATCGGCAGCGAATGCCGCATCGGCCCCTTCGCCCGGATTCGCCCGCAGACCCGCCTGGGGGATCAGGTGCAGGTCGGCAACTTCGTTGAGATCAAGAAATCCGGAATCGGTGCGAACAGCAAGGTCAATCATCTCAGCTACCTCGGCGATGCCGAGCTCGGGGCAGGGGTCAATGTGGGGGCAGGCACCATCACCTGCAACTATGACGGCGCGCACAAACACCGCACGGTCATCAATGATCGCGTGTTCGTTGGCTCCGACACCCAGCTCGTTGCCCCGGTGGTCGTCGGCGAGGGCGCGACGATTGCGGCCGGGTCGACCATCACCAAGGATGTGCCCGCCGAGGTCCTTGCGGTCGCCCGCAGCAAACAGGTGACGGTGCAGCACTGGAAGCGCCCCGAGAAGGACAAGAAATAGATCATGTGCGGAATCGTCGGCGGCATCGCGAACAGGGACATCTCCCCGGTCCTGCTTGAAGGCCTGCGGCGCCTGGAATACCGCGGGTATGACTCGGCCGGAATGGCCGTGCTGACCAATGGTGCAATCGAGCGCGTGCGAAGGCAGGGCAAGGTCAGCGAACTGGGCAAGGCCCTGGAGGAATCCGCACTCACCGGCCAGCTCGGAATTGCGCACACCCGATGGGCAACCCACGGCGTACCCGCCGAACACAATGCGCACCCACACATCAGCAATGGACGCATTGCCATTGTGCACAACGGCATCATCGAGAATTTCGAGCGCCTCAAGATCGAGCAGAGCGAAGCGGGCTTCAGCTTTGCCTCGGACACCGATACCGAAGTCATCGCCCACCAGATTGTGCTGTACCTGGACCGCGGCCTGGATCTGCTGGCTGCGGTGAGTGCAACCGTGAAAGATTTGAAAGGTGCCTATGCGCTTGGAGTGATCGACAAGACCGAACCGGGGCGCATGATCGCCGCGCGAAACGGCAGCCCGCTGGTCGTCGGGATCGGCCAGGAAGAAAACTTCATTGCCTCGGACGTGCACGCCCTGCTGAAGGAGACGCAGGAGTTCGTTTTCCTGGAGGACGGGGACATTGTGGACATCTCGCGTGCGCAAATCCAGGTGTTCGACGAAGGCGGGGCCGCGGTGGAGCGTAATTCCCAGCGGAGTTACCTGTCCGCAGATGCCGTCGAGAAAGACGGCTATCCGCACTACATGCTCAAGGAAATCCATGAACAGCCTCAGGCCATTGCCGACACCTTGGAAGGACGTCTGATCAACGGGCGGGTGGCCGAACAGATTCTGGGGGCACGTGCCGAGCAGATTCTCGAGCGCACCCGGGCCGTGCAGATCATCGCCTGCGGCAGCAGCTATCACGCCGGGATGATCGCGAAATTCTGGTTTGAGGATCTGACGGGGATTCCCTGCTTCGTCGATGTTGCTAGCGAGTTTCGTTACCGCAAACACGTGGTTCAGCCCGGCACCCTGTTCGTGACGATTTCTCAGTCCGGTGAGACTGCCGACACTCTGGCCGCGCAGCGCCAGGCCCGCGAGGAAGCCTATGTCGGTTCACTGACCATTTGCAATGTTCCGGAAAGCTCCCTGGTGCGCGAGTCGGACCTGGTGCTGATGACGCACGCTGGCCCGGAAGTCGGTGTGGCCTCCACCAAGGCCTTTACCACCCAGCTGGTGGCCTTGCTGATGCTGGTGATCAGCGTCGGACGCCACCACGGCATGCAGGATGCAACGGACAAGCAGCTGGCGGAGCAGTTGGCTAACTTGCCGGCCCGGATCAACCGCGTACTGGAGCGGGATGCCGAGATCGAGGCACTCTCGCGCCAGTACTGGGACAAGCAGCATGCCCTGTTTCTGGGCCGCGGCATCCATTATCCCATTGCCAAAGAAGGTGCCCTGAAGCTCAAGGAAGTTTCCTATATCCATGCCGAGGCGTACCCTGCGGGCGAACTCAAGCATGGCCCCATCGCGCTGGTGGACGACAAGGTCCCGGTCATTGCCGTGGCACCGAACGATGTTCTTCTGGAGAAACTGAAGTCCAACCTGGAAGAAGTGCGTGCGCGTGGCGGTGTGCTGCACGTGTTTGCTGACGTGGATTCAGGGTTCGAACCCGGCTCCGAGACGATCGGGATCGAGGTGGATGCCCCGGACAATGCGGTCGCCCCCATCATCTTTGCCATTCCCCTGCAGCTTCTCGCCTATCACGTGGCGGTCCTGAAGGGCACGGACGTCGACCAGCCACGCAATCTGGCCAAGTCGGTGACGGTGGAATAGTTCACAACAGCGAACTAGAAGAGAATGGATGTATACATAATGCTTTTTGCTGCAATCGCATTAGAAGTTCTTGGAACAATGCTCTTGCCTGCATCACAAAATTTTACACAGCTGTTGCCAACCGCTGTTTTGATCATCTCATATGGCATATCTTTTTATCTGTTGACACTGTTAGCCCAAAAACTCCCTCTTGCAATACTGTATGCATCCTGGGCAGGACTGGGTGTTTTCTCAGTAGCGCTGCTAAGTTATGTCTTTTATAAACAGACCTTAAACTGGCAAACGATCATTGGTTTGTTCTTGATCGTTATTGGGGTCACGTTGGTAAATTTGTATAAGGGGCAAACTCATTAACTGTTGTGAATGATTCCGCGCCCGTGGAATAGCGCACCCATCCCACGTTCCCGTAAAGCCCGCACCTGCACCCGGTCCCGTCTCGCACAGGACTGGAGATCGTGGCTTGATCCTGATATAAATCTGATTGTTTCTTAATCAATGATTTATTTTACAAATGATCAACCTGCCCACCGTCAAGCAGCTGCGTTATCTGGTGACGCTGGAGAAATACCTGCATTTCGGCAAGGCCGCAGAGGCCTGCTTTGTCACCCAGTCCGCCTTCAGTGTAGCCATCAAGGAGCTTGAGAGGCAGTTGAATGTTTCCCTGGTGGATCGCACCAGCCGCAGCGTGACCTTCACCTCGGTGGGAAAGCTGGTCGCCGAGCAGGCCCGTCATGCCCTGTTCGACCTGGAGGGCATCGTCGATATCGCACGGTCCGTGCAACAGCCCCTGACCGGGCCTTTAAAAATGGGCGTGATCCCGACCATTGCCCCGTTCCTGCTGCCGAAGATCCTGCCGGAGATTCGCAAACACTTCCCGAAGCTGGAGTTGTACCTCAAGGAGGAACAGACCAAGAAAATTCATGCCCTGTTGCTGGAAGGGGAACTCGACATCCTGTTGCTGGCCCTGCCCGTCGAGCTTACCAACACGGACACGGTGTCCCTGTTTACGGATGCGTTCAAGCTTGCGTACAAGCAAGGGACGCGGCTGATTGACCCTCAGGACTTTACGCCCAACAAGTTGAACCAGGGCTCGATCCTGCTGCTGGAGGATGGGCACTGCCTGCGCGAGCACGCATTGAGCGCATGCAACCTGACCCGGCTGGAGGAGACCAACAAGTTCTCGGCCAGCGGCCTGTACAGCCTGGTGCAGATGGTGAACAGTGACCTCGGGGTGTCCTTCATTCCGCAGATGGCGATCGATGGAGGCCTGCTGGACAATACCCAGGTGATCACGCAGGACCTGAAGGATCATGCGTATCGGGAAATCGGTCTGGCCTGGAGAAAATCCAGTGTCCGCAAGCAGGAATTCGGCATGCTGGCCGATGTGATCCTGAAGAGCGTGAAGAACTAAGACCTGTTGACCGGCGGCAAAGCGCCAAGCGGGGAGGGGGGTCTTGGCGCTTCGGCTGCGGCCCCCGGTCCCTGGGGGACATTACAGAATTCCGTTCTTGATGCCATGATGGAACAGAAAGCCCTGCAAGTGAAATTGATTATTTAGGTCGCAACGATCTATTTTTTCTAAGGCCGGGCCTTCCGTCATTGCGGCACGCGTGCCTAGGGGGCGAAGTCGGCCAGCCCGATGAAGGTGCCCTCGTTTTGTTCGCACAGAGCGCGCATCAGGGTGGCGAAGCGCACGCCGGTCACTTGCTCGTCCTCAAGCCGGGCGAACTGGATCGGAAAACCAACGGCATGGATGCGCACCCGTCGCGCACCGTGCAGGTCCTTGCGGTTGATCGCATTCACCTCGCGAAGCACGGACTGGATGGAGGCGCCGGTGAATTCGTCACCGAACACGTACAGGCTGATTTTCTTGTCGTCTGCATGAAACGTTCGGATGGCGGCCGTGATGCCCTCGACCGGACTGCTGTTACTGAACGGCTGCCAGGTGCGCAGCCGCTCAAGCACCGCCTTGCGCCGTGCCGGAGTGTCCGGGATCCAGCGCCCGGCATACTGGCGGAACATGTACTCGCCCATGTCGTTCATGACCTGCATGCCCTTGACCGTCGGGTAGGCATCCAGCACCTCGGCCAGCTTTTGCTCGGCCAGTTCCCAGCCGTAGCTCAGCATGCTGCCCGAAGTGTCGATGATGAAAATGATGTACTCGCTGTCCACCGGGATGCCGGCAATCGTGGCATCCTGTGATGGCCGGATCCGCAGGTCCCTAGCCTGCAGGCGGCGCATCTCTTCGCTCAACGTCTGGCGTGCGCGGGCCAGCTGGCCCTCGATCGTGTTCTGCAGTGCCGCTTCGCCTTGCGCGGTCGAATACCGGCCTTGCACGATTGACAGCTCATCCTGCAGGTGCGCGATTTTTTCTATCTCGCGGGTCACCTGGTGCTTTTGTCTGATCCGTTCGCGGTTCAGTGCGTGGTTTTGCCCGTGCAGTTCGGACAACTGCATCTGCAGGTCCGTGGCATGCCGGTCGAGGTCTTCGCTGTATTGCTCGAAGATCACCGGCTCGGCCGTTTTCGACAGCACCAGCAGCAGGATCAGCGCACCGAAGCCGCAGCATATGCAGTCCAGGAAGGACAGGCTGAAAATCTCGATGCTGCGACGCGGTTTCATGTTTCAGGGCCAGTCCCGGGAGGGGCTGAAAAAGGCTCCCCGGGTGGTGCTCGCCAGCTTCCAGTATTCACTGGAGGCCTGCGGGTCACCTTCCATGTGGAACAGGATGGTATTGACGGGAATCCCGCCAGGCAGGATCTTCAGTGCATCATCGAACAGCTTCTTGCGCGCTTGCGCGGACACCTTGGTGCGCCAGGGTTTCGAGCGACCCTGTGTGGGGAGCCCGTCCGTCAGCAGGTAGATGGTGTCCGGGGGCGGATCCAGCTGCGCGATCCCCCTGAAGGCCTGGTACAGGCTGGTGCCGCCGCCCGGCGCACGCGCGTACAGGCCCTCCACCGCAAGATCCAGGTGCCGGGGATCGCTGGCATCCAGCCAGACCGCGTCCGAAGCTTGGTAGAGCGGTTCGCTGGTCTCATTGAAGGCATGGATCTGGAACAGGCTGGTGGGCGGGATTCGTGTGGTGATCCAGTCGACCGTGTGCAGCACCTGCTGCCACTTGGCCGCGCGCACCCGTTCATCCGGTGGAAGGTTTCGAAAGCGAAGCACGTTGATGATGCGATCGGCCAGCATGCTGGCCGAGCTGTCCACCAGGATCAGGATGCGCTCACCGTCCATCTTGAGGCCGGTCAGGTACTGGCGCTGCCCGTGACCGTCGAATGCGCGCAGGTACGCCCCCGGGGTCTCGTCCTGCAAGGCGCCTGCCTCAAGACGCCGGTGCGCCTCCTCCAGGGATTTCAGTTCCGCCTTGAGCGCATCGACGGCTTGCATCCTGGCACGGGTCTCCTGTTGCTGTCGGGATAGTTGCGAGGTGTGCAGGGTAATGTCCTCAAGGATACTTGCAGCGCGTCCCTGTGCCCGCAGACGGCGCGTTTCGAGCATCTGCAGGGAGTTTTGCAGTTCCGCCAGCGAGCGCTCGGCCTCGGTGACCTGGGCCTGCAGTTCCTGCACTTCATCCTGCGCGGTGGCATTGACCATGCCGCGACGCGCCTGCGAATCAGCATTGATGATCATGAAAAACAGGATGACCGCCCCGAAACCGCAAAACATCACGTCCAGGAAGGACAGGCTGAATACGTTAATCGTGCGACGCTTCATGTTCCTGGACCTGGATGAAGTGTACGGTCCCGCGGTACCCGTCAATACGCAGGCGGTCTCCGGACTGGATCGGCTGGGGCTCGCTCAGGAGCCGGTCATTGAGACGGATCTTGTACTCCCTGAGGTGGCGCAACTCGATGCGCATGCCTTTTTTCTGGATCCGGCAAATGCCGCGGTCATTGCAAACCGGATCGAGTTCCAGGTGAATCTCATGGCGGTCCTTCGTCAGGCGCAGTTCCTGTTTCGGGCCCAGTGGCCAGGCACGGTTGCCGATCAGCAAGTGGGTGGGACAGTTGCGCAGGCTGGCCAGCAACCCGGGATTGGGTTCCAGCAACTCGGGACGGGTGGATTTGTCCCAGGCCAGCGCGGTCGTGTAATGCACGGTCGCATCGCCGCTGCTGATCTGTTCGCGGTAGCGCAGGGCCTGGCGGGCAATGCGGGTCGGGTCCGTGCCCAGCATGGCGCACCCCGGCAGGTCCTTCAGGAATTCGTTCAGACCAAACACCTGGTTGCAGGTCGGGGAGCACACGAGCGTGACCTTGTGGTCTGGGAGCAGCTCACTCAGGGAAATCGCCATCTCCTCGAAGGCAGCCCGGTTGATCTCGAGGACGTCCTTTCTGTGCAGCTGTATGCGGTGGCCCTGTCCATCGGAGTGCAGTTCGCAGCCGACGGACTCGATGGACTGCAGGGTCGCCAGCCAGTGCGGAAGTCTTTCATACAGACGTTGTTCGTCTTCACCCTTTTGCAGGGGGTCGAAGCGTGTTTCCCGGACAAAGGCCGCGGCGATCCACTTGGCTTGTGCCTGGATTAGGGACTGCAGCCCGTGTTCAATGACTCTTCCCGGGCGGGTGGCGGACACCTGCTTGCGGTCCTGCGAGACCAGGGTGAGTATAGTGCTCTGCTGCAGCACGGCCAGCCACACCAGCCGGGTCTTCGGAACGGGGCCGGGGACCGCGAGCACCGCCTTGTTGACGATGCCAACGACCGCAATGCCGAGTTTTTCGCAGATGCCGAGCACCAGCCCCAGTTCCTGCTTGCGCAGCGCGCCGGACACCGCAAGGATGGCATCGTGGTCCTGTCGGTCCAGCAGGCTCCAGGCAAACTGCATGTGCCTGAATGCGATCTCGGCATGGCTGACGGCATGCCGGGTCGTGCTTTGCCCGGCAAGGTCCGCCCAAAACCCCGTGCTGATTTCCTGCGGTCGCAGGTGTATTTGCTGCTCGGCCTGCTTGCCTGTCAGGATGGAGGTCTCGGTTTCAACCAGGGCACAGGACGGGCAGTTGGCGAGGATGCGTTTTCCGTCGCTGATCAGGATTCCGCTGTCGTACAGATCGATGACAACCGTGGACACTCAGGCGGCTCCCCTTCATTCCGCCTGAAGATGGCGGATCAGGTTGTGATTGCAGTAGTTCTGGGTGTCCAGGATCAGCCGTTCCTGCAAAAGCTGTAGCTGGTACACGATGAACATCAGCACGATGCTGATGCACAGGGCGATCAGGGTGGAGTTGAAGGCCACTCCCAGGCTCTCCGTGACCCCGGCGATGTTGCCTTCCACTGCCTTGTGCGCCTGCCCCAGCGCATCACCGATACCGCGCACCGTACCCAAAAACCCGATGGAGGGAATCGCCCAGGTGATGTAGCGGATGATGGAAAGTTCGGAGTCGAGGCGCTCGGATTCGGATTCACATACACCGCGGGTGGCCGAGGAGACGTCCTGGATGTTACGGGTGGAGTTGAAGCGGTGCAGGGCGACCTGCAGGGCACGCGGCAGCAGATAGCCCTGCTGTTCTTCGGGCAGGGACTGGATCTGGCGGTTGAGCTTTTGCATGTCCTGGGGCAAAAACCGGATCCCCTCCTTGGCGTGCAGCAGGTCCATGTCGAGCATGTCGCGCTCGCGCAACAGGTGGCTGGTCTTGTAGCCCATGATCACCAGGGCCCAGAACATCAGGATGAAACAGGCTTCCTGTTCGTAGTCGCGAACCAGCACGTACACCGAGCGTTTCGGCACGTAGTCCCGGTCAAGATTGATCTGCACCGCCTGCTGCTCGAGTTCAGCTTCGGCGGTCGGGCGAATAACGGCCACGTACGCCGCATGCACGACGATCATAATCACCAACAGGCTGAAAATCTGGTAGGTGAATTCGGGGGAAAACGGTTTTCTCATCGTGCTCAGATGTCCGTTGGAAAACTCACGGGCTTGTCGGCAGAGACTTCTTCGCTGGGTACGAACTCCTCCAGGGGCGGGGCGCGTCGTGTGCCGCGTTTCCCAGCTGCCCTGCGAGCAGCGTCTTCACCCGGGTGGGCTTCAGGCGTTGCGGTGTTCTCAGGCATCTCTTCTGTGGGCTCGGGGGTGGCTGCAAGAGGAAGAACCAGCATGGCCAGCAACAACGCCGCGCAAAGTCTCATACCCCACTAATCCAGGTATCGGGCAATACGGAAACCAACATCAACATGCCGGTTATTATCCTGATCCCTGTAGCTGAGTCGAGTGCTGCTGAGGGTGCTGCGCATCCAGGAAGCACCACGGATGACGTGCTTGGTTCCCGTGGTAGGGCCGCCGGGTCTACATAGGTCTTCTCGCTCAGGGCTGGATAGATGCTGTGGTAGTCGTGGCACCATTCGGCGACGTTGCCGTCCAGGTCGAACAGGCCCAGCGGATTGGGCCTGAAGCTTCCCACCGGTGCGGCCACCGCAAATCCGTCGTCATAGCCGTCGATGATGTCCTCAAGCAGGCCGCTGGCAGCATGGTCCGCGTAATTCCCGGTCACCTCCACCGGCGGGTACTCATGACCCCAGGCATATTTCGCCAGCTTCCCGCCGGGGCCCCAGCGGGCTGCCCATTCCCATTCGCTCTCCGTGGGCAGGCGGTAGCCGGCGGGGAGGGGTGTCTTGGCCACCCAGGTTCCGTTTTTTTCCTCGTACACGGGCTCCAGCCCTTCGCGCTCGCTCAGCCAGTTGCAGTAGCGCACCGCATCCGCCCAGGTGAGGTTGACGACCGGAAGGTCGGGGGCGGACAGGTCATGGCCACGGTAGTTGCCGGAGAGATGGGAAGGCATGAAAGCATTGAACTGGGCATTGGTGACCTCGCGGGTGGCCATGTAGAACGGTCGTTGCAGTGTGACGCTGTGCTGGGTTTCGTTGGTGCGCCGCCCCTGTTCACGCCGCGGGGCACCCATGGTAAATGTACCGCCGTCCAGGCGGATAAGGGTCTCGCCCTGGTGGGTGGTGATGCGGGCGGGCGGGTCATATCTGCTGCGGGCTGCAGCCGGTTTCAACGTGACGGCGATGACCTGCGGGGTGTCCACGAGCGGAGTGATGGATTGCGTGTGGCTGAGATATCCGGGTTTTCGCACCTCAAGGCGCTGCGGTGCGCTCGGCAGCTCAAGGCGGAGTTTGCCGCGGCCTGCGGTTTTGCCCTCGACGAGCACCTCGGCATCCTCAGGGGTGGCCTGCACGACTACGGTGCCCAGCAGGGCTTCCAAATGCAAAGTGACGGTTTTCTGTTGTCCCGGCTCGGTCTTGAGGATTTGGTGGCCGGGACGGTAGCCAGGCTTGGTCAGGGTAATGTGGTGCTCGGCATTCGGAGCCAGCGCGAGACTTAACGGGGTTTGGCCTTTGTCGAGGTCTGCAATGGTGACGCGTGCACCGGGAGGAACGCTGGTAATCCTCACATGAGCGGTGCCGGCCTGCAACTGTGCCGGCGGCAGCTCCAGCGGCTGGCCAGCGACCACCAGAAAATCCACGGTGTAGGGCAGGTAGTCCGGGTGGTGCAGGTCAAGACGGTATTCCCCGGCCATCAGTTCCAGTCTCAGGGGCGT
Source organism: Gammaproteobacteria bacterium (assembly GCA_965205685.1). Taxonomy (GTDB): domain Bacteria; phylum Pseudomonadota; class Gammaproteobacteria; order UBA4575; family UBA4575; genus WTFY01. The sequence goes on along the minus strand of OZ242174.1, from coordinate 179,252 downwards.
GTGTCCCTGGCGGGTCCCGTCCAGCCAAGCCTCCGCATGCGGGGGCTGTGAATCGATGGACACTTCCGCCCAACCGGGCTGCAACTGGATTTCAAGATCCTGTTGCCTGTGCTCGCCCTCGATGACCAGCTGTGTGGTGTAGGGCAGGTAACGATCGGCTGTCGCCTGCAGGACATAGGTTCCGGCTGCAAGTTGAAGGCGCCTGATCGGAGTGCTGCCGAAGGATGTGCCGTCAATCTGAATGTGTACCCCGTGTTCGGGGGCGCTGGTGATGTCCAGGTAGCCCGGGAGTTTGAGCAGGGAGAACGTGAGCGTCTGGGAGGCCTGTGTGCCGACCTGGATATCCCGCTCCAAGGGATGGTATCCAGCCCGCCCTGCCTGCAGCCTGTAGCTGCCAGGGCGCACCAGGTAACGTCCCTGCACATGGACGGGCCAAGGCATGCCCCGCAGGCTGATCGAGTCCGCCGGCGGGTCAATCTCGATCTGCAGGCTTTTGGATGTCAGCACGTGGAAGAGGAGCAGAACCAGGGAGAGAAAGATGAGCGCCCCGGTCAGGGTCAGAAGGCGACGGCCCGGGCGCTTCGATTTTCGGTAGGCCGTCTCGGGCAGCGCCACGGGCCGGATCACCTCGCCGTGCGGGACTGCAGGGTCAGATCGTCTCTTCACATAGAATACTCAGGCGCTCGGCCTTCATGTCCGGGGTCACGTGGAGGGTTTTTCGTACGTCACGGTAGCCGGGCCGCGAGCCGATGATCGTGTACTGGCCCGGCTTGAGCCGAACGTCCTGATGTTCGAAGCGCCCGAGCTTGCCGACCCGGAAAATGGTCACCTCGGTCTGGTTGTCCGAATACAGGGCAATCCTGACTGGCTGGCGGGCCAGCACCAGCACGCCCTGCAGGGCTTCTGCACTTTGCAGGATGCGACGGCCCGGGCTGTGGTCCAGGGCGGAGATCTCATCCAGCAGTGCCTGTGCCTCGGCCGATACGTCCGTAGAGTACAAGCGCTCTTGATGTTCCAGATAATGGTCCAGCTTCGAAAGCAAGGCTGCGCGGTACTGGGTTCGGGTAGCAGCTTCCCCGGCGTGAGGGGCTTGCGGGTCCAGCGACAGCAGTTGCTGCCAGCTCTGTGCAGCAAGGGACCATTGTTCCTGTTTCTCAAAATGGGATGCTTCAGCTTTCAGTGAAGCGATTTTTTCCTCGCGCACGACCTCATCGACTCGGCGCAATCCCTGGGCGGGGCGCTTGGAGTAGGGTACCAGTTCCTGGGCCTTGCGAAACGCTGCACGAGCATCTTCGAACTGGTGGGATTGCAGCAGGGCATACGCCTGGCTCATCTGCCGGGAAAACTCCGCCTCGGTCAGGCGCTCCGTGATGCGCTGCAGTGCAGCGGCAGCCTCGGCAGACAGCGGGTCCAGGGTGACGGCCTGCCGGTACGCCTGTTCAGAGGCCTGCAGGCGGTTGGCAGCCTCGAAGTGACCGCCCGTCTCCAGCAATTCGAACAGCTCACCGAGGGTTTCAGCCCGTTTCAGGCCCTCGAGGGCCCGGCGGTTGTGTGAATCGATGCTGAGAGCCAGGCTGAAATGCTGTTTTGCAACCTCGGCCAGATTTTGCAACAGGGCCTGTTCCCCTTGCAAGAGTGCCTGGTCGAGCACTGCATCGACGCGGTTTTGCAGGGCCTGCAGGGCGTCCGCCGACTGAGTGTACAGGCGGATCGCCTCGGCGAAATCCTGTTTGCGGAAATGCGCATCCCCGGCCTGCCCACTCGCAACCGCATCGGCATAGTCCTGGCCTGCCCACTGCTTGACCCCTTGCTGCTGCAAGGCGTCCTGTTTTTCAATCATACTCAGCAATAAGGTTTCAGCCTGCAGCCTCAGGGCTGCGTACTCCTGTTCAGCAAGCCCTGCAGGCATTTCAGCCAGGGCTTCGGGTACACCGCTCGGCTCGGAGTAAGTCTCGGGAGGCTCGTGCAGGGGTACAGGGGGTTCCTGGTTCAGCGGCCCGGAGGATCGTTGCTGGTCGACCACCCCGGGCAATATCCAGAACACCAGCACCGCCACTGCCGCCAGCCCGACGAACACAAGGGCAAGCAGGGCGTTCCGGTTGGCATTGGAGAGCTGATTGCCGGAATCAGCGCCAGCGGCGCGCAGCGATGCGGGATCGATCGGTTCAACCGGTGTGGACTTGTCCTCGCGCATCGCTATATTAAATGCTGTCCGGAGCGCTTTCGTCCTGTGCCAGCCCCGTCTCGTTCAGATAGATCTCGCGCAGCAGCGCCCGCCATTTGCGGTACTGTTCTTCAATGGTGCCCGTGATCTCCACGGTACGCCCCTGGATATCCAGTACCATCGGGCGCACTTCAGTCTTGAGGGAATCTCCCAGCTCGCGGATGGCATCGTCGTGGATCCGGGCTTCCTTGCCGATGTCGATGCCATCCTTGTACAGCATGGCTCCCGTGGTTACGAGGCCCGGAGCGTCCCGCAGCAGACCTGCCAGCGTGATGGCTGCTGCAGCAAGTTTGGTTCGTGTGGCACGGCGTTCGATGGCACGTTTTTGCCGGACTTCCAGCAGGTAATATTTGCGCCAGTTCGTGTAGGGCCGGTACATCACGCTGTGGAAATTCGCATAGTACTCGTTGATCGTATCGACGAACAAAAACTCGCGCTCGCGGATCTTGCGCACCCGCTGCAGCATGGGATCCTCCCGGGCTGGCAGGCGTGCCACCTTGACCTGCCCGCCCTGTTCCCACACGAGGTAATCGGAGAACGGATCGGGCGATATGCTGGCGGCATAGCGCAGTTCGGAGGTGTTGCGGATGCGGATCAGTTGCCGGTCGGTCAGTTTCTTTCGGTGGCGGTAGATATCGTTGGCAACGCGATTGTAGACGTGCTGGTAGACATCATTACCGGGATCGATCTCGAAGTAGTCGAGTTCGGCCAACTCGGACGTGTACTTTTTCTCAAACCACAGGATGCCGGTACTGTCCGATACGTGGACCTCAAGCAGCAGCTGTTCGCCGTTGGAAGTGATGATCGTGCTGCGGACAACCACGTCCGCAATATGTGAGGTGGCTGGCAGCACCCGGATGGCACCCCAGCCACTGGTGCGCTGCAGTGTCTCTTTCAGGTGGTAGGCCATGTAGCGCGCTTCGGCTGTCCGAATGTCCTCGTGGATGCTTTCCTGTTTCTGCTGCTCGGTAATTTCACCCTCCTCGAACAACAGCACACCGACATCCAGAAGCTGACTTTCCTGCAGCTGTACAGTTTCTGACTCGATCTCTTCCCCGCCTGAAACCCGAACCGTGTTTAGCGCACAGCTGCTGGTCAAAAGGACAATGGTCAGCCACAGAGGGGCCAGGAGTGTTCTGCTCATGGTCATTCGCCTTCAGCAGCAGGCGAGGAGGTCGCGCTCGCCTGCTGCTTCTTGTACTTGCGGTACTCGTCCCAAAGCTTGTCGCGCAACACGGGATCACGCTCCTTTTGTGCGGCTTCCCGAAGTTGCCTGGCAACGACATCATCATCGTCTCCACTGGGAATATCAGCCGGCGGCGGTGCGCTGTGAGCCCCCCTGTTTTTTCGTTCTTCTGCACTTTCCTTCGAGTCATCGTCCGGATCTCCGCTCTCAGCCGATGATGAACGAGTGCCGGCTTGTGCTTCGGCTCCGGACGTCTTTCCTGCCTGGGTCGCAGGGTCCATTGCGTGGGCAGATTCCCGCTCGGATCCCGCCTCTTGTCCTGCACCGGCAGGCACTTCTTGTCCGTGTGCCCGTCTTTCGGCCTGCGCCTTTTCGAATTCCTTGTGGATCTGTTCGTCATAGCGTCCCAACGCCTCTTCAAGTTGCTGGTCGAGGACGGCGACTTCCTCATCGTCAGTACGAACAGGGGCTTGGGCATCGGATGTCCTTGCCTCGGGATCGATCGTTTCCTGCGGCTGGCGGGGTGAGTCCTGGGGATGCTGCTCGGTTTGTTCATTCGGGGGTTGGGGAGGGTCTTCATGCTGGGACTCCCGGGAAGGACTGGACTCGGGTACCGGCAGGCTCGATGTGGACTCTGAAGATGGAGTGCTGCAAGCACCAAGGCATGTGCCCAGCATCAAGACCAACAGCAACCGGAAGCCATGTCTCGTCATTCTTTTACTGCCCCGCAAGTTCTTCTGGACCCGGATGAAATCTTTTCGCATCACTATACTTGAATTGGGATTGTACGGGCCAGCCAGCGCCGCTCGCAGACGTCGTTCTCGCCAGTAGCGAAAACCCACCGATTACAATCCCTTATGGAACCGATAGGACGGCATGGAAAAAGATTGACAACCCCCTGCGTGGCGCCTAGAAAGGTTGCATGTTGACCGAATTTTCCATGGATACCGAAGTGCTGGTTCGCCTGTCGACCTTTGCAGGCCTGTTCGCGGTGTTCGCGGTGTGGGAACTTGTGGCTCCACGCCGCACCCAGCACCACTCGCGGAGTGTACGCTGGCTAAACAACCTAGCCCTCACCGTGCTGAACGGGCTGGTCGTGCGGCTCGGGATTCCGCTGGCCGCAGTGGGTACGGCCATCGTTGCGCAAGACCAGGACCTCGGCTTGCTGAATCAGGTGACCCTGCCAGCATGGTTTGCCATGGTCGTGGCGATCTTGGCGCTGGACCTGATTCTGTATTTTCAGCACCTGGTATTTCACCATGTGGACTTTTTGTGGAGACTGCACCGCATGCACCATGCGGACCTGGAAGTGGACGTCACGACCGGCTTGCGGTTTCATCCCATCGAGATCGTGCTGTCCATGGCAATCAAAATGGCGGCGGTGCTTGTGCTGGGAGCTCCGGTGGTGGCTGTAATCGCTTTTGAAGTGCTGCTGAATGCAAGCTCACTGTTCAACCATGCGAACATACGCATCCCGGATAAAGTGGACCGGGTCATGCGGTATTTTATCGTGACACCGGACATGCACCGGGTGCATCACTCGGTGGTGCGGCAGGAAACCGACAGCAATTTCGGCTTCAATGTACCCTGGTGGGACTACCTGTTTAAAACCTACCGCGCCTCACCGCAGGCCGGGCACATTGGTATGAAAGTCGGCATCGAGCACTTCCGGACCCCGCGCGACCTGTGGCTGGATCATCTGCTGTTGCAGCCGTTTAGAAAAACGGCCGGATAACGGCGTTTGCCGGCAAGCTCGGCCGCCTTGAAGCCCGGCTAAAAATCCGCGTTACTTGTGGATGACCCCGCATGCAATGCGTGGCCCGGCCGCTCCTGCCGGATCTGACTGGTAGTCGTCGGGTCCTGCGTGGATGACGATGGATGCACCGTCTTCATCGAACAACGATTTGTCCAGTACCAGACCTGTATTGAGAATCTCGACCTCGAGACTTCCGGAGGCTGGTACATGAATGTTGGGCATGTCACCCGCGTGCATCCCGTCGGCGCTCAGCAGGCCGTGCTTGTGGCCATGCGGATTGAAATGTCCGCCCGCGGACTTGAAGGGCGCTTCGCATTTTCCAATCGAATGCACATGAAATGCATGGGCTCCCTCCGGCATGCCGTGCAGCTTGGCATGCAGCAGCGTGCCATGCGGGGTCCTGTGAAGCATCACCTTGCCCACCTGTTGACCGTCTGCATTCATTATCTGGGCATGTGCCTGCTTCGCGGCCATAGCCCACTGGGGCGCCACAACCGAAACGACAAGGGCAAGCAGTGCTGTAAGAAAACGTGGTTTGACTTTCATAACTTCCTCTTTTGGGTCTGGCTATCTGGAAAATCAGCCACCAGTATACAAGTGGACTCGGCGCAGTCTCAATGCATTGCCAATCACCGAGACTGAAGAGAGGCTCATGGCGGCAGCAGCAATCATCGGAGACAGCAGGATTCCGAAAACGGGAAAAAGCACACCTGCAGCTACGGGTACGCCGATGCTGTTGTAGACAAAGGCAAAGAATAGATTCTGGCGAATGTTGCGCGTTGTTCCACGTGCCAGCAGCCGGGCCCGGACAATGCCGCGTAGATCTCCTTTCACCAACGTCATGCTGGCACTCTCTACAGCTACATCGGAGCCGCTTCCCATGGCGATTCCCACGTCTGCTGCAGCCAGGGCCGGAGCGTCGTTCACGCCATCGCCCGCCATCGCAACCGAAAGCCCCCTGTTGCGGACTTCAGCAACAAGTGTCGCCTTGTCCTCAGGGGATATTTCTGCGCGGACCTCGTCGATCCCGAGCTTGGCAGCGACCACCTCGGCAGTCTGTCGGCTGTCCCCGGTCGCCATGATGATCTTGAGGCCTGCCTTGTGCAAAGCTTGGATGGCACCGGGTGTGGTCTCCTTGATGCGGTCTGCCACGGCGATGAGGCCGCAAAGCACTCCATCCACAGCCAGCAGCATGACCGTCTTGCCTTCATTTTGAAGCTGGGCTAACTGGGTTTGGGCAGCAGAAACATCGATGCCCAGATCCCCCATCAGCTTCGCGTTGCCAAATGCCACCGACAAGTCGCTGACCTGACCTTTGACTCCCTTGCCGGTCACCGCATCAAAGCCCGTCGTGTGAGGCGTTCGATGTTTCTTTCCTGGGATGCCCTGAGAATGGCCTCGGCCATCGGATGCTCCGACCCGCGTTCAAGGGCCGCAGCCAGTGCGAGCACCCGGTCCTCGGATGCATCACCGAACGCCACGATATCGGCCAGGCTCGGCCGCCCTTCCGTGAGCGTGCCCGTCTTGTCGATGATCAGGGCGTCTACGCTTGCAAACCGTTCCAGTGCTTCTGCATCCCGGATCAGCACGCCCGCCTGTGCGCCACGTCCTGTCGCCACCATGATGGACATCGGTGTGGCGAGCCCGAGTGCACAGGGACAGGCAATGATGAGGACGCTGACGGCAGAAACGATGGCGTAACTGAGCGCCGGTGCCGGACCCCAGATCATCCATACGATAAAGGCCAGTACAGCGACAGAAATGACGACGGGAACAAAATACGAGGCGACCCTGTCGGCCAGTGCCTGGATCGGTGCCCGCGATCGTTGTGCCTGTGCGACCATGGCGATGATCCGGGACAAGACCGTGTCGCTGCCTACAGCCCTGGCCTGCATCACGAACGAGCCCGTCTTGTTCAGCGTGCCGCCAGTGATCGAATCGCCCTCGGTTTTTTCAACGGGAACCGGCTCGCCTGTGAGCATGCTTTCATCCACCGATGAGTGACCCTCGGTGACAGTGCCATCGACAGGTACCGCCTCCCCGGGACGCACGCGAAGCTGGTCTCCTGTCTTGATAGTTTCAAGCGGCACGTCTGCCTCACCCGAAGCCGTCACCAGCCGGACGGTTTTTGGCGAGAGATCCATCAGTGCCCGAATCGCATCTCCCGTTCGGTCGCGGGCTGTCAGTTCCAGCACCTGTCCGACAAGCACCAGGATGAGGATGACTGCACTTGCCTCGAAATAAAGCGGCGGAGGGTGACCGTTTCCTAGGTCAGCAGGAAAAACCCACGGTGCAATCAGCGAAACCACGCTGAACGCATAGGCTGTACCGGTACCGATGGCGATCAGCGTCCACATGTTGAGGTTGCCAGTGACCACGGATGACCAGCCGCGCTTGAAGAAGGGCAGACCAACCCAGGCCACGACCGGCGTGGCCAATACAAACTGAAGCCAGCGAACCGCCGCTGGTCCGAACCAGTCATTCCACGGAATCCCCAGCATGCCTCCCATCTCGAGCAGCAAGACTGCCAGAGTCAGGGGCGCGCCGATCAGGAGCCTGTGCCTGAAATCGACGAGTTCAGGATTCGGGCCCGAATCAACCGTGGGCATCATCGGCTCCAGTGCCATGCCACAGATCGGACAATCACCCGGTTCCTCTTGCACGATTTCGGGATCCATCGGGCAGGTATAGAGTGTACCTTCTGGTACAGGTTCTGCTGTTAAGCGGCCTTCCAGGTAAGTGTCCGGATCAGTCTCGAACTTATCCAGGCAATGGCCAGAGCAGAAATAGTGGCACTGACCCATGTGCCTCGTGATAAAACTTGCCGTAGCGCGGTTGACCTTCATGCCGCAAACGGGGTCCACCGCTTTGATATAGGGTTCGGGATCCATCACGAACTTGCCGCGGCAACCATCGTGGCAAAAATGATACATGTGCCCGTCATGCTCGAAACAGGGCTTCCCTGCTTGCGGGTCGACGGTCATCCCGCAGACCGGATCGCGCGTGACGGTTTCCAGAGCTAGTGGGTTGTCAGCCAAAGGGCCATCCTCGTGCCTGTTCGGTGTAAAGCACCGGCACACATGGTTAAAGGTTTGATGCACATACAGTTCATGAATATTCAGGATTTGAGTTCATTAGCGGTCAGAAATCAAGATTTCGTGGAACCTTGGTTTTGCGAAACCTGCAAAATGTTAAAGGAGCTTTTCAGGCGGAGACTCTACTGCCCATTCAGGACGCGAGTCATGCTGGAGGGCAAATGGTAATTTTCGATTCAAATGAGCACAGACTTATTGGGCTCCTGCCATGGTCAACAAATAGTGCACTGTGCTGGACGAGCTTGGGATAGAGGGACCAGATTCAAAGCTAGCGGCTTACAACTACTCTTCCTCTTCACGCTGTAATATTTCGAAGGGGATCCTCAAGTACATATCTTTCAGTCTCTTTACAGAGTCTGACTCAACTCTACTTAATCGTGTGGCGCGATACTCAGCAACCCCATCATAAACACAGTGCCGCATATAATTCACCACGGAATTCTCGCCCTCGAGCATCAGCCAGTGTGGGTGCTGCTTATTGATTACTATCACGAGTGAGGCATCATCGACATCTTGATTAACAAAATATGGATCGTTTGGCGAGCCTATTGTGTCTATGTAGACACGAATATTCATATCCCTAAGGTTTACTATAAATGCAGGGTCAATATTTGAAGCATTAGTGACTATATGTTCATTACTTGCTTTAATTTGGCTCAATGGCGGAAGAACTTCTTCTAGTTCTAATGCTTCCAAAAACTCAGGTGCTGTAAGCTCTTCCTGTAAAGTTTGGACAGCAACATCCACTTGGACATCAGTGGGACCATGGTCTACTGCTTGCCCTTTTCGAGCTTTTCGAGCTGTTTCCATATACGGTTTGCAACGCTTCAATAACCCCTCTTCAACTAGCTCCTCTTCCAGACCATTCCAGTTAATTTCATCCTTAGTGTGGGAAATTTCAAAATCTTCCAGGTTTATTTCCCCTACTACGCGTTGGTTGATTAAGTCATTCCTTCCACCAACTCCAAAAACTTTCTCAGGACGCCAGCTATCCGGCCAACCTTTGATTAAACGTTTTCGGTGAAATATAGAGAATCCAGCCTTAGCACGTGAACCCTTTTGCAGTACTCCTACCCAACCTTCAACAACTTTCTTGGGCTCAGTGTCAATTTCAAAAATAAAATGTTCTCTATAAGCTGTACTATCCTTACGCTTTAGGAAATCATGGTCAGAAAAGCCATTCCAATTCAATTCAAGGTCGTTGTACTGGAGTAACATTTCTCCAAGAGAAATATCTACTCGGTAGATACTTTCAAGATACTCTTTGACTTTTGTAATTGTTCTCCCACGCAATGGTCGGTGGTGCTCTGTGATTTCAATAACAGTGTAATGATCATCCGAAGAAATCTCTCTCTCATCAACTGGGGGGACTATATTCCCTTTTGACACTTCATTTACATTCACATTTACTGTGTATTCAAATGGGCTACCTAATTTAGTTGTTATAATTTTCCACTTGTCCCCGATCCAGCAGGCCGCAGTTTTCATTCCGAGCCCATATTGTGATCGACCACTAGTATTTTTTGGGGGTATGCCAACTACCATGGCATTTTGTAAGTCCTCGAGATCCATGCCCATGGCATTGTCACGTACTCGAATAAAATCTTCGTCCGTGGAAATGTTCACAAAAAACCTTTCTTTCTCTTTTTCGTATACAGGTTTAAGTATCTCACTATGATCGAAGTAGGACTGTGTTGAATTATCGACGAATTCGGCCAAGGCAAACCACCATTTGTAAGATAGTCGCTTATAGTTAGCAAAATTTTCATGTCCAAACCTGATCTCTAATGCCATGTTACCTCCTAGTTATTTTCACAATTAAATCTCTACAATTTTATTAATTTATATATCGTTTTGTTTCCTTCATCGATTCTTAACATCTCATAGTTGCGATCATCGCTGACCGTAAATCCACCTGTCGGTAGAAATACTGCCGTATCTTTTGTTCTAATTATTTGCCAAGTGTAGGGACGTTGATCAAAGTATATTTGCATTACATCAACTAGGTCTGCCGGTACATTCTCGGGGCTGTTGCAGACTAGGGCATTCATTAGTCCATGTTTTCTAAGCTTAATAAGGTGGCAGGGTTGTGGAGTGGGTAGGTAACCAGAGATCGAGAAAACTACATCACCATCTTCAGCACGAAATGATTCTAAAAAAGTAAGGTAAGCTGAATAGTCAGATTCAAGAATTTGCCATCCTTTTTTTAGAACCGAATTTGAATTTACAATCACTGAAATTACAGGTGGGCAGTATTTAATAAGGTTTTTTAATTTCGTGATATTTAGTGTTGGATCTTTATTATGTAACAATTCTGCATGCGTCTCGTCGTAGTGTCCTGTTGCAAATGTCTGAACTTGAGGCAAAACATGGTGTTCAAGCGAGTGGTTCTCCAGCTCTACTTCAACTACTACCCACATGCTGTAGTTTCGGTCTATTAGCGCCAAGTCTGGTCTCCGTCGTCGCCCCTCATCACCGAGGATATATGGTGAGAATCCCAGAATTGAAAATTTTGGTAGTACTTTTGCCAGCTCCACTTTCACGATGTCTGAGAAGTGAGGTTCGTTGTTGTAGTAAATTTGTTCAAAAATTCGACTATGGCGAATGAGCAAAGTCATTGAACTGATCCCCGTTTCCATCGGACATTGGCTACACCTTCTAAATTTTTAGCTTCTTTTACAAGCCTTGCCCGTTGTTCTTCTCCAGAATAAAGTGTGTAAACAGTTGCAATTTTTTTCCCTGGTGCTGGCCGCAGCACTCGTCCAAGTCGCTGAATTCGTTGTCGTAAGCTTGAAGTAGAATGGGCGATGATAGCAATGTTAGCTTCTGGTACGTTTGCACCTTCATCAAGCGCGCGACACGTGATTAGTGCATTGACCATGCCACGTCGAAAAAGACGAAGATTGTCGCGTCGATGTGCTTCTGAAAGGTATGAGTGGTATATAACAGAATTCTGTTGAAACTTAGATAGAAGATTAGAAATAGTCCTCAGTGATGCAATTCTTTCGTGAAAAATGATCACACGCTCACCCTTATGACTTAATGCTACTTTAGCTGCCCACGGGGTTCTAACTGAATGTTCCGCTGATCGAGTTATTTTTCTCGAACTTGTAGCAAATAATTGGTCTACTTCTGATGAACAACTATGCTGCCCCATATCGTAGATTTTCTGTTTATAGGTAGTTATTAGCTTTTTCACTGCCGCATGATCAAGGGAAATCTCTATGTTGACTAAATCGAAGTCGACAATTACGTTGTCGGCTTTTGCTTTGATATAGTCGTAACAGTAAATAATTGGCCCAAGTGCTGGAACAATTTTCGTTTCGAATCCATCATCTCGTTCTCGAATAGGTGTAGCGGATAGACCAAGGGTTGCCTCATGAATCCCTTTCAATGCACGGCAATTCTGAATTGCACCTGCCCGATGACATTCATCGACAATAAGCATCGATGGACCTTGCTTGGTAAGGTCTTGAGCAACAAGTCGTGCAGAATTTAAAACAAGTATGTTTATCCGTGCAGGTTGTTTGGGTCGAGAGTGACCTGAGAAGCATGCAATTTCCGACTCTTCTATGCTGGTCGCATCACATATATCTAGAAACCATTGATCAAGCAAAGCTAACGTTGGGACAATGATAATTGCTTTGCCATCTGGATACTCAGTGAAGAATTTTTCTAAGCACAGATAAGAAAAAATAGTTTTTCCACCCCCAGTGACCACTTGTGCAACGCCACGGAAATTTTTAGCCCAAATCTCCAGAGCTTCCGACTGCCATCTTCTAGGGATAATTTGTTGATTAATGTTCATAGCGCTGACTCTTATGAGGGTAGCTCAAGAAAATCTTCTGCCTATGACCATACTTTCTAATAACCCTATTGCTGGAGGACATACTATCTAAAAGATATCACTTAAGTGTTTCTGAGAAATACATGCCGTATGAAAGGAGCGGATATCGAGTAGCTGGTGTATTTGTAATACAAATATTTATCTGTTAATTGTATTACAATATGGATTAGATTATCCTTTTGCAATCAATTCAAGGAAGCAGCTATGGCACGACCAAGAGTGGCGAAGCCCCGAAATAAAATTACCAACATTCGCCTAACTGAAGATGAACGTGCCGACTTTGAAAAAGCATCTGCTTCTCAAGGTTTTAAAAACATAAGTGAATACATACGGTTTTTACATAAAGACTTCAGGGAGGTACCTGATAAGGATAAGAATTGTGTAAATCCAGCAGCCTATCCAGTAGATCGCTTGAGGCCTTTTCATAAAACAGATTTTGGTGAAATTCTATGGGGCGACTCGCGAAGCTATCTTTTTCATAAGGCAAAACCTGGTAGTGTTGATTTGCTTGTGACTAGTCCGCCATTCGGTTTGGTACGAAAAAAAAGCTATGGAAATGAAGATGCTGAACAATATTGTGACTGGTTTCGACCTTTTGCCGAAGGGTTCAGTCGTGTTCTAAAAGATTCAGGTAGCTTGGTCATAGACATTGGTGGAGCTTGGATACCTGGACAACCAACACGTAGTCTTTATCATTTCAAACTACTGTTAATGCTCGTTGAAGAGTACAGCTTTCATCTTTGCCAAGAACACTACTGGTGGAACCCGGCAAAACTACCAACACCTTCTGAATGGGTAAATATCAGACGTGTTCGGGTCAAAGATGCAGTAAACACGATATGGTGGCTTTCTAAGACTCCTTATCCTAAAGCGAACAACAAACGTGTTCTCCAGCCTTATAGCAAGTCTATGAAGTACTTACTAAAAAATGGCTATAAAGCGAAGCTTCGGCCATCTGGACATGATATATCGAAGAAATTCAATATAGACAATGGAGGTTCTGTTCCTCCTAATCTATTAGCAATTGCAAATACTGAATCAAATTGCAGATATCAAGATTTTTGCCGGTCAGAGAATATCGCGATTCACCCAGCTCGTTTTCCTACACAATTACCAGAATATTTTATCCGTTTGTTAACTGATCCTGGCGATTTGGTAGTTGATCCTTTTGCTGGTTCTTGTGTCACAGGTGTAGTTTCTGAAAACTTAGCTCGTCGCTGGATATGCTGCGAACTATCTGAAGAATACCTTCTTGGTAGTCGAGCACGTTTCATACCTAAGGTTCAGGCTTTACCGAAAGAGCGAAGTGCTCCGTATAAAATCACCTCACCTTGCACACTTCCTGTAGAAGAACAAAAGGTCCCGCTATTTAAGGATGGTGGCGCTAGACGTCCAGTTACTTACACTAACTAAAGTAAAGTTCTGTCTATTAGCAACTTGGTGTGAGAACAAGCTCAGGTAGGCCTATGACTTTTACGTCTATTTATTTTGTCGCTAATGAAACTGTATAGAGATCTATCAAGGGCATAGATCCGTTTTCTTGCTTGATTTAGTGAACTTTCATTGATACGGGTCATCAGGTGTTCTTGGGGGCTTCTCTGAATAGCAGCAACAATTCGGTCAGTATTAGTTGCCATGAATGCTGTGTGTGGACCTACAGGTAAGGCAATAATCAAATCAGGATGGTCAATACCTTCTGTAAAGATAATAGGACTATCTGAAAGCAACAAATGGCTCTTTTTGACCTTAAGTGGACAAAGCCCCCAGTTCATGTTCAATATCTTGTTTCCAATTTTTGAATCGGTGGCTAAGTTTTTAAAGAGCGACAATTTAAATTCCTCTGTGATATCTGGAAAATTCTGTTCCGCATACTTTGAAAGTGTAGGGGGATCAGAGACTTCTGATAATGCGTCATACTCTTTAGGGTTTGCATCCAGACTTTCCTTGAGTGCATTGGGTACCACACTATTGAAATGTTCAATGAAATCTGGGTTTCGCGAACGGAGGGACATCAAAAATGCTGTCCAATCTATATGATCCTGACCAGTTAGGCTTGGTGGTCCAGACGTAAACATTTTGTGTAAAACTCTTGCCGCAGAACTGTCAATCTGCTTTAGAACTTTAGTCTCAATTGCTTGAGCATCATAACTACCTGTACGACTGGGTTTTAATGTGTACAAGTCATGCTCAAAGCCAACGTACTTAGGTGTGTAACGTTTCGATGAAATTTTTGATTGATCGAGTCGGAATGTTTCAACCTTTTTGTCAGGTGTATGTTTTGCCCAATACTTGAGCAAAAACTGAGGCACATAGTGGTGTCGCATCCTGCAATAAAATTCTTTTTGAGAATTTCAGTGAGTTAAGTACATACCTAACTGCTGATGATATTGGTGCCGGAGAGGTGATTCGAACACCCGACCTACTGATTACGAATCAGTTGCTCTACCGACTGAGCTACCCCGGCACAGACCCGGTTTATAACTTGTCGGGACAGTGTTTGTACAGGTGCGTCCAGTTGCCGTGTGCTGAAATGACGGGATAGACACCCTGAAAATTCAATGATCCAAGCATGAAACTGGCTTCTCGAGCATGACCTAGCACCCGTATTGGGCCATTTGTGAGGCTGCAGACGGGTCCGTCATCAGCCTGCACATGAGATCGGCGGAGGAGACGCTCATGGCTATTCCGGAGCGGAAGTGCCCGGCGTTCACATACAGGTTTTCATATTCAGGGTGTCTGCAGATGTAAGGGGCATCACGCAATGTGCCGGGCCGAAGCCCGCTCCAGTGATCGACTAGCTCGGCATCTTCCAGCAGCGGGCAAAACCGGTAAGCCCACGTACAGATGTCATTTTTTGCCTCCTCGGTCACGGAACGGTCAAAGCCCACGTACTCCATCGAACTGCCACACAGGACATGATGCTCTCCCCACGGCACCATGTACTGTTCGTCTTGCACCAGGATATGTGACAGCACGTGTCGCTGTGCCTTGAACATCAGTATTTGTCCGCGTACCGGAACGATGTCCGTGCAGATGTCAGTGAGCGTCTTAAGAAGCTGCTGGGCCCATGCCCCGTTGCAGATAACGATCTTGTGAGCGGATATTGTGCCCTGGTCGGTATGCGCCCCGATGACTTTGCCGGCGT
Organism: Gammaproteobacteria bacterium; assembly: GCA_965205685.1. Lineage (GTDB taxonomy): Bacteria > Pseudomonadota > Gammaproteobacteria > UBA4575 > UBA4575 > WTFY01. The sequence continues at coordinate 163,999 of OZ242174.1, read as the reverse complement.
GACTCTCAAGTCCGGTGACCTCGGTCCCTTCAAGGATTTCAACGCCGAGCCGGGTCAGGGATTTCCGGAGGGCGTTCATGAGCCGGCGAGGCTGAATCTGCATGGTTGACGGGATGAGAAGTGCGGAATGCAGTGTCCCGGCAAGATTCGGCTCCAGCACCTTCAATTGTCCCTGGTCAATGACCTCGATTTGCACGGCATGCTTTTCAGCCCAGGCAAGCGCCTGGCTTTGTTCTTCAGTATCTGCAACCAGCATGCCGCAATGCACCAGCCCCGGATCGATTCCGGTCTCCTCGCGCAATTCTTCCGCCAGCACCGGGAAGGCATCCTGGCTTGCCTTGATCAGCGCACCTGCGGCCTCGTGCTGGCGCCAGGGATGAAATGAGGCCAGGATCCCGCCGGCTGCCCCGCTGGATTCTTCCCCGAGCCGATTTTTTTCGAGCAGCGCCACCTTCAGTCCGGCGATTTGCAGGGTGCGCGCCGTGATCATGCCGATCAGGCCACCACCAATTACTGCCGCGTCATAGGCCATGTACACTATTGAAGTCTGCAAAAAGTTTGCCGATTATAACGGCTGTGAAGTCAGCCTGTCCGAGGGAAAGCCGCATGCAAATTATTCTGAACGGCCGCGAGAAAAGCGTCTCCGAAGGACTGACGGCGTCCGGGCTGATCGATGCACTGGAACTCGGGGACCGCCGCATCGCCGTCGAGGTCAACAGCGAAATCGTGGTGCGCAGCGCACTGGCCACTCACGTGTTGCATGCAGGCGATCGCGTGGAAATTATCCATGCCATCGGCGGCGGCTGACCTCCTACCGTAGAACGCAAATAGCACCTGCGAGAGCAGTGCTATGATTAATGCGTGCCGTTGAACCAATAACCCGAGAGAGCATACGTACAGCCCCATGATTGCGAACCCTACTGCAGGCGACCTTGCCTGCGAAAAAGCCGATACGCTCGTGGTCGCCGGCAAGTCCTACCACTCCCGTCTTCTGGTTGGAACTGGGAAATACAAGGATTTGCAGCAAACCCGTGATGCGGTCGTTGCAAGCGGTGCACAGATCGTGACCGTCGCGATACGAAGAACCAACATCGGGCAAGACAAGGATGCACCCAATCTGCTGGATGTCATCTCCCCTGAACAGTTCACGCTCCTGCCCAACACGGCCGGTTGCTACAGCGCCAAGGAAGCGATCCGCACCTGCCGACTGGCCCGCGAGTTGCTGGACGGGCACGCGCTGGTCAAGCTCGAGGTGTTGGGGGACGAGAAAACCCTGTATCCGAATGTCGTCGACACCCTGAGGGCTGCCGACACCCTGATCAAGGAAGACTTTCAGGTCATGGTGTACACCAATGACGATCCGGTAATTGCCCGGCAACTCGAAGCCATGGGCTGTGTTGCAGTCATGCCGCTGGCGGCCCCGATCGGCTCGGGCCTTGGGATCCGCAACCCGGGGAATATCCTCGATATTGTCGAGAACGCCGGGGTTCCCATTCTGGTGGATGCTGGTGTGGGCACGGCTTCGGACGCTGCGGTTGCCATGGAACTCGGCTGTGACGGTGTGCTGATGAATACCGCAATCGCCATGGCCCGGGACCCGGTCCAGATGGCCGAGGCCATGCGTCATGCGGTGGTGGCCGGACGCCAGGCCTTCCTCGCAGGGCGCATGCCCAAGCGCCGCCATGCATCGGCATCCTCCCCTGCGGAGGACGTCATCTCTTGACCCCATCGTTCCGGTTGCAGCAGACTCCGCCACCCATTCGCAGCTACGTCCTGCGCGAAGGGCGCTTTACGAAAAGCCAGCGCGCGGCGTTCAGGAATTACTGGCCGGTGTACGGTGTGGATGTAGCAGGCGCACCGCAGGATGTGCAGACCCTTTTTACCAAGCCGCAACCGGTGGTGCTGGACATCGGCTTCGGCAACGGGGAAGCCCTGGCGCAGCTGGCCTGCGACCATCCGCACCTGAACTTCCTGGGCGTCGAGGTCTACCGGCCCGGGGTGGGGGCCTTGCTGCAAAAGATTGCTGCAAGGCAGCTTGAGAATGTTCGTGTGATACACAGGGATGCCGTGGACGTGCTGCGTGAGCAGATTGCACCTGCTAGTCTGGCGGCGGTGCTGATCTGGTTCCCCGATCCCTGGCCCAAACGACGCCATCACAAGCGGCGCCTGCTACAGCCGCAATTTGTCCGGCTGTTGGCTGAAAAACTGCAGGCAGGGGGTGAGCTGAGCCTTGCCACGGACTGGGCGCCATACGCGGAACACATCAAGACCGTGCTGGACAGCTGCGAGGTGTTTGAGAAAACCTCAAATTCCACCCTGATTAGCAAGCGGCCTTCCACCAAGTTCGAGCGCCGTGGGCGTCGCCTTGGTCACCGGGTCTTCGCGCAGGTGTACCGCAAGCTTCGCTAGGTTTTTTTCGGCTTGTCCAGATGCATGTGCCGGGCCGGACACTCGCTTCCCCAGGCCAGCGGACACACGTCTTTTTCACAGTGCTGGATGTTTTTCCAGGCAAATTCGATGGCGCGCTCGTCCTTGCGATAAAAATGATCCAGCCAGTCGGGGCCGGCAAAGCCTGTGCGCACGAATACGTCCATGACCTGACGCTTGGTGCGCGCAAACACCAGACGGACGTCCAGTGCGGCGAGGCGCAACGACAGCTGGTGCAGCATGTCCTCCCCGGTGGCATCGACATCGGTAATGGCCTCGGCATCGATGATAATGAACTTCAGTTCCGGCTTGGCCGCCACACGCTCCAGGATCTTGGCTTCGAAGTACATCGCGCTGGCAAAAAACAGCGGTCCCTCGAAGCGCAGTATGGAAATCTTCGGGCAGGTCTTGAGGATGTTGGCCTCGGCATCCCGCAGGGTGCCGTCAGAATGACGCGACAGCACCGAAATGTGAGGATGCATGGTGCGGTAGATGAAAAGGCCCAGCGACAAAACCACCCCGATCAGAATACTTTGTTCCAGGTGCGGGGCTAGGGCCAGGGTCAGCACGAAAGTCAGGATCGCGATGATTCCGTCATGGGGATGCACACGAAGTGCATACTTGATTTGCTTGATCCGGATCAGGTTGACCACGGCCGAGATGATCACGGCCGCCAGGGTGGCCTGTGGCAGGTAGTACAGGTACTGGGCAGCGTGCAGAAGAATCAGCGAGCCCGCAACGATGAGTCCGGTCACGATCGCGGCAAATCCGGTTTTGGCGCCTGCGCTCATGTTGACCGCAGAACGCGAGAAGGATCCGGCTACCGGGTAGGCCCCGGACAGGCCCGAGATGATGTTTCCCAGACCCTGTCCGACCAGGCCCTGGTTGGCATCGATACGCTGTCGGGTCTGCACGGCGATGGCCTTGGCAATCGAGATGGCCTCCATGTACCCGATCACGGCAATGACGATAGCCTTGCCGATCAGGCTTGCAGCGATGGCCATGTCGACATCCGGTACGGAAAGGGCGGGCAGGCCGGCTGGCACGTGCCCCACGACCTGCCCGCCGAGGCCCTCATAATCGATCAGTAAGGAAACGATGCTGGTCACAACGACGGCGATCAGCACGCTCGGCACTTTTGGAGCGTAGTGGCGGAGTCCGAAAATGATGAGCAGTGCCGCGGTACCCATGGCGAGGGTCGGGAAATGCGTGTGCTGGGAGGCCTCAACCAGCACGTTCCAGATCGTGACGTAAAAAAGATGCCCCGTCTCTGCAGTGACCCCGAAAAGCTTGGACAGTTGCGAGGTCGCTATGATGATGGCCGCGGCATTGGTAAAGCCGACGACGACCGGATGCGAGAGAAAGTCCACCAGTACCCCGAGCCGCAACAGGCCCAGTGACATCTGGAACACCCCCACCAGGATTGCCAGCAGGGCCGCATACACGAGAAAACCTTCGGGGTCCGCCGCGGCCAGAGGTTCCAGTGCGGCCGCAGTCATCAGCGAGACCACGGCAACGGGCCCGGTCTGCAGTTGCCGGGAGGAGCCGAACGCCGAGGCCACGATCACCGGCAGGAAGGAGGCATACAGGCCGTAGTAGGGAGGCAGCCCGGCAAGTTGAGCGTAGGCCATGGACTGGGGAATCAGCACCAGTGCGACCGTCAGGCCGGCCACACAGTCTTTCCATATGGTCGACGGATCCTTGAGTTCGTGGATCCAGTTCAGGTAGGGCACGAACCGGCTTATAAATTCGTGGGTGTATTGCTGGGCTGTGATCAACGGATCCTCCTGGTCACACCGGTCTGTCCTTCAGCACCACGCTCACTGGGTATATGCATGGAGGGTGTATTGCTGCAACCCGTATCGCGGCATCAGGCACATCCTGCATGGTATGCAGTCATCTGGGTTCCTGAGCACGATGGCCCCGGGCACCGATGTGTTCACTTGCACTCCATGGAACAGTCAGGATTCTCCTTACTAAGGCCGGTCGTGGAGTTCATCTAGTATCCGGGAAAACGGCATCCCCAATTATACGAAAATATGTGTGTGAAAGTTAAGTTACAGGCCACAGCAGAATGTAGTCTGATACGGGGGGTTTCCAAGCTGACGCTCAAGCCCACCGAGTCGCCCGCCGCCACAGGATCGTGCCTTTCTGAAGATCAGGCACATGCGGCATCCTGGCTTCGATGGAAGGGTGTTCAGGGACCCCGCCACCGCGTTTGCCAGCGGACGGGTGTGTGAAGCACCCGCAAGGTGTCACATATCGTGATATTCTGTGCAGTACCATCAGGCACTTGGGGAACCTGTGGAGGAGGTGCAAACGGTGTTCGCACGTACTGGCCTAAGGCGTCCGTCGAAAATCGCCCGGGAGGCGCAACCCGTCTCTTCCCCATCGGCTTTTCCCTGTCCGTGCAGCTCGAATCAGGCACATGGCTGAACCCTTTCAATTCGCGACCGCATCGGACCAGTCCTCGCGCGAACTGGTCAATGACTGCCTGCGCCAGCTTGGTGACGTTCGCGGCAAGTTCCGGCTGGGATTCCTGTATGCCAGTGACAGCCTGTGCAACGATCTGGAGGATATCGTCGGCCGGCTGAAGCAGGAAACCGGAGTCCAGGACTGGGTAGGAACTGTGGGCGTCGGGCTTTGCAGCACCGGCTGCGAATACTACGACCAGGCGGCCCTGGTGATCATGCTGGCAGACTTGGAGGCCCGGGATTTTTCCATCATTGGTGGCAAGAGTCCAAACGAGGAGCAACTGCTTGAGCAGGTCACCAGCTACTGCAAGGAAGAATTGCCGCATGTCGGGATCATCCACGGCGATCCCAGCAACCCGGCCACCCCGAGCCTGATCGAGAAGATTTCCGAGGCCGTGCCCAACGCCTACCTGGTGGGAGGGCTGACTTCCTCGAATTTCCAGAATCACCAGATTGCCCGGGACGTGGTCAACGGAAGCATATCCGGCATCTTTTTCTCACCGCAGGTCAGCACCGTCGTTGGCCACACGCAAGGGTGCACGCCACTGGACATGCAGCATGTGATTACAAAAGCAGACCGCAACCTGCTGATCGAACTCGACCATCGACCTGCTCTGGATGTATTCCGCGAGGACATCGGCGAGGTGCTGGCCAAGGACCTGCACAAAATCGCGGGCTATATCTTTGCCGGCCTGCCCATTGAGTATTCGGATACAGGTGACTATCTGGTGCGCAACATCATCGGTATTGATGAGCAGGAAAAGATCATCGCGGTGGGAGACTATCTCTATGAAGGCAGCAAGTTCATGGTATGCAGGCGCGACGGAAACAGTGCACGCGAGGACATGCTGCGCATGCTGGGCACCATGAAGTCCCGCATGCAGGACAGCCCGAGAGGCGGGGTATACTACACCTGCCTGGGCAGAGGCCGCTATCAGTTTGGCGAAAATTCCGAAGAACTTAAAATGATCCAGGATACCTTGGGAGATTTCCCGCTGGTCGGATTTTTTGCCAACGGCGAGATTTTTCACAACCGCCTGTACGGCTACACGGGTGTCCTGACACTCTTCACCTGAATCGCATATGCAGTACGCACCGCTTGGCAATTCTGAACTGAACGTCAGCAGGATCTGTCTGGGGACCATGACCTTCGGTGAGCAGAACACAGAATCCGAAGCCCACGACCAGCTTGACTGTGCGCTGGCCCACGGCGTCAATTTTATTGATACCGCGGAGATGTACCCGGTGCCGTGCCGTGAGGAGACACAGGGCCGTACCGAGCAGTACATCGGCACCTGGCTCAAGAAAAGCGGCAGACGCAACGATGTCATTCTGGCTTCCAAGGTGGCCGGTCCGGGCATGATGGCGTATCTGCGCGATGGCCCGCAGCTGACCCCGGATCACATCGAGGCAGCACTCGAGGCGAGCCTCAAGCGCCTGCAGACGGACTGTATCGACCTCTACCAGGTGCACTGGCCGGCAAGGAATACCAATTTCTTTGGCAAGCTTGGCTATGAATCTGACCCTGAAGAATCCGCGACTCCGATCGAGGAAACCTATGCCTGCCTCGCCAAGGCTGTGGAGCAGGGCAAGGTCCGGTATGTCGGGGTCAGCAATGAAACCCCGTGGGGGGTCATGCAGTACCAGTCCCTGGCACGGGTCCATGACTGGCCCGGCGTGGTCAGTGTGCAGAACCCATACAGCTTGCTGAACCGTACGTATGAAATCGGTCTGGCAGAAATCTCCCATCGCGAGAATATCGGACTGCTGGCCTATTCCCCCCTGGGGTTCGGGGTGCTTTCAGGCAAATACCTGGATGGCAAGGCGCCCGCCGATGCCCGCCTGACCCGTTACACGTACTTCGACCGCTACACCAGTGATGTGGCCGTGGAAGCCACGCGGGCCTATGTGGAGCTGGCCCACAAGAACGGCTACACGCCGGCCCAGATGGCCCTGGCATTCGTCAATTCTCAGCCGTTCGTTGCATCCAATATCATCGGGGCTACCAGCCTGCAGCAACTCGAAGAGGACATCGGTAGCATTGACCTGACTCTTTCCGAGGAAGTGATGGAGGACATCGAGCAGCTTCACAACCACCGGTCCAACCCCTGTCCCTGAGGCCTGTTTGCACCGGGATGGGTGCCCCCGGGTCTTCCATGGTTGCCTGCGATTCAGTCGGAGCTTCGGGCGAGCAGGAAATTCGCGGCTTCCGCCAGGTCCTCGAAAACCAGCAGGTCGCGAGGCAGTTGCGTGCTGCGTGAAGTCACCGAGCCGTTGCCGGTCCGTACCAGAATGGGCTCTAGCCCGTAGGCCAGGGCCGCCTCGATGTCACGCAGCGAATCGCCGATCATCGGTGCCTGCTTCAGGGGCAGCCCGCAACGCTGCTCGATTTCAGCCAGCATCCCCGGGTTGGGCTTGCGGCATTCCCCCTTCAGGTGTGGACAGATGAAAATTCCGTCTACATGGCCGCCGCAACGGGCAAGTTCCGACATCATTTTCCTGTGAATCTGGTTCAGGACGTCGTAATCCAGCAGCTTGCGGGCGATGCCTGACTGGTTGGAGGCGATGAAGACCTTGACCTTGGCGTGGTTCAGGCGGGTGATGGCCTCAAGGCTGCCCTCGATCGCGACCCACTCCTCGGGAGACTTGATAAATTCATCCGAGTCTTCGTTGATGACACCGTCACGGTCCAGCACAACAACTTTCAGTGTACTCATCGTAACGGGTCTCAGGATTGCAGCCGCGAGAAATCGGCCACGTGCATGAACAGGGCATCGATTCTCGCGAGCAGCGCGATCCGGTTGGTTTTGAGCGCTTCATCATCGTCCATCACCATGACGTGATCGAAAAATGAGTCAATCGGCTGGCGTAGGCCGGCAAGTTTGCGCAATGCCTGCTCGTATTGGCGCTGGTGAAAAAGATCCTCGACGTCGCGAGACATCGCTTCGATGGCCGTGTACAGGTCAGTTTCAGCATCCTGCCTGAGCAGCTCTTTTTGCACGGCCCCCTGCGTGGCGCCGGCGGTTTTTTTCAGGATGTTGCGAATGCGCTTGTTGGCCGCGGCCAGGCGCGCTGCATCCTCCAGCTTTCGAAAGCGGGCCACGGCATCAATGCGCGTTGCAATGTCGAAGGGACTGGCTGGCCGGTTCGCAAGCACCGCATCAATGACATCGTGTGCCACATCCTGTGCCGAAAAGTAGGCGTACAGGCGCTTGATCATGTATTCGTGCACTTCACAGATAACTGCATCGGTGGCCAGCTTTCCCGGGAAAAGACCGCCGGCCCGTTTCAGGGCTGATGGCAAATCGATGTTCAGTTCCGTCTCGACCAGGATGCGCAATACGCCGAGTGCTGCTCGCCGCAAACCATAGGGATCCTTCAGGCCGGTCGGCTTTTTGCCGATGGCAAAGATTCCGACCAGGGTATCCAGCTTGTCGGCAATGGCAAGAACCTGGCCAGGGACACTCCTTGGCAATACCCCGCCGGCTTGGTGTGGCAGATACTGTTCCTCGATCGCCAGTGCAACTGCGGGCTCTTCTCCATCATGCAAGGCCATGTAGCGACCGGCAATGCCCTGCATTTCGGGAAGTTCCGTGACGATTTCGGTGAGCAAATCGCATTTACTGAGACGGGCGGCACGCTGGCAGGTCTGCAGGTCAGCACCGAGCTCCTCGCCGATCGCTTCGGCCAATTGGCAGGTGCGCAGGGTCTTGTCATGCAGGCTGCCGAGCTCTTTCTCGAAAACCACATCCTTCAGGGCATCCAGCCGGGATTCCAGCTCCCGGGCGAGATCACGCTGCCAGAAAAAGCTGGCATCCTCGAAGCGTGGCACGATCACCTTCTCATTTCCCAGACGAACCTGCTCCGGGGCCGCGCTGTCGATGTTGCTGAGCATAATGAATCTCGGCAGCAACATCCCCGTCTGGTCGACCAGGGGAATGTATTTTTGTTTATCCTGCATGGTGATGATTAGCACTTCTCGGGGCACTTCCAGAAAACGCGGGTCGAACTCGCCCAGCAGGGCCTGTGGCCATTCCACCAGCCCGGTGATCTCATTCAGCAGAGCCTGCGTGTAAACCGGTTCTGCCTTGGCACGGGTTGCAAGTGCGCTTACCTGGTTGAGAATTTCTTCCTGTCGCGCAGAAAAATCGGCAAGTACGTGTCCTTCGGTTTCAAGCAGCCGGTTGTAATGCGAAGGTTGCGGGATCTTGATTGCCTTCGGGCTGTGAAACCGGTGGCCGTAGGTCACGCCGCCACCGGCCAAGCCAAATGCACGGGCCGATACGATTTCGGTGCCGTACAGGACTGTCAGCCAGCGCACCGGCCGAATGAACTCGTCCTCACCCGCATTCCAGCGCATGCGCTTGCGGACCGAAAGCTTGCCGAACACGGCCTTCAGCAACTCGGGCAAGAGTGCCTGGGTTTCAAGCCCTGCCCGCTGCTCCCGGAACACGAGCTTGGGCTCACCGGAGTTCGATTCGATCTGCAGTTGATCCACTTCGATGTTGCAGGAGCGTGCAAAACCGGTGGCCGCCGCCGTCGGGTTGCCTGCTTCATCGAAAGCGATGGCTTTTGCCGGGCCCCAGCGCTCGACCAACCGGTCTGGCTGGCGGGCATCGAGTTGCTCCACGACCACGGCCATGCGCCGTGGGGTGCAGAATACCCGGTGTTCGCCAAAGCGCAGTTCCGCCCCGGCGAGTTGTTCGCAAAGGACCTCACCCAGTTCGGTAGCCTGTGACAGCACGAGCCGCGCAGGCAGGTCTTCCGTGCCAAGCTCGACCAGCAGGTCCTTCTTGTCAGTCATGACGTGGAAGCTTCCAGCAGCGGGAAACCCATTTTTTCGCGACGCGCAAGATGGGCCGTAGCAACTGCCTGCGCCAGCTTGCGAATTCGCAGAATGTACTGCTGGCGTTCCGTCACGGAGATTACCTGGCGGGCATCCAGAAGGTTGAAGGTGTGCGAGCACTTCAGGACATGGTCATAGGCAGCTACCGGCAGCTCAAGCCCGATCAGCTTGCGGCACTCCTGTTCGCTGGATTCGAACGCCTTAAACAGCAGGTTGGCATCGGCATGTTCAAAATTGAATGCGGACTGTTCGGCTTCGTTCTGGTGGTAAAGGTCCCCGTAGGTAATGGTGCGCCCGTCGCTGCGGGTCCACACCAGGTCATACACGCTGTTCACGTCTTGCAGGTACATGGCAATGCGTTCGACCCCGTAGGTGATCTCCCCGGTAACCGGCCTGCAATCCTGTCCCCCGACCTGCTGGAAATAGGTGAACTGTGAAACCTCCATGCCATCCAGCCAGACTTCCCAGCCCAGCCCCCAGGCGCCGAGTGTGGGCGATTCCCAGTCGTCTTCCACGAAGCGGATGTCGTGGACCAGCGGGTCGATTCCGAGTGCCGTCAGCGATTGCAGGTACAGGTCCTGGATGAGGTCCGGTGCCGGTTTCAGCACCACCTGGAACTGGAAGTAACGCTGCAGCCGGTTCGGGTTGTCTCCGTAACGTCCGTCGGTCGGTCGCCGGCAGGGCTGGACATAGGCTGCGCGCCAGGGTTCAGGACCGATGGCACGCAGGAAGGTGCCGGGATGAAACGAGCCGGCGCCCATTTCCATGTCGTAGGGTTGCTCAAGCACACAGCCCTGAGTGCCCCAGAACTGTTCCAGGCTGGCGATCAGGTCCTGAAGCGATGTGGTGTTGGCTGGCGGCATGGTCTCGAACAGGTGGAGTGCAGGATGAGTATACTTGCTGCACCCGGCAATTCCGAGCTACATGTCATTTGTAGCGCGGCGCTGGACCCGGGCCAAAATTCTCTTCCTGATGTATCGCCGGGCGCATCCCAGGTGCGTGAAAAGCCGGTGTCGCTGGACACCCGGGCGCGCCACTTTTCAGATTCGATCATAGGATGAGGCGGGCTTGCACAGGCGCCGGGGACCGGGAAAGGGCTGCGGTCGGAAATTTGCACTCTTTTGGTGTGTTGTTGCATTAAAAAGGTGCAAATCTGGGGCGCCCTTGCACTGCCCATTGCTGAAAACCTGAGTATAATGCGCACTGGCCCCGTTGGAGTGCAGAAACGGTGTGTTGGCACACATTGTGCTTGAACCTACGCATGACGCTGAAAGTGTGTAGCCACCAATCGCGATCAGAAAAACAACAGTTCGAGTTCGTAAGCTAAGGAGGAACTCATGTCCGCAAGCGATGTTATCAAAATGATGAAGGATAACGATGTCCAGTTCGTTGATTTACGTTTCACCGATACCCGGGGAAAGGAGCAGCATGTCTCTATCCCGGCCTCTGTGGTAGATGAAGATTTTTTCGAGAACGGCAAGATGTTCGATGGTTCGTCCATTTCCGGCTGGAAGGGCATCAATGAGTCTGACATGGTACTGATGCCCGATCTGGGCACTGAGGTGATCGACCCGTTTTACAATGACACGACCCTGAGCCTGCGTTGTGATGTTCTCGAGCCATCTACGATGGAAGGGTATATCCGTGACCCAAGGTCAGCTGCCAAGCGCGCTGAAGCCTATTTGCGATCCACGGGCATTGCAGATACTGCCTATTTCGGACCCGAGCCCGAGTTTTTTGTTTTTGATGATGTCAAGTGGACCAACGAAATGGCGGGCGCTTCGTACGCCATTGACTCGGAAGAGTCGGCGTGGAATTCGAACAAGGGCTACGAAGAGGGCAATATCGGTCATCGCCCGGGTGTGAAGGGCGGCTATTTCCCGGTGCCTCCTGTGGACTCGCTGCAGGATGTGCGCTCTGCCATGTGCCAGGTGCTCACGCAGATGGGGGTAATGGTCGAAGTCCACCACCATGAGGTCGGTACCGCGGGGCAATGTGAAATCGGCACGCGTTTCAACACCCTCACCGTGCGTGCGGACTGGAACCAGATCCTGAAATACGTCGTGCTGAATGTTGCCCACAATTACGGCAAGACCGCGACCTTCATGCCGAAGCCGATTGTCGGTGACAACGGCAGTGGCATGCACGTGCACCAGTCCCTGTTCAAGGATGGCGACAACCTGTTTACGGGGGACATGTACGGCGGCATGTCGCAAACGGCGTTCTACTACATCGGCGGCATCATCAAGCACGCACGTGCGATCAATGCGTTTTCAAATGCAACCACGAACAGCTACAAGCGCCTGGTGCCGGGCTTTGAGGCCCCGGTGATGCTGGCCTACTCGGCCCGCAACCGTTCGGCTTCCATCCGGATCCCCCATGAGGCCAATGCCAAGGCGAGGCGTATCGAGGTCCGCTTCCCGGATTCTGCGGGCAATCCGTACCTGACCTATGCAGCCATGCTGCTGGCCGGGCTTGACGGAATCCAGAACCAGATTGACCCGGGTGCCCCGATCGACAAGGACCTGTATGACCTGCCTCCCGAAGAAGAAGCCAACATCCCCACGGTGTGCGCTTCTCTGGATCAGGCCCTCGAGGCCCTGGACGGCGACCGGGAGTTCCTCAAGGCCGGAGGTGCGTTCTCCGATGACCTGATCGATGGCTATATCGAACTGAAGATGGAAGAGGTGACTGCCCTTCGCATGTCCACCCATCCGATCGAATTCGATATGTACTACAGCTGTTAGCCACAGAGGTCCCGAACTTTCCCCGAAAAACGCCCCTTTATGGGGCGTTTTTGTTGGATGCCTAGGAATTGACTGGTGTAACAGTGCCCTATTCTTGACCATATTTCCGATTTTCGAGATGCTCTTTGGCGCACGGGAGCGTATGATTCAGGCAGATATGCACTTATCTGGTGCATTTTATCCTGGCTGAGCGGTCCCGGTTCATGAAATCCGCAGTCAGCGGGGTTGGACTGAAAATTGCACGGTAGTTGAAGGGTAGCCTGTCCTTTCGTGAATGCATGGGACAGGCGCTGAACATTAGTCACGCACTTGCCATGGATATACGGGGAATCATTGAAAATCTGACGCTGGCGATCGTTCTGGTCGATCAGGACCTGCGCATCCGCTATCTCAATCCCGCGGGAGAGGAGTGTCTGGGCACTGGAGTACGGCATGCGCTCGGTCGACCGCTTACCGGTTTTATCCAGGATGCCGGCGGGGATTTTATTGCACACATCCGGCGCTCCATCGCCACCGGGAATCCGGTCACCGAGCATGAAGTCTGCGTGCGCCGCCCGGGTGCGGACGAGATCACCATCAACTGCACCATCACGCCGCTGGCCATGGGTGACACGGTGGAATGCCTGCTTGAGATCACCTGTATCGATCATCTGATCCGGATCTCCAGGGAAGAACATCTGCTGTCTGAGAATCTGGCTACCCGGAACATGCTGCGTGGTCTGGCCCATGAAATCAAAAACCCGCTGGGCGGGCTGCGCGGTGCAGCACAGTTGCTGGCCAAGGAACTGGGCGAAGAACGTCTGCAGATGTATACGGACGTCATCATCGGTGAAGCCGACCGCCTGCGCAAACTGGTTGACAGCATGTTCGAGCCCAAGGTCACACCCGAGAAACAGGAACTGAATGTTCACAACGTGCTTGAACATGTCCGTCGTCTTGCAGTGGCGGAACTCTCGGACGACATTGTCATCAGGACGGATTACGATCCCAGCATCCCGCCGTTGCATGCCGATTACGACCTGCTGGTCCAGGCGATACTGAACATCGTTGGAAATGCAGTCCGTGCCGTGGAGCTGCAGGGAGAGGTCAGCCTCAAGACCCGGGTGTTGCGGCAAATCACAATCGGTGAAACCTGTCATCGACTGGCCGTCCTGATCAGTGTGACGGATAACGGTTGCGGCATTCCTGAAGATCTGAAACCGCAGATTTTTTTCCCGATGATCTCGGGAAGTGCCGAGGGTACCGGCCTCGGCCTGCCGCTTGCACAAAGTCTGGTGCACTTGCATGGGGGCCTGATCGAGTTTGATTCCGATCCCGGCCTGACGGAGTTTCGTATTTTGCTGCCGTTGAACGGCACCGGATATTAAATGCCTAACAATTAGGAAGAGATGCTATGAATGATGCCAATGTCTGGATTGTTGATGACGATCAAGCCATGCGCTGGGTGCTTGAGCGCGCATTTGAGAAGGCCGGCATACCTGTGACGGCATTCGAGTCTGCAGCGGCAGCGTTGCACACGCTGGAACATCATGTGCCCACCGCAATCCTCACGGATGTGCGCATGCCCGGGATGGACGGTTTTGAATTTCTGGAACGGATCAAGGCGGAACATCCGATGCTGCCGATTATCATCATGACTGCCCACTCGGATCTGCAGAGCGCGGTCGGTGCCTACGAAAAGGGTGCGTTCGATTACTTGCCCAAGCCCTTTGATGTCGACGAGGCCATCGAGCTTGCCCGCCGCGCCTGCCTTGCAGCGGGCAGCGGGTCTGCGCCGGCGCACAGTGCGGCGGTGGAACCGCCGGTCAGGATCATCGGCAAATCACCCGCCATGCAGGAAGTATTTCGCGCCATTGGACGATTGTCGAACTCCAGCATGACGGTGCTCATCAACGGGGCATCGGGTACGGGAAAAGAACTGGTTGCCCAGGAGTTACATGAACACAGTCCGCGGTCGATCGGACCCTTTATCGCCCTGAATATGGCCGCGATCCCGCGCGACCTGCTCGAGGCCGAACTGTTTGGCCATGAAAAGGGCGTGTTCACGGGAGCCCTTGCGATGCGCAAGGGGCGCTTTGAGCAGGCCCACAAGGGGACCTTGTTTCTGGATGAAATCGGGGACATGCCAGCCGATCTGCAAACCCGGTTGCTGCGTATCCTGTCGGACGGGCATTTTTACCGAATCGGAGGCCATGATCCGATCCAGGCCGATGTCCGGATCATTGCCGCGACACATCAGGACCTGGAAGGCCGTGTCCGCAAAGGCGAGTTTCGTGAAGACCTGTTCCATCGTCTCAATGTGATTCGCATCAGCATCCCTTCCCTGCCTGAGCGCAGCGAGGACATTCCGGTCTTGTTGCAGCACTTCATGCAAAGTTCCGCAAGAGAACTGGACACCGAGCCGAAACAGTTGACGGATGAGGTTGTTGAGCACCTGTGCACCCTGCAATGGCCGGGCAATGTCAGACAACTGGAGAATGTGTGCCGATGGCTGACCGTGATGGCCGCAGGCAATGAGATTCACATGCAGGATTTGCCTGTGGACATGCTCAAGGATGAAATTGCCGATACGGTGAACTGGCAAAGCCTGTTGCGTGACTGGGCCGACAAGGAATTTTCCAAAGGCAGCAGTGCTATCTGGAACCAGGCCTTGCCTGAATTCGAATCGATCATGATCAAGGCGGCCATGAAAAAAACCGGGGGTCGACGCCAGAAAGCAGCCAAGCTTCTGGGCTGGGGAAGAAATACACTGACCCGAAAGATCCAGGAACTTGGACTGTTTGACAAGGCTCAGTGATCTGCAGGAGCCAGGCACTCCCTGAACGATGTCGCGAGATCGTGCAAAAGTGTGAAGTAGGCTTCGGGCCCCGCCTCAATCGTTGCCCCCAGAGGATCTAGAACACCGACACGGGCCTGCGTGTTCTCAGTGATGACCTCGATCAGGCGCGAGCCAAACTGGGGTTCGGAAAATACACAGACCGCACCCAATTCCTGCACTTTGTTGCGAAGTTTCTGTATGCGCTGGGCACTGGGCGCATGTTCGGGGTCGACCATGACCGAGCCAGATGCGCTCAGGCCAAAGCGTGCCTCGAAATACTGGTAAGCGTCGTGGAGCAGGATAAAAGATTTGTCACGTACGGGTATCAGGTCTGTGGTGATCTTCGCAGTCAGTTCGTCAAGCCGGTGTTGCAGTGTGCGGGCGTTGGCTGCATAAACTGCAGCGTTGTCGGGGTCTGCCTCGGACAGGACTTCAGCAATTTTGCGTACCATCACGCCGGCATTTTCCGGATCAAGCCAGACGTGCATGTCATAAGGGCCTTCGGCAGGGTGAGGGTCCTTTTCGTGCGCAATTCCATGGCCTGCATGATGTCCCGCGTCTTCATGGTGTTCATGAGCATGATCGGTTTCATGGCTATGGGTCTCGAAAGCACCGTCCTCGCGAAATTTTCTCAGTACAAGTCCCTTTGTTTCAGACAGCATGACGATACGGGCGTTACCCCCGAGTGTGTGGGCCGGTTTGACAAGAGATGCCTCTATGGACCTGTCAACCAGAAAGATGATCTGGGCATTCTCAAGCTTCACCGCATCCGAAGGACGCAGGCTGAAAGTATGGGGCGATGCGGTCCCCTGCACCATCAGATAGGGCTCACCCACTCCGGCCATGACAGCACTCACCAGGGAATGCACCGGTTTGATCGAGGTAATAACCCTGTCCATCCCCTCAGCTGTCGCAGGAAAGGAAATCAAACAGCCCAGTACCGCAACCATGACAAGCATGCAGCGTGACTGCAACAATGCAAGGGGTGAGTAATCCGTGGTCACAGACACCTGCCTCCTGATGGTCGCCCAAGGCACCTGAATTCGAAGTTGCTTGCTGCAAGCAAGCTCATGGGCGCATCAGGCTCAAAAAAGATATATTATATCTTAACAGAGAGGAACCTTCACATTACAGCGCGTCCACATTTTTGCTGAGGTTGATGTCCTTCGGTCACACCCCCGGACGCCTGCCGGGCCAAAACACTCAGGTGTAATCCGATGTGTCGGTGTGCATCTCCAGGCTTCCGGTCACTGCATTGATATGCGACAGACCGGTATTGTCAAGGTATTCGGCAATGCCGTGATTGATTTCCTGACAACAAAGAGGATTGTAAAAAAGACCCGTGCCCAGACCAATGGCGGTGGCTCCTGCAATCAGGAATTCGATTGCGTCGCTGGCACTGACGATGCCGCCCTGCCCAATGATGGGGATCTTGTGAGGCTTGCAGACCTGGTACACCTCGTGCACTTTGAGTAACGCAATCGGCTTGATTGCAGGACCGGACAATCCCCCCTGGTTGTTGTGCAGTACGGGTTGGCGGGTTTCGACATCGATGGCCATGCCCATGACTGTGTTGATCACGGCAAAGGCATCGCTGCCGGCCTCAATGCAGCGTTTTGCATTGTGCCGGATGTCCGTCTGGTTTGGTGAGAGCTTGGTGATGATCGGTTTTTGGGTAACGGCACGGCAGGCGTCTACCACGCGTGCCGACATCTCCGGATCATTGCCGAAGGCTACCCCGCCTTCCTTTACGTTCGGGCACGAAATGTTGATTTCAATTGCATCGATCGGGGAGTTGTCAAATCTGCGCGTTACCTCCCGGTACTCCTCTACGGTGGAGCCGGATACATTGGCAATGAAACGGGTTTGCGAGAAATCGAGGCTGGGCAGAATCTCTTGCACGATGACATCCACACCGGGGTTTTGCAGGCCAATGGCATTGAGCATCCCGTCGGCGGTTTCGGCCAGGCGGTGTGGTGCATTGCCAAGACGCGGCTCAAGCGTCGTGCCTTTCAGGCAGATGGCGCCCACGTCCCGGTTGGAAAACCCCTGGATGCGGGTGTACTCCTCGCCGAAGCCGACACAGCCTGACAGCAGCACTAGGGGGGAGGAAAACTGCAGGCCGCAAAAATCCACCTTGAGTCTGTGATCGTCGCTCATATCTGAAGACCAGAGTTACATGGCTCTACCGACACCTGCGCGTTGCATGCCTGCACCGGTCCCCCGTTCATGCAAGCTCGACTTTCATGTCACGGCTCAGCAGTTCCGACACGGCTGTTTCCAGCACGGCATCGCCGTTCAGTACGCGCCACACCTGTGTGCAGATCGGCATGTCCACCTGGTGGTCCTGTGCAATCCGGTGTACGACTTGGGCAGCATGAAACCCTTCAACCGCCTGTCCCAGCTCTTCCATGTACTGCTGTGCAGTTTTCCCGCGTGCAAGGGCCAGCCCGAGGCGGCGGTTCCGGGACTGATCGTCGGTGCAGGTAAGTACCAGGTCACCGACGCCTGCAAGCCCCATCAGGGTCGTCCGCTCAGCCCCCAGTTTTTGCCCGAGTCGCATCATTTCAGCAAGTCCACGGGTGACCAGTGCGGCACGTGCGTTGGCACCAAAACCAAACCCGTCGGCAATGCCGGCGGCGATGGCCAGCACGTTCTTGATTGTACCACCCAATTCGACACCGATAACGTCGCCGCTGGTGTAGACACGAAAGCTGCTGCTGTGAAAATAGCCCGCCAGTTCTTCGGCGCAGTCCGGCTCCTCGGATGCCAGGGTCACTGCGGCCGGCAACTGGCTGGCAACTTCGCCGGCAAAAGACGGCCCGGACAGGACCGCTTTCTTGATCTTGTCTCCCAGCACCTGGGCCACCACCTCGTGCATCATCAGGCCGCTGGCTTTCTCGAAGCCCTTCGTGGCCCAGACCAGCTTCTCCGGAAAACGCAACCCCACGATCTGATCGCAGACGCTGCGCATGGCATAACTCGGGGCCGCCACCAGAACAAAATCAGCATGCGCAAGGGCATCGGCCAAATCATGGTGCGCCGAGAGAGAGTCCGGCAACGGGTGATCCGGCAGATACCGCAGGTTGCAGCCTCGGGTCTGCAGGGTGTCGATCAGGTCGGTGTCGCAGTCCCATATCTGTACACTGTGCTGGTTCCTGGCCAGTTGAAGGGCAAGTGCAGTCCCCCAGGAGCCCGCACCCAATACTGCAGCGATAGCCATGGATATATCAGTGTTTGGTTTGATCGGGGCTGGATTTCTGTTCTTTCTGGGCCTTCAGGTGCTGCTGATACAGGGCTTCAAAATTCACCGGGTTCAGCAGCAGTTGTGGAAAGCCTCCTTTTGAGACCAGTTCAGCTATGGTTTCACGGGCAAAGGGAAACAGCACATTGGGACAGTGACTGCCCAGCAACTGGCTGTGCTGGTCTTTTTTGAAATTCTTGATCAGGAAGATACCCGCCTGCTTGACCTCGACCAGAAATGCGGTGCTCTCTTCCTGGACTGCAGTGACCTGGATGGTGATGCAGACCTCAAAAACATGCTCACCCAACTTGGCGGTTTCCGACTGGATATGGACGTCGGTCTGCGGGTTCCATTTTTCGGTGAATACCTTGGGAGAAACAGGATTCTCAAAGGAGACATCTTTGAGGTAAATTTTTTGAATCTCGAATTTTTGATCCGTTTCCGCGGTCATGAGAGATCAAAAAGGGTTTTACATCATCCGGTGATGTCAACGGCATTTTTCATTAGGCCAGCAACTCATCCAGCCCGCCGGACTGGTTGAGTTCGGAGAGATCGTCAAAGCCGCCTACATGCTGTTCGCCGATAAAGATCTGCGGCACCGTCTGGCGTTGTGTACGCCTCATCATCTCTTCGCGACGGGCCGGGTCTTCATCGACATTGATTTCCGTATAGCTGACATTCTTGCTGTCGAGCAAACGCTTTGCCGCATTGCAATATGCGCAGCGGTTGCCGGAATAGATGACAACCTCGCTTGTACTCATTTCTTGACTACCGGAAGTTGATCGTTCATCCATGCCGTGATGCCACCCTTCAAGCCGAACACCTGGGTATAGCTGTGTCCTGTCAGGACCTTGCAGGCCTGCGATGAACGCAATCCCGTTTTGCAAAACACCAGCACGGGCTGATCCTTGTTTTTGGCAAGCTCCTCCGCTTTTTGCTTGAGCCCGCTGAGCGCTACATGCTTGGCGTTGATGATACTGCCCTGGCCCAACTCATTGGCCTCGCGCACATCCAGCACGAGCGCATCTTCCCGGTTGATCAGGGTGACCGCTTCCGCTGGAGTGATTTCCTTATATCCCTTGGTCGCACGCCTGATCTCGACCCAGAGGATCATGCCCAGCACGACCCCTAGGGCAATGAACAGGTGATAATTCCTGATTGCAAAATCTGTAAATTCTTCCATTGCGGTGTTTGTCTGGTTGCTGCAACCGAATCGATGGCTGTTGCTTGGAGTACCCGTCTAAACGAATATGGCACCTGCGGGCTTGATACTCAGGAGTGTTGGACCGAGCAAAATACCTGCTGCATCATTTCAATCAACTTCAGCGTTCGCTCATCTTCTACCCGGTAGTAGACCCGGTTGGCGTCTTTCCGGGTCGCCAATATACCTTTATCACGCAAGATGGCCAAATGCTGCGATATGTTACTCTGGGAGGTACCTACGCTGCTGACGATTTCCTGCACGCTGATCTCGCGTTTGCCAAGGACACAAAGGATTTTCAGTCGCAATGGATGCGACATGGCCTTGAGCGACCTGGAGGCTTGCTCGATGTCTTTTTCCCGATGAAGGAGTTCTTCAGCGCTGATGCTCACGATGCGGGTTCAGCAGGATACTGCTTCCAAATTTACTTATGGATATATAGTATAAGCTAATATTATAAATGTCTAATACATTAATGAAACCCCTGAACCGGGAACGGGCATGCCGCTGAGAAATGTCCTGAATCTGCGCTGCTTGTTTGTTGCCTTACCGGTCTGCATGGCGTCATTCACCATGCCGCTGTACGCGGCTCCCTCACAACAGGAGGTGGAGCAAAAACTGGCCCGAGTCCATAGCCAGATCCAAGCGAGCCAGCTCAGGATGGAGAAACACCGTGGAGAGGCAGGTGCGCTGGAGGCAGAACTGCGCGAGTTTGAACGCCGCATCGGCCAGCTCAACCGCCAACTCGGCAAGGCTGAGGTGGCGCTGAAAGATTACCGCCAGAGGATTGGTGCCCTGCAGTCCAAAAAGCAGAGCCTGCAGAAGCAGTTGTCCCAGCACCGCAATGTCCTGCATGCGCAGGTGAGATCCGAGTATCTGTACGCAGGCCAGGAAAAACTGAAGTTGCTGCTCAACCAGCAGGAACCTGCAACACTGGGCCGGACACTGGTGTACTACGATTACCTACATCGAGCCCGCATGCACGAGATCGAGGCTGTCGGAAAGGTTCTGCAGGAGATCGGCCAAGTACAGGATGAAATCGAAAAAAAGGAAAGGTCGGTTGTCCAGACACAATCCGAGCTGTCCGCCCGCAAACAGGAAATCGGACAGGAGCAGGCAAAGCGAAAACTTGTGCTTGAGCGCATGCAGGCACGTGTTTCCGGTGAACAATCCCGGCTAGCCAACCTCGAGATCGACCGGCAGCAGCTTCAGGAACTTCTGGATGAACTGCAGGCAGCCCTGATCAACATCCCTCACATCGACCAAGGCCAGGATTTTCGCAAGGAAAAAGGCAAGCTGTTCTGGCCGGTGGCCGGGCGACCCAGTAACCGGTTTGGCCAGAGACGCAATTTTTCCCGCCGTGCACTGTATTGGCAGGGCGTGTTTATCCCCGGCAAAGCCGGTAATGATGTGTACAACATTTTTCATGGACGAGTGGTGTTTGCGGAATGGATGCGCGGCCTGGGGCTGTTGATGATCATTGACCACGGGAATGGCTACATGAGTTTGTACGGACACAGCCAGAGCCTGTACAAACGGCCGGGCGAATGGGTCAAGGCGGGCGAGCGCATCGCCTCCGTGGGCAACAGCGGTGGGCAAGGCCGTACCGGCCTGTATTTCGAGATCCGCAGGCACGGCAAGCCTGTGAACCCCCAGCTCTGGTGCAAGAAACCGGCTCCGACGGGGCGCACCAGCTGAGCCTGCATAGTCAATGAGCGCACATTGCATGCATCCGGGTGTTCGTAAACGGGCTTTTCCGTCTCATAAATCGGGGTATGATTGGACAGCTGGATCAAACTCCGGAGATCGGCAATGAAATTCAAACCCTCCTTGGGACTCGGACTGATGCTGGGCATCGCCTTGAGCTTGCCTGTCAGCCTGATGCACACCGTGTGGGCAGACAAGGAACAGGCAGCTTCGCTGCCGCTCGATGAGCTGCGCACGTTTACGGATGTCTATGCGAGGATCAAAAAGGAATACGTGACGGAGGTCGAAGACGACGAACTTTTGAAAAATGCGATCCGAGGCATGTTGTCCGGTCTTGACTCGCACTCCTCCTTTCTCGATGCGGAGCAGTTTCACGATCTTCAGATTGGCACGACGGGCGAGTTTGGGGGGCTTGGCATCGAGGTCGGGATGGAGAATGGCTTCATCAAGGTGATCGCACCGATTGATGATACTCCGGCACAACAGGCCGGGGTGCAGGCAGGCGATCTGATCATCAAGCTCGACGGCGAGTCGGTGAAGGGACTGGACCTGCAAGAGGCCGTCAGGCGCATGCGTGGCAAGATCGGCTCGACGATTGAGCTGACCATCGTGCGGGAAGGGGAAGATATGCCTTTGCAGATGGCTATCACGCGCGCCATGATTCGCGTGCACAGCGTGCGCAGCCGGATGCTCGAGCCGGATTTCGGGTATGTGCGAATTTCAAATTTTCAGTCCAAGACCACGAGCGCGCTGCATGAAGCGATTGAGAACCTGGAAACGGAGAACGAGGGCGAGTTGAAGGGCCTGGTACTTGATTTGCGAAACAACCCCGGCGGGCTGCTGACCGGTGCGGTTGGAGTCTCGGATGTCTTTTTGCAGGATAATGCCCTGATCGTTTACATCAAGGGGCGAGCAGGTGATTCGGAATTGAAATACTCTGCAAGCACCAATGATTTGCTTGATGGTGCTCCGCTGGTGGTGCTGATCAATCAGGGATCGGCATCCGCTTCGGAAATTGTTGCAGGGGCCATGCAGGACCACGACCGTGCCACGGTCCTGGGAGTCACTTCATTTGGCAAGGGCTCTGTACAAACCATCCTGCCTCTCAAGGACAACACCGCATTGAAACTGACTACGGCGCGCTACTACACGCCTTCAGGCCGCTCGATCCAAGACGCGGGAATCGTGCCGGATATCCTGTTGAAGTCTGCGGAGGATTCAGATGACAAGGAGACCGATGATCATGGGATGGCTGACACAGCCAGGGAACTCTTGCAGGATGATACGGGCGAGGCTCCGGTGCCGTCTCACGATCCCGCCTCGGTTGTGATTCTCCCCGAGCGCGGCGAAGACGATTCCACCGACTATGAACTGGATGAAGCGCTCAAGCACTTGAAGGCCATGGCCCAGCAACCTGCTGCCGGTCAGGCAGCCGGCCTGACTCCTGGCGATCAGCTTTCAAAAGTCGACGAACAGGATATACAATAAATATCGTCAAGATCAGTTAAAAGGGTATGCATATGGCAACGGTACTGATTCCACTTGCCGAAGGGTTTGAAGAACTGGAAGCGGTAACCATCATTGATTTGCTGCGACGCGCAGAAATCGAGGTGGTGACGGCCAGTCTGGATGGACAGACTGTTACTGCATCGCGTGGTACACGGGTGGTTGCCGATACCTCGGTGGACGAGGTTCTGGAGCAGGATTTTGACATGGTTGTCTTGCCCGGTGGATTGCCGGGCGCTGACCATCTGGATGCCGACGACCGTATTCACAAAATCCTGCAGCGCACCGCAGAGAACGACCGTCCCATTGGCGCGATCTGCGCTGCACCGAAGGTGCTGGCAAGCGGTGGTCTGCTGGACCACAAAAAGGCTACTGCCTACCCCGGGGTACTGGACCCGCTTTCGCTGGCCAGCACCCAGATTACGGATGCGGCTGTGCAGCAGGACGGCAACATCCTGACCTCACGCGGACCTGGAACTGCAATGGACTTTGCCCTGGAAATTATTGCCTGTCTGGCCGGTTCCGAAAAACGCGACGAGGTGGAGGCCGCCTTGCTTCGCAGTTGACGGGCCCGGTTACACCTGCTGCTTTTGAGACAGGGTCTGCAGCAGGATAAGCACAACTCCCAGGAAAATTGCCGAGTCGGCAAGATTGAATGTCGGCCAGTGACAGGTCGCTTCGTTCAGGCGATAGAAAAAAGGCAGGCAGGCATCACTGGAGCGGTAGTACCAGTCAATAAAGTCCGTGACTTTCCCGTACAGGATGCGGTCGATCACATTGCCGATCGCGCCTCCCAGTACCAGCGCAAGGCCACAGGCCATGGATTTCTCTCGGGCATCCAGGGTTTTGAGCCAGACCAGGATGAAGACACTGATCGCTATGGCCAGCCCCGACAGGAACCAGCGTTGCCAACCTCCGGCCTGGCTGAGAAAACTGAACGCAGCCCCCTCATTGAACGTCAGTGAAAGATTGAAATAGGGCAACAGCGCCACGGGCTCGTACTGAACCAGAAACTGCAAGGCGGCCTGCTTGCTGAACTGATCGGCAAGGATGACCAACAAGCTCAGCCAGAGCCATTTAAGCATAGAAACGTGACTCGCCTGTACCGCCGGGCAAATTGCTTGCGCAACGCGCACAGATTTCCGGGTGTTTCGGATCCTGTCCTACATCCTCACGGTAATGCCAGCAGCGAATGCATTTCGGATGAGGTGATTTTTGCAGTTGGATGAAGTACTCGTTGCCATGGGCATCCGATATTCTGGTGGCTGTCTCGGGCACCTCTTCATCCCGGATGAGCCGGGCACTGGAGGTGATGAAAACGAAGCGAAGTTCATCGTTTTTGATCTTGTAAAGGCAATCGGGAGCGTCCCAGATGTCCACCTCTGCATCCAGTGACGAGCCGATGACTTTTTCATTGCGCAGCGCCTCCAGCTGTTTACCGATGTGCTTTCGCACCTCAAGTATCCCCTGCCAGTCCGCATCGGTTACTTCGCCCGGGGTGCTGAACTCATCGAGATCGTACCAGGTCTGTACAAAAACCGGATCCTTGCGGGCACCGGGCAGTTGCTGCCAGGCTTCCTCTGCAGTAAAGCTCAGAATCGGCGCAATCCAGCGAACCAGCGCCTCGGCAATATGGAACATGGCCGTTTGCGCCGACCTGCGGGCTCGGCTGTCCGTCTGCATTGTGTATTGCCGATCCTTGACGATGTCCAGATAGTCGCTGCCGAGTTCCAGCACGCAGAAGTTGTGAACCAGGGTGTAGATTCTGTGAAACTGGTAGCGTTCGTAGTAGTCGATGATCTGATGTTGGAGTTGCCGGGTTTTGTATACGATCCAGTAGTCCAGGGCCACCATGTCCCGGGCCAGCACACGGTCGTGTACAGGATCGAAATCATTCAGATTGGATAACAGGTAACGGGTCGTGTTACGGATGCGCCGGTAGGCATCCGAGGTGCGGCTCAGTATTTCATCGGACACGTTGAGCTCGGCACCGTAGTCGGTAGCAGCCACCCAAAGACGCAATATGTCAGCACCCAGCGCGTTGCATATTTTCTGGGGTGTGACGACATTGCCAAGGGATTTTGACATTTTCTTGCCTTCGGCATCCACGGTAAACCCGTGGGTCAGCACCTGTTCGTAGGGGGCAATCCCGTGCATGGCCACCGCGGTTTTCAGGGAAGACTGGAACCAGCCGCGATGCTGGTCTGAACCTTCGAGATACAGGCTGGCGCGTTTCTCATTTTCAAGGTCGATCCCCAGTCTTTTCTGGGCCACAGCGTAATGCGTCACGCCGGAATCAAACCAGACATCCAGGGTGTCCGTGACCTTCCTGTAGGATTCGCTGTCATCGCCCAGCAGTTCTTTCGCATCCAGTTCATACCAGGCATCCATGCCCTGGCGTTCAATTTTCTGTGCCACCTGTTCGATGAGCTGTACCGTGTCGGGATGGGGTTCTTCCGTAGTCTTGTGTATGAAAAAGGCGATCGGGACACCCCAGGTGCGTTGCCTGGAGATGCACCAGTCCGGACTGCTGGCCAGCATGGCGGTGATGCGTGCCTTGCCCCACTCGGGGATCCACTGCACCTGCTCGATTTGTTCATTGGCGGTTTTCAGCAAATCCTTGGCATGCATGCTGATGAACCATTGTGGCGTTGCACGATAGATCAGCGGCACCTTGGTGCGCCAGCAATGCGGCAGGCTGTGGTGCAGGTCGGTGCCGTGCAGCAGCTTTCCCCGCTCGGTCAAGGCATCGATGATTTTCTGGTCCACCTTGAAGACATGGTTTCCTGCAAACAAGCCGGTATGGTCCTTGAATACCCCATGATCATCCACCAGGTTCAGAGTTCCCATGGCATACGCCTTGCCGACTTCAAAGTCCTCAACCCCATGGTCTGGTGCCGTGTGCACTGCCCCCGTGCCTGCCTCGACCGTGACATGTCCCCCTAGGATGACGGGTACGGTCTTGTCATAGAACGGGTGCTGCAGGTGCAGGTGCTCGAGTTGCTTTCCCTTGGCGCGGCCCACCACGGCATAATCCTCGACGCCATAACGCTGCATGCAGGCTTCCAGTAGCGCCTCAGCCAGCAGCACGCGTTCCCGGCCGCAGTTGCCCTCGAACTCTGCCACGACGTAATCCAGTTCGGGATTGACGCACACTGCCTGGTTGGCAGGCAGGGTCCACGGCGTCGTCGTCCAGATGGCAACGGATAGCGGTCCCTGGCCAGTCAGCGTATCGAGTCTTTCCCCAAGCGTCCCCTCGTCCACGATGCTGAAACGCACATCAATGGCTGGCGAGGTTTTCTCATGGTACTCGACCTCGGTTTCTGCCAATGCCGAGGCATCCACCACGTTCCAGTAGACCGGCTTGAAGCCGCGGGCAATGTGGCCTTTTGCATACAGTTTGCCAAGGGACCGCACGATATCGGCTTCAACACCGAAATCCATGGTGAGGTAGGGCTTGTTCCATTCGCCAAAAATTCCAAGCCGTTTGAAGTCCTCGCGTTGCTTGGCAATCTGCTTGCTTGCAAAGTCGCGGCAGGCAGTGCGGAATTCGCTGTGGCTTTTCCGGGTTCCCGCTTTACCGATTTTTTTCTGGACCTGGTGTTCGATGGGCAAGCCGTGGCAGTCCCAGCCCGGCACGTAAGGCGCATCGTACCCTGCCAGGGTTTTGCTTTTTACAATGATATCTTTGAGGATCTTGTTGACCGCATGGCCAATGTGGATGTCGCCGTTCGCATAGGGAGGGCCATCGTGCAGAATGAATGTTTGCGCACCCCTTCGCGCCTTCCGGATTTGCTGGTACACGTCCCTGTCCTCCCATTCTCTCAGTATCTGGGGCTCACGCTGTGCGAGGTTGCCCTTCATGGGAAAAGAGGTTTTTGGCAGGTTCAGGGTGTCTTTGTAGTTGCTCATTTGCAGGCTTCAGGCAGCGATCTTGAAATGCTCTTTTGCAGTTTCGGCATCAACACGGATCTGGTTCTTCAACTCTTCAAGTGAATTGAATTTTTGCTCCTCCCGGATTTTCTTGCTGAAGAATACCGTGAGATGCTTTCCGTAGAGCATTTGCGAGAAGTTGAACAGGTGGACTTCGATCTGGGTGCGTGTACCGGCTACCGTGGGCCGGTACCCTACGTTGGTCACCCCCAAAGCCTCGGTGTCATGCTCGATCCTCACCTTGGTTGCGAAAACACCACTGATTGGGGAGAACCTGCGTTTGATCGGGATATTGGCCGTCGGGAAACCGATGCCTTGCCCCCGGTGGTCTCCGTGAATCACACGCCCGGACATGCTGTACATGCGTCCAAGCAACTGCTCTGCAAGATCCAGCCTGCCGCTGGCAAGGTGGTCGCGGATGGAAGAGCTGCTGACACGTTCTTCATTGACCACGAAGCCCTCGGTGTTTTCGACGCTGAAGCCCAACTCGTTTCCCATGCGCGTGAGCATGGGATAATCGCCCTTGCGGTCTTTCCCGAAACGGAAATCATCGCCGACCGTCAGGTGCTTGATGTTCAGGCCTGAGACCAGGACATCCCTGACAAAGGTCTCGGGCGGCATGTTGGCCAGCGTCCGGTTAAAGGAAAGGCATACGAAACGGTCGATCCCAAAATCCTGGAGCAGGTTGAATTTTTCCCTGAAGTTGGTCAGTCTCGCCGGAGCCTGGCTGCCCAGGAAAAACTCCTTGGCCGAAGGCTCGAAGGCGATGACCATGGAAGGCAGCCCAAGGGCCTGGCTTCGCGACAGCAATTTTTTCAAAACGGTCTGGTGGCCCCGGTGCACGCCGTCAAAGTTGCCGATGGTCGCCACGTATGACACAGGACGGCCTGTTCCAGTACTGAGGTATCTCGTTAACTGCATAAAATCAAAGACCCGTTCATGAAACCGCCCCGGTGCCTACTGTTGCAGCACAAAGGAATTTCTGCGCACCCCCAGCAAGGCCAGCGCGCCAATATACAGTACAAGCCCCGATAGCATAAAGCCCAGCAAGGCAATAATGCGTTCGGCCACGTCCCAGTTCAGCCACTGATGAGCCTCGGGCAAGATCCACGCAAGCGCAACTCCCATCACGGCTGTGGCCCCCACGACCTGGACCAGGTACTTGCTCCAGCCCGCCGGCAACACCAGGGCTGCCGAGCTTCTCAGCCTGTAGAACAGCAGCGCGGCATTGAGGTAGGCGGCCAGTGAGGTCGCCAGCGCCAGGGCCGCATGCGGGGCAGCCAGATCCCACTGCAGCCAGATCCAGACAAAGGCGAGGTTAAGGACGATATTGACGGCCATGGCAATTACCCCGATTTTCACAGGGGTCTTGGTATCCTGGCGTGAATAAAATCCCGGTGCCAGCACTTTGATCAGGATAAACGCCGGCAGTCCCAGGGCATAGGCTTTCAGGCTAGTTGAAGCCATCAGGGTGTCCATGGCTGTAAATTCCCGGTACTGGATCAGCGATGTCAGAATCGGGCTGGCCAGCAGAATCAGGCCGACTGTGGCGGGAATCGAGATGAACACGGAAAGCCGCAACGCCCAGTCAAGCGTCATGTTGAACTCTTGGGTGGAGCGGTTGACATATTGTTTTGACAGGCGCGGCAGGATGATGGTGGCCATGGCTACGCCGAAAATGGCCAGCGGGAGTTCCACAAAGCGGTCCGAGATATACAGCCAGCTGATGCTGCCGACCGCCAGGAATGAAGCGATCAGGGTGTTGATCAGCAGATTGATCTGCACTACGGATGAGCCAAAAATGGCCGGCAACATCAGTCGCATGATTTTTTGAACGCCTTCTTTGGCACCATGCAGTGAAACCTTCGGCAGCACGCCCAGTGCCGATAAAAAGGGAAGTTGGAAAGCCAGCTGCACGATACCGGCAACGAATACACCCCACGCGAGTGCCACTACGGGCTGTTCCATTTCAGGGGCCAGCCACAGGGTTGCTGCAATCAGCGACAGGTTCAGGAGTACGGGTGTGAAGGCCGGCACGGCAAACCGGTTAAAGGTGTTCAGGATACTGGCCGACAGGGCGGTCAGCGAGATGAACAGTATGTACGGGAAGGTAATGCGCAGCATCTGTGAGGCAAGATCAAAACGTGTGCTATCGCTGATAAAACCCGGGGCGAAGATGTATATCAGAGCAGGTGCAAGCACCACCCCCAGAACGCTGATTAGGAAAAGGATCACGCTGAGTGTCCCGGTCACGTGATTGATCAGCGCCTGCAGTTCCGCTTGCGATCGCTGTTCCTTGTATTCGGACAGGACCGGTACGAACGCCTGTGAAAAAGCGCCTTCGGCAAATAGACGCCGCAGAAAATTCGGGATACGAAAGGCTACGAAAAAAGCATCGGTGCCGCCGGTTGCGCCCAGGAAGATAAAGATCACGGCATCCCGGAGATATCCGAATATTCTGGAGACAGCCGTGATGCCTCCTGTGACGGCGGTGGATTTGAACAAGGCTCGGTGTTCAGCCATTTTGTATTTGGGGTGTGGTCTAGGGACGAGGGGTTGACATTTATTTATCTTACTACCATAGTTCGCAGCCCAAACGCAGAATCCAAGCAGTAAAGCGATCAGACATTGGCCAACTCCCCCTCAGCGAGAAAACGTGCACGTCAGGCGGTCAAGCACCGTCAGCACAATGTGAGTCAGCGCACAAAGTTGCGTACTCGAATCAAAGCGGTGGTCAAATCGATTCAGGCAGGGGACAAGGGTGCCGCCGAAGCCGCATACAAGCTGGCCCAGCCCAGCATCGACTCGGCCGTAGGTAAAAAACTGATCCATGCCAATAAGGCTGCCCGTCATAAAAGCCGTCTGAACGCACGCATTAAAGCCATGTAACTGGCGTCGCTGGGCGCTGCATCCTCTTATTCACTAAAGAATCACCAGGTTGTCCCGGTGAATCAGTTCCGGTGCGTCCACGTAACCCAGCACGGCTTCGATCTCCGTGCTGAGTCTTCCTTGAAGTTTGCGTGCCTCCTCAGAGGAGTAGTTTGCGAGCCCGCGGGCAATCTCCTGCCCGCTACGATTGAGGCAACTGACCACTTCTCCGCGTTCGAATCTCCTTTGACATCTTCAACTCCGATGGCAAGCAAGCTTTTCCCGGACTTGCAAATCACGGCACTCGCACCGTCATCCAGAAACAACTCTCCTCGGGTGTACAGCTGGTTTGCGATCCACTGTTTGCGTGCGACCAAAGGCTCAGCGTCGGGCAACAGCAGTGAACCGCACGGAATGTCTTTTGAAATTTTGTTCAGGATGTCCTGCGTTTTTCCGGAGGCAACAATGGTCGCAGCCCCGGCACGCGCAGCAATACGGGCTGCCGAGACCTTGGTGAGCATGCCGCCACGTCCGGTCTGTCTGGCACTGGGGCCGGCCGCACGGTCCAGCAACGGGTCGTTGGCGGAGATTTCGTCAATCAAGGGGCTGCTGGACTGGTCACCAGGAGGGGTTTCATAGATGCCTTCCTGGTCGGTTAAGATAATCAGGAGGCTGGCTTCAACCAGATTGCTGACGAGGGCTGCCAGCGTATCATTGTCTCCGAACTTGATTTCGTCGGTCGCCACAGTGTCATTTTCGTTGACCACCGGAACAGTTTTCATTTCCAGCAACTTGCGCAACGTGGTGCGTGCATTCAGGTATCGCTTGCGGTTCTGCAGGTCGGCGTGCGTGAGCAGCACCTGTGCGCTGTGCAGGTTGTGTTGCTGCAAACAGGATTCGTACGCCTGAATCAGCCCCATCTGGCCGACTGCGGCAGCCGCCTGCAACTCGTAGATTGCACGCGGGCGTTTTTGCCAGCATAGCCGGTTCATGCCCTCTGCGATGGCACCGGAAGAGGTCAGGATCACTTCCTTGCCTGCATTCACCAGGGTAGCAATTTGTGAAGCCAGCCCGGAGATGGCCTGCATGTTCAGACCATGACCGTCCTCGGTGACCAGGGAACTCCCGACCTTGACTACCCAGCGTTTACCGGAGATGGCCTGGTTACGCTTGCTGTTCATGTAGATAAGTATAAATGCTTTTGCTCAGCTCCCGTGTGCCCGCCTGGCTGAGTGCAGATATGGCAAACACGGGCCCCTGCCACTCCAGTTTCGACACGCAGTCCTCGATCACCTGCTTGCAGTCCTCGGAGTCGAACAGATCGGTCTTATTGAATACCAGCCACCGGTCCTTGGCTGCCAGTTGTGCGTCATACCGGTTCAATTCATTGGTTACCGAAAAATAATCCTGGCAGGGATCACCCTCCGCTTGCGTCGGATACAACTCAAGCATATGCAACAGCAAGCCGGTCCGCGAAAGATGCCGCAGGAACTGGGCCCCCAGTCCGACCCCTTCAGCAGCCCCCTCGATCAGTCCGGGGATGTCAGCAACCACGAAACTTTGCTGGGGTGCGACATACACAACGCCCAGGTTGGGATAAAGCGTTGTGAACGGATAGTCCGCAATCTTCGGGGTAGCCGAGGACAGGGCGCGAAGCAAGGAGGATTTGCCTGCATTGGGAAGTCCCAGTAGGCCCACATCGGCCAGCAGCTTGAGTTCCAGGTACAGGTCGCGTTCCTCGCCAGGCTTGCCAGGGGTTGTTTCGCGAGGCGCACGCCGGGTTGAGCTTTTGAAGCGCGTATTCCCAAGTCCGTGGACTCCTCCGCTGGCAACCAGCAGGCGTTCGCCATGCATTGTCAGATCACCGATGACCTCATGGGTTTGGGCATCTTTTACCAAGGTGCCGGTTGGCACCCGGATGGCCTTTTCCTTGCCTGACCTGCCTGTTCGGTTCTTGCCCATGCCATCCTGTCCGCGCTCAGCCTTGAAAGAGCGCACATGCCGAAAGTCGGCAAGTGTATTCAGGCTGTCATCTGCGACCAGATAGACACTACCGCCGTCTCCGCCGTCTCCGCCGTCCGGCCCTCCTAGCGGTATGGAGCGTTCGCGCCGGAAACTCAGGCAGCCGTTTCCTCCATGACCGGCCTGCACATGTATCGTCGTTTCGTCAACAAACTTCATGATCTTTTGTGCCCAGAGTCAAAAAAGCCCCGACATGCGGGGCTTCACATCAAATCGGTTAGTGGGCTGGATCAGTGTACGGCATCAACACGAACAAACTTTTTGTTTCTGGGCCCTTTGGTTTCAAATACCACCTGTCCGTTCTCTTTTGCGAACAAGGTGTCATCTTTCCCCCGGCCGACATTTTCACCGGCATGAAAGCGGGTGCCTCGCTGGCGCACGATGATGCTTCCTGCATTTACCTGCTGCCCCCCGAAACACTTCACGCCGAGACGTTTGGACTTTGAGTCACGTCCGTTGCGGGTGCTGCCTCCTGCTTTCTTGTGTGCCATGACCGACCTCTACTTTGAAATGTCTGTAATTTTAACTTGTGTGTAGTTCTGCCTGTGGCCCATTCGCCTCATGTGGTGCTTTCTGCGCTTGAACTTGATGATATCAATCTTCTTGGCCCGGGCATTGCGCAGAACCTCGGCAGTGACTTTACCACCTTCAATGTATGGTGTGCCAATGGATACGTCGTCCCCATCGGCCAGCAACAGGACCTGATCAAACTCGACTTTCTTGCCCGGGTCCAGATCCAGTGTTTCAATCTTGATCTGGTCTCCTTTATGGACAAGGTACTGTTTGCCACCTGTGGCAATCACGGCATACACCTGGAGCACTCCGGGAATGGGTTGGAAAGAGGCGCAATTCTAGCGGGAGGTCTGGCAGGGGTCAAACAAAACAATTTTGCAGTCAGACCGCTTCCAAAATCAGCACCGGGGCGCACGAGAACAGGGTAAAATGCCCAGCTATGGACTTCAAACAGGTACAGGGCCTGGTGGCCGACGACATGGAAGGCGTCAACGATGTAATTCGGCGATACCTGCATTCCGATATCACCCTGATCTGCCAGATCATCAACTACATCCTGGAGAGTGGCGGCAAGCGGATTCGCCCGCTGCTCGCCCTGTTGAGTGCCCGTGCCTGCAGCTACACGGGTCAAAAACACCTGCTGGTCGCTGCCATTACTGAATTTATCCATACCGCGACCCTACTGCACGATGACGTTGTGGACAGCTCGAGCATGCGCCGTGGCCACGAAACTGCCAATCTCATCTGGGGCAATGAATCCAGCATACTGGTGGGTGATTTCCTGTTTTCACGTTCGTTTGAAATGATGGTGGAGGTGGGCGAGATGCGCGTCATGGAAATTCTTGCGCGGGCCTCCAACACCATTGCCGAGGGTGAAGTCATGCAGTTACTGAACTCCAATGATCCGGACTCATCGGAAGAACACTACATGGTTGTGATCCAGTCCAAAACGGCAAAACTGTTTGAGGCTGCATGCCAGCTCGGAGCCGTTTTGGCAGGACAACCGCAGGAAATCGAAGAGGCCTGTGCGAATTACGGGGCACACCTCGGCACGGCTTTCCAGCTCAAGGACGATGTCCTCGATTACCAGTCCTCGCCCGAGGAAATGGGAAAGAATCTCGGCGATGATCTGACCGAGGGCAAACCCACGCTGCCCCTGATTCATGCACTCAAAAACAGTGACAGGGCCACTGCCGATTTGATCCGTGAGGCCATCATTCAGGGTGGCAGGCTGCACATGCAGGAAGTCATGGCCGCGATTGAGGAGACCGGTGCGATTGAGCACACCCTGAAAGCCGCCGAGCAGCAAGCTCTGATCGCGCAGCAACATATTGAAAGGCTGCCGGATAACGAATACCGGAGGGCACTGACGGACTTGACCAGGTTTGCGATTTCCCGGACATCCTAGAAAATATCAGCCGGCGACACAGCACTTTTTCGAGATTCGAAAGGCTAAGACGTTACACTGGGACCCGAACCTGTTATTTTTAAAGATCGAGTGTCTTAATATGGGCTCGATTGCGGAGTGTAGCTCAGCTTGGTAGAGCACTGTCTTCGGGAGGCAGGGGTCGGAGGTTCAAATCCTCTCACTCCGACCAGTTAATTCAACCAGTTAGCGGGCAACCAAGGCTCGTAACCCCATCCGGTACCGGGAAACTTCCCGGTTTCAGCTCCTAGCAATCATTCCTGCTGTGGAAATAACTGATTTTGGGGTCAGCATCATGAATAAACCCAGTGCCATCGCTTTCAACTAAACCAGCGAACGGCTTTGGGGCTGATCATGAGTTATGATATAGGGAAGAAGACCCGGAGATACCTGAGGCGTTGGTCCTGAAGGGGTTGCCAGCAACTTTCGTGATTTCCCCAGATGCCTGACTTGTTAAACCATGGGCCGGGCCGGTACAGAAATCGAGTCTGAAGATTGTCTCTTGCCCAGGGTGTCGCCGAGTAGCCGGTTATTTACCGGATGGAGCGAACATGAAACACATTAAATTCCTGACTTGCGTAACGAGCATTCTGCTATGGGCATTGCTGTTCGCCGCACATGCGGAAGCGCCTCGTGACCCATACCAGTATTTTTTCGACCAGTCTTTCGGGGACTACTCGGAAGAACTGGAAAATGCCAGGGAACAAGGAAAGAAAGGTGTTATGGTATTTTTTGAAATGGACGAATGTCCATTTTGCCATCGCATGAAAGACACGATCATGAATCAGCCCGAAGTCCAGGAGTACTATCGAGAAAGATTCATACTGCTCGCCCATGATATTGAGGGGGACATTGAGATTGTGGATTTTGAGGGCAACGATACGACGCAGAAGGAATATGCGGAAAAAGCACAGCGAGTTCGAGCCACTCCCGTGTTTGCCTTCTTTGATCTGGAGGGAAACCGGATTGCGCGTTATATCGGTGCAACGAAAAGCGTGCAAGAGTTCATGTGGCTGGCCGACTATGTTGCCGATGGGCATTACAAAAATACCAGCTTCACCCGTTATAAACGGGGAAAGAAAGAGGAGCTGGCGGAAAGCTGACAGACTCTCACCAGCCTTGTCATACATTCATTGAGGGATGGTGCATGTATCGATGCAGAAGCTGCGTATTGTCCATGACGCTGACCTATGCAGTACTGGCGGCTGGATCCTTGCATGCGGCAGACACCCGGCCTGTTCCGGATCCCTTGAGCCTGCAACAGGCCATCGCACTTATCGACGAGCAGCATCCCGTGCTGCTGCAGGACAAGCTGTTGCTGGAGCGGGCTAAAAACACCGCGAACGAGGCGCGTGAGCATAACAGCCTGACTGTCGATCTGGTCGGCAGAACGCATTGGTATGAGGCCGGGAGTTCACGCTTTGATGTTGGGGACCATGACGATCATGCCCTGCGTCTGGTGGTGAGCAAGCCGTTGTATGATGGTGGTTACAGCGGTTCACTGGCCGAGTCAGCCGAGCAGGGCCGAAAAGCGGCCAAACTGCGGATTGCGGAAAACCGCAGTCTGTACACCATCACGGTGATGCAGAAGTTTTTTGACGTCATACTCGCCGACATTGAAGCTACCCGCGACAATGAAAACATGGCTGTCAGGTTCGTACGTTTTGAAGACGGGCAGGACAGGCATGAGCTAGGCAAAATTTCCGATGTGGAACTGCTGGAACTGGAAAACAGATTCCAGCAAGCGCGTCTGCGCATGGTTGAAAGCAGGGGACGGGCGCGCAGCATGCGACAGGCCCTGGCATTGGCACTTAACCGGCCTGGACAGCAGCCCTCGGCGTTAACCCTGCCCCAACTCGATGTCCATAATCGTACACTGCTGGAGTTCGGTATACTGGTCGAAAAAGCCCTAAAAAATAATCGTCAACTGGCAGCCCTTGATTCTGAATTGCTATCGGCAAGAGCAGAAGTGGAAGCTGCGCGCGCGCCCTACCGCCCCGATGTTTCTGCTGTGGTCGAGCGCAGTGAATATTCGAGAGATCTGGGCAGCCATGACAAGTGGCGGGCCGGGTTGCAAATGACCTGGCCGCTCTTCAGTGGCGGTCAGAGTGATGTAGCTATCAGCAAAGCACAGCTCAAGGTGAACCAAATTCTTTATCAACGCCGGGAACTTGAGCTGGATATACGCCAGAGGATCGGGGACATGATGGAAGAGTTTGTCCTGCTTGAAGCACAGCGGCAGGCAAGCGATGTATTTTCCAGCTACCGCGAACTGTACATGGATCGTTCCAGGATACTGTACGAACTGGAAGTGAAGACGGACCTTGGAGATGCACAAATCCAGATATCCGAATCCCAATTACGCGATGTCAGGCAAACCTTTCAAATGACCCTTTTGCTGGCGCAGCTGAACCACCTGATTGGTGAAGAGGATTCAATGAACTGGGGTGCGGTCACAGTAAAGACAGATTTCCAGCCACAGGCTGGCCAACAAGCGAGAGAATATGTGCAATAAAGTGGTTACTTGTTTGCTACTGCTGGCCTTGATGACAATGACATCGATGGCGCAAGCAGCTGGTGAAACGGATGGCGTGCTGCAGTGGGAGCAAAAAGCTGCATTATCCTTGCCGGTATCCGGGGTGATTGAAGCAATAAACGTCGTCCCGGGACAGAGAGTTGCAAAAGGCACTGTCCTGCTATCACTGGACAAACGGTCTTTTCAGTATCGACTGCAATCTGCAAAATCTCGCATGGCGCAGTTCGCTCCTGGCCGTGATGAAGCCAGGAATGAGTTGCAACGTGCTGAGGAGTTGTATGAACGTACGGTCCTGTCCCAAGTGGAACTGGAGCAGGCGAAAATTGATTTTGCTGAAAAAGATGCACGTTATCTGGAGGCCAGGGCCGACGTTGATCAGGCAGAACTGGATCTTGAGTACACTGAACTGAAAGCCCCCTTCGATCTCATCGTTCTGAAAAATCATGTGGTGATTGGACAAACGGTCATCAACCGCTTGCAGGCCACCCCTTTGGTTAGCGTGGCTGGCGGCCAATTGGTGGCCACCATGTCGCTGAACCCAGAACAAGTCGTAGGGTTGGATATTGGCAGTGGCATAAACACCAGCATTGCGGGCAAGGCCCATTCTGGAAAAGTCAAAGTGATCGATTACGATGCCAGGTCAAATTTGGCAGAAATCACCATCCTCATTGAAGATCTCCCCGCAGCAACCGTTGGTCAGCATGTGCACATCACGTGGTGATAGTTGCTAGGCGATTCCCGGCGCCTTGCTGCAAGAGCTAGGGCACTAATGACCGTTCTGGCCTAGTGCCGTGGCACGGGAATCTTATCGGTGCTGCTGGCGTCGATCCCTTTAGCTGCAGGTCACCTGGGCCGCCCGGCAAAGAAAGCAACAGGCGCTACCCAAGGTGCTGGAAGACTGCATCCATGCTTTCCCTGGCATCCCCAAACAACATCTCTGTGTTGTCATGGAAAAACAGCGGGTTATCCACCCCGGCGTATCCTGAAGCCATGCTCCGCTTGAGAACCACACAGGTTTTTGCCTTCCACACCTCAAGTACCGGCATTCCTGCAATCGGGCTGTTCGGGTCCGTTTGTGCACTGGGATTGACGATGTCGTTCGCCCCGATCACCAAAGACACGTCGGTCTCAGGAAAGTCTTCGTTGAGTTCATCCATCTCCAGCACGATGTCGTATGGAACCTTGGCCTCTGCAAGCAGCACGTTCATGTGGCCTGGCAAGCGCCCAGCAACAGGATGTATTCCAAACCGTACATTCACGCCCTTGGCTCTCAGGTATTTGGTGATCTCGCTGACCGTGTTCTGCGCCTGCGCTACGGCCATTCCGTACCCCGGCACAAAGATCACATTACTGGCATCTTTCAACAGGGATGCGACTTCTTCAGCACTTGTTGGGGTGACCTCGCCTTCTTCTGTTTCGACAGCGGTTCCCGAAGAAGTGCCAAAGCCCCCAAGGATTACACTCAGGAATTTTCGGTTCATCGCACGGCACATGATGTAGCTCAGGATTGCACCACTGGAGCCGACCAGTGAGCCGACGATGATCAGAGCGGTGTTGCCCAGCATGAAGCCGGTAGCCGCCGCCGCCCATCCCGAGTAGCTGTTCAGCATCGAGACGACCACCGGCATGTCAGCGCCACCAATGGCCATGATCAGGTGCACGCCAATGGCAAATGCAATGAACGTCATGATCAGCAGCGGGACAAGGCCTGCCGCATGGGAGTCTGATCCCAGGAATACATACCCAAAATAGATGCAGGCCAGCAAGGCCACCAGATTCATCCAGTGCCGTCCCGGCAGCATCAGGGGTTTGCCACTGATGCTCCCTTTCAGTTTCCCGAAGGCAATGACCGATCCAGTAAAGGTGATCGCGCCGATAAAGACCCCCAAGAAGACCTCCACCTCATGGATGATCTTTTCGGCACCCTGGAAATGTGCGTTGGGGTCCAGGTAGCTGGAAACGCCGACCAGTACGGCTGCCAGCCCCACGAAGCTGTGCAGGATGGCGACCAGTTCTGGCATTTGTGTCATCTCCACACGTGAGGCGATGAATGCGCCGATCAGCCCGCCGATAATCATGGCAGGAAGAAGTTTTTCGAAGCCGCCGACCTGCCCGCTCAGTATGGTTGCCACCACGGCAATTGCCATGCCGAGCATGCCGCAGAGATTGCCGCGCCGTGCAGATTCCTGGTGGCTCAGGCCATTCAGACTCAGAATAAAGAGAGCACCCGCTGCGAGGTACGAGGCTGTCAAAAGTTGTGGGTTCATGAAATCGCTCTCCCTTATTCTTCTTTACGAAACATCTGCAGCATGCGCTGCGTAACGAAAAAGCCGCCACCGATGTTGATCGAGGCAATCAGCACGGAGATCGTCGCCAGAACTACGATCACGCCACTGCTGCTTCCAATCTGTAGCAGTGCGCCAATGATGATCACGCTGCTGATCGCATTCGTAACACTCATCAATGGTGTATGCAGTGCAGGGGTGACGTTCCAGACCACCCAGTATCCGATGAAACAGGACAGCACGAACACGGTGAAATGTTGCATGAATTCCGGAGGGGCAGAATTGCCCAGACCCCATAGTGCGAGCGCTGCGACAAGCAGGGTGATGGCAAACTTGATCCCGCTTTTTTTCCTGACCGGTTCTTCCACAACGGGAGCCGGCGCCGCCGCCGCTTTAGCCGGAGCAGCGGAAACAGAGATGGGCGGTGGCGGCCATGTGATCTCTCCCTGGTGGACCACCGTGGTCCCGCGAATGACATCATCTTCCATGTCCACGACAAGGTTGCCGTCTTTTTCGGGAGTCATGTCACTGAGCAGATGGCACAGGTTGGAGCCGTACAGTTGGCTGGACTGGGTCGGGAGCCGACTTGGCAAATCCATGTAGCCGATCAACGTCACGCCATGCTTGACTACAACCTCACCCGGGCTGGTCAGTTCACAGTTACCTCCTTGTTCGGCCGCGAGATCAACTACGACGCTACCTTCCTTCATCATCTCGACCATGTCTTCAAGGATCAGTTTTGGGGCCGGTTTGCCCGGGATCAGTGCCGTCGTGATGATGATGTCGACTTCTTTTGCCTGCTCCCGGAACAGGGCCATCTCGGCCTCAATGAACTCCTTGCTCATGACTTTGGCATAACCACCTGCGGTACCACCGCTTTCTTCCTCTTCAAAATCAAGCTCGAGAAACTGTGCACCCATGCTTTCAACCTGTTGCTTGACCTCCGGGCGCGTATCAAATGCCCGCACGATTGCGCCAAGTCCGTTTGCCGTGCCGACAGCTGCGAGACCTGCAACACCCGCACCAATGACCATGATCTTGGCCGGCGGCACCTTGCCCGCCGCAGTGATCTGGCCGGTAAAAAATCGTCCGAAATGATTCGACGCCTCGATGACCGCACGGTAGCCTGCGATATTGGCCATGGAAGACAGGGCATCGAGCTTCTGGGCCCTGGAGATTCTGGGCACGGAGTCCATGGCCAGGACGGTCGCCTTTCGCACCTTCAGTTGTTCCATCAGGGCCTCATTCTGTGCAGGCCAGATAAAGCTGATCAGTGTTCCGCCCTCACGCAGCAATTCAGTCTCATGAACGCCAAGGTCCGCATGCTGTTCCGGGGCACGCACCTTGAGTACGATATCGGACCCGGCCCACAGCTCCCGGGTGTCCGAGACGACGGCAACCCCGGCATCCCGATACATGTCATCGGTGAATTTTGCACGCGCGCCTGCACCCTCTTCGATGGCACATTCATACCCGAGCTTTTGCAGGCGGCCGGCCGTTTCCGGCGTCATCGCTACACGGTGCTCGTCTTTGTGTATTTCATTTGGGACACCAATCTTCATCGTGATTATTTCCTTGAATGACTTGAGTCAGGTTAAGCTTTCAGTCCCACATCTAGGTTCGGCAGGACCCGACTTGGGCTCACAGCAAGCGGCTCGTTGCTTACAGGTTTACTGGGGAAAGCAGGCTGGGGACGTTATCGTATTTCCATCGGTTCTAATGCGAGGGCGGCTATCATATAAAATTATCGCGCCGACGACCATAGGTTTTGCTTGATACCGGCAGTCAAACGGGCGCGGGCTCAGTGCTGGATCACGATATCTACCCGACCTACCCGGGCGGCCAAGCTTGTATTCTTTGCTTCGGTATTTACAGTTCCAGGAAACCTGTACCCGGCAAGGCATCAGCGGAGGGCTGGAATTGCCTGATCCAGGCACGCAACGCTTGCCTTGGCAAGTACGTAGACCCATATGGAAACCGGTTTTACGGGGAGTTCGCAAAGATTCTTAGACCGCCACAGGCATGCCTGCCGATGTCGCTTGTCAACACCAGACTGCAACAAAAACTTGTTGGGTCCAAGGGGTTCATTTGATACGCTAGTCAGCGTCTATGGAAGCTCTTTCTCCGGTCCGGCATCCCGACGACCCACCGCTGGAAGTTTCCT
This sequence comes from Gammaproteobacteria bacterium, assembly GCA_965205685.1. Taxonomy (GTDB): domain Bacteria; phylum Pseudomonadota; class Gammaproteobacteria; order UBA4575; family UBA4575; genus WTFY01. The sequence goes on along the minus strand of OZ242174.1, from coordinate 123,282 downwards.
CTGTCATTGCTGCGGTGGACTTGGGTTCAAACAGTTTTCACATGGTGGTCGCACGCGACGAGCACGGCCAGTTGAAGGTCATCGACCGGATTCGGGAGATGGTGCGTCTCGGGGCCGGACTCAATGCTTCAGGAAAAATCTCCGAGGATGCGCAAATCCGGGCCATCGAGTGCCTGCAGCGGTTTGGTCAGCGAATGCAGGAAATGCATGCTGATTCCGTACGTGTTGTGGGGACCAACACCTTTCGTCGGGCCAAGAATAGCAGCGAGTTCATACAGCGAGCAGAAGAGGCGCTGGGCCACCCGATCCAGGTCATATCAGGTGTCGAAGAGGCCCGCCTGATCTATCACGGCACGATTCATTCCGTCACCGGACCACCAGGGAAGTGGCTGGTCATCGACATCGGTGGCGGCAGTACCGAAATCATCATCGGAGAGAAAAGCCGTCCCATCCTGATGGAAAGTGTCCAGATGGGCTGTGTCGGGATGAGCCAGAAGTTTTTCGAGCAGGGCAGCCTGGACAAGAAGAGATTCAAGAAGGCCCTGATCGAGGCCAAGTTGCAGTTGCGGCCGATTATTGCTTCGGTGAAGAACCTTGGCTGGGATTTTGCGGTAGGCACGGCGGGCACGATCCGGACCATTGACCAGCTGATGCGAGAGTGCGAATTAAGTGATCGTGGCATCACGTACCGAGGCATTGGAGGGCTGATCACCGAATTGCAAGCAGCGAAAAACATGGAGCATGTGCAGTTCGATTCGCTGGCAAGGGAACGAAAGCCGGTGTTTGCCGGCGGGCTGGTCGTACTGAAGGCAATTTTTTCCGAGTTCGAGATAGAAGAAATGACCGCCTCGGAAGGCGGTCTTCGTGAAGGCTTGTTGTACGACTTGGAAGGCCGGATCCACCACCATGACACACGGGACAGGACCGTGCTTTCCCTGATGCGTCGCTACCATGTGGATTCCGAGCATTCGGCAAGGATCAAGACTGCAGCATTGCGGCTGCTGGAAAAAGTATCCAATGTCCTCAAAATTGATAAAGACTTGGCGTATCCTTTTTTGATATGGGCTGCCGATTTGCACGAGATCGGCCTGGACATCTCCCATTCGCGTTATCACCGGCATGGCGCGTACATACTGAATAATGGCGACCTGCCCGGGTTCTCATGGAACGAGCAGCGCTTGCTTGCCTGTCTGGTAGGCAACCACCGGCGTAAAATCAGCATGGAACTGGTCGACCAGTTGCCGGCCCAATGGCAGAACCAGGCCATGTACATGATTGTCATCCTGAGACTGGCCGTGCTGATCAACCGCGACCGTGTGCCGAAAAAGTTGCCACCCGTGAAAGTGCGAAAGAGCGCCGGCTGCGCAGAAATCGTACTGGCCCAAAAATGGCTGCAAAAACACCCCTTGACGGTTGCAGAACTCAGACAGGAAGAAAACTTTCTGGAAGTTTTGGGTGTCAATATGAGGATTGGTGGGGTCGACCGCTAGTAGCTGGCCCGTGCCAGCCGGTTGAGCAGCGTCTGTTGAGCGCTGTAGGCGTCCGGTTCGCGATCCTGAAGCGGCGTGTAGCTGCCGTCTGACTGCAGGATCCACGCTTGCTGACCGTCTTTCAGGTAGACCTCGAGTTCATCGGTAATGCGGTCCCGCAAGGCCGGATCGCGTATCGGCCAGCAAACCTCCACGCGGCGGAAAAAGTTTCGGTCCATCCAGTCGGCACTTGAACAAAATACCTTGGGGTTCCCATTGTTCATGAAATAGCAGGCACGTGTATGCTCCAGAAAGCGTCCGACGATCGAGCGGACCTCGATATTCTCGGATATACCCGGCAAACCCGGTCGCAAGCAGCAGGTGCCCCGCACGATCAGCTGGATTTTCACCCCGGCGCATGAAGCACGATACAGGGCCTGAATGACTTGCGGTTCGACCAGCGAGTTGAATTTGGCGATGATCCGGGATGGGCGGCCCTGTTTGGCATGTTCAATTTCGTTGTCGATCAGTTCAACCAGGGTGTTGTACAGGGTGAACGGGGCCTGCAGGACAGTGTTCAGGCTGGGAACCTTGGTGAAACTGGTGAGCTCAAGAAAAATCTCGTGGGCATCGGCGGTCAGTCGCGTATCACAGGTGAACATCCCGTAGTCGGTGTACAAACGCGTAGTCTTCTCGTGGTAGTTCCCTGTGCCGAAGTGGGCATAACGCCGCAGGCCGTCTCCTTCACGGCGTACAATCAGGATCATCTTGCCATGGGTTTTCTTGCCCACAATTCCGTACACGACGTGAGCCCCGGCTTTTTGTAAACGGTTTGCGAGGGAGATGTTGGCAGCCTCATCAAATCGCGCCATGAGTTCGATGACGACCGTGACTTCCTTGCCGGCACGAGCGGCCTTTACCAGGTTGTCGACAATGGGTGAATCCGGTCCGGTCCTGTACAGCGTCTGCTTGATGGCCAGTACCTTGGGGTCCTCCGCTGCCTGGCGCACGAAGTCAATCACCGGGACGAACGACTGGTACGGATGGTGCAGCAGGATGTCTGCCTGCTTGATCTGGGTAAACAGATTGACATTGTGGCTGAATGTCTGCGGCAGGCCGGCAGTGAACGGCGGGTACTTCAGATCCGAACGCTCGACCAGATCGTAGGCTTGGCTGAGACGGTTCAGATTCACCGGCCCGTTCACACGGTACAGGTCAACTGCAGTTAATGAAAACTGCTGCAGAAGATAAACTACAAGTTCTTCCGGACAATTGTCGGCCACCTCAAGACGTACGGCATCCCCGTACCTGCGTGAGGCAAGTTCGCCTTCAAGGGCCCGCATGAGATCATCAATTTCCTCGTCATCCAGAAACAGGTCGCTGTTGCGCGTCAGCCTGAACTGGTAACTGCCCTTGACGGTCAGGCCTTCGAACAATTCGTTTACGAAGGCGTGCATGACCGAGGATAGAAAGACATAGTTTTCGCCTTCCTGTTCATTGATTTCATCAGGCAGGCGAATCAGTCGAGGCAGGGATCGAGGTGCCTGTACAACAGCATGTTTCCCCTCGCGCCCAAAGGCATCCAGACCTTCAAGTTGAACAATAAAGTTGAGCGCCTTGTTGATGATGCGGGGAAAAGGGTGGGCTGGATCAAGACCGAGTGGGCTCAGCACCGGTTCGACTTCATCCAGGAAGTACTGGCGTAACCACATGCTTTGCTCCGGCGTCCACTGTTCACGGGCAATGAAACGGATATTCTGGGCATCCAGTTCAGGCTGGAGTTCTTCATTGAAGACGCGGTATTGCTCGGCTACGAGTTCAGAGGCTTCCGTGTGGATATGCTTGAGTAAATCCCGAGGTGTGATTCCATCCGCTGTGATATGCGCGGTGTCCAGTTCGATATGCTGTTTGACCCCTCCGACACGGATTTCAAAAAACTCGTCCAGATTGCTGCAGGAGATGCATAGGAACTTGAGCCGTTCGAGCAAAGGGGTGGAGGAATCCCGTGCCTGTTGCAGCACACGGGTATTGAACTTCAGCAGGCTGAGTTCACGGTTGATGTAATTTTCGGCAAGTCCGAAATTCTGCTCGTCCACGTCTTGCAACCACAGTGTTGTGTGTTACTGCGAAGTATACGCGAAGCCTCTTTTGGTATGAATGGAGTTACTCGAAGAACCTTGCGTAAGCGATCAAGACCCATACCACGAGCAAGGTGAACAAACTGATAATGACGGCTGCAGAGCCGATGTCTTTGGCCCGTTTCGAAAGTTCATGATACTCATGACCAATGCGGTCGATGACCACCTCAACACAGGTGTTGAGAAGTTCAACAATCAAAACGATCGAAACGGATGCCAGCAGCAGAGCAATCTGCGCACTGTTTTCACCAAGCCAGAAGGCGGCAGGGAACAGGATGATGGCAAGAAGCAGTTCCTGCCTGAAGGCCTCTTCGCTTTTCCATGCGGCATGAAGACCGGCCACACTGTTGGAAATTGCTCCGATGAGACGCCTGAGTCCTGTGTGAGGTGAACCTGCCATGTTGGTGAACCAAGTGAGGGTCAGATATATATGCATCAACATACATGCCCTCTGTTAAAATTGATACCCGCTTCTCAGATGCCAATGAATACCTGTGTGAAAAAAATGAAACCGGTTTTTTTCCTGATATGCCTTGCTGCGGACTCGGCAAGGGATAAAGCAAGAAAGGTGTAACAATTGTGAAAATAATGAAGCGTTATTTTTAAAATCAGGTCGATTTTTATGCAAAACCAAAGTACGCTCGAAATCTCGCCTAACTACCAGATCGAGAGCCAGCCAATGAACGGCAAGCGGATTCTGCTGGTGGAAGATGAACCTGCCATCCGTGAGATGGTTACCTTTGCCCTGGGCCAGGGCGGCTATGTGATTGATGAAGCGGAGGACAGCCGTTCTGCCGAGAGCAAGATGGCCGAGCACTTGCCTGATCTGATCCTGCTTGACTGGATGCTGCCCAACGTCAGCGGGCTGGAATTGCTGCGCCGCTGGAAGCGCAACGAGTCCACACAGGAAATCCCGGTGATCATGCTCACCGCAAAGGTCGAGGAGAGGGACAGGGTGGATGGCCTGGATTCAGGAGCAGATGACTACATTCTCAAGCCGTTTTCGGTAAAGGAATTATCATCCCGCATCCGCGCCGTATTGCGAAGAAGTTCAGGCGCTATCGAGAACCAGGTAAGGGTTGGCCCCATCAAGCTGGACTCAAAAGCTCACCGGGTCTGTGTACATGAGGAGATGATCAATCTGGGTCCAACGGAGTTTCGCTTGCTTGAGTTTTTCATGACCCATCCGGATCGGGTCTATTCCCGTGCCCAGTTGCTGGACTATGTATGGGGCCGTAACATGTACGTGGAGGAGCGAACCGTGGATGTGCACATTGTGCGCTTGAGAAAACTGCTTAAACCCCTGGACTGTGCCTACATGATCCAGACCGTGCGCGGTTACGGATACCGGTTCTCAGCCAATAAATAATGTCCTTCAGTGCATGGTTGTCAGAACTTAACCGCGTACTGATCGTATTTATACCGTGCACAATCGCGGGCATGGTCAGTGGCTACATGGTGATATTTTTCATCATTGGCTTCATCGCATATGGCCTGTGGACGGCAGGTCAGATGATCACTCTGAAAAAATGGTTCGATAGTGGCGCCCGTGCCGGCGATGCTCCGGAATTCATGGGCATTGCTGACCATATGGTGTCTGGCGTCGCGGATCTGCAAAGGCAAAACAGCGCCCGGCAAAATTCACTGGAAAGGCTAGTCCGTCAGTTTGATGAGATGACTGCGGCCCTTCCGGATGCCGTGATCGTGCTGAAGCCCTCCGGTGAAATCCAGTCCTCCAACGAGGCAGCAAATAATCTTTTGCATATCAGTCCAGACAGCGATACTCATTCAAGGATTACGCAGCTGTTCCGGGACCCCTTGTTCACCGAATACTTCTTCGCTGGCAAGTTCGATGAGCCGCTTGAGGTTCAGGCAACGACCACCGGTGACAAGGAATTGAGCATTCGCATCATTCCTTTTAGTGAAGACAGGTTAGTGCTGATTGCACAGGACATGTCACAAACTGCACGGATTCATGAAATGCGGCGCAGTTTCATTTCCAATGCCTCGCATGAATTACGTACCCCTTTGACGGTAATACTCGGTTATCTGGAAACGTTGTCGGAACACCCAAAGCTTCCTGAGGAATGCAAGGCTGCAACTCATTCTGCGGAGCTTCAGGCCCAGCGCATGAAACAACTGGTCGAGGATCTGTTGGCGCTGTCACGCATCGAGTCCACTGCCTTGGCAGCCAAGGAATCTGAAGCCATACCGGTGGGCTCCATTATCATGGACGTGGTCAAGGAAACAGAGCTGTCCGCGGCCATCAGTCAGCACGATATCCGGATACAAATTGAGACAGATGCAGGTCTGAAAGGTGACTTGCAGGAAATCCGCAGCGTCATCTCCAATCTGATCAACAATGCCATCAAGCACACCGAGTTAGGCACCTCGGTGCAGGTCAGCTGGAAAAGGGCGGATCAGGATTCAGCCGAGTTGAGCGTGACCGATACGGGACAAGGGATTGCCCCGGAACACATTGGGCGGTTGACAGAAAGGTTCTACCGGGTGGATGCCGGTCGTTCACGCGAGAAAGGCGGGACGGGTCTCGGTCTGTCGATCGTCAAGCACGTGGTTGAACGGCATGAAGGCCACCTGAGGATCAGCAGCGAGCTGGGGCAGGGTTCATGCTTCAAATGCAGTTTTCCCGCTCACCGCCTGCTTCTGGAAGATCAATAAAACCAGTCACTTGGCAAGCGGCCAGGAGGGTTCACAAAACTGTAATAATTCGCCCATATGCTTGTAACACGGGCATTCCAAAATTGTGCAGCTATAACCATCACGATTTCATAACCGAAGGAGTTATAAATGTACACATTCATGGGCAAGTGTAATGCACTGCTGATCGCCTTTTTGTTTGTGCTGACCATGCCTGTCTCGGCGGAAGTCAAGGTTGATCCCAAGCTTGGTGAGTACGCAGCTACCAGCGGTGTCTCTGGAAATTTGTCGAGCGTTGGATCGGATACCCTGGCAAATTTGATGACGCTCTGGGCAGAAGAGTACAAGCGTTTTTATCCTAACGTGAATATTCAGGTTCAGGCCGCAGGCTCTTCAACAGCCCCACCAGCCCTGACTGAAGGAACGTCAAACCTTGGCCCGATGAGTCGTAAGATGAAGAACAAGGAGATCGCGGCATTCGAGAAAAAATACGGCTACAAGCCGACCCCGGTACCGGTTGCAATCGATGCCTTGGCGATCTATGTCCACAAGGATAACCCGATCAAGGGCATGTCCATTGCCGATGTGGATGCGATTTTCTCTAGCACCCGCAAGTGCGGCGGCAGTACTGATCTGAATACCTGGGGTGATCTTGGGCTTCAAGGTGACTGGACCAAGCGGGACATTCAGCTGTTTGGTCGTAATTCCGTTTCAGGCACCTACGGGTACTTCAAAAAGAAAGCCCTTTGCAAAGGTGACTTCAAACCCACGGTGAACGAGCAGCCGGGATCCGCTTCTGTAGTCCAGTCCGTTTCATCATCGCTGAACGGCATCGGTTTTTCCGGTATTGGGTACAAGACCTCCGGAGTTCGTGCGGTGCCGCTTTCAAAGACAGCGGAGCAGGACAAGATCGAGGCTACGCCTAACAATGCGATTTCTGGAAAGTACCCGCTGGCAAGGTTCCTCTACGTATATGTCAACAAGGCACCAGGAAAACCTTTGTCGCCCCTTGAGAGCGAATTCATCAAGATGGTACTGGCAACTCAGGGACAGAAAGTGGTTGTCAAGGATGGGTATATCCCGCTGCCATCCAAGGTGGCAAGCAAAACACTGGCTTCTCTCGGGCTCTGACCTTGGCCTCGTGCTCGGATAACAATAATAAGCTTGGAGTGACCTCTAGGTGCAGGGCTGTGGACACGGCCCTGCAGTCGTTTGCAAAGGCCCTGTGAAACCAAGGCTTTTTTATTTAATGCGGATCAGCCCATAACAGGAAAGAAGATCCAGTCACATGCCGCAGGATACAAGTTCTACTAAACCGCTGATCCCCGAGTCGCTTGAGTTCAACCGGCAGTTGTGGAAACGGCGCTCGGTACGGGATTTTCTCGCCCGTTATCTGGTGGGTGCGGGTGGCACGGCCGTGATCGCATCGATCATTCTGATTTTTGTGTTTTTGTTCGCGGTGGTTTTTCCCCTGTTCAAGGGTGCTGCGCTTTACCCGGTTTCCAACTATTCCCTGCAGGATGCGGCTGTTGGCGACTCCTTGCTGTATTTGACAGAAGAGCAAGCGGAGATTTCCATGCGCCTTGACACAGGCGGCATTGTGCACTTCTTTTATACGGATACCGGTACCACCGTCCAAAAGTTCGATCTTCTGGCTGGTCTCAACGCCAAGATAAGCAGCTGGAAGCATGTCGACACCGAGAGGAACGTTCTTGCACTGGGTCTGGATTCCGGACAGATACTCATCTTCCGTCACAGCTACGCCCTGAGGTATGCCGATGATCGCAGGACCATCATTCCCGAGATCATCTTTCCATATGGGGAAGAGCCCATTGATCTCGGCATCGGCCGCCAGGCCGTGGACCATTTTGCTATCGGGGACGATGAAGATGGTCTTACCATCTTTGCCTATACACAAGAGGGCCCAAGCCTCGTTGACTATGCAAAGGTGACTTCATTTCTGGATGAAGACGAGATTGGCCTGGAGCTGGCCAGCCAAGTGAGCTTGCCGTATGTCGACAGGCCAATGAAAGCCCTGCTGTCGCCTGAAAGACAGTGGCTGTACCTGCTAAACGATGAAGGCGTGATTTCCTTTTATGACATCCGTTCTGCGGATATGCCCGTACATATCGAGGATGTCCAGCCCCTGGATGCGGGAAGTCGGCCCACGGTCTTCGAATTTCTAATCGGTGGCATATCGGTACTACTCGGTGATGACCTGGGAAACATCCATCAATTGTTTCTGGTCCGTGACGAGGACGGCAATCAACGCCTGAACGAGATCCGCAGGTTCAGCAGCGGGGCAGCGGCAATCACAGGTATCGTCGCCGAGCAACTGCGCAAAGGGTTTCTGGTGACCGACGATGCTGGTCAGGTCTCGGTTTTTCACACCACGGCCAACCGTCACCTGCTTACGGAAAAAGTTTCAAATCATCCGCTTTTGCACCTGAGTATCGCTCCAAGAAGCGACAAGATCGTTGCCGAGGACAGCATCGGCCAGTTACATGTGTGGAAACTTGATAATGAACATCCGGAAGCCTCCTTCAGTTCGATCTGGGGCAAGGTCTGGTATGAGAGCTACCCGGAACCGGACTATGTGTGGCAATCTTCCTCGGCATCCAGTGATTTCGAACCGAAATTCAGCCTTACGCCACTGACTTTCGGAACATTCAAGGCAGCGTTCTACGCCATGTTAGTGGCCATGCCGCTGGCGATTTTTGGTGCCATCTTCACGGCATATTTCATGGCACCGAAGATGCGGGGAATTGTCAAACCCACCATCGAGATCATGGAGGCACTGCCAACCGTGATCCTGGGATTTCTGGCCGGCCTCTGGCTGGCTCCTTTTGTTGAATCACACCTGCCCGGGATATTTGTCTGCCTGCTGGTGATACCGGCAGGGATGTTTGTGGCCAGCTTGGCTTGGTGGAACATTCCGGATCGCATCAGACTGCTGGTCCCGGAAGGCTGGCAGGCCGCTTTGCTGATTCCGGTCGTCATATTGTGTACCTGGGTGGCCCTTGCGCTCAGCCCGTGGATGGAGAACGCATTTTTTGGCGGCAATATGCGGATCTGGATATCAGACACTCTGGGTATCGGTTATGACCAGAGAAACTCGATCATCATTGGTATTGCGATGGGGTTTGCAGTCATCCCCACGATATTCTCGATTGCTGAAGATGCCGTGTTCAGTGTACCCAAGCATTTGACCTCTGGCTCTCTGGCGCTGGGAGCAACGCCCTGGCAATCATTGGTGCGCGTGGTGCTGCCTTCTGCCAGCCCCGGCATTTTTTCCGCCACCATGATCGGGCTTGGACGTGCGGTAGGGGAGACCATGATCGTCCTGATGGCGACCGGCAATACTCCGGTGATGGATTTCAGCATCTTTGAAGGCATGCGGACACTCTCTGCAAACGTGGCGGTGGAGTTGCCGGAATCCGAGGTAAACAGCACACATTTCAGAATTCTGTTCTTGGCTGCACTGGTGTTGTTTATCTTCACTTTTTTCTTCAACACGATTGCAGAAATTGTCCGCCAGCGGCTGCGGGAAAAATACAGCACCCTCTAAACAAACATCCGATGCATATACCTCATGTTTGACCAAACGAACAAAAGCTCTTTCACGTCGTTCATGTCGTCCGGGCAGCCTTGGGTGTGGATGAATGCAGGGGCTGTGGCCGTCAGCATGATCATGGTGGCAGGCTTGCTCTTTCTGATTGCCGTTCGGGGTCTGGGCCATTTCTGGCCCAAGACAGTGTATGAGATCGAATATGACAACGGCACCAACATTGTACAAATTGTTGGTGAGCGGGTGGAGACCGAGGAGGTCCCCAAAAAGCGCATTGTGGAGTCTGGCATCAGGGTTGACAGCGACAAGGACCTCATCGAGCGCAGCCTCATTAAAGTAGGTATCCGCGAAGTGTTGGGTGTGGACTTCATGCTCACCGTGGCACCCAATGAAAGGAGTGTCCGGGTTCCTGGGGATGTGATCGTGCTGGAGCGCACGCAATGGGGGAACTTCTATGGGTACCTGACAGATGTGAAAGAGGCCGGTAAAACCGTGGATGTTGCAGATGCCGACCTGTGGAGCGAACTTGAACACCGGTTACATCGTGTTACGGAGTTACGCGAGCGGATCGAGCACATCGAGAAAAACAAAATCGGTTCGATCAACTTCCAGTTGGAAAAACTGCGCCTCAAACGACGGGGCCTGGAACTGAAAGGCATCACTGATCAAGAATCTTATGATTTGCTCAGCTCCGAACAGGATGAACACACACGTGATTACGAGGTGCTGAAAGCAGAATTGGATGAGCTTTATCGGGATATTGCCCGGGACAGCATTACTGCACGCGTGATGACAGGGGACGAGGTTGAAATAAAGCTTGCCAATGTGGTCAAGGCCTACCAGCCGAATGCGATGACCTTGGCTGCGAAGATTGTTTTTTACATCAAGACCTTCTGGGGTTTTATATCGGATGATCCGCGCGAAGCCAATACTGAGGGTGGAATTTTTCCAGCTATTTTCGGCACCGTGATCATGGTGCTTCTGATGTCGATTATCGTGACACCGTTTGGTGTGGTCGCTGCCATTTACCTGCGTGAATATGCCCGCCAGGGTCTGGTCACGCGCCTGGTCAGGATTTCCGTAAACAATTTGGCTGGCGTGCCCTCCATCGTTTATGGGGTATTCGGGCTTGGCTTTTTCGTCTATGTCGTAGGCGGCACCATCGATGAGCTGTTTTACCAGGAAGCATTGCCGTCTCCGACATTTGGGTCCGGTGGTGTGCTCTGGGCCTCATTGACGCTGGCCTTGCTGACGGTACCGGTCGTGATCGTGGCCACTGAAGAAGGATTGGCGCGCATCCCGCGGTCGGTGCGCGAAGGTTCGCTGGCCCTGGGAGCGACCAAGGCAGAGACCTTGTGGCGTACGGTGCTCCCCATGGCAAGTCCCGCAATGATGACGGGTTTGATCCTAGCAGTGGCTCGTGCAGCCGGTGAAGTGGCGCCACTGATGCTGGTGGGCGCAGTGAAGCTGGCCCCCTCCCTGCCGGTGGACATGAACGCGCCGTTTATACATCTGGAGCGTAAATTCATGCATCTGGGGTTTCACATTTATGACGTGGGATTTCAAAGCCCCAATGTCGAGGCCGCACGCCCGCTCGTCTATGCGACAGCCTTAATCCTGGTAGCAGTGATCGTTGTTTTAAACCTTTCTGCGATCTACATCCGCAATCATTTGCGCGAGAAATACAGGAGTCTGGAGCAACACTAGCGTCGCATTGATTGCAGCACATCTGGAAATATGCAAGGCTTTTTAGGAGTTCGGGAAGATATGACAATGGCAACACCACAAATTTCACAAGACGTGCTACTCAACCGGGCAAGTCTGGACCTGGAAAAGGAGCAGGCCTGCTTCGAGTGCAGGGATTTTGGTCTCTACTACGGCAATAACCAGGCCTTGCGAGGAATTGACATGGTTGTTCCCGAGAAAAGAGTCACTGCGTTTATTGGGCCGAGCGGCTGTGGCAAGTCAACGCTGTTGCGTAGCATGAATCGAATGAACGACTTGATCGACATCGTCAGGCTGGAAGGAGAGATGCTGTTGCATGGGAAGGATATCAACAGCAAATCGGTCAATGTGGCAGAACTTCGCCGACAGGTGGGCATGGTGTTTCAAAAACCCAACCCATTCCCCAAGACCGTATACGAAAATGTAGCGTACGGATTACGGTTGCAGGGCGTGAACAAGAAACGGGTTTTGGACGAACGTGTCGAGTGGGCACTGAAAGGTGCGGCACTGTGGGACGAGGTCAAGAATCGATTGCAGGATAACGCTCTGGGATTGTCGGGGGGCCAGCAGCAGCGGCTGGTGATTGCGCGGGCAATTGCAATTGAGCCTGAGGTGATTTTATTGGATGAGCCAGCGTCTGCCCTGGACCCCATCTCGACGCTGAAAATCGAAGAGTTGATCATTCAGCTGAAGCAGAACTATACCGTGGTTATCGTTACCCACAACATGCAGCAGGCTGCACGTGTCTCAGACTACACGGCCTTTTTATATCTGGGGGAACTGATCGAATTCGGTGCAACCGATCAGCTGTTCACCAACCCTGTCCAGAAGCAGACGGAAGACTACATTACGGGCCGTTACGGCTGATGCTCTGGCGATATCATTCGAGGTGACACATGGTTTATCAGGATATCGGACAACATATCTCCCATCAGTACGATGAGGATCTGGAATCCCTGCGCAGCAAAGTGCTGAACATGGGTGGACTGGTGGAAAAGCAAGTGCAAAACGCGTTGCTAGCCTTGACTCGTGCAGACAGCAGTCTGGCAGAGGATGTGGCCACCAGCGACTATCGAATCAATTCAATGGAAGTTGCAATTGATGAAGAGTGCACACAGGTGATTGCCAGGCGCCAGCCTGCAGCCAGCGATCTTCGCCTTTTGGTTACGATCTACAAGACCATTACTGATCTGGAAAGAATTGGTGATGAAGCGGAAAAAATAGGACGTCATGCTGTGAAACTTGCGGCCATCGAGCGGACCCCGACCTACTTTTCGGAAATCAAGCACCTAGGGGAACAGGTCTGCAAGATGCTGCACGAATGTCTGGATGCCCTTGCCCGCATGGATATTGATAGCGCATTTGTCATCGCACAGGGCGATCGGGCCATCAACGATGAATATGATGCACTCACCCGCCAATTGATTACATACATGATGGAAGACCCCCGTAGCATCAAACGGTCACTCCGGGTGATGTGGTGCGCTCGCTCGCTGGAGCGGATCGGGGATCACGCGAAAAATATTTGTGAGGCCGTGATATATACCGTGGCCGGCCAAGACATCCGTCACACCAGCTTCGACCAAGTCAAGGCGGAACTCAGCGACTCAAACGACAAATAGCTTTTCCTGGCCCAAAATTTTCCCATACCAGGCAACTAAGGCGTTTACCCTCTTTAATCTTGCTTGGAATACTGTCTTATTGATAATCTGCGGGCACATCCTGAGGGCGCGACGCTGTGGCTGGCAACGAAAAGCTATTACCATGGCTTGCTGCATTCGGGATTGAACCCCGCAAAAGCACGGATGCGCTGTGCATTCGGGAACAATCTTTTATACACAAGAGTGAGGTTGAGATGCGTAAATTGATTTTGGTTTTGTTTATATCTGCACTACTGGCCGCATGCAGCAGTGAGGAATCCGACCATTCTGCAGACACTGCCGGTGAAGCCACGGAAGCACCCATGGCAGAGGGTCAAGCCGGTGATGGCGGACATGCAGAGACGGATGCGCCTGCAGAAGCGGGTCAAGGGCAAGGAGGGTACTGAGTCAGGCAAAACCTCAAATCAAGTCAGCGGGTCGGCACGGCAGGATTCTGAGCACAAGGATATTCTCCGGCTGACTCTTTCCGAAACTCAGCTTCTGTCTGGGTGTATCTTGCACGTACGGTCCCGCTGTTCTGGCACTTATTCTGTAATGCCTGCGCAGGTATCGTACGGGCGATGAGTCAAAGCAGACTTTTTATTGTTTCCGGACCTTCAGGGTCTGGGAAAACAAGTTTGGTCAAGGCCGCCGTTGAGGAAATTCCGGGTGTAGTGGCTTCGGTGTCACATACGACCCGGCCCATGCGGCCCGGCGAGGTCGATGGCAGGGATTACATTTTCACAAGCGTTGCTGATTTCACAAGCATGATTGAACGGGATGAATTTCTGGAGCATGCCGAAGTCTTTGGCAATTTTTACGGGACTTCACAATCGTCCGTGCAAAGTCAGCTCGAGGAGGGACTCAGGGTGGTTCTTGAAATTGATTGGCAGGGTGCACGGCAGGCCCGTGAACGGATGCGGGATACGACCTCAATCTTCATATTGCCGCCCTCCAGGGCAGCCTTGGAGCATCGCCTTCGCAACCGGGGGCAAGATAGCGATGAAACGGTCTCAAGGAGAATGCGCAAGGCTGAAAGTGAAATCAGTCACTACGAGGAGTTTGACCATATTGTGCTGAATGATGACTTTGATCATGCACTGGAGGCACTCACCTGTCTTTTTTCCAATCCGGAATGTTTTCAGCCACTTGATACCGGAGTACTGCAGTCGCTGACCCGGGAGTTGCTGGGCTAGTGCTGGTAGCAGGAGGGTGAATTCGTTAGAATGACTCGTTCCCCGATATGTTTTTGTAGGAGTATGTTATGGCCCGGGTGACCGTCGAGGATTGTCTGGAACACGTGGAGAACCGCTTTGAGTTGGTGTTGCTGGCCAGCAAGCGCACACGGCAACTTGTGCAGGGCGCTGAGGCGCTTGTCGAGTGGGAAAATGACAAACCGACCGTAGTGGCATTGCGTGAGATCGCTGAAAATCTGATCAACGAGGAGAAGATGGAAGCAGCGCTTGCAGTTCCTGCAGAGGGAGAAGGTGCTGAATTTGGTGAAGACGAACTGGCTGCACTGTACACGGAGATCAGCCGAGAGCTCAACCAAACCCGCCCGGATGGCGAGGCTCCAGACAAGCCGGATGCCCTGTACTCGGCAGAGGAGTCAGAGGACCGGTTGCTGAGCGAGCGTTTGCAACGTCTGATTGAAGAAGATGAGGCAAATGCTGGCGCCGAGGCGCAAGAACAGGCCCCGGATGACGGGACCTCCGCCCCAACGGTGGATGTGCCCAGCGAAGGAGAACAGGAGGTATAGGCGGTTTCCTGACCCGCTTATTCTGCGGCAATGGCTAGTGTTGTAGAACCCGCTAGCAAACATCTAGCTGCACATCACCCTTCACGCTTTCTGATCAGCGACCTTTGTGCGTTGCTGGAAACGTATCTGGACCCTCAACATGTCAAGAGCGTGTACCACGCCTACCTGTTCAGTGCGACCGCACACGAAGGCCAGACGCGCCTCACCGGCGAGCCCTACATCTATCACCCCCTTGCCGTGGCCCGCGTACTGGCTGGCATGCACATGGATGCGCAGACAATTGCAGCGGCAGTTTTGCATGATGTGATCGAAGACACGGAAACGGTCAAGGGGCAAATTACCCACGAGTTCGGCCAGGATGTGGCTGAACTGGTCGACGGGGTCAGCAAGCTCACCCATCTGGAATTCGGATCCAAGCAGGAGGCGCAAGCCGAGAACTTCCGCAAAATGATGCTTGCTTTTGCAAAGGACGTGCGCGTGATCATCATCAAGCTGGCGGACCGGCTGCACAACATGCGGACCCTGAGCGGAGTTGCATTCGAGAAACGCAAGCGGATCGCACGCGAAACCCTGGACATCTATGCGCCCATTGCACAGCGACTGGGAATGCATGAGTTATGCATGGAGCTTGAAGAGCTCTCGTTCAAGACCCTATGGCCGCGGCGATATGAAGTGTTGCAGGATTCCGTAAAGCGTACCAATGTCAATAGGAATAGGCTTCTTCAGGAGGCGGAGAAGAATCTCTGTGAAAGGCTGGACGATGCCGGCATCGTCAGCCGTATTCACGGTCGCGAGAAGAATATCTACAGCATCTACAGGAAGATGAAGGAAAAGAACCTTCAGTTCTCCGAGGTGTTTGATGTATTCGGGTTCCGCATCGTCGTCGCCGATGTCGATACCTGTTACCGTGTGCTCGGCGTTATCCACAACCTGTACAAACCGGTTCCGGGCAAGTTCAAGGATTACATTGCCATCCCCAAAAAAAATGCCTATCAGTCACTGCATACCGTTTTATTCGGACCCAAAGGCATACCGGTGGAGGTTCAGATCCGCTCTGAAGAGATGGACCAGGTGGCTCAGTCCGGCATTGCTGCCCACTGGATGTACAAGGGCGGTGAAGGCGATCACGCAGGGCCCCACACGCGGGCACAGGAATGGCTCAAGACCGTTTCGGAAATACAGCACAGCTCGGGCAGTTCGCTCGAATTTTTGGAAAGTGTAAAGATTGACCTTTTTTATGATGAGATTTATGTATTTACCCCGCGGGGCGATATCCTGGAATTGCCAACCAACGCGACGGCCGTGGATTTTGCCTACGCGGTACATTCAGATATCGGCAATCATTGTGTGGGAGCCCGGATTAACCGCCGACTGGAGCCGCTGAGCACGATCCTTGAAAACGGGCAAACCATCGACATCATCACATCACCTGAAGGCCATCCAAGCCCGGACTGGCTGAGTTTCATCGTAACAGCCAAAGCACGTTCGAACATCCGAAGCTATCTGAAAAACCTGCAGACCGAAGAAGCGGGTCAACTGGGCCGGCGGCTTCTGGATCAGGCCTTGATTGCCTATGAAAAAAACTGGGAGGACGTGAGCAAGCGTGATTTGGCTCGTCTGCTCAAGGAGCTGCAACTGGAATCCGAGCAGCAGTTGTTTGTAGAAGTGGGATTGGGCGATCGGATGGCGCCTTTCGTCGTCAAGCACCTGGCGTCACTGAGGGGATTGTGGATGAAATTGCGATCCCGAAGCGAAAGAAAGAATCCCTTGGCAATCCGCGGCACGGAGGGCATGGTGGTCAGTTACGGAAAATGCTGCCACCCCATACCCGGGGATTCCGTGATCGGCGTGATGAACGCAGGCAAGGGACTGGTGGTGCACCATGTCAAGTGCCGCAATATTGTAAGGCACAGGAAAAAAAGCCGCGACAAGTGGATCCATGTCTATTGGGACAGCAATCCGGGCAGTGAATTTACTGCAGAAATCAGTGTCAAAACGGCCAATGAACGTGGTGTACTGGCCGTGGTTGCTGCAAAAATATCCGAGGAAAGCTCCAATATAGAAAATATCATTCTGGATGAAAAATTCGGCACCACGACCACCATTACGATTTTGCTCACGGTCAAAGACCGTGATCACCTGGCGAGCATCATCCGGGCCGTTCGAAAAACCCAGAAAGTCTACAAGGTCAAACGCATTTGAATAAGGAGATTTCTAAATGGAACGCGAGATCATCGAAACCGCACATGCGCCCCAGGCGATCGGTACCTATTCTCAAGCTGTCAAGGTAGGCAACACGGTATACCTGTCCGGCCAGATTCCGCTCGATCCGGCTTCCATGCAGTTGGCAGGCCAGGACATGAGGGCGCAGATTTGCCAGGTCTTTGACAATCTTCAGGCGGTGGCCGAGGCGGCTGGAGGGACGCTGGATGATGTGGTCAAACTGAATATCTTTCTCACCGATCTCGCCCATTTCCCCTTGGTCAATGAGATCATGTCCGGGTACTTTTCAAAACCTTACCCGGCGCGTGCTGCGATCGGTGTGGCAGCCTTGCCCAAGGACGCAGGCGTGGAGATGGATGCCGTGATGCAGCTTGGCTGAGATGCGGTTCCCCTAACTGCTGCTTGTACAGGCCCATAACCAATGAACCGGGATGAAGGTTCCTCGGACCGGGACACATTCCCCCCGGTCACCATACTCAAGGGCATCGGCCCCAAAATCATGGGGCATTTGCAGCGCTTGCATATTTACACTGTGCAGGATCTGCTTTTTCATTTGCCAATCCGTTACCAGGATCGTACGCGCATACGCCAGATCGGGACCTTGCAGCCTGGGGAAGAGTGTGTGCTGCTGGGAACTGTGGACCACAGTGAAATGGTTTATCGGAAACGGCGAATGCTGCTGGTCAGTGTCAGCGATGGAACGGGCAGGATTCTGTTGCGGTTTTTTTATTTCAACAAGACGCAGCAGAAAAATTTGGCACCGGGTGTCAGCGTTCGCTGTTTCGGCGAGGTCAGGCGGGGGGTTTCGAGCCTGGAAATGGTGCATCCCGAATATGAGATCCAGCGCACGCATGATGCGATCAGGGTTGAGGATCACCTGACCCCAATCTATCCGACCACCGAGGGCCTGCATCAACTTGCCTTGCGCGGCATGACCTCGAAGGCATTGCGCTGGATTGAAGGCGATGGGGTTCCTGATCTCGACTTGTTGCCTGAATTTCCTGAAATCAATGGCTGCCAGACCTCCGTTATCGAGGCGCTGAAGTTCGTCCACCGTCCTCCACCCGAGGCTGATACGCAGGCTTTGGCGGCCGGTACGCATGTGATGCAGCGCCGCTTGGCTTTCGAAGAGTTGCTTGCCCAGCGATTGAGCCTTTTCAAATTACGTTTGAAGATGCAAAGGCAACCTGCTGTGTCAATCGCACCGCCGGGCCGCCTGTACGCACAATTGATTGAAACGCTGGAGTTTGCTCTCACCTCTGCACAGCAGCGCGTGATCGGTACGGTGTTTGCCGATCTGAAAAAAAACTACCCGATGCTGCGCCTGGTGCAGGGCGATGTAGGCAGTGGTAAAACGCTTGTTGCCATTGCTGCCTGCCTGCAAGTGATTGAGGCCGGTTACCAGGCCGTCGTGATGGCACCCACCGAAATTCTGGCCGAGCAGCACCTGCAGAACTTCTCGAGCTGGCTGGCGCCCTTGGGCGTGCAACTGGCGTGGCTGTCGGGCCGGATGACCTCCAGCCAGAGCAATGAAATGAAGGCGCGGATCTCAAGCGGCAGCGCGCAGGCGATCGTGGGTACCCATGCACTGTTTCAGCAAGGCGTCAGCTTTCGGAATCTGGCCCTGGTGGTGGTAGACGAGCAACACCGTTTCGGTGTGCACCAGCGCCTTGCCTTGCGTGAAAAAGGTGTGCAAGGGGTTGGCAGCCCGCACCAGCTGATCATGACCGCAACGCCGATCCCGAGAACCCTCGCCATGACAGCCTATGCGGATCTTGATTACTCCGTCATCGACGAGTTGCCACCCGGCCGCATGCCGGTCAGCACCATTGCAGTCCCGCACGAAAGGCGCCATGAAGTGGTCGGGCGTGTAGCCAGCGCATGCCGGCGTGGCCAGCAGGCCTACTGGGTGTGCACTCTGGTTGAGGAATCGGAAGCGCTGCAGTGTCAGGCAGCAGAGAACGTGTATCAGGAACTGAGTGCCCTGCTGGAGGAGGTCACCGTCGGGCTGGTGCATGGCCGCATGAAGAGCCAGGAAAAAAATGCTGTGATGCGGGATTTTGCATGCGGCAGGATTGACCTGCTGGTTGCGACTACGGTGATTGAAGTCGGGGTTGACGTTGCCAACGCCAGCCTGATGATCATCGAAAATGCCGAACGCCTGGGTCTGGCCCAGCTTCATCAACTGCGCGGGCGGGTGGGACGGGGTACCCAGGAAAGCAGTTGTGTGCTGCTGTTCAGTGCGCCGCTGACCGAAAACGCCAAACTCCGGATTGACACCATGCGCGCTACCAATAACGGGTTCAAGATTGCCCAGGTCGATCTTGAAATTCGGGGTCCCGGAGAGGTGCTGGGTACCCGCCAGACGGGTATGCTGCAATTGCGGATCGCGGATATCCTGCGCGATCAGGACCTGATTCCCCAGGTACAGGAAAGTGCAAAAAGGCTGTTTGCCGAGCATCCCCGTACGGTAGATGCCCTGATTCACCGGTGGCTCGGGAAATCAATCGAGTTTGGCCAGGTGTAGTCCCAGCCGGGCCAGCGTGACCTAAATTCCGAAGGTGCCGATCAGCATCGTGGTGAGGTAGATGCCCACCAGGCCCAGCAAGGCAAGAAAGGACAGGCTCTGCAGCCAGCCGGTTTTGCCAGCGAACAGGGCACCGGCACTGAAAATCAGGCCAAGACCAGCAATGGCAAAGGAGATCCAGAAGATCGTGTTCACACAGGCGGTTTGACAGGAACGTCCATCGAAGGGGCCGGACAACAATTGCACCACTAGGAAAACAGCCAGCAGCCAGCTTGCCACTGCACTGAAAAAGGAAATCCACGAATTTTCTGCCATGCCTGCCCCCGACGTTCTCCCGGCTTCAGTCCCAACCTGTGCAAAGCTGGATCCGTCAGGAGATTATGCCATATTGCAGGCTCCTAAAGCTGCGCATGAATTACTCGGTTCCGGATCGTACAGGGCAGGGCACGCAGGCGATCGTTTTTACATGGGCCATAGACGCAAAGACCGTCTCCGATCTGAAAGAGGGCGCCATGGTTGGCACACATGATATAATTTGCATCCTCGTCAAGAAAACGGTCAGGCACCCAGTCCAAGGGCCCTCGCGTGTGTGGGCATGAATTTTCGTAGGCATACACCTGTTGGTCTTTCTTGACGACAAACACCTGGATCAGCGTATTGCGAGCTTCAACAACCAGGCCTTTGCTGCCTGGATCAGGTATTTCGTCGTAGTGACATAGCTGTGTTTCTATCGAGCTCATGGCAATTGAAATGCTACTCGGGTCGATGAACTTTTAAAACTTAACTGGAAAACCATGCAAAACCCAAATTGTTTCCCAACTTCTGAACAAGCCGAGCAGGCATTTTACCGATCATTTCAGCAAGGGGATATCGAATTGATGATGTCCGTATGGGGTCAGGGTAAGGACATCGTCTGCATACACCCTGGAGGTTCCCGCTTGCAGGGCGTATCCAGTATTCGCAAGAGCTGGGAACAGATGTTTTCCTATGAGCAGGGCATCGAGTTAAGGGTTAACAAGACTGGCATGATCCTAGAGGAAGATGTGGCGGTGCACCATGTTGTGGAAGATATCTATGTCGATGGTGAATTGCAGTCTGAAATTTTTGCCACCAACATCTACAGGAAGACGAACGGCAGCTGGCACATGGTTTTGCACCATGCTTCCGCTGAGCTACACCCAGTACTGGATCTCATGGACGGGGATGCAGAAGAGGCTCAAACTATCCATTGAACCTGCAATCCCAAATCCTCAGTACACATAATAAAAGATCAGGTAGACGCCAAGCAGGAAGGCAACCCATAGCACCATGCTGCCGGTGGGCCAGGTTTTGGCAAGCAGTCCCTGAGGTCCGTGATGACGATGCAGGCGTGTACCTGCGCTGAATGAGAGCTTCTTGATCCAGACCCCCATCTTTTGCTCACCGGCCACGATTGACTGCATCGCATGCTCTGCCAGCCAACGCCCAGGTTTGCGATAAAACCAGTCTACATCCAGGTTCACGGAGCGCAATTCCGGAGGGTAGAGACCCTGTCGCACGAGCCAGGTAAAGGCGAGCGCCGAGAAGAACAGCAACTGAAGCTGGGTGATTACGTGTGTCAACGAGTAGGGCTGGTAGCCGGTCTGATAGGGTAGCAGTGCATACAGGGTTTGCGGGAAGACCCCGATACCTATGCAAAGCACTGCGGCTAAGGCCATGGCGCACAGCATGCTGGCGGGTGCTTCCTTGCAGCGTATGCCGCTGTCGTGGGCGAAAAAGGCAAAGTAGGGAATCTTGATGCCTGAATGGTGAAACACACCGGCAGATGCGAACAGTAACACCAGCCATGCCAGGGTGTAGCCTTCGTGGGCGGCTGCCCCCATGATCATCGATTTCGTAACAAAGCCACTGAACAGCGGGAAGGCAGAAATCGATGCAGCGCCAATCACGCAAAACCCTGCGGTATACGGCATTGATTTGTACAATCCGCCCAAGTCCGAGCCGTTGATGCGCCCGGTGCGCAGCAGCACGGCGCCCATGCTCATGAACAGCAGTGCCTTGTACAGGATGTGCGCAAAGGCATGGGCCGCGGTGCCATTGAGTGCCAGTTCCGTTCCGATTCCAACACCGACCACCATGAATCCCAGCTGGTTGATCATGCTGTAGGTCAGCACCCGGCGAAGATCATTTTCAATCACCGCATAGAAGATCGGAAAGGCGGTCATCAGCAATCCGATCCAGATCAGGATTTCGGTTCCCGCAAAAGCAGTTGCAAGCGCATATACCGCCATCTTGGTCGTGAAGGCAGAGAGCACGACAGTTCCAGTCACGGTAGCTTGCGGGTAGGCATCTACCAGCCAGTTATGCAGCAAGGGGAAGGCACACTTGATCCCGAAAGCAAGAAAAATCAGCGCTCCTCCGGGTGTTCCGGGGTTCATCTGGGTAAATTCAATGGACCCACTGCTGCGGGCATGCAGGATGATACCGGTCAACAGCAGGAGTCCGGAAATGACCTGTACGATCAGGTAACGCATACCCGCCCCATAGGATGCCGGGGTACGCCGTGCCCAGATCAGAAACACAGAGGAAAGCGCAGCCGCCTCAAAGTAGATAAACAGTGTAATCAGATCACCGGCCAGCACCGCTCCAATCGCGCTGCCTGCATAGATCAGGGTAACCATCTGCTGCAGGCGATCGCGGGTATGCAATGAGTAGAGGATCAACAGGAAAGCCGCAATGTGGAAGATCACGGCAAATATGAAGCTGAGCCTGTCGAGGTGCAGGGTCGTCAGGAGCATGCCAAGAATCTCGAACTCTGTACGAATGCCTGCGGGCAAAGTGTACAGCTGCAAAAAGGAAAGCACCGGCAACAGCAGTACGTAAACAGCACGCAGACGGCCTTTCAGCAGCAAAGCCGGCAGCGCACCCAGTATCAGGATGAGTGCCGGGTTCAGACTAGACATCACCGTAGTAGTCCTCGTCGCGCTTCACAAGCTTGCGCATTTGTTTGGCGAGCAGGACCAGGGCCACGCACGCAATGAAACCGAACCAGGCAAAAAAGCCGAACCAGTTTTCAAAAGGGAAGTTGGTGTGCTTGTGATAAAAAAAGTCGAGCAGCATCAATGCTGCGCACAAGGTATACAGGCCGTACACAAGCTTGCGAACGTTATCGGGACTGTCCAGCCAGTAGCGGTGTTTCTTGCGTTTCATGAATTGAAAACGGGGTACAGAAAATCATAAAGGGGCTGAATATAGAAAAACAGCAGCAATGTGGCTGCAGCCGTAGCACACAAGGGGATCAAACACGCAAGCGGTGCTTCTTGGATCCCGGAAACGGTGACTGCCTGTGCCGGATCGGGCGGTTTGAAAAAAGCGCGCAGGCCAATCGGCAGCAGGTAAGCACAGTTCAGCAAGGTGCTCAGCGCAAAGGCGAACAGCACGATATAGTGCTGTGTGTCCACACTGCCTTCAATCAGCAGCCATTTGCTCCAACTGCCTATGAACGGCGGCAGGCCGATCACACTGAATGCTGCGAGCAGGAAAGCTGCAAAAGTGAATGGCATCTTGTGGCCGAGACCGTTGAGTTGGCTGACTCGCGTATATTTTGTCACGGTGTAAATTGCACCGGCGCAAAAAAACAGGGTAATTTTCCCGAAAGCGTGCGTGACGATGTGCAGGGCACCTCCCAGTGCAGCCGCAGGCCAGGCCAGTGCTGCCCCGATGACAATGTATGAAAGTTGGCTGATCGTTGAATAGGCCAGCCGTGCTTTCAGGTTGTCCTTGCTGAGTGCGATTATCGAAGCGATCACCATGGTGGCCACCGCCAGCCACAGGATCCAGCCCGAGGCCTCCTGTGTTGCCAGGTAGTCGATCCCGAATGTGTACACGGATATTTTCAGCACGGAAAATACCCCGGCCTTTACCACAGCAACGGCGTGCAGCAGGGCGCTCACGGGCGTAGGTGCAACCATGGCAGCCGGCAGCCAGCGGTAAAACGGCAACAGGGCCGCTTTTCCGATGCCGAGCATGAACAGCGTAAACAGCAGCACGGCGGCCAACCCTTGGGTATTCTCTTCAAGCACACCACCGGGCATGAAGTCCAGCGTACCTGCGCGAATCCAGGTAACGACCAGTGCGGTCAGAAAAAACATTATTGAGGTGCCAAGCAAAAGCCCCAGATAGACGCGCCCTCCACTTCGTGCCTCTGAGGTTTGTTTGTGTGTCACCAAGGGGTAAGTGGATAGTGTCAGTGCCTCATAAAATATGAATAACGTGAACAGGTTTGCTGCAAAGGCAATGCCCATGGTCGCTGCAATCGATATGGAAAAGAACAGGTAAAACCGTGTGAGATTCTTTTCTGAATTCCCGTTCATGTAACCGATGGAATATATCGTTGTGAAAACCCAGAGGCCGGATGCCAGCAAGGCAAAAACAAGCCCGAGGGGTTCCAGATGGAAAGCAATCGAAAGATTGGCAGAGATGTTCAGCAAGGTTTGCACCGGACTGGGCCCGTGGTACTGCCCCAGCAACTGGGTGATGTACAAGAACAAAAGGATTCCAGCGAATAGTGAACCCGCCTCACGCAGCCATGGCCGGTTGCGGAACAGGAGAACCAGAGCCCCGCCCAGCAGGGGGATCAAGAGTGCGAGTTCAAGGTGTGGCAGCAGGATCATTGCTTAGTGAAATAATGTCTGAATGGCGGTACTTGCAAACCCGAGGCTAAAGGAGGTATCCAGGCCAAAATAAAAGCTGCCTGCCACCAGTAACCATAGGGGGAGCAGCATCTGCCGGGGTGCTTCAAGGATTATCTGGCTCTGGCGCGTGGCACTTACAGGGGTCTTGAAGTAGGCATGTTCAATGATTTTCCAGATATAAAGGACTGTCAACAGTGATCCCCCCACGACCACTATGGCTGCCAGCCAGTGCCCCTGTTCAATCGCTGCTGAAAGCACATACCATTTACTGACAAACCCTGCCGTAAAAGGTATACCGATCAGCCCAAGGCCCAGCAGAACCACGGCCGCCATGGTCCAGGGCATGCGCCTGCCCAGCCCCGCGAAATCCTCAAGTTGCACCGAGCCGATTCTCAGCAATACGCAGGCCATGGCCAGGAACAACCCGCCTTTGATGATCGCATGATTAAACAGGTACACCATTCCGGCGACAGCACCGTCCGCAGAACCTAGACCTATTGCCAGAGTCATGTAACCAATCTGTGCAACGCTGGAATAGGCGAGCATGCGTTTGATGTTTTCCTGAAAGATGGCAACAAAGGACGCTGTCAGGATGGCAATGATGGACAGGGGCAGCAGGATCTTGTCCAGGTGAAACTGCTGTAGAGAAATTTCCTGTGGGAACAGGCCGAAAAAAAATCGCAGCAGTACGTATACAGAAACCTTAGTCGCAGTTGCCGACAAAAACACCGTGATCATCGATGGAGCATGCGCATAGGCATTGGGCAGCCAAAGGTGCAGCGGAAACAAGGCAATTTTCAGTGAGATTCCTGCGGTCAGGAAGGCAAAGGCCGCGTGCAATGTTCTGGAGTCAACGATTGCCGGTATCCTTTGCTGTAGATCCTGGAGGTTGAGGGTGCCGGTTAGCATGTACAGCAGGCCGACGCCAATCAATATAAAGGTGGCGCCGATAGTCCCCATGATCAAATACTGGTATGCCGCAGTCAGGGCCCGCCGGTCACGGCCCATCGCAATCAACACATAGGAGGACAGTGAACTGATTTCAAGGAATACGAAAATATTGAAGGCATCTCCAGAGGCAATGATGCCCAGCAGGCCGGTCAGGCATAGCAGGTATGCGGAAAAGAACAGGCTGGCCTTCTCCGGTGGAATTTCCTGCTTTATGCTTTCTCGTGCCGCAATCATGGTGATGCTGGCCGTTGCAGCCACGATGGTTAACAAATAGGCGCTTAGGTGGTCGATGCGGTATTCGATTCCCAGCGGTGGTCTCCAGCCGCCCAGGTGGTAGGACAACACGCCATGTACGGACACTTCGTGCACCAGCAGCAAGGCGATGGCAAAAGAAATGATGCTCACCGCAGTTGCCAGCAACCAGGCCCAGTTGGCCCGTGTTACCAGTACACAGGCGGGTGCACTGATCAGGGGGATCACCACTTGTAATGCAGGTAAATGAGCCAGCACTAGTTTTCGTCCTGAAGATCATCCTGTTCGTGAATGATGGTTTCGTCGACGGTGCCGTAAGCCCGGTGGATTCTGGCAATGATCGCAAGTCCCAGCGCGGATGTTGACACCCCAACCACGATTGCTGTCAGTATCAGGACATGCGGTAGTGGATTCGAATATACGTCGGCCTCAGCAATCAGTATGGGTGCAGTCCCTCCTTTCACCTTGCTCATGGAGATAAACAGTATGAATACCGAGGTTTGAAAAATATTCAGCCCGATAATTTTTTTGATTAGGTTGGAGTCTGAGATGACAATATAAAAACCCATCATCATCAAAATGATCACGACCCAGTAATTGAAATAGCCTGTGATCATTGCCTATTCGCAGAACTCGTCTAGCGTGTAAAAAATTGCAATCATGACAGTACCCACCGTGATGCCCACCCCAAGTTCAATAAGAAAAATGCCCAGATGCTGGGCTTGCTGATGACCCTGCAGCAACACATTGTAGTCCAGGAAATTTCCACCCAGCAGCATGGTTGCCACACCAACTCCGGTATACAGCAGTACGCCTGCTGCAATGAAATAACGGACAGTCTCGGTGGGCAGAATGCGTTGGGCCTTCTGCCGGCCATATATCAACGCATAAAGGATCATTGCAGCAGCAAATATTACGCCTGCTTGAAAGCCACCACCGGGTCCATACTCTCCATGAAACTGCACATACAGGGCAAACAGCATGACTGCAGGGATAACCAGCCTGCAGACTTCTCGCAATATCAAGCTGGAACGGTGATTCATTGTTTGCGCCCGCCTCGCTTTGCTGTTTTTCCAAGTAAAAGCAAGACCCCCACAGCCGCTGTGAAGATCACTGCGACTTCACCCAGTGTGTCGTAGCCTCGATAACTTGCCAGCACAGAAGTCACAACATTGGGTATGCCAATCTCCTCGCTGCTTTGTGTCAGGTAATGTGGTGCAACATGGGTGTGAATGGGGGCATTTGCATCCCCGTACAGGGGCATGTCCAGTGTTCCGTAGATCAGGGCTGCCCCCGTAATCGTGATTACTGCAATCGGCAGAAACCTTTTATGCTTGCTGACAGTCTGTTCCCGCCCCGTGATTGCAATGGTTCCCAGAAGCAGTATGGTAGTGATTCCAGCACCTACGGCAGCTTCGGTGAATGCGACATCCACCGCATCCATTGCCACGAACAGACCCGCTGACAAGAAACTATAGACGCCGCTCGATAGTGCGATGGCCAGCAGACTTTTCATGCGTATCAGCACGATCACTGTAAGCGCCAGCAGGGTCAGAAGCGAAAAATTGACGATGGTTTCTATGTCCACAGGCTTTCAGGGCTCTTGGGAGTGCTCAGAATTTTGATCCGAAGCCTGGTTTTTTTCGCTGAGCACTGCGGTGTGCGCCAGGGCATGTACTGCGGTGGGGCCGGTGAGCATCATGAACAGCAGGATCAGAATCAGTTTGATGATCACCAACGGATCCTGCGATTGTGTGATCAGACCCAGCAAAATCAGTATGGCCCCCAGGCTGTCTATGATGCTGGCTGCATGCACCCTGGTATAAAAATCCGGCAGGCGCATGAGCCCCAGGGTTCCAATCAAGCAAAACACACTGCCTAGTACAAGCAGTATCCAGCTGACTACAAACATGCCCAGACCTCACTCATCGACAGATTTCCCCAGAGAGTCGTGTCGGAACAATTTCAGTACTGCAATCGTCGATATGAAATTTATCAGCGCATAAAGCAGCGCGATGTCCAGGAAATCCGGCCGTGCGGTCAAAAATCCGAATAATGCGATCAACAAGACGATTGCAGTGCCAAATGTGTTGATGGCCAGGATGCGGTCAAAAATTGTGGGTCCAAGAGCCACACGCAGCAGCAGGACAAACATGACGACTAGAATGGCAATGAATGCGGTAGTAAACATAAGACCCTGTGCAGTTTCAGGAAGTATTGTGGCGCCCTTGCAGGGCAGAAATCCGTTCCTTCATTTTTCCCTGCTGCAGTTTCTCGGCCGTCTCTTGAGTCAGTGAGTGCACTTCGATGGTTTGATCGTCAACATTCAGTGTATATGTGCCCGGGGTCAAAGTGATGCAGTTTGCATAGGTGGTCGTGGCCACATCGTTGAGTTTTGATGTGGAAACGGTACTTGTGTTGGGGGAAATCGGTAATTTTGGATGCAGTATTCTCCAGCTGACATCCAGATTGGAACGGACCACTTCCAGAAAAAACCAGGGCAAAAATCTGGGCAAATTAAGGCTGAAATACAGTGTATTGAAGTTAGAGTTTTGAAGCGCGAGCCTGTGGATGAGCCAGGCGACCAGCAAGCCGCTGGCAATGCCCAAAGACAGCAGCAGGATGCCCAGATGTCCAGACAACAATATCCACAAGAGGAGTAGCAGGGATGCCGCTATCAATATACGAATCAGCATGGCTTATTGCCGTACGTAGGACTATTCATGTCGCAGAATACTTACGACAAAGATGGGGTTCAAGCAAGTGGCCTGCCTCATGTGATCCGGGTGGCCAGACCCAGTCCTTTTTTCGTGTAGTGGTATGCAGTCTCAGTCTCATTGAGGTGCTCGTGCAAAGCCGCAAGTTCGGCACAAGTCTCGGCCAAGGGTTCCAAGTCCAGGCTGGATTCGAGGTAGTTCTTTGCCTTGTCCCAAAGTTCGGCTCGTTTACACAGGCGCCCCAGTGTCAGGTGTAAGCTGGCATCGTGATCGTGCTGGGCAATCCACCGCTCGGCCTGTTGCAGTGCAGATGTGACATCCACATGTTCCAGTAAACCGAATTGTCGGGCCAATCCTGGACTCCAGTGACTGTCCAACATGTCCGTTATCAAGGCTGCGGCTGCCCGGTGCCTGCCCTGCGCCCGCAGTGCTTTGACGTAGGCCACCGCCAGCCCGTCATCAGTTGTAATTGTACTCCTGAATCGCTTGCCAAGATGTTCGATATCTTCGGCGGTTTCGCCATGCTTGGACGCTTCAAGCAGTCCACAAACGGTGTTTTTCCGTATATTCTCGAGTGTCTCGGGGCGAATACTGTGGTTCTTTTCCAGGTCGGGGATAATGCCTGCGAGTTGCTGCCAGTCGTGCAGTTGTTCATATGCACTGGCAAACAGGCCAGCAATTTTGGAGTTGTTGGCAATCTTCCCGCTGAACGACTCAATGCAGGCCAGACTCTGTTCGGGCTGGCCCTGTTGCAAAAGGAATTCTGCGCGAAGAATGTCAAGTGCTGCCTGCTTTTCCGGCATGGATTTTTCTGCCTGTTCCAGATACTGGTCACGCAATTCGGTGTTCCCGTTATGTTGTGCAGCGCGCGCTGCCCAGATGTAGTTGATGTGTGCACTGCGGACTTCACCAGCCCCCCGTATCAGCAGCTTCTCTGCCTGCCGCCAGTCCCCTGAGGCAAACTTGACCAGCCCCTGGCTTGTATCCACGGCGGCTTTGCGCTGACTGCGTCTGGAACGAGCGGCGCGCAGCCGAAGGGGTGCGTTGAATACGAGGCCAAGCAGGCGCAAGGCCAAATACAGTACGACCACTGCAACGCAAGCCCCGACTACAAACCGGACCAATGGCAGCTCGACCATGACATCACCATAGGTGAAGACCGCAAGCCCCGGTGCCTGCATGACATATAGAATGATGCCTGCGAAGAGGATCAGAAAAACCATGAAAATAAGCAAGGAACGCAGCATTTAGCGACTCTCTATATTTTCAAGCAACTCCGCCAGAAGGGTGCTTGGTTCACTGATGTCTGGAAGCTCCGGCTCAAGATTCACGGAGTTTAAGGCACTCAGTTCGTCGGCCAGTTCACTTATGTTGTTCAGGGGTGCTGATGCTTCAAGCCATGTCAGCGCTGATTCAAGTTCATGATGGTAGCCTTGGCTGTCGCGACTCGCCAAGGCATATTTGGCACTGAGCAATCGGGCCTGGAGAAATTCGTGGGTCTGGGACCCCCCCCGGTGTTTGGCTGACAGGTTTGATGGCGATGCCTTTCGGGTGATGGTGATGGAGTCGTCAATGAAGTCTCTCACCTGGCCGGTGAGCTTTTGCCACAAATCCGGCTTGCCTTCTTGGTGGTCTGGCAGGCGAGGTTCAGATCGCTGATTTGGTGCTGGCTTGGCGTTGACGCTGTCCTGGCGAATCCTGCCCAGCAAATTGTTGAGCTGCAGACTGATACCCACCCAGTCTGTATCGGGAACGGTTTTCAGTTTTTGAATCTGTCTGGAGATGGATTCGCGTACGGGGAGCAGGCGAGGGTCATTGAGTTCATGCAGGCGAGTGCTTGCGATATCCAGGGCGGCAATGGTTCCTGGAATGTCACGCTCAATGAGCAAACGATGACTGGCCAGATGCAAAATATACAAGGTCTCGTTCAGTCCCCATTCCAGCTGGCTCCGGTTGACACTGGCTAGGGATTGTTGCACGAAGCTACGGGTGTTTTCCTGCTGGTCCACCTGTTGCTTCACTTGTTTGGAAAGTCCCGTCACTTGCTGTTCAAGTGCTGTGATCTGCTGCTGCAATTCCTCTTTGAAACCCAGAAACTCCGTGCTCTTATCAATGGTGGCAATATCGTCAGCCAGGGATTGGCGCTCTGTCGAGGCTTGAACTAGACGCTCATTGAGTCCGAGCCATGCATAATATGCAAGGCTGCCACCAGCGAGCAGCAAAACTATGAACAGGGTTGGAAGGACAAGACCGCTGAGAAGTTTTCGGCCACTCGATTTTTCCGGGGCGCCTGGGCTCGACTCGGAGGGTGAGGTTGGTTGTTGAACGTCCATCGTTTGGCGTGCTGTGTGTTTAGCTGGATTCCTTGGCCCATGTTTGCAGAGCCTCCAGCATGGCAGCATCGCTGGCATTACTGGCTATTATAGGGCTTTTCGTATAACCGATGGCGGTGGTAGTTTCGCCAATACGCTGGCTTCCAGCAATGAGCGCAACCTTGGTCATCCATCTTCGTTCATCGGCCGCACACAGGGCCCACAGGTTGTGGGCTGACTCGACACTGTAGATCAGTATGGCTGATTCTTTTACGGGGCAAGTGCAAAGGTCCATTGTGGGGCGTGTTGCGGGACACGAGCGACGGTAAACTTCAGCAATGTCTACCTTGGCACCGCGGGAACGCAGTTCGCGAGCCAGGTGCTCGCGCCCGCCGACCCCCCGAACAATCAGTATTGATTGTCCTTGCAGTTCTTCCTCGGCCAGCAGGTCTTCACTGCGGAATCCGGTTTTGGGCACGATGTCTGTTTGCACGCCATACTGGCTCAGGGCAGCCTGAGTTGCCGGTCCCAACGTTGCAATGCACTGTGTGCTGAATGTCAATCGCAGTTTCTGCATCAACGGCATCGCATGGTGCACTGCATTCGCACTGCTGAAAATGACAGTGTCGTAAGTTGCCAGGTTTTGAAACAGGCTGGTTGCCACACTGGGGTTCTCCACCGAGCGGATGTCAATCGTGGGGAAATGCACGATCTTGACCGGGAATTTTTTCAGGGATAACAGCAGGTTTTGGGCCTGGGCCACCGGGCGGGTAACTACAATGGTCTTGTCTGTCAGAGGTTCGCGACCGGTCATGCTCATTACTTTCGTTTGCTTGCGTATACCAACATCAAAACCCGGGTCAGGATAATCCTGCCAGGATTTTGTCGGCACCCTGCACGCGCAGGTCAGCTGCAACCTGCTGGCCCAGCAGAACGGGATCCTCTCTATGGCCGGTACGTTCGCTGCGACAAATCTGTCCGCCTTCCGGATCGCCCACGAGTGCGCACAGGACAAGTCTTTCGCGATCCAGCTTGGCAAATCCGGCTATCGGAAGTTGACATCCTCCTTGCAGGGCTTGGCTGACAGCACGCTCTGCCAAAATACAAATTTGGGTGTCTTCGTGGCTGAGTGGTCGGATCAGGGGTTCGATCCGCGGATCGTCCCGGCGGCATTCAATGCCGATCGCACCTTGGCCGATGGCCGGCACCATCTGTTTCACGGTTAGGCATGTGCGAACGCGTTGCTCGAGGCCAAGACGTTTCAGCCCGGCGACTGCCAGCAGGATGGCGTCATAATCCCCTGCGTCCAGTCTGGCAAGCCGGGTACTGACATTGCCACGCAAAAGCTTGATCTTGAACCCCGGAAATGATGCTTTGAGTTGACAGGCTCGGCGCAGGCTCGCGGTCCCGATGGTCGCGTTTTCTGGCAGTGTCTCAAGGGTCGCATACCGGTTTGATACGAGCGCATCGTATGGGTTCTCTCGTTTGAGTATGACGGGTAGATGCAGTTCAGAAGGGAGTTCCACCGGCACGTCTTTCATGGAGTGCACGGCGATGTCCGCCTGATCTTCCAGCAGCCCGTGTTCCAATTCCTTGATGAACAGGCCTTTCCCGCCCTGTGTTGCCAGAGACTTCTCTAACAGACGGTCTCCAGTGGTAGTCATTTTGACCAGTTCCGTAGACAGCCCGGAATGCGCCTGTCGCAGCAGTCGCGACACCTCTTCAGCCTGCCACAGGGCAAGTGCACTGTTACGGGTGGCGATTCTTACATGCACAAAAAATTGTTCGTACTCTTCGTTCAGTCAATCGGAGTGGGCACTGTGCTGTATTTTCTACTGCTTTGGAAGTAAAAAGTTCTTCAGTTACTTAAAATTTTTGATTTACACAAAGTAGCCGTTAAGCTTAGGCTGATTTGGGGGATAATCCCTTTTTGATTACTGGAACCGGTTGGATGAAGGAAAAAAGCACAAAGCCATGGGGTGGACGATTTAGCGAGGCGACAGATGAGTTTGTCGAGCAGTTCAATGCATCCGTGGGATTTGATCAACGATTGTACAGGCAAGACATTCTGGCTTCTCGTGCGCATGCCCGGATGCTCGCGCGCATTGGCGTACTGGATGACCGGGACTGTGACAAGCTGCTGCAGGCACTGGACACGATTTCCGCAGAGATCGAATCCGGTACGTTCCCGTGGGATAGCGCTTTGGAAGACCTGCACATGAACATTGAGTCGCGTCTGGTCGAATTGGCAGGTGATTCAGGAAAGCGCCTGCATGCTGGCCGCTCACGCAATGACCAGGTGGTAACCGACGTGCGCCTGTATCTGCGCGAAGCCATTGATGAAATTGACCCGCAGCTGGAAAAACTGCAGCTGGCCATCATTACGCTGGCGGAGCGTGAAGTCGATACCATCATGCCCGGTTTTACACACTTGCAGGTCGCGCAAGCCATCACGTTCGGACACCACATGCTGGCTTGGTTTGAAATGATTCATCGTGACCGGGCACGTCTTTCACGCTGCCGTGAAGGCGTGAATGTGTTGCCGCTGGGCGCTGCGGCGCTTGCAGGCAGCAGCTTCCCTCTGGACCAGGAGTTTGTAGCCCAGCAGCTGCAGTTTGCGGGACCTTGCGACAACAGTCTGGATGCGGTCAGTGACCGCGATTTTGCCATTGAGTTCTGTGCCTTTGCAGCCATCCTGTTTGTGCATCTGTCGCGCATTGCGGAAGAACTTGTGTTGTGGACCTCGGCACAATTCAATTTTGTTGAGCTGCCGGACCGCTTTTGTACCGGTTCATCGATCATGCCGCAAAAAAAGAATCCCGATGTTCCTGAACTCGTGCGCGGCAAGAGCGCTCGCGTGTACGCTAATCTTTTCGCCCTGCTGACGCTCATGAAAAGTCAGCCATTGGCCTACAACAAGGACAACCAGGAAGACAAGGAACCCCTTTTTGATACCATCGATACGGTTAACGACTGTGTCATCGCCTTCGCCAATATGTTGCCGCACCTGCAGGTGAACCGGGATCAGCTGCTTGCGGCGGCGCAGCAGGGTCATGCGACGGCTACCGATCTTGCGGATTACCTGGTACGGAAAGAAGTGCCGTTTCGGGATGCGCACGAAATCGTCGGCCGGGTCGTTCAGTATGCGGTTGCCAAGCAAAAACGGCTGGATGAACTCAGCGTGCAGGAATTGCAGAACTTCAGCCCGCAAATCGAAGAAGATGTATTCGACATCCTTTCCCTGCAGGGCTCCGTGAATTCCAAAAACACTTACGGCGGCACTTCACCGCAACAGGTGGCCGCACAGGTCAAGCGTGCGCATCAGCGTTTGAAGGAGTTCGGGAGCTCCTGACAAAGCACGTTACTGCCAGCACTCCAGCAACCAGGCGCGGATGTCCCTGATTTCTTGCGGGGAGACCGTGTGGGCGCATGGGTAGGATTGCCAGGCGACGGTAAATCCGTGTTGTTCGAGGGTCTCGCAGGTGGACTGAGCCGCGCTAATCGGGATCGTCACGTCATACATGCCATGCAACAGCAGGATCGGCAGCGAGCGGTCCGCTCTGAGGGCGTATTCCGGAAATTTCTTGTGCAGTGGCAGCCAGCAGGAGATCGCCAAGATTCCTGCCAGTGGGTAGCCGCAGGATAGTCCCGTATACAGGCATTGCGCACCCCCCTGTGAAAAGCCTGCAAGAATGATCCGCTCTGCAGCTATACCGGACTGCACGAGTTGCTCGATCAGCGCACAGACGTCACTTGTGCTTTGCCGCAGGCCTTTTTCATCCTGCGGGCTGTCCATGTCAAGACCATAAATGTCGTACCATGCCTTCAGTGGAATGCCGTTATTCAGGGTGATCGGACGAGTTGGGGCATGCGGGAAAACAAAACGCACACGCAGGTTCGCAGGGAGATCAAGCTGCTCGACAACAGGCTCGAAATCATGCCCGCTTGCGCCAAGGCCATGCAGCCAGATTACGGCATGCTCCGGGTGATCTTGGGTGTCAATCGTGACGGCGGTCAAGGCCATGGCAGTGGTGGTTTCCTGTCAGCGGAATGGTCTATACAATGACATCTGGTTTAAAGAGGGGTGCGTCCGTGTTACAGCCGAGATTATATGTCTTTATTTTGATGTTCTCCTTCCTTGTTGCCGTTGCGGGGTGTGGTCAGACCGGTGATCTCTATCTGCCAGAGGATGTTCCTAAACAAAAGGTCAAAGGTCAATCCTCCAACTAGTTTGTGTGACCAAGGGGTACACACGGACACATCTATCTTATGAACCCATTTACGTATCGTGACAATCTGCTGTATGCCGAGGAAGTAAGCTGTTCGAAACTTGCGGGCGCTTACGGAACACCCTGCTATGTTTATTCGAAGGCCTGTATACAAGATAACTATCGGGCATTTGCTGACGCTTTGCAGGATTGGCCGACGAGAATCTGTTATGCGGTGAAGGCGAACTCCAACTTGGCTATTTTGAACCTACTGGCCCAGCTCGGTGCCGGCTTTGACGTGGTCTCGGGAGGTGAGTTGGAGCGGGTGATCCGAGCAGGCGGAGATGCTGGAAAAGTCGTCTTTTCCGGTGTCGCAAAGCGTTCTGACGAGATTCGCCGTGCCCTGCTTGCCGGAATCTACTGCTTCAATATTGAATCCCAGGAAGAGCTTGACCGCATGGAGTCCATTGCCAAGGAAATGGGTATTCCTGCCAGTGTTTCCCTGCGCGTCAACCCGGATGTCGATCCAAGCACACACCCGTACATCTCCACAGGCCTGAAAGACAATAAGTTCGGTGTGGAGATTGATCAGGCATGGGAGCTCTACCAGAGGATTGCCGGAAGCAGCCACCTGCATGCTGTAGGTGTAGACTGCCACATCGGCTCTCAATTGCTGGACCTGGCTCCCTTCCAGGCCTGTTTCGAGAAAATTTTTGAACTGGTGGACCGCCTACACGGGCATGGTATTCAGCTGCAGCATGTGGACGTGGGCGGCGGGCTGGGAATCCCGTATGCCCCCGCGGATGTTGCCCCGGGTCCGCGCGAGTATGCGCAGGTATTGAGTTCTTTCATGCAAGGCAGGGAACTCGGGCTAGTCGTCGAACCAGGCCGTGCCATCGTGGGCCAAGCAGGTCTGCTGCTGTGCAGGGTTGAGTACTTGAAGCACACTGCGCATAAGAACTTTGCGCTGGTGGATGCCGCCATGAATGATTTTCTGCGCCCGTCTTTGTATTCGGCTTGGCATGAGATCAGCCCGGTATGCGAAGAAGACGGGGACGAGGTGCTCTACGATGTGGTCGGTCCCGTTTGTGAAAGTTCGGACTGGTTCGGCAGCCAGCGCAGCTTGCGCATCAGGCAAGGCAGCCTTCTTGCGGTCCATGATGCGGGCGCATACGGATTTGTGATGGCAAGCAACTACAATTCCCGGATGCGTCCGGCGGAGATTCTGGTTGATGGCGATCAGGCATGGCTGATACGCAAGCGCGAGAGTGTTGAACAATTGTTTGCCGATGAGATGATCCCGGGCTGATGCAGCGTTTGCCTGAACCTGAACTGATGAATGACCCGGCACAGGCCAGGGCCTATGCGGATGCGGACTTCGAGGATGCCCACAGTGCCATCGTGGCGCATTTTCGCCGTGTTTTCGGAAAGCATGAAGCGCCGCATACGATGCTGGATCTGGGTTGTGGCCCGGCAGACATCTCGATTCGTTTCGCACGACTCTATCCGGATTGCAAAATTGATGCCGTGGACGGTGCGCATTTTATGCTGGCGCAGGCACGGACATTTACTGAGCGCGCTGGACTGCAGCATCAGATCACACTGCACCTGCAACGCTTGCCGGACTGCGAACTGCCAGAGAAATGCTACCAGGCGATTGTCTCGAACAGCCTGTTGCATCATCTTCATGAGCCTCAAGACTTGTGGACAACGATCCGCAAATATGCGAGCCCGAATACGGCCATCTTCATCTGTGACCTGTACAGGCCACAGACCTTGGAGCAGGCTGAAGACCTTGTCTCCTGCTATGCGGCAAATGAACCTGAGATTCTGCGCCGCGACTTTTACAATTCGTTACTGGCTGCATTTACGCCAGATGAAGTGGAGGCCCAGTTGCATGCGGCAGGTCTGCGGGGTCTGAAGCTTGAGCCGATCAGTGACCGGCACCTGCTTGTTCACGGCCGTTTACAAGGTGCATGAGATTGCCCAAGGGCATTGTGTTCGGTTACGGATCCGTGACCGTGACAAGATGCAGGCAGGGCGGATATTCTAGTGAGGCTGGGCTGACGGTGGACCGGGGAATATTCTCAACCCAGGGTCCCAGCCAGCACAGTATGTCCTTATAACAACGCGGTGGTTGGCATGCGTCTACAATTTACAAAAATGCACGGGCTCGGCAATGATTTTGTGGTCTTCGATGCCATCAACCAGGATGTCTGTTTGAGCCGCGAGCAGTTGTGCTGGGTTGCGGATCGAAGGTTGGGTGTAGGTTGTGACCAGGTGCTTGTGGTGCGGCCTGCATCGGACCCTGAGGCTGACTTTGATTACCAGGTCTATAACAGCAACGGAGAGGAAGTTGAACAATGTGGGAATGGAGCGCGTTGCATTGGCAAATTTCTCAGGCATAACGACCTTACACACAAGAATTCAATCAGCGTCAAGACTGTCAGTGGCATATACCATATTCATCTTCGTGAAGATGACCTGGTAACCGTCGACATGGGCACGCCCGTGTTTGAACCTGAAAAAATCCCGTTTACTGCTGCACAGATATCGTCAAGCTACATGCTTGAGGTTGGCAAACAGCAGGTCGAAATCGGCGCGGTTTCGATGGGGAATCCGCATGCTGTGATGCAGGTAGACAATATTGAGCATGCGCCCGTGAGTACCCTCGGTCCCAAGATAGAAGTTCACCCGATGTTTCCCCGCAAAGTCAATGTTGGTTTTATGCAGATCCTGGATTCCCAGCATATTGCCCTGCGTGTGTTTGAAAGGGATGTAGGAGAAACCAGTGCCTGTGGTACCGGTGCATGTGCTGCGGTAGTGGTAGGTCAATCCCAAAATCGGCTTGGCACAAAAGTGTCTGTCCGGCTGCCCGGGGGGCGCTTGCTGATTGAATGCGACCATCCGGATCAGCCTGTGCTAATGACCGGTCCTGCAACGTTGAGTTTTGAAGGGAGCTTGATGCTATGAGCATAGCAACCACGCCGCGGGCAAGATTGTCAGCAGAAAGCTGCAACAGTTTGCAACCGGTTAGCCGCTTCCGGCTCATTGCTTCAAAAATAGGCAAAGCCGTTGTTTCCCTTTGCGCAGATCAAGTGGTACCGTAAGGAAACGTGAGCGCAATTGAGGAACGACATGGCTGCAGTGACTGGTTTGCCAAACACCCAGGAACTCGTTCGTAGATATTTGCGTTACCTGAGCGATGAGCGAAGGTATTCCCCCGCCACCGTGGAAAACTACCGTAGGGACATTCTGCAATTCGTAGGGTTCGTGGAGTCAGCCAAGGTAGAAAACTGCTGTCAGGCGGATGCGCTGCATGTACGTGAATTTGCAGGCTCGCGCCGGCGGCGAGGGATTTCTGCACGCAGTTTGCAACGCAGCCTGAGTGCCCTCAGAGGGTTCTACAGTTACCTGCAGCGAGAACGGCTGGTCGGGAGTAATCCTGTTACCGACGTGAGCGCACCGGGCGCCAAGAAAAAACTTCCCGAACTGCTGGATGTGGACGAGATCAACTGCCTGCTCGCACAGGTCCCGCAAGGGCCGCTCGAAATGCGCGACCATGCAATGATGGAGCTTATGTATTCATCCGGACTGCGCTTGGTTGAGCTGGTCAACTTGAATATCGAAGACTTGGATTTGCCTCAAAGCCAGGTGCGTGTACTGGGTAAAGGCAACAAACTACGGTACCTGCCGGTTGGACTTGCGGCCTGCAAGTCACTCAGACAGTGGTTGGATGCACGGAAGACCTGGGTTGACGAGGGTGAAAGTGCGGTATTCATCAGCAACCGCGGCAGACGGTTGTCCTCACGTGCTGTACAGCAACGCATGGCACGGCTAGCTCGTAAACATGGTTTAGACAAGCATGTCCACCCGCACATGCTACGTCATTCGTTTGCGAGTCATTTGCTGGAATCAAGCGGGGACCTGCGAGCCGTGCAGGAAATGCTGGGGCATGCGGACATCAGTACGACACAGATCTACACCCATCTGGATTTCCAGCACCTTGCACAGGTATATGACCGCACCCACCCACGTGCCAGAAAAAACCCATCCCGCAAAAGATCCGCTCCGGGCGAGGAATAAGCCACACCTTTAGTCTGGTGTAATCTGTCTGTGGTTTTGATAATCTGGCTTCGGCAAGGCGTCGAGGTCACCCTTGTATTCGATACTCTGCAACTATTAACCCGTCTCGCGGACGCTACGTGTATGCAACAATTTGAAGGTACTACGATTCTCAGTGTTAGGCGCAACGGCAAGGTAGCACTGGGCGGGGATGGTCAGGTATCCCTGGGCAATACCATCATGAAGGCCAATGCACGTAAAATCCGCAGGCTGTACGAAGACAAGGTGATTGCAGGTTTTGCCGGAGGGACTGCTGATGCGTTTACCCTGTTTGGGCGCTTTGAATCCAAGCTTGAGCAGCATAATGGCCAGCTTACCCGTGCGGCCGTGGAACTTGCCAAGGACTGGCGTACGGACCGCATGCTGCGCAGACTGGAAGCCTTGCTTGCAGTCTCGGACCAATCCACGTCGCTGATTATTTCAGGCAATGGCGATGTTATCGAACCGGAAGACGCGCTGGTCGCGATTGGTTCCGGGGGGCCGTATGCGCAGGCGGCCGCTAGGGCTCTGCTGGATGACACTGGACTAAGCGCCAAGGAGATCGTGCTCAAGGCACTGAATATCGCAGCGGGCATTTGCATCTACACCAATACAAGTATCTCGGTTGAAGAACTGTAGCTTTCTGTATACCTAATTCAGGAAACCGGACTTCTCATGTCAAACATGACCCCGCGAGAAATTGTTCAGGAACTCGATAAGCACATCGTCGGGCAGGACGAGGCCAAACGGGCAGTGGCAATCGCATTACGCAACCGATGGCGTCGTCAGCAGTTGTCGGAAACCCTGCGCATGGAGGTCACTCCAAAAAATATACTGATGATCGGACCTACCGGTGTAGGGAAGACTGAAATCGCACGGCGTTTGGCACGCTTGGCCAATGCACCTTTCATCAAGGTTGAGGCCACCAAATTCACCGAAGTGGGCTACGTGGGCAAGGAGGTCGATTCCATCGTCCGCGATCTTGTCGACACGTCGGCAAAAATGATGCGTGAACAGGAGATGGAAAAAGTAAACTTTCGTGCCGAGGAAGTGGCCGAGGAGCGGATCTTGGATGCGTTGCTGCCGCCCAGAGCAGACTCCGAGACAGACGGCGTGCCGGGATCCATAAGTGACACCCGGCAAAAGTTCAGGAAAAAATTGCGTGAGGGTGATTTGGACGATACGGAAATCGATGTGGACGTAGCGGTTATGCCTGTAGGGGTGGAAATTATGACCCCGCCAGGCATGGAGGAGATGGCGAGCCAGTTGCAGGGGATGTTTCAAAATTTGGGCAGCAACAAGAAAAAAACCCGCAAAATGCGCATCGGAGAAGCCATGAAAGTGCTGACCGATGAAGAGGCACACAAATTGATCAATGAAGAGGAACTTAAGGCAAAAGCTCTCGAGAATGTAGAGCAGAACGGGATCGTGTTTCTGGACGAGATTGACAAGGTTACGAAACATGGTCAGACCAGTGGTGCAGATGTCTCGCGCGAGGGTGTGCAGCGGGATTTGTTGCCGTTGGTGGAAGGCTGCACCATCAGTACCAAATACGGCATGGTCAAGACCGACCACATATTGTTTATTGCCTCCGGGGCATTCCATGTATCCAAACCCTCGGATTTGATTCCAGAGTTGCAGGGCCGCTTGCCAATTCGGGTCGAACTCAAGGCACTTACCGCCGACGACTTCGTACGCATATTGGCCGAACCCGACGCCTCGCTCACTGAGCAATACGCCGCGTTGCTCGCTACTGAAGGCGTGCACCTGGATTTTGCAGAGGACGGCATCCGCAAGGTTGCACAGATCGCGCATGATGTGAATGAATCCACCGAAAATATCGGTGCACGCAGACTGCACACGGTGATGGAGCGCCTGCTTGAGA
The DNA here is from genome assembly GCA_965205685.1 of Gammaproteobacteria bacterium. Classification (GTDB taxonomy): domain Bacteria; phylum Pseudomonadota; class Gammaproteobacteria; order UBA4575; family UBA4575; genus WTFY01. Next base: position 82,473 of record OZ242174.1, on the reverse strand, counting down.
AAATTTCATTTTCCGCACCGGATGAAAGTGGTACGTCAATCACTATTGATCAGGCTTACGTGGATGAAAATATCGGCGAACTGGTTAAGGATGAGGACCTGAGCCGTTATATCCTGTAACTTCTGCAAGTATGCCAACGATTGAATAAAAAAGGTCAAGACGCTTTGCCAAAAAAGACACCCACCGAAATTCACCTGCATCAGAAGTCGAGGATGCTGGAGGTCGCATTTGATGATGGCAAACGTTTTAAGCTATCGTGCGAATACCTTCGTGTGCACTCGCCTTCTGCCGAAGTAGCCGGTCACGGGCCTGGGCAGGGAGTATTGCAGGTAGGAAAGGAGGATGTCGGCATCAATGCCATCGAGCAGGTAGGCAATTATGCCGTTCAATTGGTTTTTGATGATAACCACGACACTGGGATATTTTCTTGGGAATATCTTTATGAACTTGGCATCGATCAGGAACAAAAGTGGCAAAGATATCTCGAGCGTTTGAAAGAGGCAGGTTATCAAAGAAAGGTTTTGGGTGAATAAAACCACCCTTACACTCGGGCTCGGTCACGCAGCTTCCTTCACAAGTATAAACCCTGGTACAGATGCAGTCGTTGGCATCACATAGCACAGTACGCCTGGCATGCAAGAAAAAAATACTCACTTTGGATATCAGGATGTAAGTCCTGGAGAGAAAACAGAAAAGGTCAGTGCAGTGTTTGACTCGGTGGCCAGCAAATACGATGTGATGAACGATGTCATGTCATTTGGTCTGCATCGGGTCTGGAAGCATCAGTTGGTATACCTCGCAAATGTTCAACCCTGTCACAAGGTGCTGGATCTCGCAGCCGGCACGGCGGACCTCTCTGCATTGCTGGCCCCGAAACTGGCTGAGCAGGGTGAAATCACACTTTGCGATCTTAACCTTACAATGCTGGAACACGGGCGCGGGAAACTCGTGGATAAGGGGCTGCTGAAAAACCTGCATTACGTACAGGCGATGGCAGAAGTACTGCCTTTCCGGGAGAATTATTTCGATCGTGTCGTCCTTGCCTTCGGCTTGAGAAACTTTACGGACAAAAGCCAAGCCCTGCGGGCGATATTCAGGGTACTGAAACCGGGCGGGCAGTTGCTGGTGCTGGAGTTTTCCAAAGCCCATAAATTGCTTCGCAAGGCTTACGATTCATACTCTTTTGGGTTTTTGCCGAAGATGGGTAAGATTGTCGCAAGGGATGCTGGCAGTTACCGGTATCTTGCGGAGTCAATACGCAAACACCCTGACCCGGACACACTGCGGTCGATGCTGGAATCGGCGGGTTTTCAGCAGTGCGATTTTCTGGATCTCGGGTTTGGGATCGTGTGCATACACCGCGGCTACAAGCTTTCTGCGTAAACAGGCATGCTGGTCAAACTCATTAACTACTCTCTAAAGAAATACTTCGACCGCGATCCCGAGGTTGCAGAACGATTGCAAGCGTTCGAAGGTAAAAATCTGGTATTCCATTTGACAGATCTGAAAAAGGAATTTCTGGTCGTTCCTGGACAAGAGGGTGTTGTGGTTGCCGATCATATTGAAAGCGAGCCTATTGAGATTACGGCCAGAGTCCAAGCGGATGTCGTGACCTTGCTGAACATCGCTCTCGGCGCGAAATACCAGCCCTTGCTTGAGAATGGCTCTGTGCACGTACAAGGTGATTTTGAGGCAGTGAGACAGATGGGAAGGATTTTTCGTGACGTGGAGATCGACTGGGAAGAGATCGCGGCCCCCTGTGTCGGGGACGTGCTGGCACATCAGCTTGGCACGTGTCTTGGTCATGCAGGCAGCTATAAACGCCGTTCAATCAAAAACTTTCTCTTGGATGTAAGCGAATACCTGCAGGAAGAGTCCCGGGTGATGCCGGCAAGGGCGGAAATTGAGCGATTCCTGAAGGATGCTACAAGTCTGGAAACTGACATCGGCCATCTTGAAGCCCGCATTGACCGGCTTGGCAAGACAGATCGCCGGTAATCATGCGCTACGTTCGTTTATTTATCCGGCTTTTCCGTATCAACATCGTATTGATCCGGCATGGCCTTGAAGAAGTCCTGTTTGAAATCCCCTATTTTCGACCGATACGTTTCTTGCTTTTCTTGTTGCCATGGCACTGGTTTCGAAAAGAGGAAATCACGCATGGCGTACGTATCCGCTACGTGCTGGAGGACCTCGGTCCGATCTTCGTAAAGTTTGGACAGACACTATCCACACGTCGTGACCTGTTTCCTGAAGAGATTGCCGATGAGCTTGCCAAGTTGCAGGACCAGGTCCCGGCCTTTCCGGGGGAAGTGGCCAAGCAACTGGTCGAGCAGGCGCTTCAGAAGTCGGTAAACGAGGCTTTCGGCGAGTTCGGCATCGAGCCCATGGCATCGGCTTCGATTGCACAGGTGCATCCGGCCAAGCTTCATGAAGGTACCGATGTGGTGGTCAAGGTGTTGCGCCCCGGCGTTGAAAAAGATGTGCGACAGGACCTGGAACTTTTGCACGTCATGGCATCCATCATGCACCGATACTGGAAAGATGCACAGCTGTTACAGCCTCGCGAAATAGTGCAGGAGTTCGAACGGGTCGTCCTGGATGAACTCGATCTTCTGCGAGAGGCTGCCAATGCCAGCCAGCTGCGCAGAAATTTTGAAAACTCACCGGATTTGTATGTACCCGAGGTTTACTTCGATCTATGTCGGCGAAATGTCATGGTGATCGAGCGCATCCATGGTATTCCGGTAAGCGATCGGGCAGCCTTGGAACGGCATGGAATCAATCTCAAGAAACTCTCAGAACGAGGATGCATTATCTTTTTTACACAGGTGTTCAGACATAATTTTTTTCATGGAGACATGCATCCTGGCAATATTTTCGTCTCCTATGAGAATCCGGAAGATCCCAAGTACATCGGTGTTGATTTCGGGGTAATCGGTACACTCACGACATCTGATAAAAGATATCTGGCAGAAAATCTTCTGGCATTTTTTAATCGTGACTACCGCAGGGTGGCGGAACTGCATCTGGAATCAGGGTGGGTTCCGCCGGATGTGCGGGTAGAGGAATTTGAATCTGCCATTCGCACGGTCTGCGAGCCTGTTTTCCAGCGTCCTCTCAGCGAGATCTCGTTCGGAAATCTGCTCGTGCGACTTTTCCAGACTACCCGACGTTTCAATATGAAGGTCCAGCCCCAACTGGTGTTGTTGGAGAAGACCATGCTGAGCATCGAGGGTCTGGCCCGTCAACTGGATCCAAGCCTCAATCTCTGGGATACGGCGAAGCCTTTCATGGAGCGCTGGATGAGTGAACAGGTCGGGGTGCGTGCACTGGCTCTGGGGATTCGCAAGCAGCTGCCCCGCATGGCAGAACGCCTGCCTGAAATTCCGGATCTGGTGTACACGAGCATGAAGAAATTTGAACAAAATAACGACATGCTTGAACAGCAGAATCAGGAGTTCAAAGCGCTGCGCAATGAAGTCAGGAAATCAAATCGAGCCATCACCGTAATCCTGATTCTCGCCTTGGCCGGTGCCTTGGCAGGCATGTGGTATTTATAGCCATTTGCTGACAGTCACAGGCCCCTGCAAACCGATGGACGTCACTCCTATTCTTGATCCTTTGAATAGTGCGCAGCGGGAGGCGGTCACTGCAGAAAATACGCCGGTGCTGGTTATTGCAGGTGCGGGCAGCGGAAAAACGCGCGTTCTGGTGCACCGAATCGCATGGCTGTGTGAAGTGCAGTCGGTTTCCCCCTACAGCATGCTTGCAGTTACATTTACCAACAAGGCTGCTGCAGAGATGCGGGCACGTGTGGAAAACCTGCTGGGCCATGAGATTGGAGGTCTGTGGATCGGGACCTTTCATGGCATTTCACATCGTCTGTTGCGTACTCACTGGCAGGCGGCGGGCCTCAAGGAGAACTTTCAGGTTCTGGACAGTGAGGATCAGTTGCGTCTGGTGAAACGCATCGTTCAGGATCTGGATTTGGATGATTCCAAATGGCCCCCGAAACAGATGCGGGGGTACATCAATCACCAGAAAGAAGAAGGTTTGAGAGCTACAGACCTGCGGGACCGTGAGGACCAAACGGCACGGCAGTTGATCCGGATCTACACTGCGTACGAGCAGGAGTGCGAGCGTTCGGCCTTGGTGGATTTTGCAGAACTGCTGTTACGCAGCCTGGAGTTGCTGCAGCAAAAAGCCGAAATCCTCGCCCACTATCGTGAAAAATTCCGCCACATTCTGGTCGACGAGTTTCAGGATACGAATGCGATTCAGTACAAGTGGCTCAAAATGTTCGCTGGAGATGACAATCCGGTCTTTGCCGTGGGTGACGATGACCAATCCATTTACGGTTGGCGAGGCGCACGCATTGAAAATATCCGCAGCTTCACACGCGATTACAAGAACACACAGCTATTCAGACTGGAGCAAAATTACCGTTCCACCAATACGATCCTGTCGGTTGCCAACTCGTTGATCGACAACAACCCGGGACGCATGGAAAAAAAACTTTGGACAGACGGCAGCTCTGGAGAGCCCGTTTACTTGTACACGGCATTCAATGAACAGGATGAAGCACGCTTTGTTGCGGACAGGCTACAGCAATGGGTCGAGTCCGGCAGGAGCCGCCGTGATGAAATTGCCATATTGTACCGCTCCAATGTGCAATCCCGGGTTTTCGAAGAGGTCTTTATTTCACAAAGCATCCCATACCGGGTGTACGGGGGGTTGCGCTTTTTCGAGCGTGCCGAAATCAGGGATGCCTTGGCTTACCTGCGTCTGGCACGAAATCATGAAGATGATTCCTCTTTTGAGCGAATCGTCAACGTGCCTCCCAGGGGGATCGGTCAACGCACGCTGGCACAGTTGCGCGATTTTGCTCGCGATCATCAAATGGCACTCTGGGATGCTGCTGAAAAAATCTGCCGCTCTGACAAGCTGATTGCACGCTCTGCCAATGCCTTGGAGAATTTTCTGGAGTTCATGCAAACCCTGGAACAGGGACTTCAGAACCTGGAGCTCGAAGAGCAGGTAGATCACATCATCCAGGTGTCTGGTCTGCTGGACCATCATGGCCGGGAAAGAGGAGAGAAGGCGAAATCCCGTATTGAAAACCTGCAGGAGCTGGTCTCGGCTGCCAGGGACTTCAATTTCGAGAATGAGTTGTATGCAGGCATGCAGCCTGTGGATGCCTTTCTGACCCACGCAGCGCTTGAGGCCGGTGAGGGACAGGGAGCCCAATGGGAGGATTGCGTCCAGCTGATGACCCTCCATGCAGCCAAGGGTCTGGAGTTTGCTCTTGTGTTTATCGTCGGGCTGGAGGAAGGGCTTTTCCCTTCAGGGATGTCGATGGAAGAACCGGGACGGCTGGAGGAGGAGCGCCGCTTGTGCTACGTAGGCATTACTCGTGCGTGCCTGCAACTGGTTCTTAGCTATGCGGAGTCAAGGCGTCGTTACGGTTCTGAAAGCTACTACAACTCGCCTTCACGTTTCATTAGCGAGATTCCGGCTGAGTTGATCACCGAGGTTCGCCCCCGGGCCATGATTGCAAAACCGGTGTATTCAGCCACTAAGGCAAGCACGTTTGCAAAGGATACGGGAATCAAGGTTGGGTGCAGTGTCATTCATGCCAAATTTGGCAAAGGGGTAGTGCTGGACTGTGAAGGTGCCGGCAGCAGTGCACGGGTGCAGGTGAACTTTGAGGAAAAGGGTTGCAAGTGGCTCGTCGTGTCTTACGCCAATCTTGATGTGCTTGCTTGAAATACATCTGGAGTCTGCATGATGTGCAGGCCGGACGTGAACACTTGACGCTGAATCGATTTTAGAAGTATGTCCCCCGGTAGCTTATACTTCAGCTTGGAACACTACCCGAGTTGACCATGCAAAGAAGAAAATTTTTATGCTACGCAGGAGCAAGTACAGCCCTTGCCGGAGGCTTGGTTGCTTGCAAGGACGAAAATGCGTCGCAGGCACCTTCGTCAGTCGTGAATCGAACTTGGGACTGGAAGATGGTCACTACTTGGCCAAAATATTTTCCGGGTCTTGGTACCGGAGCCGAGTTCCTGGCTGAACAGATCAACGTCATGACAGGGGGACGGATTCATGTCACGGTCTACGGGGCAGGTGAGCTCGTCCCGGCCTTTGAGATTTTTGATGCCGTATCCAACGGTTCTGCACAGATGGGGCATGGCTCAGCCTATTACTGGAAAGGCAAATATCCGGCGTTGCAGTTTTTCTCCACCACGCCCTTCGGGATGACCGCCATGGAGATGAACAGCTGGCTGTATCACGGGGGTGGCATGCAGTTGTGGCAGGAAGCCTACGATACGTTTGGTCTTGTCCCTGCAGCGTCAGGAAATACGGGTGTACAGATGGCGGGCTGGTTCAACAAGGAGGTGAATTCACTGGAAGACTTGAAAGGGCTGAAAATGCGCATTCCGGGCCTTGCGGGTGAGGTGCTGAAACGTGCAGGCGGTACCCCGGTTAATCTTCCCGGTGGTGAGCTTTTCACTTCATTGCAATCCGGTGCAATTGACGCTGCGGAATGGGTGGGCCCATACAACGACCTGGCTTTTGGATTTCACGAGATCGCGCAGTATTACTATTATCCGGGCTGGCATGAGCCTGGCACTGCCCTTGAGTGTTTCATCAACAAGGCAGCCTTTGAGGAATTGCCCGAAGACTTGCAGGGCATCGTAGTGAACGCCTGCCGGGTGGCAAACCAGGACATGCTGGCCGAGTATGTTGCCCGCAACAATGATGCCCTCGAGACACTTGTGAACGAACACAACGTTGAATTGAGGGCCTTGCCAACAGAAGTCCTGAACAAACTGGCACAGTTTTCTGAGGAGGTCATTGAAGAACTTGCTTCCTCAGACCCCTTGGCAAGGAAGATATATGACTCCTATCGAAGTTTCCTGACGAAGTCGCGCGCCTGGCTGAATATATCCGAACGAGCATTCTTGAATTTAAGCCCTGCCGGAAAAACCACTACCTAGTCGATCCCGGTAACGCGGCAGCCCGGTCTGGCTCCGCGGTCAGACAGCACGTCTTAGTAGATCTTGTCCGGTAGCCAAGTGGCCAAGGCTGGGAATTGCACCAGCAACAACAAGGTCAAAACCTGTATGGCGATAAAGGGTGCCACTCCGCGGTAGATCTGCTTGGTGCGTATCTCTGCAGGTGCCACACCCCGCAGGTAAAACAGGGCAAATCCGAAAGGTGGAGTCAGGAAAGAAGTCTGCAGGTTGATGGCAATCATGATGCCCAGCCAGACAGGGTCAATCCCCAAACTCAACAACACGGGACCCACGATGGGTACCACCACGAATGTAATCTCGATAAAGTCCAGGATAAAGCCCAACAGAAACATCAGGACCATAACCACCAGCATTGCGGAGAGTGCACCACCCGGCAACTGCATCAACAGGTCGTGCACTGCACTGTCCCCCCCATACCCCCTGAACACCAGCGAGAAAATCGAAGCCCCTATAAAAATCATGAACACCATGCAGGTGATCCGCACAGACCTTCTCATCACATCCTGCAGGCATTCAAGATCAAGACGCCGATAAAACAAGGCCAGCAGGAGTGCGCCGACGGCACCCACCGAGGCAGCCTCCGAGGGCGTGGCAATGCCCTGGATGATCGAACCCAGCACAGCGACTATCAGTGCAATGGGAGGTACCAGCGCATGCAATATCTGCTTGATCCAGGTACCGATGCCTATGTCCGACTCACGCTCGATTACAGGCATCATATGCGGTTTAAGCCAGGCAACAGTCACCAAATACAACAGATACAAGCCCACCAACAGAAGGCCTGGAATAATCGCACCTACGAACAAGTCACCTACAGAGACGGTGTCCGGCTTGAAATTTCCTTGGCTGAGTTGCGCTTGCTGGTATGCCGATGACAGGACATCGCCGAGCAACACCAGGATAATTGACGGGGGAATGATCTGTCCAAGTGTTCCAGAGGCGCAAATCATGCCGGTTGATATCTCGGGGTGATAGCCTCTTCTCAGCATGGTGGGCAGGGACAGCAGTCCCATGGTGACTACAGTGGCCCCGACAATACCGGTGCTCGCCGCCAGCAGCATGCCCACCAGTACTACCGAGATCCCCAGACCCCCACGCAACGAACCGAACAAGGCACCCATGGTGTCTAGCAAGGTATCGGCAATATTGGAGCGTTGCAGCATGACACCCATGAATACAAACAGGGGTACGGCAATAAGTGTCTCGTTCGTCATGATTCCGAACAGGCGGCTTGGAAAGGCTTGTAGCAGGGCAGGATCGAACACACCAGTTACAACGCCTGCTGCTGCAAATGCAAGGGACACGCCTGCAAGTGTGAAAGCCACCGGATAGCCGAGCAACAGCACCAGAATTACGGCAAGAAACAGTAGAAAGGCAACGATCTCCATGTCGGCTCTCTACTTGCGCAAGACAAGCCAGGCGCGTCCGCCCATTGAAATAGCCTGCAGAAACAAAAGGATCGCCATGACGGGAATGAAAGTCTTGAGGATAAACACAAGTGGCAAGCCGCCGGCCTCGCGGGACTTCTCGAGATACCTCCAGGAATTGATAACGTAGTCAAAGCTGGTCCATACAATAAAGCTGGCAAAAGGCAGCAACAGCAGCACACAGCCCAGGAAATCAACCCAGGCTTTTTTCCGCGGGGACATGCCTTGGTAAAATATATCCACGCGTACATGCTCGTTGTGCTTCAGTGTGTAGGCACCGGCAATCATGAATACGAACGCATGCAGGTAGGTGATAGATTCCTGTAACGCAATGCTGCCGAAATTGAGGCCATAGCGCAGCGAGGCCACCAGAAAGGTAATGCCTGCCATGAGCAGTATGAGCCAGGCAGCGAATGCCCCGACGCGTTCATTTAATGCGTCGATACAGCCGCACAGCTTTTCCATGTTTTTTTCCAAGCCAGCGACACCGCCTCAGAGGCGAAGATCCGGGGTATGGTGAATTCGTGAAAGGAGAATCATTTTATAGACATCGGGGTCCTTGATATGTGTGATTTCGCCGTCTTTGGGGTAAATCTGGTCGCGCAGGCGTGATAGCCAGAACCTGAGTGCAGCCGCACGTAGCATGCAGTTCCAGGCCTCGAACTCGCATTCATGAAACGGGCGCTCCATCTGGTATGCCTCTATAAGTGCGGCATACAATTCCAGATCCAGGTTACCCTCATCGTCGCTGCACCAGTCATTCACGGTAATGGCAAGATCGTACAGCAGGTAATCATTGCAGGAGAGATAGAAGTCGATAATGCCAGTGAGCGCATAGCGCTTGAACATCACGTTGTCGCGGAACAGATCGGCATGCACTATTCCCTGCGGGAGATTTGCATTGAAAGGCTGTTGGCGCAGTTTCAGTTCCTGTTCGAGCAATTGCTGATCATCAGTCGAAAGCTTATTAAACAAGCGATCTGCAGTTTGTACAGCCCACGCAATCCCGCGTGGGTTGACCAGTACACCGCTGAACGATTCGCCCAGTATGTGTATTTGCGCCAGGGCGTGGCCGACGGCCGCACAGTGTTTCACAGTGGGTATCAGCACATTGTGCCCTTCCAGGCGTCTTACTATTGCAGCTGGTTTGTTTTTCAACATGCGCACGTAATCCCCCTGCAGGTCTGCAATTGGGTGAGCTGTTGGCATGCCATGATCAGACAGATGCGCCATCAAGGTTAAGTAGTATGGCAGGGTGTCGAAACCGACTTCTTCAAAAATGGTCAACACAAACTTGCCATTTTCGGTGGTGACAAAATAATTGGTGTTTTCAATACCTGCGTTAATACCTTCGTGGTTTAATAACGCACCTAAAGAGTAATTCTTAAGAAAAACTTCAAGCTCGTGTATCTTGATGTTTGTGTAGACGGACATGTATCGTGGATGCAGCTAGTTATGTCGTTACTGTGAAAGGGCAACAACCCTCAGCCAGGTGCTTTGCATACCCTTGTCCACCTGCCTGAGCAAAAGCATGAGTGTATGCTGCGGGATAGATTGTGCAACCTTCACTGAAAACACGGGCCATCATAGCGTGACGGCCAGACTTCATCCACTGACCGCCGATCTTAAGTAAGGCATGTCAGACAACGACACACCTCCACTGATTCTGGTCGACGGATCGTCCTATTTGTACCGGGCCTTTCATGTGCCGGAACTGCAATCCCTTACCACATCGTCTGGACAACCCACCGGCGCCATATACGGTGTCGTCAACATGCTCAAAAGGCTGCTTGGCAAGGAGCAGCCCAGCCACATTGCGGTGGTCTTTGATGCCAAGGGAAAGACTTTCAGGCACGAACTCTATAGTGACTACAAGGCCAACCGTCCCTCTATGCCAGAGGAGCTTCGCGCACAGATCGATCCTTTGCATGCGGTTATTCGTGCATTGGGGCTTGTGTTGATCTCGGAGCCCAACGTCGAAGCGGATGACGTGATTGGAACACTGGCCTCTCAGGCCGTGGATCAGGGTCATGAAGTGCTGATATCAACCGGTGATAAGGACATGGCGCAGTTGGTCAATGACCATGTCACCCTGGTGAATACCATGACGAATGCCAAGATGGATGCTGTGGGTGTAAGGAAAAAATTTGGGGTTGCACCGCACCAGATTATTGATTACCTCGCACTCACAGGGGACAAGTCCGATAACGTACCGGGAGTACCGGGTGTCGGGCCAAAAACAGCCGCCAAATGGCTGAATGAATTTGGATCACTGGAACAAATTACCTCCCATGCAGACTCGATTACTGGAAAGATTGGTGAAAAACTGCGCGCACACCTGGAGCAATTGCCTCTTTCGCATGAACTTGTGTCGATACGTTGCGCGCTGGACTTGCCGATAGATGTTGAAGATCTGCGCACACAGCCACCGGATTCGAAACAGTTGCAGCAGTTGTACTCCGAGCTTGAGTTCAAGAGCTGGTTGGGCTCCCTCGATGTTCAGGAAGGCGAGATGACGGATGTTGCACCTGCTGAGGTAACTGCGGCTGGTCGTAGTTATGAATTGATATTAAGTGATGAGGATCTTGACCGCTGGCTGGTGCAGTTGCAGCAGGCAGATCTGGTGGCTTTGCATGTAGAAACAAACACTCCGGATTACATGAAGGCCAATGTCGTGGGCTTGTCTGTTGCTGTCAGCCCGGGTGAGGCAGCCTATATTCCCTTTGCACACGAATATCCCGGTGCCCCTGAGCAACTGAACAGCGAGGCCACCCTGGAAAAATTCAAGATTATTTTTAATTCAAGCCCGCCCAAAATCATAGGGCACAACCTCAAGCATGATCGTACCGTATTGTTGAATCATGACATTCATCTGGAAGGTATCCGGCACGACATCATGCTGCAGTCTTATGTGTGCAATTCCGTGGCGAGTCGACACGACTTGGATGCATTGTGCAAAAAGTATCTCGGGCATACGAGCATTGACCTGCAAGACATTGTCGGCAAGGGATCCAAGCAAATTGCATTCGATCAGGCGGATCTGAAGGATGTTGCAGACTATGCCGCGGAATGTGCTGATATGGTACTGCGGCTGCACAAAGTATTCTGGTCCGAACTGGAACAAAAACAAAGATCCAGACAAAGAAAGCTCTATCAGGACATTGAACTGCCCTTGTCGGAAGTACTGTCAAACATGGAGCGACAGGGTGTGCTGCTTGATTGTGGGCAATTGACGGAGCAGAGCCGGCAGTTTGATGAAAGGATTCACGAAATAGAAAAACAGGCTTTCGAGATCGCTGGAGAGGAATTTAATCTAGGCTCCCCGAAGCAGATACAGGAAGTCCTTTTTGAAAAACAAGGATTGCCGGTACGGCGCAAAACCCCTACGGGCCAACCCTCCACAGCAGAGGATGTATTGCAGGAGCTCGCCCGGGACTTTCCTCTGCCTAAACTTTTACTAGAGCATCGAGCACTCAGCAAACTGAAATCAACGTATACGGATAAGCTCCCTACACTGGTCAGCGCAAAAACAGGCCGCATACATACTTCCTATCATCAAGCGGTTGCAGCTACCGGTCGCCTGTCTTCATCCGATCCGAATTTGCAGAACATCCCGATACGCACCGAGGAAGGAAGGCGAATTCGACAAGCCTTTGTTGCACCGGAATCCCACATGATTCTGGCCGCGGATTATTCGCAGATAGAGCTGCGCATCATGGCACACTTGTCCCAGGATGAAGGACTGTGTAACGCCTTTTCAAGGGGTGAGGATATTCACCGTGCAACTGCTGCCGAGGTGTTTGCAACGGGTCTTGACGATGTAAGCGCAGAACAGCGCCGTTCTGCCAAGGCGATCAACTTCGGCTTGATCTACGGCATGTCGGCTTTTGGCCTCGCCAACCAGCTTGGAATTTCTCGTTCCGAAGCCCAGCAGTATGTAAGTCTCTACTTTGAACGTTACCCTGGTGTGAAGAAATACATGGGAGACATACGTGAAAAGGCGCGTGCCCAGGGCTATGTGGAAACGCTTTTCGGGAGGCGATTGTACTTGCCTGACATTAATCATAAAAACGTAAAGCTGCGCCAATACGCGGAACGCACCGCAATCAATGCACCCATGCAGGGAACGGCCGCTGATATCATCAAGCATGCCATGATCCAGATTGATGCATGGCAAGAGCAGGAACATCCGGGATCCAAGATGATCATGCAGGTTCATGACGAACTTGTTTTTGAGGTCCAAGAGGACCACAAGGACACTGTACAGAAGATGGTAAAACAGAAAATGGCTGCAGCAGTTGAACTCTCTGTGCCCCTAGTCGTGGATGCTGGGTATGGTCATAACTGGGATGAGGCGCATTAACGCTACAGCTTGCTGAACAGGAAAAGTACAGGTGGGGATGTACCGGAGGTTACCTGGACCGACTATCAGCACCTTCCTGCTGCACGACCCATACCTGATGCATTAACTCATTCTGCAAAGCAGGCCACTGCTAATTCTGTGCATCGCAGGCCGAATTGAGAAGGCAGCAGAACTAATTGGTTGGCGCAGTTGGCCCACTCTACCGGATAGCGACTTACTCGTTCTTTAAAACAGATTTACTCAAAAACAGCTTTGGGGTTATCCAGACTGTCAGATCCCTCGAATTTGATCGAAGCCAACTGGAGTGCAGCTGCGGCTTGTTCAATCCCACGGGTTTGCGAGGTCAGGGCGTCGATGGCTGCCTGAACTCTGGCATTCCCTGAATCATTTCCTTCCCCAATCATCTGGTCATAGGCTTCTCCATTTTTTGCTGCATGCACGAGCTTTTCCATTGCAGACATGGTGGTATGCAGTTGATCGCGCAGGTTCTTGTCAACGTCTGGTGATGCAGCAGCGACGAGGGCAGAAATGCTTGGCCCCTCTACCATCGAACCATCTATGCGGCGATACATACCAAGATAGATGTTCTGAATGCCCATTGCATCATAGTAGTGGGAGTGATGCGTGTTGTCGCTGAAGCAGTCATGCTCCTCTTCGGGGTCATGTAGCAGCAGCCCAAGTTGCATCCGCTGGCCTGCCAGTTCCCCATAGGAAAGACTGCCCATACCGGTCACGATTGTAGAAAGACCGTGCTTGGTACTGCCATGGATCAAGTCTTCACGGGCTTCACCGCCAGGTGCCCACTGAGCCACCATCCATGCTAAGTCGTCAACCAGAAGATCAGTTGCCACTTTCAGATAAGCTGCCCGTCGCTCACAGTTTTTCCAAGAACAATTGTCCTGATCAAAGTCGGTCGCGGGACGATTGCCATTGCCCGGTCCAACACCGTTTAGGTCTTGACCCCAGAGCAGAAATTCTATGGCGTGGTACCCGGTTGCCACATTCGCTTCGATACCTCCAAGTTCATGAAGCGTATTGGCAAGTAACTCTTTAGTGATGTGCGATACATCGATGGTTTGCCCGGAATAAGTGAAACTTGGGCTCGCAATGACATTGGCTCGGTAGGCCGGATTCTCTTCCGACTCGGCACCGTAACTCGCAGCAACATAGTCGATCAGGCCTTCATCGAGAGGCCAGGCATTCACCTTGCCTTCCCAGTCATCAACAATCGCATTGCCAAACCGGTAGACCTCGCTCTGCATGTAGGGTACCCGGGAAGCCAACCAGGCCGTTCGCGCATAGCGAAGATTTGCGACCGTCGGTTCTGCAATTAACTGGTCGACCGCATTTTGCAAGGTGTGTGCTGTGACCAGCGAATCCTCGTACACTGCATGTGCCAGATCAGCGTAGTGTTTGACCACATCACTCGCCTGTGGCACCGCAAAAACGGGTACTGACAGAAACGCAAGCATTGCGGATGCCAGAATTGTCCTTATTGTCGCTGATTTCATGATCGGGTTATCCTTTTGATCGTGGTTGTTTAGAACTCAGTTGCAAGCTGGAAGGTGACGATGTCAGCATCTCCTCCAGAATAATCGCTTGTTTTAGGATCGCCATAGTCCTCGTCGAATACCCCCTCAACGGCCAATGCAACCCCGTCCATCATTTCAACGGACAGGCTGACTAGGAAGCGCTCTTCAGGCAGTTCAAGGGCGGCAGCTTCATCGGTCTCCTGATAGCCCAGGGCAAACGTTGCAGGCATCCTTGCAAGCTCGAAATCCAGGGCCGCCTCAACCATGTAACTGATCGGTTCGGCGCCTTCCCCTTCAAATCCCATCTCGCTCATTTCGAAGTCTTCAGTTGCACCGAGGTACTCAGCGAGAAGTGACAGATTGCCGAATTGCAAAAAGGTACTTGCAGACCAGCCACTCACCTGGTCGCTGTATGTGCCATCTTCACCAAGATTGTCTGTAACCAACTCCTGCAGGTTGTCGGAATCTGCAATGTCACTGATGTATGACAGGTTCAGACGAAATTCCACGCCTTCTCCCTCAGCCGAATACCCAACAGCTGCACCGAAACTGTCAATCTCGGAGTCCCCATCTTCATCAAGGACGCCATTGAAAGCATAGACCGCACCATGGAGGCCTCCAGATTCCATGCCGAATTGCAGTGCAGACTCCCTTGTCTCACCCAGTTCTAGTGTCAAGGAGTCAGAGATGAAGTTACTCTCGAATACACCAAAGGGAACAATGTACTGACCTGCCGTAAATGGCCCGATGCTGATCGCGGCAACATCAACCTCCAAGTCCGTATCATCTTCCTCATAGAGAAGAACCACTTCGGCGCCCACCATGTCAGTAATCTGTGCAGCAACCCCAAGTTTCACCTCTGCCACCGTTACATCAGATTCTTCATCTCCACGACTTGGATCCATGTAGGCAGCCTCGACTTCCACGAGGCCACCAAGGTCAACGGAGTTGAACCATCTGTCCTCTTGTCTGGACAGCTTTGCAAGTTGGCGGTCCTTTTCAACAATTACTTCATCTTGAGCAGCTACCCGCTCTTCCAAATACTGTATACGCCGCTCCATATTGGCAAGACGTTCTTCAATGGTCTCTTGAGCCAGTGCAGGCATGTCCCATGCAAGTAAAACCGCTCCGGAAACGAGGATAATCTTTAAGGTTTTCATATTATGCCCATAAATACTAATGCGTATTATTATCATTATTATTTGTATATGTAAACCGTCAAATCATAAAATGTAGCCATAAAGTGACAACTCAGAATTTGACTGCCCTGCGCGACACCCGCACCTATTTCAGGTGAGACTATCTTAACTGGCGGAACATCATCAGGAATCTGATGGGTGACTTCGGTTTATTTCTCAGCGTGATCAGCCAAGGACATGTAGCAACTAGAATAGTTTTCTTCAGTGGCTTTTCAGGTGTTTTCGATGCTGCCACCAAAGTGGCTCAGCAATTCCCCTGCAAGCGCGAGATACCCCTCAAAAAGACATGCATCTTTGTGCACTGACTGAGCGCCTTATTTAGGCATTTGTTCTGAGATGTCGCCAAGCAATAGTAATCGACGTTAGTGAAAATAATGCGGCAGCGGTGCATAGCAGTATAAGCAAAATATCCCAAAGTGGCCGGCGGTAGATTAGAACACTGAAATCCAGTGTATGCAGTCCGTTAAATAGCCACCGCTGTACACGGTTTTTGAATGTCAATCGCCCCAGTAACTGGCCTGTTTGTGCATGAATATGAAACCATGTCGATTCAGGGTCTGAAAATTTGACCCTTATCACCGGCAGTGGGCGAAAACGTTCATGATGCGAATAATAATAGCCATCATAGTCTTCTAGATACTCCATGGATGACACTTCACTGTCAGGGAGCAAATGGCTTATCGCCGTTTTTATCTGTGGAGCCAAGTCAGCTTCAGTAAGCGAGTCCTTGCCGCGCACAGATCGGAACACATCAGGAGAATGATGCAGAGCAAGCAAGGTATGCCCTGCAAGCCAATGCCAGTTCAATTCCTTGATGCCGTATGTTTGGTGTTGTTGCAAGAGTTGACGGATTTCCTCCGCAGTGGAGTAGGTCGACTCCAGACTTCTGATATCACCCGGTTGCTGGTAACGCCACAATTGTTGGGCAAAGCTGGTTTTAGTATCGAACAAGCCCCAGGGTGTCATCGACATAAATCCGCTGAACATAAAGGTCGTCAGGAAAAACGCACAGGCCAAACCAGCAATATGATGGAGCTTCATCACGCCCTCATATGGGCTCACATCCTTCCCCCGATAACGCCGCTGGACACGCAGGCGCATGAGGCCAATGATGATGCCGCTCAGCACCGAGGCTAGTCCCACTAGGGAAAGTACGATCAGCAAATTTGCCCACACGGTGCGGTGCTTGCGCAGCTGCACCGGATAGATCCAGTGCAAGTTGGCACCAAGCCAGTTCCAGACACGTTCGTTGCGCGTCACATCCCGGACCACCTGACCTGTGCTCGAAGAGACATAAAGCCAGGTTGCGGCAGCGTCATGCAGGGCAACTTTATGCAGAGGCCGGTGTGAATTCAAGGCACTGGAAACCGTCCATTGATCCATTTCCAGCATGCCCCGGTATAGGACCTCAGTCGATTCCCCTCCAGGCTGTTGCGCCTGGAAAAA
Organism: Gammaproteobacteria bacterium; assembly: GCA_965205685.1. Classification (GTDB taxonomy): domain Bacteria; phylum Pseudomonadota; class Gammaproteobacteria; order UBA4575; family UBA4575; genus WTFY01. The sequence goes on along the minus strand of OZ242174.1, from coordinate 65,460 downwards.
TGCTCTGGCAGCGCTTGTAGCATCCTCGGCCGTTGATTTTTTCAGCCACTTGCCGGTGTCGGCATAAAGCCCCAGCCAGGGGTGTCCTGCCTGTTTCAATAAATAGGCAGGGCGGCTTGAAACACTGCTTAAACTGAATTGCGTGACCGGAGCCTCAGGCAAGGCGCGCTGCAACAGCTTCGATGGTCCTTCGCGAATTTGCCCGGCATCAAGGGCAGGCAGTCCGGCATGGCGCTCTTTCTCGGTGAGCTCCGGAAAACCGACATACATCATCACCACGCCCGTCAGGGGCCACATGATGAACAGCAGGCACATGCCGATGCCGAGCCAGCGATGAAAAAGGAAAAGCCCGCGCTTGAGCTTCATGGCAACCCTCGGTAAACGGCCGGCCCGGCTGTAAGCTCGGGCCAGCACGTCTTAGGTACTGCTTAAAAGAAGTTATAATCCAAGGTCAGGCTGTAAGTGCGTGGTTTGCCGACCAGCCACTGAGCATGCCAGTAATACGCGGCAGAGGCATAAAGTTCATCAAATACGTTGTCGACGCGAAGCGCAATGGACAGGTCCTCGGTGAAGCGCCAGCGTGCAGAGGTATCAACGACCGTGTACGAAGGAATTGGGTTCTCGGGGTGAAAGCGCTTGCCGATATAACGGGCATCGGCCAATAGCCGCAGCTTGTCCAGCGGAGCCCAGGCCAATCCCAGGTTGTAGGTCTCTTCAGGTGCCTCCACATCTGCACACCAACCACAACCACCGCCAACGGTTCTTTCCACGTTCACCAAAGTCCCGTTGGCTGTCAACTGCAAGGTCTCGGTCGGAGCATAGGCTAGGCTGAACTCCACCCCGTCGGAAGTCTTCTCTGGAATGACGATTCGATTATCTGGGCCGGGGTTATCCGGATCCTCTGCAAGCACGTCATTCTTGACGATGTCAAACCAGGCCAGGGTCCAGTGCAGGCGATTATTCAGCAAGCTTTGCTTGATCCCGACTTCGATCTGTTCAGTCTCGGTGAAATCTACATCCCGTTGGTTCCTTGAGATTCTCACGATGCCACTATTGGTGTGGTTAGCACCTGTAGCGTACGAAGCGTAAAGCACCGTAGCATCGCTGAGATCGAAGACCAGTCCTGCTCGACCCGTCAGCTCATCCGCGTTTAGATCGAAGGTCGACCCATCGGTATCTTTGAAATCCGTTTCAACGTCCTCATGACGTAATCCCAGCACCAGCGTCAGCGATTCGGTGAGGCCGATCTGGCCCTCGGCAAATACCGCGTATTGTGCAACATCAGAAATGATTTTCTTTGTGGTTACAGGATTGGGGAATACACCGGGGTTGAAATTGAAGGCATTGACGACATCAAATTCATCGCCAAAATAGAATGGCCGCTTAAAGGTTACATCGTTGATTTCAAAGCCTGCCGAGGTTTTCAGCTTTCGCCCACCATTACCAGCATCGAAGATAACATTGGTACGAAAGCCGTTGTGCTCGGTGTCATGCGCAATGATTAACGGTGAGTCGCGCTTAACTGTGCCGGCATCCCGGTCGTATGCGAACATATCGACATTTTGCCAGAAACGATCGTTTTGCAGTCGGTACAGTTCAGACTGCATGGACAGTCGTTCACTGATATTCCAGTCGGCTTTAATCCGGGCAGCGCTGTCCTTGTAACGGACCTCGGCATCGCTGACCTCGTAGTTGCGTTTCAGCAATTCACGGGGGAAATCCCCATTGATTACAAGGTCACCTTCCATATCTCCGACTAGTGGTATCCCAGAGTATCGCATGGGTTCTTGGTCACCCCAGTCGTAGCGTGCTGTTAGCGTGAAATCCTCGCTGACCTTCCACAGCAATGAGGCGGAAACCATCTCGGTTTCGCTGTCACCCCTGTCCACCCAGTTATCGGACTGTCTGTTGCTGTAATCCAGCCGGTACGCGAGGGTATCTGTGAGCCCCCCGGTCAGGCCGACACCAATGAAACGAGTATCGTCTTCACCGGTGGACATACGCAGATCAGCACTGGGTTCCCACTGTGGCCGTTTGGGGATGACATTGAATGCACCACCAATGCCACCTTCACCGTACAGTACGGAGGAGGGCCCCTTCAGTACCTCGATACGCTCAATGCCCCAGGTGTCGAAGGGAAAGGTGATGGTGTTAAATGCGTTATAGTAATTGCTGCCGTCGTACAACTTAGTGACGGTTTGCTGGCCAAAAAAGCCCCTGGCGGCCATGTCCAGGCCACCTTCAGCATGGTGTGCATCATTGCTAAAACCGGCGGAACGGGTAACGGCCTCCATGACACTCGTATCCATGCGTTCACGGATCGTATCGCCCTCAATGACATCCACCGTTGCCGGTGTTTCCATGACGGTCAGTCCCAGCCGACTGCCGGTCTCGTTGTCAGTATTAAAGTGCTTGCCATAGATAGTAATCTTTTCAAGATCCACTCTGTTGTTTTCCTGGGCATTTAACCCTGCTGTTGTCGCTAGAGCAGTGATTAAGACTCCCAGACTTAGAGAAGATATATGCTTCATTATTTCTCCCTCAAAATAAAGAAAAGACAATCGGGTTGCCGCTTCGCATTAGCAACAAATAGACTTGTCCGGTTTTCTCTGTCTTCCTGCAAGGCCCGAAGGGTATAGCTTGGAGGAGCTAGCAGGTTGGAACTGGTCCCGTTCAGATGGCTAGTGATGTTATATTGTGAAATGCTCAAAATGCTATATCGAAAACCTATCAAATTTCTGGTTTCTATAGCCATATTCTTATGGGCAATATTTGTACCTCTATCGGGAAATGCTGATGAGGAACGCCAGCGAGTTCTGGCAGTTACACAGCCTGCAGAAGATTTTTCTGGGGCAGAAACCTACGAGCTTCGACCAGGCGGAGCGGCTACAGTATTCAAGATGCTGAACCGGGATGCTTTCTCGCATCCGTCCGCCAACACACCCTTTGAACGTCAACTCGATTTTCGGGTGGGTGATGGGATCTTTAAGAAAATCTGGGTGTCTTCTCCGAGCTCGACCCGATCTTCAGATGGCTTGGGCCCACTCTTTAACGCGCGTTCTTGCCAGCGCTGTCACCTGAAGGATGGACGCGGTCGTCCACCAACCAAGGGTGAGAAAGCCAATCTGATGCTTCTAAAATTATCGATTCCGCCACAGAATGAAACTCAGCGGTCCGCACTATTGCAACACCGTGTCAGCAGCATTCCGGAGCCCACATACGGGAACCAGTTGCAGAATTTCTCAGTTCAGGGTGTACGCAGTGAGGGAGAATTCACCCTTCAGTACAAGGAGTTGCCCGTGCAGCTTGCAGACGGGGAAGTCGTCAATCTCCGGGCGCCGACGTACCAAATTGTGGACCTGCAGTACGGTGCCTTGCATCCTGACTCGCTGGTCTCACCTCGGGTCGCTCCTCCGGTTATTGGCATGGGCCTGCTTGAGGCCATCCCAGAAGCCGATATCCTTCGTCATGCCGACCCGGATGATCTCGACGGGGACGGTGTTTCTGGAAAGGTAAGACGGGTGTGGAGCGATGAACATCAGAAGGTGATGCTTGGCCGTTTTGGTTGGAAGGCGGGGCAACCTACTCTCGTGCAGCAGTCGGCGGCCGCCTTTCGAGATGATATTGGCATTTCGACCCCACTTTATCCTGTTCCACATGGTGACTGTACTGCGGTGCAACAGGACTGCATGGCAGTTCCGCATGGAGATACACCTGTCGGAGACGGGGTCGAGGCGGTGTCGACGATGTTTGATATGTTGATGTTCTATATCCGCAACTTAGGTGTTCCTGCGCGGCGTGAGGTCAGCGACCCACAGGTACTTGAAGGCAAGCGCTTGTTCTACGAAGCACGTTGTTCAGCTTGCCATGTCCCAAAATTTGTGACGCGGCGGGATTCAATCGGCAAAGAACAGTCCTTTCAATTGATCTGGCCCTACACGGACCTGCTATTGCATGACATGGGCGAGGGTCTTGCCGACAACCGACCAGAAGGGAATGCTTCTGGGCGTGAATGGCGCACGCCACCGCTATGGGGAATTGGGCTTACGGAGACTGTGAGCCAACACTCCACTTTCTTGCATGACGGGCGCGCACGAAGCCTCCTTGAAGCTATTCTCTGGCATGGCGGTGAGGCGGAAGCAGCAAAACAGCAGGTTGTCAGGATGACTCGAGGACAGCGCGAAGCGCTGCTGACTTTCTTGGGTTCACTTTGACAGGTTGGCCAAGATGATGGTTACTTCATGCGGCCCTGTGCCTTTGTAGGGCAGGTGTTTTTAAAGTAAGCTATTGTTTTTAATGGTTTTTAATTGGCCTAGCCCTCGACTTGCCAACTCCCTCCCGACGGCCTGCATCTTGCAACGCTAGTGGCGTTGGATCTTACATGCATCCAGCTGTGAACTTTCAAGGATATTTGCCCTCTAAGCAGTAGTGCTAGTGCTACAAGCACGACCCGCTTCCCTCCCTAAAGCGGGCATTTTCGACTTGGATTTCCAACCGAGTCACAGTTCGCCCCGGTTTTCCTTTTGACCGGGGCACTTTTTTATCCCGAACAGTTTTCAACTAAAGCCTGGCTGACCCATGCTGATATTTTTTCCTGCATCTGTGCAATGCCGATTCGTTGTGTAGTAGAAAATATCTGCGTACCAGCATGGAATTCATGCTGCTCCAGCTTGGAAGTGACTCGGGTTAACGATTTGGCCCTTGCATTTCTGTTTACCTTATCGGCCTTGGTCAGCAAGATGTGGAGAGCGAGTTTGTAATGCTTACTCCAGTGAATCATGGTCCAGTCTATCTCAGTCAATGGATGGCGAATATCCATTAATAAAATCAGACCACATAATGCATGGCGATGAACCAAATAGGATTCCATCAGGCCTTGCCATTGGCGCTGTACGTGTGCAGGCGCTTTGGCATAGCCGTACCCGGGCAGGTCTATCAGTCGTGTGTCTCCATCCAGTTTGAAAAAATTGATCAACTGTGTGCGCCCAGGGGTCTTGCTGGTGCGCGCCAGGTTTTTTTGCTGGCATATTGCATTGATTGCACTTGACTTGCCGGCATTGGAGCGCCCGCAAAAGGCAACTTCTGCTCCTGCATCCTCAGGGAAGTCCTGCAAGTCGCTGGCACTTTTCAAAAACTGTACTTGTTGAAAGGGTAGGTTCATTTGACCGCAGTCGCAGTGTGATCCCAGGTATCGTTAATGCAGACTCGGGGCAGATTCAGAAGCCCGAAGGCGCTCTCCTGCACAGCAGGGGGTTGAGATACGTTCACCTGAGCCAGTATTTCAGATTACCGCAGAGGTTGGAAACAATAGTCGGTTTCCTTGTTGTCAAGGGCGAACTGAAGCAGCCCATCTTCTATTGTTTCCCCTGCAAGATTACAGCTTCAGCTTATGAACCTGAATTAGTTGCCCTATCCCTGATAAAGCTTTCTGGCACCTTTCAAATCCTGTTCCCATACCGCTACCGCGAGCTTGAGAAGAAAATCCCTCCATGTTTCCAAGCTGGCCCTTTCAGCATCCGGGTATGGAATTTTGTGTTTTTTCAGGATTTCCCTGGATAAGTAATCGAGCTTTACAATTATATGGTCTGGCATGTCCTGCCGTTTTTGGCTGTTGCAAATCAGCAAATCATCCAGACACCCCTCCACCATAAACTGACAGTCCCGCTGAAACCGGTAGCTCGGACGCAGCCGGTGCCAAAATTCACGCATCAGCCTCAACTCCCCTGTCATTCAGCGGGTGTCGTTGTGAACCCGGTGGCAGCCAAAAACATGTCTCACGATTCATATGCGAATGTGTACTCTTGGAATCAGGTGTCGCTCTCTATCGCCTACAAACTTCAGGTTTTTGGTGGCTGTGCTGTCTCAGTATGTCAGAAATTATGTGCACCTTCTGAGCCTTTGGCCGTCAAGCCGTTGACTCGACCCTGCTTGCGAATTGTTTGTGTGGCCATTTTACACCTCTTGTTTTTGGCTTGCAGGGATAAGGCGTCTGTGATTTGGCGCCGATATTTTGCGACTGTGCCTGCTTTTATGATATACAACGGCTTCTTTGGTCGGCTCATTTCTGACTCAAAGTTGACCTCTAGCTACATTAACGATACAGCAGGATTTTATATTCAGGATTGGATGTATGAAGAGACTGTGGATGCTGGCTGTTTGCCTAATATTTGCAACTTGTGTCAATGCGGGGGGCGACCCGGCTGCAGGAAAGCAGAAAGCTGTGCCTTGTGCTGCATGTCATGGGACTGATGGAAACAGTGCCAATCCGGCCTGGCCAAAACTCGCAGGTCAGGGTGAAAAATACTTGGCCGGACAAATGCGTTTGTTTAAAAATGGGACTCGCGTGAATGCTTTGATGAATCTTCAGGTGGAAAATTTGTCAGAGCAGGATATTCAGGACATAGCTGCCTATTTTTCCAGCCAGGTAGCCAGTTTAGGGATTGCCAGTGCCGACAAGGAATATCAGGGTGAAAAATTGTACAAGATAGGAGAGCGAATTTATCGTGGTGGCAATGCCGCGACAGGAGTACCAGCCTGCATGTCGTGTCATGGCCCCAATGGGTTTGGCAATGCACCGGCACAGTTTCCGCGTCTTGCGGGTCAACATGCACAATATACCGCAGCGCAACTGCGGGCATATCAAAGTGGTGCGAGGTACCATCCCGAGGATCACCTGAATGCGATGCCTGGCATTGTCGGCTACATGACAGAGGTGGAGATTGATGCCGTGGCGGAATACATTGCAGGTCTACATTAGAGCGGGTGTCGCCGCACTGCTTTGAGCGATGTGAGGCAGGGTTCTAGCTGAGATAGGCGATCAACTAGCTTTATGCACACATGGTGAATAATAAAAACACATCTCATGCTTCCATTTTTTGGCTGCTGATCGTGTCAGCCGTTGCTGTCTGGACGATGGCCTGGGCGGACGAGTTAGAAGTCGAGTTTGAAGAAGGCTATCACTATCACAGGATCTCGCCTGCTTTGCCGTTGCAGGTGGATACGGGTCATGTGGAAGTCTTGGAGTTGTTCTGGTATGGCTGCCCCCATTGCTACGACTTTGAAGAGTATTTGACGAAATGGAAGCGGGAAAAGGCAGATCACGTAAAGTTTTTGTCTATGCCGGCGGTGATGAATCGCAACTGGGTACCACAGGCCCGCGCATATTTTGCCTTGCAGGAGATGGGAGAAGCGGAAAGGATGCATTCCCTTTTTTTTGAAGCGATCCATGTGCAGGGGCGGCGGTTGGGAGACATGAAATCCATTTCACGTTTCTTGGGCCAGCATGGTATCGACACCAGCTCTTTTGAAAAAGCTTACAGGTCTTCCAGTGTTTCCAAAAACATCCAGCATTCTAGACAACTGGCACGCGACTCTGGGGCCAGCTCTGTACCTACAATTGTTGTCAATGGGAAGTACCGGTCCACGGCCGGCGATGCCGGCAGTTATAGTCGGCTCTTGCAACTGATAGACCATCTTGTACGGCAGGAAACGAATTCGGCCCGATCGGCAAACTAGCGCGAGTCATACATGCAAAGTGGTATGGGTCAGCATTCGACTGCAGTGGGAGTGCAGTCCCTACAACACATGAGGTGGCATTATCAGCACTGACGCTTTCTCCCAACACACAAGTGTTCGTTATCAGCCTGATGAAAATCCCCCGGCTACACTAGCTTTTGGCCTTGGTCTGCAGCTGGCTATCCTCTGTATATCCGGCATCGTGCTGACTCCGGCAATCATTGTCCGTGCAGCAGGCGGGTCTGAAGCTTTCCTGTCGTGGTCCGTATTCGCTGCTGTTGCAGTCAGTGGTATCAGCACGATGCTGCAAGCTGTACGGGTAGGACGGGTTGGCGCAGGTTATGTGTTGGCGATGGGTACTTCCGGCGCCTTCATTGCTATTTGTGTCACGGCAATTGCCGAGGGCGGCCCAGCCATGCTGGCGACACTGGTAGTGGTTTCATCTTTTTTCCAGTTTGCGCTTTCAGCACGATTATCCTTGTTTCGCAGGATCCTGACCCCGACTGTGGCTGGCACAGTCATTATGTTGATACCAGTCACGGTGATGCCAATCATTTTTGGTTTTTTGAAAAACGTCCCTGACGGGGTACCTGTTTTGGCTGCCCCGATAAGTGCACTTGCGACCTTGCTCAGCATTATTTTTATAGCTCTCAAGGCGACGGGGGTGCTGCGACTTTGGGCACCTGTCATCGGGGTTGTGGTTGGCTCGCTAGTTGCAGGGTTTTATGGCCTCTACGACACAGAGCGTGTCGCCGCCGCTTCTTGGGTGGGTTTTCCGGCCGGCGCGTGGCCCGGTCTGGATTTAAGCTTTGGGCCTGTCTTCTGGACGCTTCTTCCTGCATTTGTGTTTGTCACTCTGGTGGGAGCGATTGAAACAATTGGGGATTCAATTGCCATCCAGCGGGTGTCTTGGCGCCAGCCTCGTGCGGCCGATTTCCGGGCGGTACAGGGCACGGTGGCCGCCGATGGTATGGGCAATCTGTTGTCTGGTCTTTTGGGAACCGTACCCAATACGACCTATTCAACGAGTGTTGCTGTAGCTGAACTTACCGGAGTTGGCGCACGCCGGGTCGGTGTTGCACTTGGGCTTGTCTTTGTTGTACTGGCGTTTGTTCCAAAAGCGCTGGCCGTCATTTTGGCAATTCCTGGGCCGGTTGCTGCTGCTTATATCGGAGTGTTATTGATGATGCTGTTTGTCGTTGGCATGAAGGTCACCGTTCAGGACGGAATAGATTATCGCAAGGGCCTGGTTGCTGGTGCTGCATTCTGGATAGGAGTTGGCTTTCAGAACGGATGGATATTTCCCGAGTATGCCTCGAAGTTTGCCGGAGGGCTTTTGGAGAACGGGATGACTGCAGGAGGTTTGGTCGCTATCCTGATGACGTTGTTTGTGGAGTTGACGGAGCCACGTCGCAGGCGAGTCGAAATGATGCTTGATCTGTCGGCTTTGCCAAAAATTAAAACATTCCTTGGTGAATTTGCCTCTCGCAGCAATTGGGATGCAGCCATGGCAAATCGCCTCGTAGGAACGGCCGAAGAGACCCTGCTGACACTTCTTGAACATGGTCAGAGTCAAAGTGTAGAAAAGCAGGAACGCCGTTTGCTTCTGATGGCCCATAAGGAGGGTGGTCAGGCTGTACTGGAGTTTGTGGCAGCACCAGGCGAGGAAAATCTTCAGGACCGTATCGCGTTACTTGGAGAGCGTGCAGATGCCGAGACAAGCGAATGGGATGTTTCGCTTCGACTATTACGACATCTGGCCTCCTCAGTTCGCCACCAGCAATACCATGATACGGAGATTGTGACTGTGCATGTGGATACCCCTGAATCCACGTCGTCGGCATAGGTCTAGCGGGCCAATCACAATCCTGGCGAACCCGGATTTTGCTGCATGGGTTGCACTCCAGGAATGAGCTTTTCTATCCACATCGGGTAGATGGTGGCGGTGCAGGTATGGCAACCAAGATAGGCCATAAAGAGTATTTGGTTTCACACCCATCATTCACTATAATTCGCAGCGCATTAAAGCTGAATCAACAGAAATAGGAGTTCATGTGAGCGACCAAAAGTTTGTAAAAACACTAAAAGTCGTATTCGGAGTGCTTGTAGGATCGACGGTCGGGATTCTGGCACTCGCCAATGTACTTATTTCAGATGCCGACTATTCCCATGAGACTGTGATTCAGGAGAACATTGAAGACCGCATCAGGCCTGTAGGCAATGTGCACCTGTCTGGCGAGGCCGTGATGGCCGAAGCTGTCGTTGATGCCGAGAAAAATGAGCCAGTGCTGGTTGCGGCTGCCGAAGAAAAGCCGGTCGAGGAAATTTATCAAGCCTGTGCCGTGTGCCATGGCTCAGGGGTCTTGAATGCTCCGAAATTGGGGGACAAAGCCGGTTGGGAGCCACGCTTGGCAAAAGGTGTTGAACAGCTTTATGCGAATGCCATTAATGGCATGGGTACCATGCCCCCCAAAGGTGGTCGTCTTGATTTTTCTGATGAAGATATCAGGAGAGTCGTAGATTATATGCTGGATTCAGTGCGTTAGTCGCTCGAGCCGGTTGCACTGGGCTGTCAGTACATCTTTAGCTCATCGGGATTCTTGCGGCACTGGGCGCCGCAGCTGTCGTTAGGCCCTGACCTGTTATTTACTTGGTATCTTTCCCCTCGAGCTCCTGTACACGTTGCTCTAGCTCCTTGACGCGCAGTTGGCTTTGGGCCAGCATTTCGCTTTGTGCATCAAATTCCTTGCGCGTGACAAGATCAAGTCGCTGAAACACGCTTTCTGCAGCAGCACGCACATTTTTCTCAAGCCTGTCCCTGCCTTTTTTCAAGTCATCGGGAAGCACCTCATCAATTTTGCGAGTCAACTCATCCAAGATACTGGAACCGAGTTTCATAGCTAAATACTCCTTTTCTTTTCTAAGGTACAAACTCAACTAGGGTATCATACCGGGTTTAAATTTTAATGCACTGATGCTGTGCATCAGGGGTTCAGCGAGGTGCGTTATTTCTCATGCCGGATGTGATCAGCATCCACGCGGCTTCCGTAATTCATTGTTTTTCCGGGGAAGGTAATTTTGGCACGGTATGTGCTTAATCCTATATCGAATTCATAGATATGGGGAGGAAAACGATGAGCAAAATGGTTAACAAAGTAGTGTTACTGGCCCTTCTGGCCAGCCCAATGATCCCTCTGTCAGCCACCGCCGAGATCAGTGTGACAGGCAATGCCGGAATTCTGTCCGACTATATTTTCCGGGGGATTCCACAAGATTCAGGCGTTGCTAACGGGGGTATCGATTTGGAAGCCGGTGGATTCTATCTGGGTACTTGGATTGCGGACGTAGGTGAAGGGATCGAGCAGGATTTCTACACGGGGTATGTCATGGAGTTACCTGGCGGGATGTATCTGGGCGCGGGGTTTACCAGTTACCAGTACTCTGATGACTTTGACGACGAATACAACGAAGTCAACCTGTATGCCGGCTGGGCCAGCGACAGTTTGTCCCTGGACTTGGAGTACACGGACGGTGAGTACAACGGAGTGTTTACAGAGCTCGTGGGTGGTCAAGAGGTTGAAAAAGGCGACGAGTACGGTTTTTTTGCAGCGACCTTGGGATACGGAGGAGCGTATCTGACCTACGGAGACTTTACCGATGACGCAGACGAAGCTCTGGGAAATTACCTGGAATTCGGTTATTCGCTTGAAGTTTCAGGGTTTGAAGTGACAGCCGCAGTTGTTCATACGGATGCCGATATTCTGCAGGGCGAGGATGATAATGACGAAACTGAAGCTTATATCAGCATTCATCACAGCTTTGATCTTATGTAGCGGGACAGTGGCAACGGATCAATAACGTTTCTGCCAGTGTATCCAGTTTGAATTCGGATTTCTCAGACTAACAGCACAATCAGGAGTAATCACTATGAAGCTTGTTACCGCAATTATTAAGCCTTTTAAGCTTGATTATGTACGCGAAGCTTTATCAGAAATTGGTGTAACGGGTGTCACCGTTGTCGAGGTCAAAGGCTTCGGCAGGCAAAAAGGGCACACGGAGTTATACCGGGGCGCAGAGTACGTTGTTGATTTCTTGCCAAAGGTGATGTTGGAAATCGCCATTGACAGCAACTTGCTGGATTCTGTGCTTGAGGCAATCAGCAAAGCAGCGAACACAGGAAAAATCGGAGATGGCAAGATTTTTGTTACCCCGCTCGAACAAGTCGTGCGTATACGCACTGGTGAGACGGGCCCGGATGCCCTGTAACGAAAAATAGATTCCTTAGGAGGGAGTTGTGGTTGATCAAATTTTTGAATTGCAATATGCGATTGACACCTTTTATTTTTTAGTGTGTGGCGCATTGGTAATGTGGATGGCCGCCGGCTTTTCCATGCTCGAATCAGGGCTTGTGCGGAGCAAAAACACGGCTGAGATTCTGACCAAAAATGTAGCGCTGTACTCGATCGCCTGCATCATGTACATGATTTGCGGATACATGATCATGTATGACGGCACATTGTTCTTATCTGGTATTGCAGGGGGCGAAAGCCTGGTGGATGATGTTTTGGCGGCGTCTGCTGAAAATGGTTTCCACGGTGATTCCGTGTACTCCGATGCATCGGACTTCTTTTTCCAGGTCGTGTTTGTTGCAACAGCCATGTCTATAGTGTCGGGTGCTGTAGCCGAGCGGATGAAAATGTGGTCATTTCTGCTGTTTGTAGTGGTATTCACCGGACTCATCTACCCGCTGGAGGGCAGCTGGACCTGGAATGGAAAAGATGTTTTTGGTTGGTTCAATCTTGGCGATGCAGGATTCTCCGACTTTGCGGGGTCGGGCATTGTCCATATGGCGGGAGCAACCGCTGCATTGGCTGGGGTCTTGTTGCTTGGAGCTCGCAAAGGCAAGTATGGGCCCGATGGAAAGGTAGTCGCCATTCCGGGTGCGAACCTTCCGCTTGCCACATTGGGGACATTCATCCTGTGGATGGGGTGGTTCGGCTTCAATGGCGGTTCCGTGCTGAAGCTCGGAGATGCTGCCAGCGCCAATGCGGTGGCCATGGTGTTCTTGAACACCAATACAGCCGCTGCAGGCGGGCTGATGGCAGCTTTGATCACTGCACGTCTTTGGTTTGGTAAGGCTGATCTAACCATGGCCCTGAACGGTGCGCTGGCTGGTTTGGTGGCTATTACGGCAGAACCGTCTACTCCTTCTGCCCTGATAGCAAGCCTGATTGGTGCGGCAGGTGGGGTTCTCGTAGTGTTGTCTATTGTACTGCTGGATAGGATCCGGATAGACGATCCGGTAGGGGCGATTTCCGTGCATGGAACCGTTGGATTGTGGGGACTGCTTGCCGTACCGCTCACCAATCCTGACGTGACATTCAGCGGCCAGTTGCTTGGAGCTGCCACAATATTTGTCTGGGTATTTCTGTCCAGCCTGATCATCTGGGGCGTGATCAAAGCAGTCATGGGACTACGCATCAGTGAGGAAGAAGAGATGCAGGGTGCAGACATTTCAGAGTGTGGCATGGAGGCTTATCCAGAGTTTGTGATCGAATAGGCCTTGGAAAGTCTTGTAGGTCAAAGCGCCCCCTCTTAGGGGGCGCTTTTTTTGTTCGTATTCCCTACCTCTTACTTCATGAACTGCGGTATTGCAAAGCAAGCAAGGTGCACTGCATGGTTGTAATACCGGGTTTGAAACTCTAATTGCCTGGCAGACTTCTCGCGGGCAAAGGAAAGCTGGCCAGATTTACTTGCAACCGTAGCACTCCACCACCCCGTCGGGTAGCAGGGTTGTGGAAAATAGACAAGGTCGATACTCGAAAATCCGGCAGACTGCATCGAGTCATGCATCGGCTGAATGATACTCTCAAGGTGCACCATGGGAGATTCGCTTTGCTGAACAAGTAGGCCTTCGGGCTTGAGTGTGCGCAAACAATCTCCATAAAAGGGTGTAGAGAAGAGGCCCTCAGCAGGACCAACCGGATCTGTACTGTCCACGATGATAATATCCACTGAGCTGGATTCCTTCCCTTGGAACCACTTGATAGCATCCTCGAAAATGAATTCGATACGGGGATCGTTATTGGCTTTGCACAAGGCAGGAAAATACTTCTCCGACAACCGGGTAACCCGCTCGTCAATTTCGACCTGGAAAATATTCTGTACACAGGAATGTTTTGCCACTTCACACAAGCTGCCGCAATCTCCCCCTCCCGCAATGACCACGGTTACTGGATCTGGATGACTAAACATGACCGGGTGAGTCAGCATTTCATGGTATATAAAGTTGTCACGTTCCGTTAGCATGACGAAACCGTCTATCATCATCAGCATGCCGAAGCTTTTGGTGGAGTAGATTTCTATTTTCTGAAAAGGTGTCTGTTCTTGGTGAAGTTTCTCCTTGATCTCGAACGAAAGCGCTGTGCCACATTCTGTGCAGGCTTCGGTAAGCCATTTTTTCCTCTTGTCCAGCACGTGAATATGTAATTGAAGAAAAGTTGCAGGTGCGATAAAGCGGGCAGCTTCAGTTAGCAAACAAACAGATCATACGTTATTGCTGTGAAAATCCGTAAGCATTGGGGTGTTGCTGATGCCAAGGTTCATTACCGGATTACCAGCTGGGGAATGGGTTTTTTCGACATAAACGAGGTGGGCCATGTCAGTACCAAGGCGGGCGATTGTGAACTCGACCTGTATGCACTGAGTCAAGACCTCAAAGACAGGGGAATGGAATTTCCAATTCTGCTGCGTTTCCCGCACATCCTGCAACGCATGTTAGACAGGTTGCATTCCGCATTCAAGAAAGCCATGACTTCCTGTGAGTATGTCGGTGACTATGTTGCAGCTTACCCAATCAAGGTAAATCAACAAGCATCAGTGATTCAACATTTTAGCCTGCAAAATCAGCACCCTGTCGCTTTTGAAGTGGGTAGCAAGGCAGAGTTGATAGCCTGTCTGGGGCTCATGCAAACGCAGACAATAATATGTAATGGCTATAAGGATGAGACCTATATCCGGCTAGCACTGACCGGGTGCTTGCTGGGACATGATGTCGTTATTGTCCTGGAGAGTCTGGCTGAACTCCAACATGTGCTCAAACTGTCAGCGGAAATCAATGTTCAACCTGCTCTGGGCATGCGGGTTCGCCTGTCTGCAGTCGCAAACGGAAAATGGCAAAACACGGGAGGGAAGCGTTCAAAGTTTGGTTTGACAGCCGGCCAGGTCATACAGCTACATCAGGAGTTAAAGAAAAACGGGGCACTTGGGTGGATGCGCATGCTGCATTTTCACATGGGGTCCCAGATCCCTTCCCTGAAGCATATCCGTGAAGGCGTTGAAGAAGGCATGTGTTATTTTGTGCAACTGTACAGACTCGGAGTGCAACTCAGTCAGTTGAACGTAGGTGGCGGTCTGGCTGTCGATTATGAGGGCAGCCAGTCAAATTCATATTTTTCGAGAGAGTACGATCTGGACGAATATGCCGACTCCGTCATCCGTGCTGTCCATGCCGCGTGCTTGGAAAACAAGGTGCCTGAACCTGCTATCTTTACCGAGAGCGGGCGTGCCATGACAGCACATCATGCTGTATTGGTCACCAACATAATTGACGCTGGATTTTGGAAGGAGAATGCCACTGAGGCATTTACGGATTTTAATAAGCATTCGGAAACTGCAGAAGGAAAGCTCAAGGAGTTGGTCGGGTTATGTAGACGCATTCAATCCGATGCGGAAAAGCCAGATAGTCAAATCGACTATCCACATACGTATACCAGCCTGGTCCGGGCTGCAAAACGGATTGATCAGGACTTTTCTCGAGGGGATCTTTCCTTAACCAGCAAGGCCTACGCAGAGAAAATTTCACAGGAGGCCTATCGTCAACTGTCTAGGCACAAAGAGTGTCTCGATACACACTGCAGGCAGGATCTTGAGGAAGATCTGGTTGACAAGTATTTCTGTAACTTTTCCTTGTTCCGATCAACTCCGGATATCTGGGGCTTGAACCAGCTCTTCCCAGTTTTGCCCCTGCACCGTTTGGACGAGGGTCCAACACGGCAGGTGCGACTGCATGATCTTACCTGCGATTCGGATGGTCAGATTGATCGCTACATCGAAGCAGATTCGATCCAGTCTTACCTATCCCTGCATGCACTCATCCCGGGACAGGACTACCTGATTGGCATGTTTCTAATTGGCGCATACCAGGAAATTTTAGGAGACTTACATAATTTGTTCGGAGATACCCTTGCAGTAAGTGTCGAGATGAATGCTGATGGAAGCTATCGACTGGATGAGCAGCGACAAGGCGATACTACTGAAAAGGTGTTGTCCTATGTTCACATCAACGCTGCAGAAATTCGCAAGACCTGGCATACACGGCTCACCGAAATGAACATGCCAAAACCGCTTGTCAAACAGGCACTGCACACGCTTGAGACTGCACTGCAAGCCAACAGCTATCTGACATCGTCTTCAGGATGAGCACAGGCACGCACCATGAAGTGCTATGTTTACAAAAGCCTGAAAAAAGAAGACACATTTCTTTACTTGGGCGAGAAAGACCGCTTTGATCTTCTCCCGGAGGGGCTTCTGATCCTTTTCGGCAAGCCTGGTTTTGTATTGGAATTCGAGCTGACAAAAGATCGCAAACTGGCACAGGCTGATGCCAGGCAGGTTTTGGCTGCTCTGCATGAGCATGGGTACTATCTGCAAGTACCACTACAAGACCACGAACGATCCTGACCCAAACGATTGCTGCTGTTTTTTGAGCATGGAAAACCTTCGTCAGGCGGGAAGATCTGCTTGGACCAAAACCAGCGACTATGCGCCGGTGTCATATGGAAGGATGTTCTAGTTGAGCTTCAATTGGCAACAAAATCGAGCATTCGGTGGGTAGAACGGTATGCCTTGTTGCGTATTTCTTCCGCCACGTGAATCTCGTTTTCACCGGATTCCAGTACTGCCTCAAGATTGTGTAGCCCGTTCATGGCCATCCAAGGACAATGCGCACAGCTTTTACATGTGGCTCCTTCTCCGGCTGTAGGGGCCTCGATAAAGACCTTGTCAGGTGCGGCCTTTTTCATTTTGTAAAAAATGCGATTGTCCGTAGCTACGATAAATGACTGGTGAGGTAATTCTTGGGCTGCCCGGATGAGGGCTGTGGTCGAACCGACAACATCGGCAGCCTCAATAACGGCTTCCGGCGATTCTGGATGTACCAGAATACCTGCGCCCGGGTGCTTTGCAATCAGGTCCCCGAGGGCACGCGCCTTGAACTCTTCATGCACGACACAGGCTCCCTGCCATGAAATCATGTCAGCACCCGTAACTTTTTCAATGTAGCGACCGAGATGTCGATCCGGTGCCCAGAGGATTTTTTTGTCCTGATCCATCAGATGGGAAACCACTTTCAGGGCAATACTCGAGGTAACGACCCAGTCTGCTCGCGCCTTGACCTCGGCACTTGTGTTGGCATATACGACGACTTCGTGCTCCGGGTGCAAATCGCAAAAAGCACTGAATTCCTTGGCAGGGCAGCCAAGATCGAGCGAACAGGTCGCCTGCAGGGTGGGCATCAAAACCCGTTTCTCAGGGTTGAGTATCTTAGCTGTTTCGCCCATGAAGCGAACTCCAGCCACGATTAACGTGGTGGCGTTGTGACGACTGCCAAATCGTGCCATTTCCAGTGAGTCAGAAACGTAGCCCCCCGTCTCTTCTGCAATCCTTTGCAGGGTTTCATGGGTGTAATAATGTGCAATCAATACCGCATTTTCTTTCTGGAGCAGAAATTTGATGCGGTCAATTTTTTCTTTTCTCTGCTTCGCGGAGTACACCGGCAAGCTTGCCTGGACAACCGCTGTCTCAGGGATGTCCTGCTGAGGTACGGTGGTTTCGAATGACGTGTCTAGCATACTCAAACTACAAATACATGTTGCTCTTACTATATAAAGGGGTACTGGGGGTAAATCAAGCTAGGACACAGCAGCGCCTGGGGTTTGTGAGGTGTAAGATGGCTGCCATAAGAAAAAGTAATTGCAACGTCGCTGTCCATGTACAAAGCAAGTGCTAGAGTGCTTTTACAAATGAATGACACTGACTACATTGCTCCTGAAACTGCGAAGACCCTTCCCGGCTTGTTCTATGAACGTGTGATGCGTTCTCCACATTCGCAGGCCTATGGCTTTTACGATGACGAGAAAAATGCTTGGGAAAGCCTGACTTGGGAGCAGGTGGCGCAGTTTGCAGCAAGGATCCAGGCAGGGCTGCGGAGCAGGGCAATTGTTAAGGGCGACCGTGTAGCCATCATGTTGCGCAATTGCCCGGAATGGGTCATTTTTGATGTGGCTGCACTAGGTCTTGGCTTGGTCACAGTGCCTTTGTACACGAATGACCGAGCGGAAAATGTGGCCTACATTGTCCAAAATGCTGGCATCAAAGCGATGCTTGTTCAGAACCCGCGCCAGTGGCGGCAACTGTCGCAAATTGAGAGTATCCGAAGAGCACTGCAATGCGTGATCAGTGTTGCTCCAATTTCGAAAGTGCCAGATCACGACTCCTGTCTGGTGCATATGCAGGACTGGATCGACCATGACATTGATGTCGAGTATCAGCCAGAGGACTTGGATGGCAGCGAACTCGCCACGATTATCTATACCTCAGGCACAACGGGACGCCCCAAAGGGGTGATGCTCAGCCATCGGAATATCCTTTCGAATGCCTCTGCGGCTTTGCAGTGCGCAGACATTTTCGAAAAAGACGTGTTTTTATCCTTTCTTCCGTTATCACATTCGATGGAACGTACAGCAGGCTGTTTCATGCCCATGATGGCCAGCTCGAAAGTGTGCTTTGCCCGTTCAATACAGCAACTGGGTGAAGACATACAGGAAGTCCGTCCAACCGTGTTTGTGTCAGTGCCACGGATTTACGAGATCATTTTTACAAGGATTTTAAGTCAGGCAGCGCAGTTACCCTATCCTAGGAAAAAAATGTTTGCGTGGGCGCAGCGAATCGGCTGGCGATATCTCCAGTTCAAATTAGGTAGGGCAGGGTGGCATTGGAGCCTGCTGTTATGGCCGATGATGGATCGCTTGGTAGCCGCAAAGATCAAACAAAGGCTGGGTGGCAGGTTGCGGTATGCCATTGTTGGTGGTGCTGCA
The DNA here is from genome assembly GCA_965205685.1 of Gammaproteobacteria bacterium. GTDB lineage: Bacteria > Pseudomonadota > Gammaproteobacteria > UBA4575 > UBA4575 > WTFY01. Next base: position 46,789 of record OZ242174.1, on the reverse strand, counting down.
CTGGATAAGACAATCACGAAATTTTTTGTCAGTCTCGGTATTCCGGTGTACCAAGGCTATGGGATGACAGAAAGCAGTCCGGTGATCAGCGTAGGGCGGCCTGATGCCAATGACCCTTTTAGCGTTGGCAAGGCCTTGCCCGGTGTTGAGGTGAAACTTACAAAAGAAGGTGAACTGTGTACTCGCAGCGACTGTGTGATGCTTGGGTACTATGGCAACAAACAGGCAACTGAACAGATGATTGACACCGAAGGTTGGCTACACACCGGCGATATCGCACATATCACGGATGAGGGCTATTTGTATATCACGGGCAGGATCAAGGATATTATTGTCTTGGCAAATGCCGAGAAAGTGTCCCCCCAGGACATGGAGACTGCGATTTGTGCTGACCCTTTGTTTGACCAGGCCATGATACTGGGTGAAGGGCGGCCTTTTCTGTCTGCACTTCTCGTGTTAAACGAGACGGAATGGAATTCTCTTGCTGAATCCATGGGGTTGAGCAGTGGAATACAGGAAAATCTGCAGGATGCCTCTGTACACAAATATGTGATGCAGCGTTTGGCTGGTTGTCTGAAAGAATTTCCAGGATATGCCCAGGTACGCAGGGCGGGTATCTATCTGGAGCCTTGGACTACCGAGAACAACTTGCTTACTCCGACCCTAAAAACTAGAAGAAATCAGCTGATAAAGTTGTTTGCAGACGACATAGAAGCTATGTACGACTCCATGGAGAAGTAGCGATAGGATACTCCTTGTCTAGCTATTGTTTTGCCTGCATCAAAATCGTATCGATCTGATGGGTGCGCAGACGCATCCTTATTTGTTCCAGCGCCTGCCGGTCGCTTGAGGGTCCAACACGAACCCGATGCCACTGGGTATTGTTCACATCTACAGATTGAACGTTGGCCTCTATGCCCAACAATGCCAGCCGCGCCTTCAGGCTGTCTGCATCGTTAAAGCTTTTGAATGAGCCTGCCTGCAGCAAATACCCGCCCTGGTGTGTCGGGGGTGTGGTTTGTTTGGCAGGCTGCTTGTCGGGCAAGCCTGTTTCTTCTTGTGGGATGATGATTTCCAATTCAGGCAGCAATGTATAGAAATCGAAGTTTCGTTTTATTGGTGGCTCAGCAGTTTTTCCTGCTTCTTGCGCAACAGACTGGGCCTTGTCCTTGTCCACATACCAGCCGTCGATGTCAATCAGCATGGCGATACCAATACCGATCACAATACCAAGTGCCAGCCAGGCCCAGGCCGGTACGGAGCTTGACGATCGGGTTGATCTTTTTTTCTTCCTAACAGGCACATTTACCTCTACATTTGCTCAGGCGCACTTACATCAAGCAGTTTCAGACCATTTTCGAGTACAATTTGTGTGGCCCGGATCAGCTTGAGTCGTGCATTCCGCATTTCAGGTTCAGGCACAAGAACTTGATGCGCGTTATAAAAACGATGAAAGGAACTTGCAAGCTCGCGTAGGTAATTGACGACAATATGCGGCGCTAACTGGTCGGCTGCTACCTGTACACTTTCCGGGAACTGCGCCAGTTGCTTCACCAGGCTTTTTTCCTGTTCCGAAGCCAGCAGCTCATCATCGATATCGGCCAGGATTTCATCCTGTAACGGGGTCGAGCCTTGTTTCAAGATACTGCAAATTCTGGCATGCGCATACTGCACGTAATATACGGGATTGTCATGGGTTTTTGAGGTCGCCAGATCTAAATCAAAATCCAGGTGTTGTTCACATTTTCGCATTACATAGAAAAACCGTGCGGCATCTTTTCCAATCTGTTTGCGCAATTGCCGCAAGGTAACGAATTCTCCAGAGCGCGTGGACATGGGAAGCCTTTCACCATTCTCATAAAGATTGGCAAACTGTACGAGCAGGATCTGCAAACGACCAGTGTCTTTGCCAAGTGCCTGCAAGGCGGCCCGGATTCGAGCCATATAGCCGTGGTGATCTGCGCCCCAGATGTTGATCAGTTGATCGAAGTTGCGATCATACTTGTCCAGATGGTAAGCAATGTCGGAGGCAAAATAAGTAGCCTTGCCGTTTTTTCGTATCAGCACGCGGTCTTTCTCGTCGCCGAATGCTGTACTGTTGAACAATAGTGCACCGTCCTTTTGGTAGGTGTGTCCATTTCTCGTCAAGGTGTCGAGAGCTTCCTGTATTCTTGCCTGACCTAATGACTGCTCGGAATACCATTGATCGAAGGTAACAGCAAATAATTCCAGATCGTTCTGGATGTCACGTGTCAGCGTACCGAGTGCATAGTCAAGCAACGTCTTGTAGTCGTCTTCTGTAAGTAGATTTTTTGCCTTGTCGATAACCGTATCGATGTGACTTTCTGCATCCACTTTTCCATCGGTGTGGTTGCCAGATTGCAAATCCAGGGCCTCTGCAGGATGGAAGAAGGCATGCTCGTGCTCACGGTGCACAGATGCCGCAATATCCCAAATATAGTCGCCTTGGTAGGCATTGTCAGGGAAATGCAGGGTCTGTCCACAAAGCTCTAGGTACCTGAGCCACACGGAAACAGCCAGGATATCCATCTGGCGGCCTGTATCGTTTATATAGTATTCACGCTGTACCTGGTGGCCTACGGCCTCTAGGAGGTGGGCAATGGATGCCCCGTAAGCGGCTCCTCGTCCATGGCCGACATGCAGGGGCCCGGTAGGATTGGCCGAGACAAATTCGATCAGTATCTTCCTGCCCGTATGTGCTCTGTTACGGCCAAAACCCTCCTTAGTTTGAAGGATTTGGCGCAGTATTCCTGCGTCATGGTTGGTGTGTAAATAAAAATTTATAAATCCGGGGCCTGCAATCTCAACTCTAGCGATGCTGGAGTCCTCCGGAATATGTGCTGCAATTTTTTCAGCTAGTGTACGTGCCGGCACCTTGGCAGCTTTAGACAGCTGGAGCGCCAAATTGGAGGCAAAATCGCCATGCGTGCCATCTTTGCTGCGAGTAACCTGAACAGCAATGTTCGTGTCGGCAGGCAAATCTCCTGCATCTTGTAGACTGGATACCGCGGCAGCTAGCAGTTTCGAGATTTGGGCTTGCATGAAGAAAGGATAATCCTGTAAGGCAGGCTGCATTGTACCCAAATGTAACTACCCTGTACGCGAATTTGACAAGGTATATGGCTTGGCAATTTTCTGACTTTAATCGCTCACGAAACTTGGGGTTTCTTGCAAAATTGTGCCGCTTCAGGATCAAAGAGAATGTCCGTACAGGCCGGAGAATTACATGGAAAATGTCGCCCGGATTTCAGCATTGCTGATCAGGCAGTTTCAAGCGGGTCCACTTCGATGTTCCAGCGTACGCGTTTTGCAAGCGGATGTTGCTGAATCACCGTGGTCCAGTTGGGCAGGCGTGCTTGTATCGCCTTTCTGCTGGTGGCAATGGCTACCAATTGGCTTTGATACATGCCAGCCTTGCGTTCGAGACTGGCAGGAATAGGTCCGAACAGGTTCAGGCTCGATGAGTTTGAGGGCAGCATCGAGGATTTGATTTCCCGCAAGAATCGATAGGTCAAATCTTGTTGTTGCGCGCGCGCACGAACCAGCAGCATGAAGGAAAAGGGGGGCAGCACACAGCGTTCACGTTGCCGAAGGACTTCTTTGGAAAAATCCTGATAGCCATGCGTCAGCAAACGGTTGAGCAAAGGATGCTCAGGCTGGTGGGTTTGCAGCAGTACCCTGCCTTTTTTTGCGGATCGTCCTGCCCTGCCTGACACCTGCACAATTAATTGTGCCAAGCGCTCCGAAGCGCGGAAGTCACTGCTCAATAATCCGTGATCAACATTCAGGATGCCTACCAGGGTTACATTGGGAAAGTCATGTCCCTTGGCGAGCATCTGTGTGCCAATGATTATCTGGTGTTTACCCTGGCGTACCTCCTCCAGCTTATCCTGAAGAGTATGTTTTTTGCGCGTGCTATCGCGATCAATGCGTATCATGGCAGTGTCGGGAAAAATTTTCTTGAGACGGTTCTCAATACGCTGTGTCCCTTCGCCCAAGAATATGAGGTTTTCTGAACCGCATTGCGGACATGCCACAGGAGCTTTTTCCTGTTTCTGGCAGTGGTGACACTTGATAATGTCCTGTCCCTTGTAAAAAACCATGTGTGAGTCGCAACGCGCGCACTCGGCCGTCCAGGCACAATCATGACAAAGCAGAACAGGAGCAAAACCGCGCCGGTTCAAAAAGAGCAGAACTTGGTGTTTTTGTTTGAGTTCAGTCTCTATGGCCTGCAACAACTCACTCGACAGACCATCTATGGCGTGTTTGGAACGCAGGTCGATCAGCTTCACTTGGGGAATCTTGGCAAGTTTTGCACGTTTGCTCAAAGTGACATTTCGGTAATGGCCCAAAATGGCATTGTGCTGGCTTTCCAGAGAAGGTGTTGCACTGCCCAAAACGATAGGAATTGAAAGTTGCTTGGCCCGATAAACCGCAACGTCACGTGCGCTGTACAGGATGCCTTCCTGTTGCTTGAATGATAGGTCATGCTCCTCATCGACTACGATCAGGCCAAGGTTTCTGAAAGGTAGAAATATGGCTGACCGGGTACCAACAACGATACTCGCCTGGCCTGTGTTGGCCTGTAACCATGTCTGTGCTCCTTCGCCCGTGCTTAAATCAGAGTGCATCAGTGCGACTTGAATGTTCAGCCTGGATTCAATTCTCTGTACTAACTGTGGCGTCAACCCGATCTCTGGAACAAGTATCAATACCTGCTTGCCACGCGCTATTACATCCTTTGCCAGAGCGAGGTACACCTCGGTTTTGCCACTGCCGGTCACACCTGCCAGCAGGTAGACACCAAATTGACGGATACTTCGATGGACCTGCTCGAAGGCATGACGTTGTTCCTGATTGAGGGTCAAGGATTCTGCAACAGCACGAGGAGGTTTTGCGGAGACTTTGTTACACGTGGTTTTCTGGACAAGATTCTTGTCTATCAAGGCATGGACAAATGGGTGCCAGTGACTCATGTGTGCAGTTATCTCATCGGCAGTAAGGCCTGCGGGATGCGCTTTGATGAGTTCAAACACCTGCCTTTGTTTGGGTGCCCTATCCAACAGTTGTCCGATGGCCTTTTTCGTACAGGCGCGGTAGATGGCCTTGGAGGCAGTGCGGATATGCTTCTGCTTTCGCAATGCCTTTGGAAGGGCAGCATTGAGCACTTCACCCGTTGGTTGCTGATAATATCGTGCTACCCAAAACAGCAGTTTTTTCAAGACAGGATCAAATACAGGCTCGGTATCCAGAATTTCCTGGACTGTCTTGAGCTTGTCCGGGGCAAGCGAGGACTTGGGGCATTTCTCTACAACGATGCCAGTGAGAATTCGTTTTCCGAATGGCGCACGGACACGCACCCCCACCTGGATGTTGTCGAAGGCAGTGCCCAGAGGGGCTCTGTACTCGAAATACTTATACAGTGGTACAGGCAGCGCAATTTTTAAAACGGGGAGTGCTGGCATAGTGATGCAATAGTCTACCAAGGCACTTCAATTGCTGTTTGGGCCTTGCCTAGTACGTGCCTGCTTCGCTCGGCATGCTGTGGATAATTCTGTGGATAAAATGTCGTTCCAGGCCTCCATGCCACTTTAAAAAATCTTCGGTTTGTAGGAATTATCAAAAATCATCAGATGAACCCTTTAAAATCAATGATCTATCTTGATGCACGGGTTCCAGTGATCCGGAGCATGATCGCATCATGCTTAGCGCCAAATGTGAATAAACCACATCAATATTGCTGGATATCCCTTTCATAGCACATGCCTGTACAAGCCTTTTCTTTTGTTTCTGCAGGCGATGCGGCCTTCCCGGCAGGGTGGGAGGTCATTGCATGTGTAGAAATAGTGTAGTATTCACATGCTCCAATCTTACAAGTGCGACAAAGTGTGTTCTGGCCTCGTTGTGAGTGGCTTCGGTGAACCAGTGAACAACTTCAACCTACAAATACTACGCACGGATGTATCAGGCATGCCCATGGAATGGGTGAATTACCAGGATGCGGTACGCCTGTACCATATTGAGCAGGTAGCCTATACCTGCGGAGAGCGCCTGTATGTTGTACGCGGCGGCATCAATGCGCGCAGTGGTCTTCGCAGTCAAATCGAGGTCCATTCCATCATTGCCACACAGGGCAGCAACCGCTCCTTGCATGACAGCTATATCCCTCCCCTGAATAATCGTGCATTGTTCAAGCGGGATGCCAACCTGTGCATGTACTGCGGCCAACAATTCACTCGACGTGACTTGTCAAGAGATCATGTGCGCCCTCTGAGCCAGGGTGGTTATGATGACTGGAACAATGTCGTCACTGCCTGTAAGCGCTGCAATAATCATAAAGCCGGGCAAACCCCCGAGCAGGCCAACATGCAGTTGCTTGCAATTCCTTTTACTCCCACTCATGCAGAATACATTTTTTTGCAGGGGCATCGTGTACTCGCTGACCAGATGAAGTTTTTGCTGGCACATTTCCCACGTACTAGCCCCTTGCATAAGCGTTTCAACAAACTGGCATAATTGACAGTACCCTTGGAGGAACAAAAAATTGTGCCGGCTGTCGAGGTCGACAGGCCTCACATTTTTCCTCCACCTATGGCCGGGATTCGCTGCAGGTGATATTAAGCAGTTCACATTGATGTTGAAATACAAAGGTAAAAAGGATCATGTTCACGGGGACGACACCTGCCTTGGCGTGCTGATTGTCAACCTGGGTACACCGGATGCGCCGACAATCCGTGCTATCCGGAAATTTCTTGCAGAGTTTTTATGGGACCCGAGGGTTGTTGAGATGCCCAGAGCCCTGTGGTGGTTGATTCTGCATACGGCAGTGCTGCAGTTGCGGCCACGGAAAAAAGTTGAGTCTTACGTCAAAATCTGGACTGAAGAAGGCTCGCCGCTCTTGGCCATTGGAAAAAAGCAGGAATCCGCATTGCAGACGGCATTGCAGGAATCTTGTGCCGGCCGGGTAAAGGTGGTCCTCGCCATGCGTTATGGCCAGCCTTCGATAGCATCGGCCTTGCAAATTCTGCAGGAAAATAATGCCCGTCGCATACTGATATTTCCCATGTACCCACAGTATTCTGCCAGTACCGCGGCCTCTACATTTGACGCGCTGGCGAAGCAGTTTGAGCAATTGAGGTGGATCCCGGAAATACGCATGATCAACTGTTACGGTGCGGAACCTGAGTATATTCGTGCCTGTGCAGAACGGATCAGTTCACACTGGGAGCAGCATCCGCGCAGCCAGAGGCTGTTGTTTTCTTTTCACGGACTGCCAAAGCGTAGTCTGTTGCAGGGAGACCCCTATCACTGCGAATGTCATCAAACAGCACGCTTGATTGCAGAACAGCTGGGCTTGAACGACGAGGACTGGCTGCTTACTTTTCAATCGCGTTTCGGCATGACCGAATGGTTGCAGCCCTATACCGATAAAACCCTGAAAAAACTGCCTTCTGAAGGGATCGAATCAGTTGATGTATTTTGCCCTGGATTTTCAGCCGACTGCATTGAGACCCTGGAAGAAATCGATATGCAGAATCATGAAATATTTCTACGCAGTGGAGGAAAGTCTTTCAACTACATCCCGGCCCTGAATGACACACATGCGCATATCCAAGCCCTGACGCGGATCATCTCCCGGCATATACAGGGCTGGCCGGAATGCACCCAGAGCCCTAAGGTGCCCGAAGAGCGGGAAACCGTTCGCCAGCGCGCACTGCAGCTGGGTGCGAAACAATAGTGTGACGTTCTGACAGCTAACTACTTGAGCTCGCTGAGTACTTTCAGGCAAGTTTGCTCGGCCTGCTTGGCATAACTGCCGCCAAACAAGTTGAAGTGGTTCAGGACGTGATAGAGATTGTAGAAATCCTTGCGTACCCGGTAGCCCCCGTCCAGAGGGTATGCCTCCATGTAGGCGCTGTAGAATTCTCGACTGAAGCCACCAAATAGCTCAGTCATGGCGAGATCGGTTTCCCGGTCCCCGTAATAACAGGCCGGGTCATAAACTACCGGTCTTGCCTTTGCGTCGAAGGCAAAATTTCCTGACCAAAGATCACCGTGCAAAAGGTTGGATTCTGGTGAGTAATTCTCAAACAGTCCGTCCATATCACACAGCAAATGTTCGCCATGTTCTAGCAGCGTGTTCGGGGCGCAGTTATGCTTCGCCAGCTTCAGTTGATGTGCAAGCCGTCTATGACGCCAGAATGAAACCCAGTCCGTGCACTTCGTGTTCGGTTGTGAAGTCGTGCCGATCCAGTTGTCCTCGAACCAGCCGTAGTAGCTTTCTGTATGCCGGTGCAATCGGGCAAGCAGTCTACCCAAGGTAGCACCAGGCCCACTTTGATGAAGTTCCAGAAATTCAAGCAAAAGATAGCAGTGATTGCCGACCTGTCCATGGGCAATAGGCAGCGGGACACGCAAGGTCTCTGTCTTGCCCAGAGCCTCCAGATTCCGTGCTTCGCTTTGCAGCATGGCATACATGCTTGTGTGGTGAATTTTTAAAAAACAAGGATTGGGTTTGCACTGAACTTTAAAGGTTTTACTGATGTCACCGCCTGCAATCGGTGTGATTTTTTCAATGTGCAGAGGCTTTGCAATTTTCCTGCTCAGATGCACTTCCAGCGACTGCAGGTCGATGCACGCGTCTGCTGTTTCAGGCTCCAAGGACACTCAGCCATCGCTCACGTCGATATTTGCTGAACCCTAATTTGTCAAACAACTTCTCAAGGGTCGGAAAATCAGGAGGTTTCCGTTCCAGGCTGATGTCGTCGGAGAAATCGATGTCACAATAAATCGTTGTCAGCTTCTTATACAGCAACAGATGCTCCTGGTGATCCTCAATCAGGCCTTGGATGCGCTTGGCTCCACGAATGTTCATCGAGCTGATTTCCGCACAGTTACTGAGCAATTCTTCTAGGCTGGAAAACTGGTTCAGCAACTTGGCTGCAGTGGCCATGCCAATGCCCGGTGCGCCTTCGATGTTATCCGTCTTGTCACCCGCGATGGCGAGCTGGTCAGCGATCTGGCTTGGGTCGACGCCAAACTGTTTTCTGATCTGGGGGATGGAGTGTCGCTGGCCTTTTGCAAAATTCCACAGAATGTCGTTTTTAAAAATAAGCTGTGCCAGATCCTTGTCTGAGGTCACGATGGTAATCGGATGACCGCGCCGGCGCATTTGTCTGGCCAGCGTACCTATGATGTCGTCCGCTTCATATTTGGGTTGTGCTGTCTCGAATAATCCCGAGGCCTGCAAAAGTTCCCGGCAGTAGACAAACTGCCGTTTGAGTTCCTGGGGGGCAGGTTCACGATTCGCCTTGTATTCAGGATACAGCTGGTTACGGAAGGAGGTGCTGAGGCTTTCGTCAAAGGCAAAGGCAATGTGCTTGGCCTGCGTCTGTTTCAGAAACTGGTGTACGAAGTCGACAAAGCCGTACACGGCGTTTACGGGCTCATTGTCTTGATTCACGATGTGATTCGGCACGGTAAACCAGGCGCGAAACACGTAGATACTGGAATCGATGAGGTAGACCTTGTCAGGTGTCATGTGAAGTTTCCAAAAGATTCAGAATGAAGGGCTGATATACGCAATCGACTCAGTGGACAATTTTGATCCATTGGCCGGGTTTGAGCTCGCCCTTGGGATACATACCGTTGATCAGTCGCAATTGTTCCACGGGGTGATTGGTGAGAGTCGACTGTTTTGCCAGGGAAGCGAAAGTATCCCCTGGCTTTGCACGAATCAGCCTGATGCGCTGGGGTTCAGCCAGTTTTTTTTCACCTCCTTTAAGGTGTCGCATGCTCCGAACCGTGTGGAGCACTCTACGGTCATAGCGGTCCAGGACACTCTGGTCTTTACCGATGGCCGTAATCGTGTAGACACGTGTACCCTGGATCACAGCTGCAACACGTCCCGGCCGCGGCGTACCCTTGATGTTCAGGGTGGTGTACCCCGTGTAGCCCGCAAAATCTCCAGTCTGTATGTCTTGACCCTGGCGGAGCCGCCCTTGGGTTTGCCGGGTTAGAAATTCTTTTGGGGTCAGGTATCTGTTCAGGTCCTCTACTGCAACCAGTAGTTGCAGTTCCCCGTCTGCAGGGCTTGCTACCAGGCGACTGGGCAGGTTTTCTATCTTCCAGCCTTCGGGGAACTCAATAAAGAGATCCAAGTCCCCATGATAAAATTTCTGGTCTCGCAACACACCGTCACTTTCGCCAGGACCGAATGTGAGTCCCTCTACCAAGCGCAAAAATCTCTCGCGGTTGACCTTGCGCGCAACTGGTGACCTGAATTTGTCTGCAGCCTGCACTACTTCCTGAAGGCGCGAGTCGTTATCCGGATGGGTCGAGAATATGCCGTGGTACACGTTGGGCTCGCGCCCTTCCTGTTCAGCCAGTTTCTTTTCGAACTCTTCTTGGGATTTAAGTATTCCCAGAACGCTGATCATTTCCTCGGGGTCATAGCCGACACGGGCCAGATACTCGGCGCCGAGGCGATCCGCTTCCAGTTCGTGTTTGCGGCCGTAGCCGCGAATCAGTGCAACCCCTCCGATCCCTGCAGCCTGTGATGCGATTTGGCTTCCTGTCAGGACCTCTATGCCTTTACCCACCAGATCGGTCAGTGTTCCGGCGCTTTGCTGGCGGACTCCGTGCCGTGCCGTGACGTGCCCGATTTCATGACCCAGCACACCTGCCAGCTCGGCTTCCGAGTTCATGTAGGCCATAATGCCGCGTGTGATGTATATGTAGCCACCCGGCAATGCGAAGGCGTTGATCTGGGGGCTGTCCAGAACCGTTACATGAAATACCAGGTCCTTGCGGTGACTTTGTTGCGATAGTTCCCGGACAATCTCTTCGACATAGCGTTGCAGTTCAGGATCATTGTAGGGGCGGTACTGCTGCATCATTTCCCGATGCGCCCGCCGACCCAAGCCAATCTCTTGGTCTTCTGTCATCAGCACCAGATCCTGCTTGCCTGTGACCGGGTTGGTGGCGCATCCTGGAAGGAGCAGCCATCCTGAAAGAATCAGGCACGTGATAAAAGACTTCATCCCCCGAAGCATGGGCTTTCCCAGAATAGTCGTCAACCAGACAGGGCCTGACAGCATTCAGATACCCTTATTTATTGCCGGATCTTGGGCAGGTGCAGGCCGATGGGAAGCTTGGGGTACTCCTAGGTGACTTGCGGCAGATTGCTGGATTCATCCAGTGCTGATAGAGCAGGCCTTCAAGTTTTCAAAATTGCTCGGTGCTGGCAATCTGTGGTGCATCAGCTTTTTTTGCCATAGCGCTTTCTGAACTTGTCCACCTGTCCGGCGGTATCCACTATCTTCTGCTTGCCTGTGAAGAATGGGTGACATAATGAGCATACGTCGATATGCAGGGATTCGGCACCATAGGTCGAACGCGTGGTAAAGCGGTTTCCACAACTGCAAATTACCTCGACTTCTTGATACTCAGGATGGATATTGGCTTTCATAATCTTGACGTCTCCCGCAAAGTGGCAGGGAGCATACTGAACCCCAACCTGCAACTCAAGTACTTGATCCGGAGATTTTAAGTTAGCAGATTCCCTTAAAGTATTTTTAACCATTTTTGCTTAACTGATTGTCCATGTGAGGGTTTATTGCGTAATCCACAAATTTTGTGGATAAGATTGTGGACAATTCTCAAACATCGCCACGAATCCCGAGAAATATAACTGTTTTGTTAGACTGCTTAAATAACGTACGATATTACAACCAGTTGATTATAAATGAAAAATTATGGAATTTCTGTTCCGATCAAGATGCCGGCATGTAAAAGTTCATAAAATTTGGCTCTAAATTACAGTTGTGCATAACTCTACGCCTGAAATGGTAGATGTAGGGTAATTTTCCTCGTATCTGGACTATTCCAGATCAGTGTCAGCAGTCCGGGAGCAGCAGTCTCCGAGGCCTTTTCCGGCGAAGCCGTCAGGCGGACCGAATCCTGGCGGGGATGCGAACTGCATGCTCACCCAGTACAGTCCTCGTAAGCCTTTCAGGTCCGGTTACTGTGTGCCCAAGGGCGTTGCCGACGCTTCAGGAAGCAGGCGCAATAGAAGGCCATCCAGATACCGGTACCCGGTTTCACTGCAGCGCAAACCACCGTCCTGTCTGACAATCAGGCCCTCTTGGATCAGGCCCTGGAGTTTCGTGGCCAACTGGCCAAAAGAAAGGCCGGTATTGCATTCAAACAGTTGCCGGGTGAACCCTGATTTTATGCGCAGGGCATTCAATAAAAACTCGAACACCAACTCGTCTTCACTCAGGGGGTGACATGCGGGTCCGGCCGGAGGGTCATTGAGTACCTGCTCCATGTATTGCAGCGGATTTCTGGGTTTTTCGCTGCGCCAGACACCGGTCTTGTCGAAGCTGATTTTCTGATGCGCTCCGGCGCCAATGCCGAGGTAATCTCCGAACCGCCAGTAGTTCATGTTGTGGATGCATCTGAATTGGTCTTTTGCGTAGGCGGAGATCTCGTATTGTTGCCAGCCGTGCAGCATTAGCAGGTTTGTCCCTTGCTGTTGAATTGCCCAGCCAAGTTCGCCATCGGGAAGTGTGGGTGGGTGGCGGTAAAAGTGGGTATGCGGCTCGAGCGTGAGTTGGTAATAGGAAATGTGGGAAGGTGTCAGGGCAATGGCCTGTTCGACATCCCGCCGGGCCTGCTTCAGGGTCTGGCCTGGCAGGGCATACATCACGTCAATGTTGATATTTTCAAAGTGGGCTTGCTTGGCTGCGAGCACGGCCTGCCTCGCGGTGTTGGCATCGTGGATACGTCCAAGGGCACGCAACAGGGTATCGTCAAAGCTCTGTACACCAATCGAGATGCGATTGACGCCAGCGCTTCGAAAGCCGGCAAAGTTTTGCTGATCGAAGGTGCCGGGGTTGGCTTCAATCGTAATTTCCGCATCCTTTGCGAGGCCTGTTTCACGTGCCACAGCATCCAGCAGGCGTTCGATACTTTGAGCAGAAAACAGGCTGGGCGTGCCCCCGCCTATGTAGACACTGCCAATGCCCCGTCCAGCCACGCCATCCGCCTGTCTTTTCAGATCGGCAATCAGTGCATCGATATAGCGGACTTCGGGCAGGACAGACCGTTTCTCGTGTGAATTAAAGTCACAATACGGACACTTTTTGACACACCAGGGGATGTGGATATAAAGCGATAGCGGTATTTCAGTGGCCTGCATTCCGGAAACGTAAGCCCCGCTGTTTCAACCTAGTTTAAGCATCAGTTTTTGCAGGGCCTGTGCCCTGTGGCTGATGCGGTTTTTTTCAGCAGGGTCCAGCTGTGCTGAAGAGCAGTCATGGGACGGGACATAGAACAAGGGATCGTAGCCGAACCCGTTGTAGCCCGCGGGTTCCTGCAAAATGCGGCCTTCCCAAGTACCCTGGCACAGGATGGGCATGGGGTCACGCGCATGTCGAAGGTACACAATGACACACTGGAAACGTGCGGTACGTTCGTGGTCCGGCACCCCCTGAAGTTCGGCAAGCAGTTTTTCGTTGTTTGATGCATCGCTGGCATGTCCGCCCGCATAGCGTGCGCTGTAGATGCCTGGCGCGCCTTGCAGCGCATCAACTTCGATGCCTGAATCATCCGCCAGTGCGCCTAGCCCGCATTGCAGTGCGGCATGCCGCGCCTTGATGATTGCATTTTCCACAAAGGTGGTGCCGGTTTCGGCAACTTCCCCGATCTGCAGTTCAGATTGTGCCACGAGATGGTATCGCTGCTTGTCCACCACAGCCTGGATTTCCCTCAGCTTGGCGGCATTATTGCTGGCTAGGACAATCTTGTGGGCCATCTAAATTCCCAGGCAGCTTTTTTGGCACTGAATGATTTTCTGGATGCCTTGGCTGGCAAGCTCCAGCAGTGTTACCAGTTCCTCACGGGAAAAGGCCTGCTGTTCGGCAGTCCCCTGGATCTCTATAAATGACTGTGCATCAGTCATCACAACGTTCATGTCGGTATGTGCAGCACAGTCTTCCGCATAATCGAGGTCCAGCACCGGGGCGTGATTGCAAATCCCAACCGATACCGCTGCCACGAAATGTTGTACCGGATCAGCCGGGATCTTGCCGGCGTCTGCCAGTTGCATGAGCGCCATGTACAAGGCAACAAACCCGCCCGAGATTGAAGCCGTGCGTGTCCCGCCATCGGCCTGAATGACATCACAGTCGACCGTGATGGCATAACCATCCAGCCCTTGCAGGTCCACACCTGCTCGCAAGGAACGGGCGATCAGGCGCTGGATTTCCAGGGTGCGCCCGCCCTGTCTACCACGTGCGGCTTCCCGTGGCATGCGTTCATTTGTTGAGCGTGGCAGCATGCCGTATTCAGCGGTGATCCAGCCCTGAGACTTGCCTTTGAGAAATTTCGGCACCTGATCCGTAGTTGTTGCAGTACAGATCACCCGGGTGTCTCCGAATTCTGTCAATACGGAGCCTTCGGCATGTCGGGTATAGTTGCGTGTGAACCGGATCTCACGCAGTTGGCTGGGGCTTCGACCGCTGGGTCTGCTTGTTGGGCTCATAAGTCAACCTGGAAAGGGCCAAAGAGGCGTATTATATGAAAAGTTTGCCTGCTATGGTGCGGGCTCATCTGGACGGATAGAAAAGGGATCATCTCATGCTCTGCAGTATGACAGGCTTTGCGCGGGTCGAGGATACATGCGAACAAGGAACTCTGTGCTGGGAAGTGCGCTCAGTCAACCATCGTTACCTGGACATTAATTTCCGCCTGCCAGAGGAGGTCCGAAGACTGGAGGCGCGGTTGCGCAGCCATCTTCAGGGCCAGCTTGCACGCGGCAAAGTTGACTGCATATTTCGCTATCGGATGACTGAAGTACAGACAGCGGCACTGGAATTGAACAGGCCGTTGCTGGATAGCCTTGTGCAGCAAATTTGCAGGGTGAATGAAAAATTGCCTGTTTCTGCACCGGTGACAGCGACAGACATTCTGGCCTGGCCCGGTATGATTCAGGCCGTTGAGGGCGATCGGGAAAGTTTCCATGCGACCTGTTTCAGCCTGTTTGAGCAGGCTGTCGGGCAGCTGGTCGACATGCGAGCAGCAGAAGGTCGACGGATCGAAAAAATATTGCAGGACAAGTGTACTGAGGTCAGATCGATTGTCCGGGACGTGCGGGTTCGACACCCCCAGGCATTAGCCTCGATTCGGGAAAAGCTGCAACAACGCATCGAAGAATTGCTGGAGAGTGTGGATCAGGTGCGGCTTGAGCAGGAACTCGTCTACCTTGCACAAAAAATGGATATCATGGAAGAACTGGATCGCTTGGACAGCCACTTGGATGAAATGGCATCCATATTCGAAGTCCGGGAAGCAACCGGCCGGCGACTGGATTTCCTTATGCAGGAATTTCATCGTGAGGCGAATACCCTTGCGGCAAAATCTGCCGACGTGGAGACTACCCAGGCCGCTGTCGATCTGAAGGTGCTGATCGAACAGATGCGCGAGCAGGTTCAGAACGTAGAATAAACTGCGAGGCTACACACTAATGACAGATGCTGCTCACTCCAAAAGACACCAGGTAAAAATTTTTTGTACAGGGGGAACCCTGGACAAGGTGTATTTTGATGCCCTGAGTGAGTACCAGATCGGGGACCCCGTGGTGAGCGATATTCTCAAAGAGGCCCGGGTCGGGTTCCCATTCGAGGTCCAGTCCATCCTTAAGAAGGACAGCCTGGAGATCAGTGCAGAAGATCGGCAGCAGATCGTTGAGCACGTCAAGGCCGAAGACTGCGCACGTATTCTGATTACCCACGGTACCGACACCATGGTGGATACAGCACGCTGTCTGGAGGAAGTCCCTGACAAAACAATTGTACTGACGGGGGCCATGCAGCCCGCACGGTTTCGCAATACCGATGCCGTCTTTAATATTGGCTATGCCATCGCTGCTGCCCAGCACCTTCCTCACGGCGTGTATCTGGCAATGAACGGACAGCTTTTCACTCCACAGTCAGTACAAAAGAACCGCGGAGCGGGACAATTTGAGTGGATCCAGGATATCCGGCAAAGATGATCTGCCAGACTTGAAAAAGTCTTTTCAGCCCATATTTCTATAAGCATCTACCGTTTAAAATTTTTAATTTGAGGAGGTGCAAGATGCTTGCGAGAAGGATATATCATGATCCGTGGGAAACATTGCGGGACTTCCAAGGGGAAGTGGACCGAATTTTCCATGGCAGCCCGCCTGGCTATACAGACACTGCATCCGACTGGGTGCCGCCTATTGATATCAAGGAAGGCGAAGATGCCTATGAGGTCAGTGCTGATGTACCTGGTGTGAACCCGAAGGATATCGATGTTTCTCTTGAAGATGGCGTGTTGACCGTGAAAGGTGAACGCAAGACAGAAAGCCAGGATGAGAGTCTTGGCTATACCCGTACAGAGCGGGCCTACGGAAGTTTTTTTCGACGCTTTACCCTGCCAGACACGGCTGATGCAGAAAATATTTCTGCCAGAACAGAGCATGGGGTGCTCATGCTTCACGTGCCGAAGAAAGAGAAAGCATTGCCGAAGAAGATTTCTGTACAGGGGTAAACCCCGGTTCCACCCAGCGTGCTTGGCAGAACCAGGATGCCGCGGTGTGCCGCGGCATCCCGCCAAGGCTCACCGTATAGTTTGGTGCGCGTATGCAATATAAAGACTACTACGATGTACTGGGCATAAAGCGTGATGCAAAAGAGGCTGAAATCAAAGCCGCCTATCGCCGCCTTGCGCGGAAATACCATCCGGATGTAAGCCAGGAACCCCATGCAGAACAAAAATTCAAGGAAGTGGGCGAGGCCTATGAAGTCCTGAGGGATCCACAAAAGCGACAGGCGTATGACAAGTTGGGCACCAACTGGCGTGCAGGCCAGGATTTTCAGCCACCGCCGGACTGGCGGGACATGCACTTCACAGGCCCGGGTTTTTCGCACCGTACTTTTTCACAGGCAGGATTCGATGCCTCCGGGTTCAGTGATTTCTTTGACTCGCTGTTCGGTGAGGGCTTCAGGCATGAAACCTCGCTGAAAACCAGAGGTGCCGACCAACGTTCACGCTTGGAAGTATCCATGGAGGAGGCTTTTTCAGGGACCAACAAGCATGTCCGCTTACAAAATGGGCGCAGTCTCGAAGTTAAAATTCCACCAGGGGTGACTTCAGGGAAACGGATTCGGCTCGCCGGTCAGGGCGGGTCAGGGAGTGGAGGTGGTCACAGCGGTGATCTTTATTTTGAGGTAGTAATTCGCCCACACAGCCTATACCGGCTGGATGGCCGGGATGTCATGCTGGATCTACCCATCAGTCCATGGGAGGCTGCGCTGGGTGCAAGCGTCCGGGTCCCCACGCTTGGAGGTCCTGTACAGACCCGCATACCGATGGGCTCAAAATCAGGCAACAGGTTACGCTTGAGAAATCGAGGCTTGCCTGGACCTCCTGCGGGAGACCAGATTGTCACATTGCAAATTACGACGCCAGAGGCAGGCAATGAGTCAGACCGGGAGTTCTATCGCAAGATGGCAGAGCGTTTCAAATTCAACCCCCGTGAATACTTTTGACCTTATTTGACCGTATAATTTGAATCGGCAAAATTTCCGGGACACCCTGGTTCAGTATCTATGTTTAAAGGAATGCTCCGAACGGTTGCGCTGACAGCCCTGCTGGGATTGACTGCATTTGGTGGTCAGGTCGCCGCTTTAGACAGCCAAATCCTTCCTACTCTGGCACCAATGCTGGAAAGGACGACTTCTGCGGTTGTCAACATCTCAACGACCGGCAAGGTTGTGGTACGTGATCCCTTTTTCAATGACCCCTTATTTCGAAGGTTTTTCGATGTGCCCCGACAGCGGCGGGAGAGACGAATTTCAGGTTTGGGTTCGGGCGTTATCTTCGATGCGGATGATGGCTACATCGTGACGAACTCGCACGTGATCGATAAAGCCGAGGATATTGTGGTAACCCTGGAGAATGGGCAGCGTTTTGATGCCACCGTCATAGGCAAGGACCCTGGCGCTGACATTGCAGTGATCCAGGTTGAGGCAGACAACTTGACGGAAATTCCTTTGGGGGATTCGGACGACCTGCGGCAGGGCGATTTCGTGGTGGCCATCGGCAATCCGTTTGGTTTGGGCCAGACGGTGACTTCCGGAATTGTCAGCGCACTCGGGCGCAGTGGACTTGGTATCGAGTCGTACGAGGATTTTATTCAGACCGATGCATCCATCAATCCTGGAAATTCAGGTGGAGCACTGGTCAACTTACGGGGGGAATTGATCGGGATCAACACGGCCATCTACGGATCGGGTGGCAATATCGGGATCGGTTTTGCCATACCTGTGAACATGGCCAAGCAGATCACGGCTCAACTGCTTGAGCATGGCGAAGTCAGGCGGGGCCGGCTTGGGTTTGTGGTGCAGGACCTGACTCCTGAACTGGCCGAGGCATTTGGGATGACCCACAAAAAGGGTGTGGTAGTCGCGCGTGTGGAGGCAAAATCCCCTGCGCAAAAAGCAGGCGTGAGAGTCGGGGATATCATCGTTACGGTCAACGGACGCGAGGTGGAAAATTCGGCGCAAGTGCGCAATGAGATTGGACTGCTGCGTGTTGGCGCACAGGTCCAGATTGAGGTATTGCGAAACGGCAAGACACGCACTCTGACTGCATCGGTAGGCAAGCAACTGAAACAGACCGTCAGTGGAAAATCGCTCAGCGATAAACTGGCGGGCGCCAAGCTTAGTGAGGCACCGGAAGATCCTTCACGGGGAACCGCTGCGGGAATTCAGGTGGTCAAGGTGGAGGGAAGGGCCGCCGCCGCCGGTATTCGCAAAGGCGATATCATCATCAGTGTGAACAGGAAGCGTGTAAAGACCGTGTCAGACATGAAGGCCGCTATCAAGAAAAACCCAAAAACGCTGTTACTGAATATCCAGCGCCAGAGACAGGGCCTGTTCATCCTTATCCGGTAGCGGTCGAGACAGTAAACCCCCGGAGCACAGGCAAGCACTGTGCAATCTATCCTCCAGTCACTGGAGGAAAGAAGGCAACCTCGTCGCCGTCGTTGACTACCTGTGCGAAGTCCGCATACTCCTGGTTGATGGCGACCAGTACCCGCTCGGGCCGCTGCATGCCGCTCGTCGTCTGCTGCCAGATTTGTTCTACGGTGGCGGGTCCGGTGATCGAGATCTCATCACTTGAACGTCCAATCGTTTCCCGCAGACTGGCAAAATACTTTACATGGACGGACATTGCTGTATTTCGGTATTTGATCGACAATGCGGAAAAAGGTGTGCACTGAATAGTACCATTACTGTCTTGGCAACATGGAGTCGATGAGGTGAATAAACTTACACATTTCAATGCGGCTGGAGAGGCGCACATGGTCAATATTGGTGAAAAATCCGTTACCCGTCGCGTTGCGGTTGCAGATGGGCGGATTTGCATGCGAGCAGAAACATTGCAGCATATACAAAGTGGCGGCCATACGAAGGGTGATGTGTTGGGTATTGCGCGGATTGCTGGCATAACAGGCGCAAAAAAAACCCCGGATCTGGTTCCATTGTGCCATTCAATTCCACTGACCTCGGTACAAATTGAGTTCGTCGTCGAGGAAGCCACGCCAGCCGTGTACTGCAAGGCCACCGTGGAAACGCTGGGTCAAACAGGCGCAGAGATGGAAGCCCTCACTGCCGTACAGATTGCGTTACTGACCATCTATGACATGTGCAAGGCCAAGGACCGAGGCATGATCATGCAGGCTATCGGACTGGTCATGAAATCCGGTGGCAAATCCGGGCTGTGGGAACGTGACGGGCGGTGATGTTGCCTTGGGGGACTCCGGGCGTGAGCCCATGCAGTATGTGACCTACCTAGGCAGCCTCGGCATGCAGTCATGAGCAGCGATTTCAGCGACCGGGTTCTGACCTGGTTTGATCAGCATGGCCGCAAAGATTTGCCTTGGCAACGTGATCGCGATCCATACCGAATCTGGGTATCGGAAATCATGCTGCAGCAGACGCGCGTGGATACAGTAATCCCGTACTATGAAAAATTCATGCGACGCTTTCCGAATGTACAGGAACTGGCCGCTGCAGGGGTAGATGAGGTGCTGCATTACTGGACAGGCTTGGGGTACTACGCGCGTGCACGCAACATGCACGAAGCTGCACGAGAACTTTGCAAACAGAACCAAGGAAGGTTTCCTGAAGACATGGCCGCAGTGAACGCCCTGCCGGGCGTGGGGCGGTCCACCGCTGCTGCGATCCTGGCCCTGGGCTTTGGCCAGCGTCACGCCATACTGGATGGGAATGTCAAGCGCGTGCTTGCAAGATATTTTGCGGTGGAAGGGTGGCCGGGCGAGGCCAAGGTGGAGAAGCAGCTTTGGGCCCATGCGGAGTCACTGCTGCCACAACATCGTCTTGCGGACTATACACAGGCCATGATGGATCTTGGTGCCACACTGTGCACCCGTACACGACCCGCCTGCCTGCTGTGCCCGGTTCGCGAAAGTTGCATCGCATCCGGAAAAGGTCGCCAACATGAGTTGCCTGTGCCCCGTCCGTCCCGTGATCTGCCGAAACGGGACGTGCACGTCGTGATGGTTCAGAACAAGGACAATGCCGTGTGGCTGGAAAAACGTCCTTCAGCAGGGATCTGGGGCGGACTCTACAGTTTTCCGGAATTCGAGAAAGAAGTAGATGTGCAGAAGTGGCTGGATAAGATATACAAGACAGACAACTTGGTAACAAGGACATTGCCTGTGATTACTCACACCTTCTCACACTTTCGACTTTACATGCACCCTACGGTGGTGCAGATAGATCACAACCCCATTGGTGTAATGGAAGATGATGTCGGGGTTTGGTATAAAGCCACCGGTGAAAAGATTGGTCTGGCAGCCCCCGTCAGCAAGGCCTTGCAACAAGTAATAGGATGAACAAAGGAAAACTGTCATGGCACGCATGGTCCAATGTGTAAAGCTCCATAAAGAAGCGGAAGGACTCGAATACATGCCATATCCTGGAGAACTGGGGCAAAAAATATATGACAATGTATCCAAGGAGGGGTGGCAGCAGTGGGTGAGTCATCAGACCATGCTGATGAATGAGTACAGGTTGACCCCAGTTGATCCCAAGGCACGCAAATTTCTAGAAGAGGAAATGGAAAAATTCTTTTTTGGTGAAGGGTCGGCTAAGCCCAAGGAATTTGTGGCGCCGGACAGCTAGTAATAGCCAGCACAATATCCTTACTATTGGAAGCCTCCTTACACCACAGCTTTGTAACAAACTCTCCAGTCCTGGCCAGGTAGCTCAGTCGGTAGAGCAGTGGACTGAAAATCCTCGTGTCGGTGGTTCGATTCCGCCCCTGGCCACCATCACAAGAACCCTCTCGATGGGAAACACTTATATAATTCCATTTGCTGAGTGCACTTGATAAACCTTCTTAGACAAAATAAGGCCTATGCGTTACATATTCTCCGGTTTTGCAGTTGCCGTGCTGTTTACAGCAACCCTGGTTGCCGCTGCACAAGATACCCGACGAGGATTCTACGCGGGCATTGAACTCGGGGCCGCAGAGTCGCGATCGATTAAATCCACCCGCACCAATGTCGGGATTCCGACCAACTGCGACCAGTGGTTGCCTGCGGTCGAGGTCGGTGGGCTAAATCTACCTCTGCCAGCCGATCAGTGTCAGCCCCGCACCCTTCCTGCAAGCACCAGCCAATTTGACCCAGATACTGGCTGGCTGGCAAGCGTCCAGATCGGTTATGCAGGCCTGGGTTCGCTTCGAATCGAGGCCGAGTACCAGCATCGTCGACACGAGGGTGAAAAGGTCAGCCTGTTCGTGCCGGGAGATCCCAAGCAAAAGGAGTTTTCCGTGCGCGATGAGGAAATTGACCGGCTGATGTCGGACAGCCTGTTTGCCAACCTCTACTATGACTTCGAGCAACCGCTGCTTGCTTCCTGGTTTCCGTACATGGGTGCCGGCATTGGGCTTTCACGTATTGAGATCGACTACTCGGCGATCTCCACCCGGCGCGACGAAGCTGCCCTGCTGGCCCTGGACCCGCCGCGCCACCCTGCAGCCGCCAACCAGTCCTCCATTGCGGACAAGACCCTGTCGGACTGGTTGTGGAGCTACCAGCTGATGGCGGGTATGGACCGTACCCTTGCCGAACACATGGTACTGAGTGTCAAGCTCCGCTATGGGAGCACGCTGGGGGACTTTCGCGATGACGGCCACCCCTGGGCCAGCCTGCGCGGGCATGCTTCCACGGTCGCCCCGGGCGGGGCGCCGGTGCAGTACGGTATCTCAACGCGAAGGCAAAGCTACTGGGGCCTGACGCTGGGGCTGCGGCATCATTTTTAGGTTCGGACCAGCCACGCAATCGGGTTACGGCTGGATGGTCGGGATGCGTCTTCTCAGGCGTTGCAAGGTGCGGGTAAACACCTGCGGGTCCTGACGTGAGCGGGCCAGCACCAGTGCTCCCTGGATACCGACGACTACTTCCTCAGCCATCTCTGCCGCCTTGGGCGCTGTAAAACCGGTACGCAGCAGGGCCTCGGCCAGGGCCTCGGTCCAAGAACTGAAATACCGGTGGATCACCCTCTCGAACAGCTCTCGGCTATCTCCTAACGCGAAGGCACCAAGCAGGCAGATGCGCTCCCCGGAGTGAAAATACCGGTCAACGGCTTCAAACATGTGCTCGATCCCGCGGGCCGGCGCCTCGGAATCTCGCAGGGCCAAAAATACGTGTTCCTCGAACCAGGCACTCACATCCTCCAGCACAGCTTCGGCCATCTCCTGTTTGCCGTTCGGGAAAAAATGGTACAGGCTGCCCTTGCCAAGGCCGGTCTGCTGCGTGATGGCAGTCAATGAGCTGCCGGCATAGCCGTGCTCCCGGAAGACTTCGGCTACTGCATCGATTGCATCACGGCGCTCGGCCACTTCCCGAGGCATGCGCCTACAGCCCGAGTTCGGTCAAGCCGGGGTAGTCGTCGGGACGAGGCCCTTCTCCCCAGAGAAACTTGCGGTCCGATTTCCGGATTGGCACATCATTGATGCTGGCTTCCCGCCGTTGCATCAGGCCCTGGTCATTGAATTCCCAGTTTTCATTGCCGTGTGCACGGAACCAGTTGTCGGAATCATCGCGATACTCATATTGGAAGCGAACCGCAATGCGATTGTCCTGGTGAGTCCAGATTTCCTTGATCAGGTGGTAGTCGAGTTCGCGCGCCCACTTGCGTGTCAAAAACTCAACGATCGCCTCACGGCCCTGGAAGAACTCGGCACGATTGCGCCAACGGCTGTCTTTTGAATAGGCCTGAGAGATCTTCACCGGATCGCGAAGGTTCCAGGCATTCTCAGCCATTCGCACTTTCTGTACGGCTTCTTCATACGTAAACGGCGGAAAGGGGGGGCGTTCTTCTGACATGATATCTCTCCTGTGTTTGTACTAATAAGTACAATATATACCGATTAGTACAAATTACAAGGGATACTGCCTCTGCATGGTCTCCCGGTTCTACTGGCTAGCGGTCCTCAGGGCGGACATCCTTGGTTCTGTCAATGAAGTCTCGTATCTCTTGGGCACTGTACTTGGAATGGACACGACGGGTGGATGCCGGCTGATGCACAAGGCTGACTCCACTTCTTCGCGCCATGCTGGGTCGGATCGGGCGAGGCACGAGTCCGCCACCGCAGTTGGGGCATACGTTGTGGAGCACCTGGTCTGCACAGTCATTGCAGTATGTGCATTCATAGGAGCAAATACGGGCCTCGGATGAGGCAGGCGGCAGGTCCTTATCGCACACTTCACAGTTTGGTCTGAGTTCAAGCATGTGAGAACAGCTCCTTGCGATTTCTTTGATGATGGAGCACCACTATAGATAATTTTTAGGCGGCATTCCTTATCTTGTAGCCGGGCCGGAAGCAAGGTTTCAAAAAAAATTGTTTAGGTCGTGATTGATCGGCCTGAACCGGGTACACTCCGTGCCCCGACTGAACTCCTGTACTAGGTTGCATCCCTTTATGAAACTGATCATTGGTAACTACAACTATTCCACCTGGTCGATGTGCGCCTGGCTGTTCGTGCACCGCCACGAGCTGCCGGTAGAGGTGAAGTGCTACGACCTGAATAGCGACAAGCTGAACCAGGTGCTCTCGAAACGATTTTCCGGCGACAAGGTGCCGGTCTTGCTCGACGGGGACACTGAGGTATGGGATTCGCTGGCCATCCTGGAATACCTGGGGGAGCGCTTTCCCGAGTCGCACGCCTGGCCTAAGGACCGCAAGGCCCGTGCGGTGGCACGCTCCGTGTGTGCGGAATTTCATTCCAGCTTCGAGGCCCTGCGCACCGAGGCCCCCATGAACCTGCGCAAGCGGTTCCCCGGCTACACCCTCAGTGAAGAGGCACTTGCCGACCTGCGCCGGATTCAGGACCTGTGGCGCTACTGCCGGGAGAACTTCGGCAAGGGCGGGCCCTGGTTGTTCGGAAAACCCACGGTTGCGGATACCCTGTCTGCCCCGGCGATCATGCGCTTTCGAAGTGTTGAGGTGGAGCTCGATGAAACGGCCACGGACTATTGCCGCACCATGGACAAGTGCCCCTCCATCCGCGAATGGATCTGCTTGGCCCTGAAAGAAACCCATCATGTCGACGAGGACGAACTGGACTGGCCATCTGAGGCGGTGACAGAAATCTAGCGGACGCTCGGCTGCCCTCACACCGCTTGCCAACCCCGTTGTTGTGACGGATTGAGGGTCTGGGCTTGTAATCCTGTCAGGAATGCATAAAATTAGAGGTGCAGGCAGTGTCTGCAAGATCCCGAGTGCGCCGTTTCGAGCGCATGCTTTCACGAACATCACTTTATTATTTCGGATAGGGAGAAACAGTCGAGTGAGTGAAGCGATCAGTCACATAACGGACAGTACATTTGAACAGGAAGTGCTGCAGTCCGAACAGCCGGTGCTGGTGGACTACTGGGCACAGTGGTGCGGCCCGTGCAAAATGGTGGCTCCGATCCTCGATGAGATCGCCGTGGAATACCAGGGCAAGCTGAAAGTCGCCAAGCTCAACGTGGACGACAACCCGGACACGCCCCCGAAGTACGGGGTGCGCGGAATTCCGACACTGATGATTTTCAAAAACGGCAGTGCCGAGGCGACCAAGGTCGGCGCCCTTTCAAAATCACAGTTAACTGCATTCATTGACCAGAGCCTCTAGAGAAAAATAATACCCACGGTCTCTGGCAACCGCTATCAGATTTCAAAAACTTAAAAACACAGTACACGACGATACAGGCCAGTCACATCTGAACCCCCTGAATACAGCCGACGCTGTATCCCGGTGCAAACGACATTTTTCCGTATGGTCCTGAGGGCATTGCCCGACCGTGCACAACTCACTGCAAACTTTGAACACGACGAGTGTGAACGACTATGAACCTGACTGAATTGAAAAAGAAACCTGCCGCCGATCTGGTGGATACGGCCGCAGAGATGGGCGTCGAGAACCTGGCACGCTCCCGCAAGCAGGACATCATCTTCTCCATCCTAAAGGCGCATGCAAAAAACGGCGAGGACATCTTTGGTGACGGCGTGCTTGAGATCCTGCAGGACGGCTTCGGCTTCCTGCGCTCGGCCGAGGGCTCCTACCTTGCGGGCCTAGACGACATCTACGTGTCTCCCAGCCAGATTCGGCGCTTTGGACTTCGCACCGGCGATACGGTGTCAGGCAAGATCCGCCCACCAAAGGACAGCGAGCGCTACTTCGCCATGCTCAAGGTCGACGAGATCAATTTCGACAAGCCCGAAAATGCCAAGCGCAAGGTGCTATTCGAAAACCTGACCCCGCTGCACCCGGACGAGCGCCTGAAGCTTTCCAGGGGTAACGGCTCTACCGAGGACATCACCGCGCGCATCATTGACATCTGTGCGCCCATCGGCAAGGGACAGCGTGGTCTGATCGTCTCTCCGCCCAAGGCCGGTAAGACCCTGATGCTGCAAAACATCGCGCAGAGCATCACCTCCAACCACCCGGAGACCTACCTGATTGTGTTGCTGATTGACGAGCGACCTGAGGAGGTCACCGAGATGGAGCGCATGGTGCAGGGCGAGGTGGTTTCCAGCACGTTCGATGAGCCCGCCAGCCGCCACGTGCAGGTCGCGGAAATGGTGATCGAGAAGGCCAAGCGCCTGGTCGAGCACAAGATGGATGTGGTGATCCTGCTGGATTCCATCACGCGTCTGGCGCGTGCTTACAACACGGTGGCGCCAGCCTCTGGCAAGGTGCTTACCGGTGGTGTGGATGCCAATGCTCTGCAGCGCCCAAAACGCTTTTTCGGGGCAGCACGCAACATTGAGGAAGGCGGCAGCCTGACCATCGTTGCCACCGCGCTGGTGGAGACTGGCTCGAAGATGGACGAGGTCATCTACGAAGAATTCAAGGGCACCGGCAACATGGAGATCCACATGGACCGGCGCATTGCTGAAAAGCGTGTATTCCCGGCCATCAACATCAACCGCTCCGGCACCCGCCGCGAGGAACTGATCACCGACAAGGAGGAACTGCAAAAAATCTGGGTACTGCGCAAGTTCCTGCACCCGATGGACGAGATCGAGGCCATGGACTTCATGCTTGGGCGCATGCAGTCGACCAAGACCAACGAAGATTTCTTTAATGCGATGAAACGCTAGGCTGGCTCAGTGCCGTGAGCGTAGCTTGTCGAGCGGTACGAACTTCATTTGCAGCTCTTTCTGATAATCGCGATCGAAGATCAGTTCGATCGATACGACCCCGTCTTTTTCACCAGCCTTCACCTGCTTGAGTTCGGGCAGCACCTTGGCCAGATAGGCACAGCTTGCCGCAGCGATACCCTCCTCGTCCTCGAGCAGCGCCGACACTAGGTGCCCGGCCATGAATTCCACACGCTCCTGCTCGCTCGGTGAGGTGATGAACTCGCCGTTTAGGAAGATGCCGGCATCGAGCTTCTCGTCAAGCATCATGAGCGAGGCGCGCTGCTTTGGGCTCAGCGCTTGGGCGCGGTCGTACTCGAGCATGGGCGTACCATTGATCTGTACCACCAGCAGTTCCTTGGGCCTGTCTGCATGCTCGCTTGCCATAGTTCCGTGTACTGAGTCCTTCGTGGTTTGTTTATACCTGACGGGGGGTCTCGAAGCTTAGCGCAGTTGAGCGTGGGTGCAAGCCCTGCACCCAATGCAGGGTTCATGTGTGCAAGAAGTCTTCGATCTCATCGGTGTGGCGCCTTGCATCGCGCTCACCGAGCTCGATCAGGTAGCGCAGGTAGTCGGGTTGAAACATCAACAGCGACAATGAGTCCGGGCTTTTCGTGTCTTTGGTGCCAAAGCCGCGCGTGAAATACCTGAAGGGCTGCGGCAGGTTGATCTCGTAGTGGCCAGCCAGCTTGCCGATGTCTTCGCTCGGGCGAAGCACCAGTACGCGGACCTTCTTGTATTGCGCGCGCGAGGCTTCGCTGAGCTGCTCGTAGACGTTGTTAATGCGGCTCATGTTGGCCGCATCGTAATCGAGCAGGTCGAGGAACATCGAGTCCAGCAGGATACCGATGATCTGCGCGACCGGCACGTAGCCCTGGATCATGGATTCCTCGGGACCGAGGTGTGCGTCCTGGAAGCGGGTGGAGATGGCGAGGATGCGCTCGGCGCCTAGGTGCATGGCTGGGGACAACGGGGCGATCGAGCGGATGCCACCGTCACCATGCCAGCCGTCGTTGATCTGGATGGCCGGAAAAATCAGCGGCAGGGCAGTCGAGGCCATCACATGTTCGATGGTGATGTTCGCATTTTCGCTGCGCCGGCGCGGTCGTCGCCAGTGCTCACCGACGTGCCCCTGGACCCAGGTAATGGACACCCCGGTGCCGTAGTTCGTGGCAGTAATGCCAAGCACGCGCAGCCGCCCGCGCTCGATGTTCTCCTGGATGCCGGCGATGGGCTCGCCCGCAGGAGTGCCTAGGTTCCTCTCCAGGAGCCGGCGAAGCGGATCGTTATCCAGCAGGCTTCGCCGACCCTTGCCGATACGCCGTCCGCCGAGTACCAGGCTCAGCCCCCAGCGCATGAAGTTGGCCAGGAAATACCGGCTGTCGGTGCGAAAGACCTTGTCTGCATTCAAATCTGTCCAGATGTCGACCAAGTGCTCGACCGCATCAGCAAAGTTGCCCGGATGGGAGGCCAAGTGCACGGCATTGAGCGCCCCGGCCGATACGCCGGTCAGGATGGGTGGATGAAAGTCCTCAAAATGCTTGCAGATATACCGCAATACACCGACCTGGTAGGCGGCGCGGGCCCCGCCGCCGGTCATCGCAAGGCCAAGCTCCAAACGGGTTCCATCTGACATGTTAAATCCAGGTCTGGATGGGCCGGTGCGGTCAGTATCCGCAGCCATCAGGCGATTGCGGACAAAGTACGCATGACCCGCGTATCCGGTCTACAATTACACTAGCGTTGAATCTCAAGTATACCGTATCGCCATGTCCGACCCGCGCCCTCAAAAACCCGAGCCTTCGTCTTCTGCGGAGCCTGATACCTTCGGGCAGGACATCGACCCGCAGGAGACCCGGGAGTGGCTGGCCGCCCTCGATGCAGTACTCGAGCGAGATGGGGCAACGCGTGCCCATCATCTCATCGAGCAGCTCATCCACAGTGCGCGAATCCAAGGCGTGAACCTGCCGTTTCGAAACACCACGGCCTACGTCAACACCATCCCGGTCGAAGAGGAGGCGCGTCTGCCGGGTGATCCCCGCATGGAACACCGGGTACGTTCGCTCGAGCGCTGGAACGCGCTCGCCATGGTCGTCAAAGCCAACCTGAAACACCCCGAGCTTGGCGGACACATCTCCACCTACGCCTCGGCGGCCACCCTGATCAGCATCGGCTTCAATCATTTTTTTCGCCCGGCCAACGGCGAGTTTGCCGGTGACCTGGTGTACTTCCAGGGCCATGCCGCACCCGGGGTATATGCACGCGCCTTCCTCGACGGGCGCCTGAGCGAATCGCAGCTGTTGAATTTCAGGCGTGAGGTCGAAGGCGAGGGCCTGTCCTCCTATCCGCATCCCTGGCTGATGCCGGACTTCTGGCAGTTCCCGACGGTGTCCATGGGGCTCGCACCGATCATGGGTATCTACCAGGCGCGCTTCATGAACTACCTGCATGACCGCGGCCTGATCGACAAGGGCAGCCGTAAGGTGTGGGTGTTCACCGGAGACGGCGAGATGGACGAGCCCGAATCGCTGGGCGCCATCTCGCTGGCTGCGCGTGAGGAACTCGATCATCTGATCTTCGTGATCAACTGCAACCTGCAGCGACTGGACGGACCGGTGCGTGGCAACAGCAAGATCATCCAGGAACTCGAGGGGAATTTCCGCGGTGCAGGCTGGAACGTCATCAAGGTGCTTTGGGGCGGCAACTGGGACCCGCTGTTTGCCCGCGACAAGCACGGCATCCTTCGAAAGCGCATGGAGGAGGCGGTCGACGGCGACTACCAGAATTACCGTGCCAAGGGGGGCGCCTACGTGCGCGAGCACTTCTTCGGAAAATACCCGGAACTGGTGAAGATGACCGAGCACATGACTGACGATGACATCTGGCGGCTGAACCGCGGCGGCCACGATCAGCAGAAAATCTATGCCGCGTATGCGCGTGCGGTGGCCCACACCGGCCAGCCGACCGTGATCCTTGCCAAGACCGTCAAGGGTTACGGGCTTGGCAAGAGCGGCGAAAGCCTGAACATCGCCCACCAGCTGAAAAAACCGGCGCACGAATCCCTGGTCGCCTTTCGCGACCGCTACCGCATCCCGATCAGTGACGCTGATCTCGAAGATGTGCCGTTCTACAAGCCGCCCGAGGACAGCCCCGAGATGCGCTACCTCAGGCGCCTGCGCGAAAAGCTGCATGGCGAAATGCCAAGGCGCGAGAGCCCGACGATCGAGCTGAAGATACCAAAGCTTAAGGCTTTCAGGGAATTGCTCGACGGCAGCAAGGGCCGTTCGTATTCCACCACCATGGCTTTCGTCCGCATCCTGCTGACCCTGACACGGGACAAGGCGCTGGCCCGCCACATCGTTCCGATCGTGCCGGATGAGGCGCGCACGTTCGGCATGGAGGGCCTGTTCCGAAGCCTCGGGATCTACGCGCACCGTGGCCAGCAGTACGACCCGGTGGATTCCGACCAGGTGCTGGTCTACCGCGAAGACCGCGCGGGACAGATCCTTGAGGAGGGCATCACCGAGGCTGGTGCCATGTCCTCCTGGATTGCCGCGGCCACCTCCTTTTGCATCCATAACATGCCGATGATCCCGTTCTACATTTTCTACTCCATGTTCGGCTTTCAGCGGGTCGGCGATCTGGCCTGGGCAGCCGGGGATAGCCGTGCACGGGGCTTTCTGATCGGCGGCACCTCCGGGCGCACGACCCTGGCAGGTGAAGGACTGCAGCACCAGGACGGGCACAGCCATGTACTTGCCTCCACGATTCCCAACTGCCGAGCCTACGACCCGGCCTTCGCCTATGAACTTGCTGTCATCATCCACCATGGGCTTGAAGCCATGTACGTGGAACAGAAGGACTGGTATTACTACATCACGGTGACCAATGAGAACTACGAGCACCCGGCCCTGCCCACCGGTTGCGAGCCCGGCATCATCCAGGGCATGTACCGCCTGCAGGAAGTGCCCGGGAACGAGGCGCAGGTACGATTGCTCGGCAGCGGGGCGATTCTTCGGGAGGTCATCCGCGCGGCAGTCTTGCTGCTTGAGGATTTCGGCATCCGTGCCGAGGTCTGGAGTGTGACGAGCTTCAATCGGCTGCGCCGAGAAGGCATGGAGGGGGAACGCTGGAACATGCTGCATCCCAGGAAAAAGGCGCGAAGGTCCTTCGTCGAGACATGCCTCGAAGGTAGCGATGCGCCGGTGGTGGCAGCCACGGACTACATGAAAATCTATGCTGACCAGATCCGTCCCTATGTGAAGGCCCCTTATGTCGTGCTCGGTACCGACGGGTTCGGACGAAGCGATACCCGCCAGAGCCTGCGCCGTTACTTCGAGGTCGATGCCGAGTCCATTGTGGTGGCGACTCTGCACACGCTGGTCGAGCAAGGCACTATCGAGCGCAAGCACATCGGCGCTGCCATAAAAAAATACCGGCTGGATCCCGAAAAACCACCCCCGGTGCACAACTGATCATACATGGGCCAACTCAAGGACATTTGCATCACCGAGCTTGAAGACGATGCTCCGGTGGACGTGGTCGAGATTCTGGTGCAGGTGGGCGAGACCGTCGAGGTCGACCAGCCCCTGGCCACTTTGGAGACTGACAAGGCCCTGGTGGAGTTTCCGTCACCGCATGCCGGCGTGGTGGGCAAGCTCCACGTGCAGCCCGGTGACCAGATGGCGCAAGGGGATGCATTGCTCGCTCTTGAGCTTACTGCACCCGCGCCCAACGCAAGGCCGTCTTCGCTTGAAGAGGAGCAGACTCCGGTATCGCGCGAACCCGCACTGAACCCCGAACCCGTACCGGCACCACCTGGGGCAATTCCTCGAGCCTACGCCAGCCCGGCCATGTACCGCTATGCCCGTGAACTCGGGGTCTCGCTTGAGCACGTACAGGGCAGCGGGCGCGGACTGCGGGTCTTGAAGGAAGATATCGAACAGCATGTGCGCACCAGCCTGA
Organism: Gammaproteobacteria bacterium; assembly: GCA_965205685.1. Classification (GTDB taxonomy): domain Bacteria; phylum Pseudomonadota; class Gammaproteobacteria; order UBA4575; family UBA4575; genus WTFY01. The sequence goes on along the minus strand of OZ242174.1, from coordinate 15,049 downwards.
AGTCTTCGTCCGCGCCTTCTGCGCCAGCCCCGGCCCCCCTGCCGGACTTTTCCAAGTACGGGGACACCGAGGAAGAACCCCTGACCCGAATCCAGCGCCTGACTGCAGAGAACCTGCTTTCGGCCTGGCAATCCATCCCGCACGTCACCCATTTCGAGCGTGCCGATGTGACCGCCCTCGAGGCCTATCGTGCCCAGCTGGCCGAGGAGGCAAAGTTCCGGGGACTGCGACTTACGCCACCGATCTTTGTCATCAAGGCCCTGGCCGACGCACTGGCCGAGTTCCCGCGTTTCAATGCCTCCTACGACGCAGCGAACGGGTGTGTCGTGCTGAAAAAGTTCTTCCACATCGGCATCGCCGTGGACACCCCGCATGGGTTGCTGGTGCCGGTACTGCGCGATGTGGACAAAAAGACGCTGGCAGAGGTGGCCATCGAGGTGGTAGACCTTGGTCAGCGTGCCCGCGAGCGAAAGTTGAGACCGGACGAGATGGGCGGTGCGAGCATGACGGTCACAAGCCTCGGGCATATCGGCGGTCAGGCCTTCACGCCGATTATCAATCCGCCCGAGGTGGCCATCCTGGGCCTGTCACGCATGATCGTGCGTGCCGGCTCATCCCCGCAGGGTGCCTCCTCGCAGAATTTTCTGCCGCTCTCGTTGTCCTATGATCACCGGGTCATCAATGGAGCCGAGGCCGCCCGGTTTTGTTTGCATCTGAAGGCCATTCTGGAAGACATCTGGAAGCTGGTTCTGGGATAATGCCGTTATGAGGATAGGAGTCCCGAAGGAGATCATGGTCGACGAGTACCGGGTGTCGTTGCTGCCGGTCGGTGCCCAGTTGCTGGTCGACGATGGCCACGAGGTGTGGGTGCAGACCCTGGCCGGCAAGGGCAGCGGCTATCTGGACGAGGAATACAAAAAGGCCGGTGCACGCATCGTGGACTCGGCCGAGACCATCCACCAGGAATGCGAGTTGCTGCTCAAGGTCAAGGAGCCACAGATGTCCGAGATCGGGCACTACGCGAACTCCTTGATGGTCTTCGGGTATTTCCATCTGGCGGTCTCAAGACCTCTGGTCGAGACCTGCCTTGAAAAAAATATCTCGGCGCTGGCCTGCGAGACGCTGGGCGATCCGAGAGGTGAGCGCCCGCTGCTCAAACCCATGAGCGAGGTGGCCGGCAAGATGTCGATCCAGGAAGGTGCGAAATGCCTGGAGCGCCCGATGATGGGACGCGGCATCCTGCTTGGCGGGGTGGCTGGTGTGGCCCCGGCCAATGTGCTGGTGCTGGGTGCTGGCGTGGTGGGCGCCAACGCCGCACGGGTGGCAGCCGGGCTCGGTGCCAACGTCACCATCATGGATATCGATATTGGAAGACTCAGGCACCTCGATGAGGTCATGCCGGACAATGTCACGACTATCTACTGCGATCCCCATGCTGTGCACCAGTACGCCGTGCAGGCGGACCTGATCATCGGTGCCTTGCTGATACCCGGTGCACGCTCACCGAGGCTGATCAACCGCGCAATGCTGGGTGAGATGAAGCGCGGTGCCGTCCTCGTGGATGTGTCCATCGATCAGGGCGGGTGTTTCGAGACCAGCCGGCGCACCTCTCACAGCGATCCGGTATACGTGATCGATGACATCGTGCACTATTGTGTCCCTAACATGCCGGGTGCGGTAGGCCGCACCAGCACCCAGGCATATTGCAACGCTACGCTGCCCTATATCCGCAAGCTGGCCGGACTCGGGCTTGAGGGTTTTCTCGGGTATGAAGCCGGCGTGCGAGAGGCTCTCAATCTCCATGGCGGTAAAATCACCCATGCAGGGGTGGCCAGCGCATTTCCGGACCTGCCGAGTTCCGCCTGACCTGCAAACGGTCCGCCAGCAATCCTGTCACGGGCCTACAGCAAAGGCCTGCTACAATCAGCCATCGTTTATTGCCCTGCAACCCCGGGGAGCTCGATAGAAAATGAGCAGTCTGGATGTGGATGATTTCCCGGTACCGCGCGAACATCGCTCGACACCGTTTCGTGAAATCCTAGAGCGTCGTATCGCACGGCGCACCTTCCTGAAAGGCTCCGCGCTCGCCGGTGCACAATCGACATTACTCGGCCAGGCACTGGCCTCGGGAATGGAGTCTTCACCTTCGTTCAAGGAGTTGTCCCACGGGCTCGATGACACCCTGCATGTGCCGGAAGGCTATGCCTGGCAGGTCGTGCTCGCCTGGGGCGATCCCCTGTTTGGTGATGCCCCGACCTTTGATCCATACCGGCAAACGCCCGAGGCCCAGGCCAGGCAATTCGGATACAACAATGATTTTCTCGCCTGGCTCCCCTTGCAGGGCGCCCCCCACTCATCAAAATCCGGTCTCCTGGCGGTCAACCACGAGTATGCGAGCAGTGCCATGATGCACCCGGGCGCACCCGACCCCTTTGGCCTGAGTCGCGAACAGGTGGATATCGAGATGCAGGCACACGGCTTGTCCGTGATCGAGGTATATCGGCAAGCGGGTGTCTGGAAGACCAACCTTGCCTCTGGATACAACCGGCGCATCACACCGCTGACTGGAATGCGATTCTCCGGTCCGGCCCGTGGCCACCACAGGCTCAAGACCGCTTTCTCTCCCGAGGGTGTGGGATCCATGGGCACGTTCGGCAACTGTGCCGGACAGATCACCCCGTGGGGTACGGTACTCACGGCAGAAGAAAATGTGCAGTTTTACTTCATGGGCGAGGCAAGGCTGACCGATGAGATCAGGAGTTACAAGCGCTTTGGCATGCACGGCAGCGACGTCGCCCTCTCGGCCTGGGGAATGTTTCACGAACACTGGAACCTGGACCTGCACCCGCAGGCCGGAATGCACGCCGGTTGGATCGTCGAGATCGACCCGTACGACCCGGAATCCGTGCCGATGAAACGAACGGCGCTTGGACGCTGCAAGCACGAGGGCTGCGATGTGGTCATTAATCCGGACGGACGGGTGGTGGTGTACATGGGTGATGATCAGGCCTTCGAGTACATCTACCGGTTCGTCAGCAAGCACCGCTATCGCCCGGGAGATAGCGAGCATAACGGCACCTTGCTGGATGGAGGCGAGCTGTCGGTGGCCGAGTTCGCCGAAGGGGGTACGCTCATCTGGCATCCCCTGGTATGGGGACAGGGTGCCTGTACGCCGGCAAACGGTTTCTCCAGCCAGGCGGACGTGGTCATCGATCTGCGCAAGGCGGCAGACCTTGCAGGAGCGACCCCGATGGACCGGCCCGAGGAGATCAAGGTCAACCCGATCACGGGCCACGTCTTTGCGATCCTCACGAACAACGTGATGCGTGAGCCGCTGTCAGACGATCCTGCCAACCCGAGGGGATTCAATCGCCATGGACACATCCTTGAATTCATTGCGCCCGTCGGTGATCACACCGCCCCAGAGTTCACATGGGAGATTTTCATACTTGCCGGTGACCCGAAAAGCCCGATGGACGAGGCCCGCTATCACCCGGACATCAGTGAACAGGGTTGGTTTTCCTGTCCGGATAACGGCACGTTCGATCGCTCCGGTCATCTGTGGATTGCAACCGACGGCTTTGGGAAACAAGGCGTAGCAGATGGTATATGGGTCAGCGGCACCCAAGGGAGCCATCGTGCCCGATCTCGCCATTTTCTGCGTGCTCCCCGCGGGGCGGAGATCTGCAGCCCGTGCTTCACACCGGATCACAAAACGATGTTCTGTTCCGTACAACACCCCGGTGAAGGGTCGAGTTTCTATACCCCCTCGACACGATGGCCTGATTTTGATGCCAGCATGCCACCGCGTCCGGCCATAGTGGCTGTTTCCCATGATAGGGACCAGCTGATGGGCAGCTAGCTACGTACGGTTATCCTCAGCAAGCTGAAGGCTGGGGACACATGACCCTTGAAATTCAGAATCGGAATTGTGGAAGAATTTCAGGTTAACTGAAACGCGAAATCTGCCAACGTCTAACTATGGTTGATAGCATGGATGGGGTTCAGAGGCTTGTCCTTGCAAAAAGACACTCCCGGCCGATGTTTTCAATCGATGCACACCCGGACAGTGCCATGGCGAATTCCAGCTCGTTGCGAACCAGCTTGATGAGGTGTGCCACGCCCAGGCGACCCGCTATAGCCAGTGCATAGATTTGCAGTCTACCAATCATCACGGCATCGGCACCCATGGCAATGGCCTTGAACACGTCGTATCCACTTCGAATCCCACCATCCATGAGCAGCGGAAAATCGTCACCGACGGCCTCGCGGATCTCGGGCAGGCAATGAATGCTGGCCGGCATCGCATCCAGAGCCCTGCCACCGTGGTTAGACACTGCAATGCAGTCGATGCCCATGTCGACCAGGCGTCTGGCATCCTGCGGGTGCGTCACCCCCTTTGCAATCGTGGGCAGCGAGGTCTGTTCAAGTACCCAGGCCAGCTCGTCCCAGCCCGGTGCCTCGCTCATCACGCCCTGGAAAACCGGGCTTTGATCAGGCTCAAGCACGGCTTGCGGCCGGGGGGCTGAATCGGTCAGGTTTGCCGGGCGGGCTTGATCGGGAAGGACAAACCCGGCTCTCAATGCGCGATAGACGGGGGCCTGAATGGGTGCGTTCAGGGTCACCATGAGGGCGCCGAAGCCTGCTTCTTCTGCACGGTCAATCAACGCCCGGGTGTGCTCGCGGGAAGGCTGAATGTAGAGCTGGAACCACTTTGGCGCATCGGTTTGTGCAGCGATCTCCTCCATAGGCTTGGAGGCTAGGGTGCTGACGACGAGCCCTGCCTCCTGTTCTGCGGCACCTGCGGCAGTGGCAAGTTCTCCTTGAGGGTGCACCAGGGTTTGTGCGCTCACCGGTGCGAGCAGCACGGGGTGCCGAAATGGCTGCCCGAGCAGCGTAACCCGCGTTGAGGCTTCCTTGAGGTTCTGTAGAATTCGGCTGTGCAGCTCGATGTCTGCCAGTGCCCGAAGGTTTGCATGCAAGGATTGCTCGCCACCGCTGCCGCCAGCAATTTGTGCCAGGGTCGCAGCCCCGATGAATTCGGAGGCAAGCCGCTCGTAATCAGACGGGGCTGCCAGTTCGGATGGAATCACATCCAGAGGCTCCCGCAGAGCAGAGAATTGAGTTTTTGTGTCGCCCATAGCCTTATGGTTACACAAATTCTTCGGCCAGCCTACCGAAGGCCCTCCGGGCCGCCTTGGCCTCATTTCAGTTCAGGCTTTCTTGAAGCGCCAGCCGTACATCATGCGGCCGTAAAAGTTGAACCACTGCCTCGCCTCGGCATCCTGGAACGGGTAGTCTGCACCGAGTTGCCTTGCTGCGGCCAGTCCGGTCACGAAACAGGTCTCCTGGCTGTTGATCAGCGTGTGTGCGCCGCAGTGCCAGGTTCGCCTTTTGCCCTGGATGAAGCGAAACATCAGGATGAGCAGAGCCACCTGGCGCACATCATGCACGATGTGCTGGAACCACCACCGCTTGATGATCTTGTCCTCATCGATACGGCTGATCGGGTTGTAGGTCACCAGGCAGGGCTTGTCCGAGCGTTTTGCCCAGGGCTGCTGGTTGTGCATGATGTAGGTGATCTCGTAATTGTCCGGGCGCACCCCGTACTGCTCGATGTGGTTGCTGCGGGTATCGAGTTCCCTGACCTCCGTGTCCGGCAGCACCGAGGCATCCGAATGCACGATCGTATGGTTATGCAGTTCGCTCTCGTAACGGACCGAGGACAGCAGCCAGCTCTCCAGATAGGTCGGTTGGTCCAGCATCATCAGCGACTGGTTCGCATTGCACGCGAACACCACGTCATCGTAGGTTTCTCTTTTCCCGTTCTCGTCCTCGACGACGACCTCGTTCTCGCGCCGGTACACCTTGTGCACCGGTCGCTCCAGATAGATCTTGTCCTGGAACTTCGCCGACAGGTTTTCGTAGATGCGTCGTGTACCCTGGTCCCAAGACTGCATCGGTGTGGCAGTTTCAATGTCGAAGAACTCCAGGTAACGGGAAAACAGGGCTGCAGGCATGTCGAAGACGTTGGTGGCCATCAGGAAGTTGACGAACATGGGCTTGAGGATCTTGTAGCGGAAGTCCCCAGAGAATTTGCCGAGGTTGAGCAACGTGCCCATGCTGACGTAGTTGAACGGGTTGAGCGCATTGAGCAGGGCAGACCTTGAGCGGTTGAGCCTGCCGAACCATTTCAGGCGCCTCAGAAGCTTCTGGAACTTCTCAATTTCAGGCAGCAACTGCCTGCGGATATCGGAGTCGAAATCGTGCGCGTAGACCCCGCCCTTGTATTTCACGCTGTAGCTGAAACGGGTATCGACCAGATCGATGCCGTACTGCTGCATGAGCAGGACGATATGGTGATAGGCCGAGGGGATGCAGGCGGTGACGGAAATATCGAACGGAATCGAACTGCCATCCTCCTGCGGCATGTCCACCGTGATGGCGTTGCCGCCAACACGCGACTGGGCCTCGTAAACTCGAAAATCGAACCGTTCGGGATTGTGGTGCAGGGTCCAGGCCACGCCCAGCCCCGAGACCCCTGCACCGATAATTGCAACTTTCCTTGGCATCCTTACGACCTGCAAATCAAAGGCTGCTACTCTACTACGCTTGGCGGCCGCCTCCAACGGAATTCCATCACGGTTGGTGATGTCCGTGCAGTTCGCCCTGCCATTGTTATGAATCAGTGGCTTACACGGGACGCGCTATTGTCAGTGGTAGACCAGTAGCGGTACCATACGCGTGTATCTTGGAACGCAGGGCCGTGGCCAGGCACCCACCTCGACCGGATTGTGCAAAGCAGGAAAACCAGGATCTTCTAGACTCGCATGCAGCCCGTCCAATGACTTCAGGACTGAACACCTCCAATGGTTCCTCGCCGCCGCCGGTATTCGTGACCGGTGCAGCCGGGCACGTTGGCGCCAACCTCGTGCTGCGCCTGCTTGAGGACGGGGTCCGGGTGCGCGTGTTACTCCGACACGGGGACAACAATGAGGCCATAGAAGGGCTGGAGGTGGAACGCGTCTACGGGGACATCCGTGATCTCGACGACACCCGGCGTGCGCTTGAAGGTTGCCAGGGCGTCTATCACGTCGCGGCCATGATCTCCACCATCGAGGGCAATCATGCCTACCGCCGTGACATCTACGAATGCAATGTGCTGGGCACCCGCCACGTGCTGCAGGCTGCGCGCGAAACCGGGGCCGGACGGGTGGTGGTGACGGGCTCGTTCAGTGCAGTCGGATACGATCTGGACAATCCGTCCTTGCCCAGCGACGAGACGATGCAGTTCTATCCCATGGAACGCACCATGCCGTACGAGCGCAGCAAGGCGCTCGTCGAGCACGAGTGCTGGCGTGCCGCGGCCCAGGGACAGGACGTCATGGTCGCCACCTGCTGTGCAGTGATCGGGGGTGCCGACTATTTCCCCTCGCGCCTTGGCAGAACCCTGTGCGACTACACCAACGGCAAGTTGCGTGCCTACGTGGATGGTGGATTTGAATTTGTTGCCGCGCGTGACATCGTGGAAGGACACTTGCTGTGCATGGCGCACGGGTGCGCCGGCGAGAAGTACATTTTCAGCAGCGAATACAAGACGATCTCCGAGATTCTCGACCTGTACGAGGAGGTCACCGGCGTCTCGCGGCCCGGCCGGCGCATCCCCACGCACATGATGCTTGCCTTCTCGGAAGTGGCGAGCTTTTATCTCAGCCGCTTTCACCCGAGCTTTCCGCAGCGCTTCACGCCCGGTGCCATCCGCCTGCTGAAAAAGTGCCGCCACGCGGACACCGGCAAGGCAAAGCGCGAGCTTGGCTACTGTCCTACCAGCATCCGTGATGCAGTACACCAGGCGTACGCGTTCCACTATCACCGCGGTGCGATCCAGAACCCGCTGGCGAATCCCCCGCGCGAGGAAGCCCTGCGAGCGGTGCAAGACCCCGTCTCCGGTGAGGACATTTCCATCGCCTCTGAGGGGAGCCCGCCGTGATCGCGAGGTTGGACCCGCCTCCGGGCTTTGAGCAGGCCACCAACCTGCGCCAGCAGGTGCGCGCCACCGGACTCGACCCGGATTACTGGTATGCGGTCGAGGAGGTGCGAAACATCAAGCCGGGCACCGTAGTCGAGATCATCTTCTGGAAACGGTCGATTGCACTGTATCGCTCGAACGATGGCTCATTCCATGCGCTTGAGAACCGCTGTGCGCATCGCCAGATCAAGCTTTCCCTGGGTGATGTGCAGGGCTGCAAGCTGGTATGCGCCTACCATGGCTGGGAGTATGATCAGGAGGGCCGCCGGGTCGACATCATTCATGATGCCAGCAAGGGCGGTCTTCCGAAGCCCTCCATCCGGGCCTATCCCGTGAAGGTCCGTTATGGCCTGGTGTGGCTGTTCCCAGGCAATCCAGAGCGTGCCGAGGAACGCCAGATCCCGGACATCCCTGAACTGGAAGGACCGGAACGCTGGGCGTGTGTGCCGTTGAGCTTCACCTGGTCCGCGCACCACTCCATGATTATCGACAACGTCAGCGATTTCACACACGCTCATCTGCACCGTCGCTACCGTCCCTTTGAAGGCGCTACCCTGACGCGTTGCGAGACCATCGGCGACAACGTGCATCTGGCTTATGACACGAAGGTGGGGCGCGGGCGTATCTCCGGGCGGTTTGTCGATCACCGGCAACTGGACACCAATCACATGGACCTGTGTTTCGAGTACCCTTACCAGTGGTCCAACACCGATGATGCGATCAAGCACTGGCTGTTCGTCTTGCCGATCGATGAGCGCACCACACGGGTGTTCTTCATGTTCTACTTCAAGTCACTGAAGATTCCCCTGCTGCCGGTCCATATACCGCGTTTTGCCATGGCCACGGTGCTGAAGCTGTCGAACCGCATGCTGATCGCACCACTGTTGGATCAGGACCGCTATGCGGTCGAAGCCGAGCAGCTGGGCTACGAGAAACACTGGGACGCTCCACCCATCGAGTTCAACCCAGTGGTCAAGGCCTTCCAGAACGTGACCGTGCGCAAGTGGCAGGAGTATCTGGCGCGCGAGGCGGAAAACGGCCGTGCCGTTGCCTGAACTCACAGGCGAACCGTTTCTGCTGTCGGGGGCGACCCTGCTTGAGGCCACGACCATGCTGGCGGTGTTTATCGGTGCCCTGTTCGCAGGCTCGATTCTGTTGCCCGGGCATCGCATCACCGGACCGCAGCTGGCGGGCCAGGTAAACACGTACAAGCTCAACGGCTTCCTGCTGTTCTTGTTGACCGTGATCGTAGCAGGCATGGCCCAGATGCAGGGCTGGTTTTCGCTCGCTGCGCTCTATACTCACTTTGGTGCCCTGTTCGTAGCGGCCAACGTATTCGCATTCGCCCTGTCCGTCTGGCTGTACTGGCGAGGGGTGAGGACCCAGGAACCATCCCCGGGGTTGTGGCGAGGCTTTTTCTTCGGCGTCGAACTCAACCCGAGCTGGCTCGGGGTGGACCTGAAGCTGTTCAGTTACCGGCCCTCCCTGATCGGGCTGGCCCTGTTCAACCTGTCCTTTGCCGTCGTGCAGTACGAAACCTACGGCGGGCTGACCCTGGCCATGGTGCTCTACCAGGCCTTTACGTTCCTGTATGTTCTCAACTACTTCCAGTTCGAACACGGCATGATCCATACCTGGGACATCGTCAGCGAGCGTTTCGGCTGGATGCTGGTCTGGGGCGACTATGTGCTGGTGCCGTTTTTCTACTGCCTCGCAGGCTGGTGGCTGGTTCACGCAACGGAGCCGCTGTCGATGCTGGGTGCCGCAGCGATTGTTTCGCTGTTCGCGTTCGGCTTCTGGCTGTTTCGTGGTGCCAATGAGCAAAAGCACCGTTTCAAGCGTGACCCGAGTGTGAAAATCTGGGGGCGACCCGCCGAGACCCTGGACGGGCGCTTGCTGGTGTCCGGTTTCTGGGGGATCGGGCGACATCTCAACTATACCGGCGAGATCTGTATCTACCTCGCGTTTACCTTGACAACCGGGTTCACATCCTGGTTGCCGTACCTGCTGCCGGCCTGGCTCGCGAGCCTGCTGTGGCATCGCTCCCGACGGGATGAACGCCGCTGCCGTGCCAAGTACGGAGAACTGTGGGGACGCTACAAGAAGCGGGTACGTTATTCCATGTTACCGTTCGTCTATTAGGGGCCGGGATGGCGCAGCGATCAGACAGGGTGACCACACTGGGTTCTGCGAACCCTTCACCGCCAGACAAGGCCGTGCCCGAGATGGCCGGCGGCTGGCCGCTGATCGGCCACCTGCCGGAATTCCTGAAGGATCCGGTTTCGATGCTGGAGCGCGGCTGGCAGGAACAAGGTGAGCTTTTCCAGTTTCGGATCGGCCCCCGCAAGTTTGTGCTCTTCTCCGGGCCCGAGGCACACGATTTCTATTTCAGAACGCCCGAGGACCAACTGAATGCCAAGGCCGTCTACCAGTTCACGGTGCCCATCTTCGGGCGTGGCGTGGCATATGACATCTCCCCGGAATTAATGGCCGAGCAACTGGGGTTCCTGTATCCGGCGCTTCGTGAATCCGCGATGCGCAGGTTTGCCCGCATCATGTATGCGGAGACCAGCCGCTTTGCCGATGCCCTCGGTGAATCCGGAGAAATCGATCTGCCGCATGCCATGAACGAGCTCACCGTCAAGATCGCCAGTCGCTGCCTGATCGGAGAGGAAGTCAGGGCACAGGTGGACACGGGGTTTGCCGAGGCTTATCACGATCTGCAAAACGGCATCAATACCCTGGGGTTTTTCCTTCCCAGGCTGCCGACCCCGGCCCATCGCACCCGCGACCGGGCCCGGCAAAAGGTGGCCGAGATCTTCGGTCGGGTCATGACGGAACGCCGGCGCACCGGGGCACAGCCCGACGATTTCATGCAGACGCTCATGCGCGCCCGGTACAAGGATGGCCGCGCACTGAGCGACGACGAGATTACCGGCATTCTGCTGACGGTGCTGTTTGCGGGTCAGCACACGAGTGCCGTGCTCGCGACCTGGACGTTGCTGGAACTTTTACGGGCCCCCGCTTACCTGGAGCGCATCCGGGACGAGATGCAGGAGGTCTACCGCGAGAGTGAACAGGTGAGCCTCGCGAGTCTCAAGCAACAGGTGGCGCTGGAGCACGCCGTGCGCGAAGGGGAGCGCCTGCATCCGCCGTTGATCATGCTGATTCGCAAGGTGCTCAAGCCCCTTCAGTACAAGGGCTACAGCGTGCCGGAAGGCACCCTGGCCGTGGTGTCGCCGGCAGTCTCTCATCGCTTGCCGCATGTCTTTGCCGACCCGGAACGTTTTGCACCGGAGCGCTTTGACCCGCCCGCCAGCGAGGACAAGCAGCACCACTTCGCCCTGATCGGCTTTGGCGGGGGCAAACACCGGTGCATGGGCAAGCATTTTGCGGTCATGCAACTGAAAGCGATCTGGACCGTGCTGCTCGACCGCTTCGACTTTCATCTCGACTCTGGATTTCCCGCCCCGAATTACGGCAGTTGGGTGACCGGTCCGGTGGAACCTTGCCGGCTGCGCTACCGACGGCGCCCGAGCGCGAGCCTGTTCCAGTGAACGGTACCTCTGCCCGGCGTTGCGATGTAGCCATCGTTGGTGCGGGTCCGGTCGGCAGCCTGTGTGCACTGGCCCATGCACGGAAGGGTGCCCGCGTGGTCCTGCTCGAAGCTAATCCCAAGGCTTCCCAGCGCCTTGCTGGCGAATGGCTGCATCCTCCTGCCGTGCGGATCTTGCGCGAGATCGGAGTTGATCTGGGCGTGCAGCTCCCTGACCCCAGGGGCAAGGGGTTTGCAGTGTTCCCGGAAGACGGTTCTGAGCCCATCGTTTTCTCTTATCCGCAAGGCGCCCGGGGGCTGACCTGCGAGCACGCCTCGCTGGTTTCGAACCTGCGTGAAGCGGTCAGCTGCCATCCACAGATCGAGTATCTGGTTAACGCCCGAGCACGTGAAGTCGAAGACGGGCGCCTCACGTTCACCTGCAACGGCACGGATGAAACGGTCATGGCCTCTCGCATTGTTGGTGCTGACGGCCAGGCCTCGGTCGTGCGTCAGTCACTGGGGTTGTCGAAAAACCCGGTGATCTGCTCGCAGACGGTGGGCGTAGTTTTGAGCGGGGTGGAATTGCCGCTGGAGGGGTATGGACACGTGCTGCTCGGCGGTCCGGGTCCCATTCTCATCTACCGCCTTGGCGAGCGTCATGTCCGGCTGATCGTCGATGTCCCGCTGGAGCGCACCACGCCCCGCGATCGCATCGGTTTCTTGCTGGATTCGTATACTGACCTGTTGCCGGATACCTTTCGCCCGGCATTTATCGAGGCTTTGCGCGCCGGACAGTTCCATGTCGCTGCCAACAAACTGAGACCGCGGCTCACCTACGGGAGTGCACAACGCGTTCTGATCGGCGATGCGGCCGGACACTACCATCCGATGACGGCGATGGGGATGACCTTCGGTTTCGGCGATGCGCTTGTGCTGGCCGAGAGCGATAATTTCAGCAAATTTACTGCCAGGCGCATCCGTGCAACCCGGGGTCCGGCGTTTCTCGCCATGGGGCTCTACGAGGTGTTTGCCGATCATCGGGCCGAGGCAGTTGCCTTGCGGCACACGATTTACCGAAGTGCCCGTACCAACACTGCATTCAGGGACCAGACCGTACGGTTACTTGCCTGCGAAGATACCTCATCGATTCGCATGGGGTTCGCCTTCGTCACAACCGTGGTGCGCACCATCGTCGAGCAAATCCCGCGATCCTGCAACCATCTCGCCTGGCGACGGGCGCGTGACGTTCTTCGTGCGATCACGGTCCGGCTTGGATGGTTTTTGCGGAGCATCCTGCAACTCTCCAGGGCAAGAAACGGGAAAGGTGAGCTGGACCGGCGATCCTGGAGCACGCTGGCCGGTGTGCTGCAGATCTCCATGCCCGCCAAAGCCCGAAACCCCCAGCCCAGTCGCCCGAAGGAAGTGCCCTCCCTCGATGCAACTTCGGCATTGGAGCGTGCAAGCATGCGCTTGCTGGATCTGCAGGGCGAGGAGGGTGGCTGGGAAGGCGAGATGGTCTGGTGTCCCATGTTGACCGCGCAGTATGTATTACTGCACTACATCATCGGTAGGCCACTTGATCCCGGCAGGCGCCGACGTGTGTTGCGCTCATTCGAACACACCCGTCTTGAAGGGGGCGCATGGGGGATGCACGAACACTCTCAACCCCACCTGTTTGTCACCACTCTGGTATACGTGGCGGCGAGATTGCTGGGACTGGAGCGCGAGGACGCGCTGCTGGTACCCGCGAGGCAATTCATGCAAGCCGAGGGAGTCCTCGCAATTCCAAGCTGGGGGAAATTCTGGCTGGCACTTCTCAATCTCTACGACTGGCGTGGTGTAAACGCCGTCTTGCCGGAGTTGTGGAGCCTGCCACGCTGGATCACGTTACATCCCTCGAACTGGTACTGTCATACCCGACTGATCTACATGGCGATGGCGGTGATCTACTCGCATCGGTTCCAGGTCCCAGCAACTCCCCTGATCACATCCTTGCGTGAGGAGTTGTATCCACAGGGAGTCGCCTACACCGATTTCCGCAAGGGCCGCAACCGCCTCCGAGACGCCGACCTCTTTGCGCGGCCCAGCGTGTGGCTGCGGGCTGGCTACCGGGTGGCGCAGATTTTTGAGCGCTACCACAGCCAACGCCTTCGCGACCGGTGTGTGGAAGCGATCCTGCACCAGATCCGGTGGGAGTTGCAGACCACCAGTCATACGTGCATTTCCCCGGTCAGCGGTATCCTCAACATGCTTGCCTTGTGGCTGCGGGATCCCGATGACTCGGACCTGGCCCAGGCGCTCGAACAGCTAGACGGCTGGATCTGGGAAGACGAGGAGATGGGAGCGCGGGTTACCGGTGCAAGGAGCGCCTCGTGGGATACCGGCTTTGCACTGCAGGCACTGGCCACGACGAGCGACATTGAAGGGGTTACGGATGCACGCGTAGCGGGCGCCGAGTTCCTGTACCGACAGCAGATCACCACCAGCTTCGAAGGTTACCGCGAGGCTTGGCGAAACGATCCCAAGGGCGGCTGGTGTTTCGCAGGTGGATGGCATGGCTGGCCGGTAACGGACTGTACGGCTGAGGCCGTGCTTGGACTGATCGCCACCCATCACGAGGCAACGGATGCAGCCGTGCTCCGCGATGCGATTCGGTTCATGTTGCGTGGCCAAAACCGCGATGGTGGCTTTGGCAGTTACGAATCGCAACGCTCAGTGCTCGGACTCGAGTGGCTGAATCCAGCCGAGATGTTTGGCGAATCGATGACCGAGCATTCCTACATCGAGTGCACGGCGTCCTGTCTGGCGGCATTTGCTGCCTGCAGGAAACACCTCCCGAGTCTGGCAGACCGGCAGTTGATGGAGGCCGTCTTGCGGGCCGATACCTGGATTCGCCAGACCCAGTCAAGTGATGGGTCATGGCGTGGCGTGTGGGGCGTTCAGTACATCTATGGCACGCTGTTCGGGATCCGGGGACTGCTGGCCGCCGGTGCCTGCCCCGGTGATACGGCGTTGCGCCTGGCCTGCAGGTGGCTGCTGGACCGCCAGCGAAGTGACGGGGGATGGGGCGAGCATCACAGTGGCTGTCTGAGCGGCCGGTACATCGCGCATGAACAAAGCCAGGTCATCCAGACCGCATGGGCACTGATTGCGCTTCTTGAGGCGGGTGATTCGAGTTGGAACGCGATTTCGAAGGGCGCACGGTTCTTACTCGATGCCCAGCGCGAGGACGGATCATGGCCCAGACAGGACATGGCCGGGGTCTTTTTCCGCACGGCACTGCTGGATTATGTTCTTTATCGCCAGTACTTCCCGTTGCATGCACTCGGACTCTACGAGCAGCGACGCAGGGCCAGACAGGACCTGACGAACCCCGTCATCCATAATGTCGTCGCAAGATCACCTAGGGTTGGAGATGCCCCGGAATCCAAGGAGCCTTTGCGCTCTTCAGCCTAGCACTTGAGCATGGAGATGCCTGGCCA